>JABAQR010000067.1 GCA_019187485.1 Lysobacterales bacterium | reverse complement strand
GCAGCGGAATCCGGTGGTCGCCGCCGGCGAAGCGGTCGCGGCCCTGCCAGTCCGCTTCGAGCAGGTTGCCGTGGCGCAGGTCGGTGATGCCTTCCGAGCGCAGCGCGCCGAGGCGCGCGATCGGCGCGCTGTAGGGCGACAGGCCGATCGCCTGGTGCACATGGCTGCCGATGCGCTCGGCGCTGGCGCCGTGGTGCGGGCTGCCCAGACAGACCAGCGCGCCCAGCCGCTCGCACCAGCGCCGACCGGCGGCCAGTCCCTGGTGCACCGCGCTGCGCGCGACGAGGCCGCCCATGCTGTGCCCGAGCAGCACCAGTTCGCGCACGGGCACTGGCCACTGTGCGAGCAGGTCTTCGAGCAGCGCCGAGAACTCGCGGCCGTTGTGCGAGATGTGGCGGCCGCTGTTGTAGTACAGCCGCAGCGCGGTGTAGCCATGCTCGCGCTCGAGCATCGCGCCGTGGTCGTGGCCCGCGCGCAGCCACTGGCGGTCGTTCATGCACAGGCCGTGCACCAGCACCAGCAGGCGCCCGCCGGCCTGCGGCAGCGCCGCCGCCAGCGCCGCGCGCTCGACCTGCAGCGCGATCCCGTCGCGGCGCAATCGCATCGGCAGCGCGAGCGGGTTGCCGCTGCGTTCGAGGTGGTCGCCGAGCACGCCGTTGAGCGCGGCGCGCGCGGCCTCGATGCGCGGGTCGGCGCCCGCCGTTTCGGAGCCGTCGGCGAGCAGGCCGAGCGCATGGTCACTGCCGCGCCGCAGCAGTTCGTTGATGCCGTGAATGCTGCGATAGACGAGACCGCCGATGCCGCCGACGCGTTCGCGGCCCCGCCCCAGCGGCAGCGCGTGCGCGGCGATCGTCGCGTGCATCGCCTCGACGATCCTGGTGGTCGCAGCGACCGCGTCGAAGGCGAGCAGGCCGGCGCCGTGGAGCGCAAGCCGCAGGCCGGGCAGGGTCGCAGGGCGTTCGAGAACGGACATCTCGGGCTCCACAGGTGGGCGCGACGGAGCCTGGGCCCGCTTGCCCGCAGCAGTCAAACCAGAGCGGCGGGCGCCCAGCGATCGGGAGCCACGGGCCGCGGCGCCGCCGCGCGCTCGTCGCCGGTCCCTTTCACATGCATCGGCGCTCCTCCCCACCCGTTCCAGCCTGAACCCGCACGACGCATGTGCCGGGCGCGCCTACAGCCCGGTGGGTGCGCACCCTCAGGGACAAGTCGCCTTGAGCGTCGATTTCAGCCGGTTGACGTCTTCCTCGCTGGCCTGGCGCGTCTGGTTGCCGCCGACGCCGTCCATCAGCACCAGCCAGCGCCCGTCCTTGCCCCTGACCCAGATCGAGCTGAACTCGCCGATCAGCCAGCGCGGTTCCTGTTCGAGCTTCGGATTCAGGACCCAGTAGGGACCGCGGGAGGAGGCGACCCCGCCGTCGCCGGCGATCGTCACCCGCTCCGGATGCCAGCGCAGCACGATCTCCTCGCCGGCGAGGATGCCGGCCCAACTCTGCGCGATCGCTTCGCGCCCGCGCACGATTTGCGCCTTGCTCTCGATGAAAGCCGCATCCGGATGGATGTGGGCGCGGAAGGCGTCGCCGTCGTGCGCTTCGACGCTCGCCGCGAAGCTGCGCTCGCGCGACCAGACCTCGCACTCGGCCGCGCTCATCGGCGGCGGGGTCGGCGGCGCATCCTGCGCCAGCGCGCAGGCGGAGGCGATCAGCAGGCAGCAGCCGGACAGCGGTCGCATGGGCGATTCCTGGAAGTGGCGTCGCGGCGCATCATCGCCCGGCGGCGAGCAGCGGAGCAACGACATGCAGCGCGTGACCGGCATCGGCGGCATCTTCATCAAGGCCCGCGATCCCGAAACCTTGAAGACCTGGTACCGCAGGCACCTCGGTATCGACATCCAGGACTGGGGCGGCGCCAGTTTCCGTTGGCACACGCCCGAGCGCCCCGAACCCGAAGGCGTTACCGTGTGGAGCATCTTCCCGGCCGACTCGCGCTATTTCGACCCGAGCCCGGCGCCCTTCATGGTCAACTACCGCGTGGACGACCTCGACGCCGTGCTCACCGCACTGCGCGCGGAAGGTTGCGAGGTCGACGAGAAGGTCGAGTCCTCGGAGTTCGGACGCTTCGGTTGGGTCATGGATCCGGAGCGCAACCGCATCGAACTGTGGCAGCCGCCCGAGCGGAGGTCGGGCTGAGACGCTACAGCCTCGACAGCACGAAGGTGGTCCAGCCGTCGATCTGGTCCTGCGCGATCCCGCCTTGCTGCAGGCCCCACTTCAGCTCGTTGCCGAGCTGCGCCTTCTTGTAGACGTTGAGCCTGTGACCGCCGCGGAAAGCATTGATGCGCATGCTCACGTCGCGCGCCAGCTTCTCGGCGCCGAGCGCGGCCTTCTTCTCCTTGCGCTTGTCCGCGCCCTGACTGCGCTCGACGATCAGTTCGGCAAGTTCCTTGCCGAACTTCTTCGCCTCGCCCGCATCGAACCACGAAAACATGGATTTCCCCGACAGTCGCATGCCGTCACTATTCCACGCTGCGGGGGAATCGGCACGCACCATCGGCAACGACGTCGAAGGAGGCGGGTGCCAGCCCGGATCGGTGGCGCTCGACCATCTGCGCGAAGCCCGTTTCCAGGTGTCGGCAGAAGCGCGCGCTGTCGAACAAGGGCAAACCGGCGTTGCCTCTGCCCAGCCGCGCGCGCAGCGCCTGCAGCCGCTGCGGATCGCGCGCGAGCGCGAGTGCCAGGGCCTCGTACTCGGCGAGCGAATGCGTGACCAGTTCCGGCAGGCCCGCGGCATGCAGCAGACTGGCGCCGACGCGCCCGGCGAAGCTCTCGCCGCGGCAGGTCAGCACAGGCAGTCCTGCCCACAGGGCATCGCTCGCGGTGGTGTGCGCATTGCAGGGCAGGGTGTCGAGGAAGAGGTCGGCGCAGGCCTGGCGCGCGAGGTGCTCGGGCAGGTCCGCGCGCGGCGCGAACACCAGACGGGCCGGGTCCACGCCGCGCGCGCGCGCTTCCTTCTCGAGGGCGGCCTGCGCCTGCGGATTGTCCGCCAGCAGCCACAGCACGCTGTCCGGCACCGCCAGCAGCAGCCGCATCCAGACGTCGAAGACCGCCGGCACGATCTTGAAGTTGTTGTTGAAGCAGCACCAGACGAAGCACCGTTCCGGCAGGCCGAGGGCTGCGCGACCGGGGGCGGTCGCGGCGATCGCGCGGCGATCGTCGTTGGCCTGGTAACTGTCGGGCAGCCAGACGATGCGCTCGCTGTAGTCGTCGGTTTCTTCTGCTGCGATCAGTTGCCGATCGGCGATCAGGTAGTCGAAAGCGGGATTGCCGCTGGTGCCCGGAAAGCCCAGCCACGCCACCTGCAGCGGTGCCGGGTGCGCGCTGAAGATCGCCGGGCGCGCGTCGGCGGTATAGCCCTTGAGGTCGATCGCGATGTCGCAGCCGGAGGCGTGGATCGCGCGTGCGATCGCCTCGTCGGACCATCCGCGCACCTCATGGAAATGCTCGAAGGCGGCTTCCAGGCGCCGGCGCATCGGGCTGCCGTCGTCGCGGCCGAAGGACCAGGCGTGCACCTCGAAGCGTGCGCGGTCGTGCAGTTCGAACAGGCGCGCGGTCAGCGCGGCGGTGGCGTGCTGGTGGAAGTCGGCGGACACATAGGCCAGGCGCAGGCGCCCGGGGGTGCGTGCACGCGCACTCGGCGGCGCCCCTGGCGGGAAGCGGTCGGCGGTGTAGCGGCGGGCGGCTGCCAGTTGCGCCGTGCGCGAGCTGCCGAGGATGGCCAGGTGGAAGGGCAGCGCCACCGGCTGCCCGGCGATCGCGCTGCGCTCGAGCGCGGCGACCGCCGGCGCGAGTCCCTCCCAGTCGCAGGCGTAGGCGCGCGCCGCGCAGGCGTGCCCCGGTGCGCAGGGATAGTCGGGTTGCTGTGCCAGCACGCGCGACCATTGCGCCGCCGCCGCCAGGTAGTCGCGCTGCCGGGCCAGCAGTTGCGCGTGATTCGCGCGCGCGCCGACGAAGTCCGGGCGGCGCTCCAGCAGGCGACGGTAAACGCCGTCGGCCTGTTCGGGGTGGCCGGCGTCGGTGAGTGCCAACGCCAGCGCGAGTTCGGCATCGTCGTGGGCCGGCGTCAGCGCGAGGCAGCGTTCGAAGGCGGCGATCGCCGCTTCGTGCTCGCGACGCCGGAAGTGCACGTTGCCGAGGTTGAACCAGGCGCCGGCGTGGGCAGGATCCAGATCGAGCGCTCGCCGATAGGCGGCGATCGCGGCTCCGGCATCGCCCTCGAGCAGGCACAGGTTGCCGAGGTTGAGGTGCACGCGCGGCAGCGCGGGCGCCAGCTCCAGTGCGCGCGCATAGTGCGCCCGCGCGAGCGCGAGCTCGCCGCGGTCCTCGGCGGTGTTGCCAGCCGCGATCTCGCGCACAGCCGCGTCGTCGTTGGCGGCGGGTGCGATCGTCGCCGCTGGTGTGGGCGCTGGCTTGCGGCGCCAGAAATCCATCCAGGACATCGTCGACCGGCTACTCGCGTTCGCGCCGGCGCGCCGCGGGCGGCGGGAGTGGCGGGGCGATCGGCGGCGCGACCGGCGGGGCGTCGTCCGTCCGCTGCGGCAGGCCCTCGGTGAGCCGCGTGTGCAGCGATTCGGCGCGGGCGAAGCCGAGCGCCTGCGCGAAGCGGCGCAGCGCGGCGCGATCGGCGAAGCGCACGCGCGCGCGCCAGCGGCCGCCTTCGGCGCCGGGCAATTCGGTCAGCAGCCGGAAGTCGTTCAGCGTGACCTCGATCCACGGCATCAACCAGAACCAGCCCGCGCCGCAGCGCACGCTCTCGATCGCGTGCAGCGGCACGCGCAGTGCCTTCGGTGGACCGCGCAGGAGTCCGAACAAGGCGTCGCGGGTCTGGAATTCGACCGTCAGCTCGCCGCCGTCAAAACCGAGCATGCCGCCGGCCTCCCCCAGACCGGCGTGGGTCTCGGTGTGGATCGGCAGGCGCACTGTGGCAATGGCGGACGGTGATGCGGGCGTGGACATGGCGGCTTTCGCGGCGGGATTCGGTCAGCATAGGCAATCGCGATCGCCCGCGCTGCGCGCGCGTCATCGGCATACGCCGCCGCAGCGCGTCTACACGCAGGTTCGGACGGATCGTTGCGGCTCCGCGGGCGGGTGTCTCCCCAAGTGCTCTCCGTGCAGGCCGAAGAAGGCGCGCGCGGTCGCAGTGCTGCTCGCGGCCAGTTGTTCCGGAGGCTCGCCGCGCGCCGCGGCGACGGTCCGCAGCACCCAAGGCAAGTATCTGGGTTCGTTGCGATGGGTCTTCGGCTTCGGTTGGATGGTGCGCGGCAGCAGATAGGGCGCGTCGGTCTCGATCATCAGCCGGTCGGCCGGAATGTCCTTCACCAACGGAATCAGGTGCGCGCCGCGACGCTCGTCGCAGATCCAGCCGGTGATGCCGATGTGACAATCGAGGTCCAGGCACTGGTAGAGCTCGCGGCGATCGGCGGTGAAGCAGTGCACCACGCAGGCGCCGAGGCGATCGCGCACCTGGCGCAGGATCGCGAGGAAATCGTCGTGCGCGTCGCGCTGGTGCAGGAACAGCGGCTTGCCGCAGGCGAGCGCCAGCTCCAGTTGCTGCTCGAAGCACCATTGCTGCGTGGGTCGCGGCGAAAGGTCGCGGAAATAGTCGAGCCCGCACTCGCCGACCGCGACCACGTCGGCCTGGCGGTGCAGCGCGCCCAGGATCGCGTGGGTCTCCGCCGTGTAGTCGGCGGCGTGGTGCGGATGCACGCCGGCGGTCGCGTACAGGAACTTCGGCCAGCGCTGCGCCAGCGCATGCGCATCGACACTGCCCTGCTCGCTCGCGCCGGTGACCACGATCGCGCCGATCCCGACCGCGCGCGCGTGGTCGAGCACGTTCGACAGATCGTGCGCGAAGGATTCGTGCGCGAGGTTGGCGCCGATGTCGATGAGCTGCATGGACCTGCGGTGCGTGGATTCCGGACCGCGGAGCATAGGCGGCGCCAAACGGGTTGTCGGCTACGAACCCTCGTTCGCAGTTCCCCTGCGCTTGCCGGAGTCTGCCGGGAACCCGCAACCGACCACCCGTTCACCGAGCCTCGCCGGACCGCCACCCGTGGACGCGTGACATTTCGCGCCACTTCGGCGCTTGCGTTTGCCTGTCGTCCGGGAGCACCATACCCGAACGTATGGTGTTGGGGCGGTGCGATTGGCACCGGGGCACCGGACGGATCCTGAAGTTTCATCACCAGCGGACGCCACAGCGACCGCCATTCACGTATCTGGGAGGAAATCGTGAAGAGCAAGCGCCTGACCCTGTCGATCGCCACCGCGCTCGTCGTCGCATCCCCGCTCGCGCATGCCGACGGCATTGTTGCCAAGCAACTCGCCGGCGCGCCGTCCGAGTTCGCGTCCATGCAGCCGGCCAATCCGGCGGATGCCGCGATCCACTCGAAGAGCGCGCTGCTGCCGGTGACGATGAACAGCGAGAAATCCGGTGGTCTGGCCGGCGAGGTGAGGCTGCCGGTGGAGAGCGACAGCGTGCGCTTCCTTCTGTTCAGCGGTGACCAGCTCGGCTGGAACGCCAGCCTGCGCTCGCCGGGCGGCCGCAGCGAGAAGGCCGCGCGTTCGCTCGCCAGCGACAACCGCCTGATGGAGTTCGGCACCGGCAGCGCCAGCGTGCCCACCGAGTACTACGCACTCGAAGGCGTCGAGGCCGGCGAGTGGTCGCTGAAGCTGTCGGCTGCGGCCGGCGCTTCGCCGCACGGCTTCGTGTTGCTGGAAGGCCAGTCGGAGGTGCAACTGGTGTCCTACCAGACGCACACCAAGCAACTGGTCGGCGAGCGCATCGGTTTCGTTGCCAGCCTCTACGACGACAGCCAGACCGGCGCTGCCAAGGTCGCGCGCGCCACGTCGGCGACGCTGCGCGTGACTCGCCCGAACGGCGAATCGCAGGAATTGCCGATGTTCGACGACGGAATGCACGCCGACGGCGCTGCCGACGACGGCATCTTCGGCGGCGATTTCCTCGCCGACAAGGCCGGCCAGTACCTCGCGCAGGTCACGGTTCGCGGTCGCAATGCCGCCGACCGCCCGCTGGTGCGCAGCGCCGAGCACCCGTTGCCGATCCTCGAGCCCTCGCTGCAACTGGCGGGCACCAAGGCTGCCGCCAGTGTGGTGGAGGGCGAACGCCTGATGTTGAACGTGCCGGTTGCGGCCGAGAAAGCGGGTCGTCACTACCGCGGCTATGCCGAAGTCTGGGGCAGCGACGCTCAGGGCAATGCGGTGCCGGTCGCCTGGGTCGGCGGCATGGTCACGCCCAGCGCCGGCAAGGTGGGCTTCGGTCTGGATACGCGCTGGGTCGCGCTGGCTGATGCGCGCGCTCCCTTCGAGCTGCGCAACCTGCGCCTGGAGGATCCGGACAGCTTCGTCACCCTGGCGAGCGCGCAGCGCCTGCCGATGAGCGTGCCGGCGCTGCCGGTCAGCAAGGCGAAGCCGGGCGAGATCGTCGTTGACGAGGCGATGACCATGGGTCCGCGTCCGGCCAGCCTTGTGCGCGGCGAGAAGGGCACCGGCAAGCGTTTGCTGCTGGTACACGGCTACTGTTCCGGCGGTGTCTGGCCGGCGTCGCAGTTCAGCACTGCCTCGACCTTCCTCGACGTCAACCAGAACCGCTCGCACGACCAGTTTGCGCGGCTGATCCAGAGCTTCGGCGCCACCTGGAACAGCTTCGGCGTGGTCGCCCACAGCCAGGGCGGCGCCGCCTCGCTGCATCTGTACACCTATTACTGGAGCGGCCTCGACAACGCCACCGGCGCGCGCCTGATCCAGTCGGTCGGTACGCCTTATCAGGGCACCAACCTGGCCGGCATTCTGGCCACGCTCGGCTCCTGGTTCGGCGTCGGTTGCAGCACGAACAACGACCTCACCTACAGCGGCGCCTCCGCCTGGCTGGCCGGCATTCCGAGCTCCGCTCGCGCCAAGGTCAATTACTACACGACCAGCTTCAAGACCACCAACTGGTACACCAACGACTACTGCCAGTTCGCCACGGACCTGGTGCTCTCCGATCCGGAAGACGGTACCACCGAGCAGGCCAAGGGCCAGCTCTCCGGCGCGGTCAACCGGGGTCACGTCACTGGCCAGTGCCACACCAGTGGCATGCGTGATCCGGCGCAGTACTTGAACGCCAGCCGCAACGCGACCATGAACAGCAACGCCGCGCGCTGATCGCTTCCAGCGTGGTCATTGCAGGGGCGCCCGCGAGGGCGCCCCTCTGTTTTTGGCGAGTCAGCCATCAAACGCGCAGGCACATTGGACGCAGGGAAAGCATTCCTGCGATCGCTTTGCTCCGCGTTCTCCGCGTTCTCCGCGTTCTCCGCGTTCTCCGCGTTCTCCGCGTCTCTGCGTTGAACTCGCCGATCCGGAGCCTCAGGCGGTCCGCCGCAGCGCCAGCGTCACCAGGCGCGCATACAGCCGTTCGTGGAAGTTCTGCGGCCGGGTGTAGCCCAGACGCTCCAGGTACGGCGCCTCGTCCGCGCCGGCATTCGCACCGAGCGCAGAGACGATCGCGCGCAGGCGGTCGCCGATGCGCACGGTGTTGCCCTTGAGCCAGCGCAGCGCGCGCACGATGCGCTCCTCGGTGGCGTCGAAATCGGAACCAAAGGGAAACAGCGGGAACAGTCCGCGACGGCGGGCTTCGGCGAGCGCCGCGCGGATCGTGTCCGGCGTGTTGCGGCGCCAGCGTTCGGGGATGCGCCAGGCTGGGTCGAGCTTGCCGGCACTGCGTGCGCGTGCCGCGAGTTCCTCCTGGAAGCGCGCGTCGGCGATGCCGAGCATGCGCTTGATGCACTCCTCGTCGCTCTGCCCACGCAGGTCGGCGATCCCGTATTCGGTGACGACGAGATCGCGCAAATGGCGCGGGATCGTCGTGTGTCCGTAGTTCCAGACGATGTTCGACGCGACCTGGCCGGCGCTCTCGCGGGTGGCGCGCAGCATCAGCACCGAGCGCCCGCTCGGTACCGCGTGGCCCATCGCGACGAAGTTGTACTGGCCGCCGACACCGCTGACCACTTGTCCGGAATCGAGCGCGTCCGAGACCGCGGCCCCGAGCAGAGTCTGCATCATGCAGGTGTTGAAGAAGCGCGCTTCGTGGCGCTGCGCGAGGTGCAGCGCCTCCTGACCGCCGTACAACTCGTTGATGTGCGAGACCCGGGTCATCGAGAAGCCCTCGAAGTCCGCACCTTCGAGGCCGCGGATCCAGTCGTAGAGTGCGTGCGACCCGAGGTAGAAGGCGCCGTGCAGGTAGCGGCCGTTGCGCAGCGGTACACCGTCGATGACGCGCGCCAGCGCGGCGCGATCCGGCCCGGGCCGCAGCATCGCGTCGATGCGGCCGCCATCGGGCAGCAGCAGGGTGTCGCGGTCGGCCATCGCGCTGCCCGCGGGCAACAGCCCGAAGGACATCAACAGCGCCACCGCGTCGGCATCCAGCGGCCGCGGATACACACCGGACTCGACCAGCAGGTCGACATCGTCCGCACGCAGCGTGCTGCCGATCTGGGCGCGGTTCAGCAGTTGCTGCAGCGGCAGGTGGTCGTAGACGCGGCGCTTCAGAATGCCGGCGCGATGCAGTTCCATGAAGCCGTCCATGACCATCTCGCTGGCCCCGTACAGGCCTGTTCGCAGCGCTTCCATGCCGCCCACGCGCTGCACCAGCAGACGCTCTTGCGGTTCCAGCAGCGGTTCCAGCGCTGTCCGGTAACTCGCGTTGTCGGCGCAGCGCAGTTTCAGCGCGTAGACGATCGCGTCGGAGAGCGCGCCGATGCCGATCTGCAGCGTGCCGCCGTCCTTGACCAGGCCGCTGGCGCGCAGGCCGAGTACGTATTCGGCGTCTTCGACCGGCTGCCTGGGCAGGCCGAACAGGCGGTGATCGAGGCCGGGTCCGTCGATGATCGCGTCGAAAAAGCCGGCGTCGACGATCGCGTCGTTGCCGACGAAGGGCAGGTCCGGATGGACCACACCGATGATCGTCAGCCGCCGTCCTTCGGCCTCGACCCGCTCCTTCAGGTCGGCGGTGGTGTCGGTGTTGCACGACAGGCTGTACTGCACGCCGTCCGCGGTCCGGCGTTTCGCGATCATCTGCAGCGCGAGGTTGACGCCGGTGGCGGCGACGTCGCGCGCCACATGGGTGTAGTTGACCGAGGTGTAGTTTCGTTGCGCCAGCGGCTTGCCGAGCATCGAGCCCGATTGCAGGTAGAACTCGCGGATCTCGATGTTGGCGGGCACCGTGCCGGCGCGCACGTCGGCCACATAATCGAGGTCGGGGTAGTCCTCGCCCCACCAGCGTTTCGCGAAGGGGCCGAGGAAGCGCCGTTCCAGGTTGCCCGCCGGATCCGGCCGTTGCAGCGACAGCGCGGTCATCAGTTTCAGGCTGATCGAATCGTCCGTTTTCGCCTTGCGGTAGAGCGCGTTGATCAGCGCGTTCGGCTTGCCCAGACCGAGCGGAGCCGCGGCGATCCAGTGCTTGCCGACGCGCTCGCGCACGAAGGCGACGGCCGCGTCGATGGTCGGAAGGTGGACGGTGGGCATGTGCGGCTCCTGGCGATCATCGCGATCATAGGGGCCGACCGGTTGGTGGGTTTGCGTGGGGACAAGCGGGTTGCTGGCCACAGCCGGTCGGCTTGCGGACGGTTCCCGACCATCGACAAGCAGCAACCAAGAACCTGGAACCGGCGGCATACTCCCGCCCCATGCGTCCCCAGATACCTGCCTCGCCTTCACCGCGCGCGCCCGGCATGGGCGATTACCTGAAAGCCGCCTTCACCTGGCGCTGGAACCTGCTCGGCCTGTTCGCCGGCACCACCTTCGCGGTGCTCGCACCGGCGACCGGTGCAGTCCTGTCGCTGGTGGCGGCGGCCGAGTTGCTGTATCTGACTGGTTTGGTGTCTTTCCCGAAGTTCCGGCGCTCGGTGGACGCGAAACTGCTCGGGCGCTCGCCCGAGTGGGAGCAGCGCGAGGAGGATCCACAGACCCTGTTGACGCGCATGCTGAACGAACTCGGGCCCGGGCCGGCCAACCGTTTCAAGGATTTGCGCGACCGCTGCCTGCGCCTGCGCCGGATCGCCCGCGGCGTCGCCGCCGGCGCGCCCGAGGCGCCGCAGGCCGACCAGTTGCGTGGCGGCGGACTAGACCAGTTGCTGTGGGTCTTCCTGCGCTTGCTGTACGCGCAGCAGGGCTTGTGGAAATTTCTCGAACAGACCGACCGCAACGCGCTCGAGGCGCAGTCGATGGATCTGGAAAAGCGTCTTGCGGCGCTCGGCGCCGACAGCGACGAACGCATCAAGCGCTCGTTGACCGACGCCATCGCGACCACCACGATGCGGCTGGACAACCTGAAGTCGGCCGAGACCAACAACCAGTTCATCGACCTCGAACTGGAGCGCATCGAGGCCAAGATCCTCGCGCTCAGCGAGATGAGCGTGAACAATCAGAATCCGGACTTCATCTCCACCCAGGTCGACAGCGTCGCCGACACCATGGCTCACGCCGAAAACGCGATCCGCGACCTGAATCTCCTGAGCGGGTTGTCGAGCGATATCGACAAGGCGCCGAGGTTGCTGGTCGAGTAGCAGGAAAAAGGAAAAGGGAAAATGGAAAAGGGGACATCAAGAGCTGGCGATCCGCAGCGAGGTGGGAACGCTGCAGCCGTCGCTGAGTTCGGGCGTTGCTTGGCGCGCTCTTCCTTTTTCCATTTTCCCTTTTCCTTTTTCCAGCCTTCCGAATGCCCCTGCTCACCCTCAACCGTGTCCACTACGCCGTTGGCGGCCCGCCGCTGCTGGGCGGCGTCGACCTCGCCATCGAGCCCGGCGAGCGCATCGCCGTGCTCGGACGCAATGGCGAGGGCAAGTCGACGCTGCTGCGGCTGATCGCCGGCGAGATCGTCCCCGACGACGGCCGCATCGTGCGCAGCGAGGGCGTGCGCGTGGCGCGCATGCCGCAGGAGGTGCCGCGCGAGCTCGGTGGCAGCGTTTACGACGTGGTCGCGCTGGGCGCCGGCGAGGCTGGGCGACTGCTGGCCGACTACCACCACGCCAGCCACGCCGAGGTGGTCGACACCGCGCTGCTGGCGCGATTGCACGAGGCGATCGACGCCGCCGGCGCGTGGACGCTGGAGAAGCGGGCGACCCAGGCGGTGGCCCGGCTCGGGCTGCCCGAGGACATCGATTTCGCGAGCCTGTCCGGCGGCATGAAGCGGCGCGTGCTGCTCGCTCAGGCGCTGCTGTTGCAACCCGACCTGCTGCTGCTGGACGAGCCGACCAACCACCTCGACATCGAGGCGATCACCGCGCTCGAGTCCTTCCTGCGCGAGTTCGCCGGCGCGCTGCTGTTCGTGACCCACGACCGCGCCTTCCTGCAGGCGCTCGCCACCCGGATCGTCGAGATCGACCGCGGTGCGCTCACCAGTTGGCCCGGCGACTACCCGAACTACCTGCGCCGCAAGGCCGAGCGCGCGCATGCCGAGACGCAGGAGCGCGCGCTGTTCGACAAGAAGCTGGCGCTCGAGGAGATCTGGATCCGCCAGGGCATCGAGGCCCGGCGCACCCGCAACGAGGGTCGTGTGCGTGCGCTCAAGGCGATGCGTCGCGAACGCGCGGTACGCCGCGAGCAGCAGGGTGTCGCGAAGCTGGAAGTGGCCGAGTCCGGCGCTTCCGGCAAGCGTGTGCTGCGTGCGCGGCACGTGGACTACGCGGTCGCCGGACGCGTGCTGGTGCGCGATTTCTCAACCACCATCCAGCGCGGCGACCGGGTCGGCCTGATCGGCCCGAACGGCGTCGGCAAGACCACCCTGCTGCGCCTGCTGCTGGGCGAACTCGCGCCCGACGGCGGCGAGGTCGAGCGCGGCGCCGGCGTCGAGATCGCCTACTTTGACCAGTACCGCGCGATCCTGCGCGAGGACTGGAACGCGCTCGACAATGTTGCCGAGGGCCAGGAGTTCCTCGACATCGGCGGACGCCGCGTGCACGTGCTCGGCTATCTGCAGGACTTCCTGTTCAGTCCCGAACGCGCACGCGCACCGATCACGCGCCTGTCCGGCGGTGAGCGCAACCGCCTGCTGCTGGCGCGACTGTTCGCGCGGCCGTCGAACCTGCTGGTGCTGGACGAGCCGACCAACGATCTCGACATCGAGACCCTGGAACTGCTGGAAGAGCAGCTCGCGAACTACGGCGGCACGGTGCTGCTGGTCAGCCATGACCGTGCCTTCCTCGACGCGGTCGTCACCAGCACCCTGGTGCTCGAAGGCGATGGCCGCATCGGTGAGTACGTCGGCGGGTACAGCGACTGGGAGCGCCAGCGGGTGGTGCCCGTCGTGGGTTCGAAGAGCGGCGCCGCGGGAGCGGCGCCCTCCAAGGCGACACCACCCCTGGAGGGCGCCGCTCCCGCGGCACCGCCTTCCGTGCCGGTCCGCCGCAAACTCAGCTACAAGGACCAGCGCGAACTGGAGCTGCTGCCGGCGCGCATCGAGGCGCTGGAAGGCGAGGTTGCGTCGCGCACCGAGGCGATGAACCAGCCCGGCTTCTTCCAGCGAGACGGTGTGGTCATCGTCGCCGACCAGCAGGCACTGGCGCGCGTGCAGGCAGAGCTGGAGGCGGCGTACGCGAAGTGGATGGAGCTGGAAGGGTGAAGATGGCATCCCTTGTCCGGCCGGCCGACACCGCCGCCCGGCGTTCTGCGGTGCGCGAGCTGCGCTCGCCAGCGCACCGCTCCACCCCCGCAAGCGGGGCGAGGGAACCGAGCTACCGCCACTTTTCCACCGCCACGATCCCGCGCAGCGCCTCGACTTCGTTCTCGTGCGCGCGCGCCTCGAAGCGCGCATTCGCGGCCTTCTGCTCGATGCTTGCGCGCTCGGGCACGCCGGCCGGCAGCTTCGCGGCCAGGCGCTCGGCATCGGCAGCCTGCGCGTTCAGCTCGTCGCGCTTGGCGAGATGCGTGCGCAATTGCGTGCCCACCTCGAGGCCACGCTTGAACTCGGTGTTGCCATCGCCGCAGAGGGTGGGATTCGCGGGCTTTCCCTCAAGGCCCAGTTGGTAGCCGCGTCGCGCCTTGCAGTAGAGCGAAAGGCCCTGCGTGCGGCCGTCGAGGTAGCGTTCGTGCTCGTCCGCGTTGGGAGCGCAGTCGGCGCGCGGCAGGCTCGCCGGCTTGCCGGCACCGCCCTCGTCGCGGCCGAGTGCGGAGAAATCGGTGGGGCAACCGATGCGGTCCGATGGGGAGCAGGCGGTCAGCAGGAGCGGTAGCAGGATCAGGATTGGACGCACGGCGTGGCTGCGCGAAAATGGGCTCGCGACACTGGAACGGAACGCGCCTGCCGTCAATTCGTTCCGGCGCAACCCGACACAGGACGGAGACCCGCGATGCCGCTGTCCCGCTGGCGTCTGGATGGCCACACCGCGCTCATCACCGGCGCCAGCCGTGGCATCGGCCATGCGTGCGCGCGCGAACTGCTGCTGCTCGGCGCCGATGCGTTGCTGGTGGCGCGCGATCCGGAGCACCTGGAAGCGGTGCGCCAGGAATTGGAGGATGAGTTTCCCGCGCGCGAGATACGCGCGGTGGCCGCCGATCTCGCCGATCCCGAACAGCGCCTGGAAGTCTTCGACTGGATCGCCGATCTCGGCGCCGAGCTGCATCTGATCGTCAACAACGTCGGCGGCAACACACCGAAATCGACCCTGGCCTACGGCGAGGACGAAGTGCGCGCGCTGTTCGAGCTGAACGTGATGAGTGCCTTCGCGATCAGCCGCCTCGCGCATCCCTTGCTGCTGCGGCATGCGGCGACCGCGATCGTCAACGTCGCGTCGGTCTCGGGACTCACCCACGTGCGCACCGGATCGCCCTACGGTCTGACCAAGGCCGCGCTCGCGCAACTGACCCGCAACCTCGCCTGCGAATGGGCCGTCGACGGCATCCGCGTCAATGCGGTGGCGCCCTGGTACATCCGCACGCAACGCACGCGGGGCGCGTTGGCCGACGCCGCCTATGTCGAGGAGGTGCTCGCGCGCACCCCGCTCGGCCGCGTCGGTGAGCCCGAGGAAGTGGCTGCCGCGGTCGCCTTTCTGTGCCTGCCGGCGGCCAGCTACATCACCGGCGAATGCGTGGCGGTGGACGGAGGGTTCCTGCGATACGGGTTCTGAGACGCCATCGACGCCGCATCGCCTGGCCTGGACCATCGACCCGAAGCGCGTCCCGGCAACGGCGCTTCCGGTCGTCGCGCCCACGGCGAGTCCTGACGGATTCTCGTGGCAGCGTCCCTCGCGGCCGTCCCGGCCTTGGCCTTGCACAGGTTCGAGAAATCAGCGGCGCACCGGACAGCGAGCGGATGCTGTCGCGACGGCGAGTGGCGACCCAGGACGATGGCGTGGAATGTCCTCGGTCGGCCCGCACGCCGAAGTTGTCGGGTGGATACACCGTGCGACGTATGCACGGACACCGCCTCGTGATGTCCGCACAATGCATGCAATGGAGGAATCCGAAATGGCGCGCTGGTGGATCTTGCCGATACTGCTGTTTGCCGGCCCCATCGGCGCCCAGCAGACCTTCTACGTCGCCACCACCGGCGTCGACACGCCGGCCGGCGGCACACTCGCCGCGCCGTGGGCGACGATCACCTACGCGCTCGACCGCGTGCCCGACCAGAGCACGATCCTGGTTCGTCCCGGCCAGTACACCGGTCGCATCCGCATCCGCGGCAACTTCCCAGTCGGCGTGAGCGTGCGCTCGGAACTGCCCTACCAGGCACGCTTGCGCGCGGCCGAGGCGGTGCTGACCATTTACAACGACAACGCCGACATCCAGGGAATCACGATCGAGGGCTTCGACATCGCCCACAGCGGCGCGGGGGCGGCCGCGCTCGTCGTGCAGATCCAGGACGGGTTCGCGACCCAGACCAGCCGCATCACGCTGCGCGACAACATCCTGCACGACAGCTTCAACAACGACATCCTGAAGATCAACAACGGCGCCAGCCAGATCCGCGTCGTCGGCAACCTGTTCTACAACCAGAGCGGCTCGGACGAGCACATCGACATCAATTCGGTCGACGACGTGATCGTCGAGGACAACGTCTTCTTCAACGACTTCGCGGCGAGCGGCCGGCCGAACGCGAACGACACCTCGAGCTACGTGGTCGTCAAGGACTCCAACGGCGGCGACGACGAATACCTCGGCGCCCGCAACGTGGTGATCCGCCGCAACGTCTTCCTGAACTGGCAGGGCAGCACCGGTAGCGGCTTCCTCCTGTTCGGCGAGGACGGCACCGCGAACTTCGAGGTCTTCGACAGCCGCGCCGAGAACAACCTGCTGCTCGGCAACGCCGCCAACACGATGCGCTCGCCGCTCGGCGTCAAGGGCAGCCGCGACCTCGTGTTCCGCCACAACACGGTGCTCGGCAACCTGCCGGCGAATGCCTACGCGACGCGCATCAACCGCGAGGGCGACAACCCGCCGATCGAGGCGATCCGCTTCGCCCACAACGCCTTCGCCGATGGCGCGGGCACGATGACCGATTTTTCCGACACCCTGCCGGCGGACCTGTCCACCGTGCGCCCCTCGACCCTGGTCCGCAATGCTTACTGGAACGCTGGCAGTGCTTTGCCGCACGATCCCGGCGACATGCTGAACATCAGCGGCGATGCCACCCGCGTGACCGCCGATCCACTGCTGCCCGATCCCGCGACCGTCCCGACGCCGTGGTGGAATCCGGCGCAGAACCAGTTCAACGGCGGCCACGCGCGCATCCGCGATGCCTTCGTGGCGCTCGTGGAAGCGTACGCGCGCCCCGCGGCCGGCAGCGCGCTGATCGGCGCGGCGACCGCGGGCGCCGACGTGCCGCCGGACGACATCCTCGGTCGCCCGCGCCCGGCCAACGGCGCGGACCTCGGCTGCTACGAAGTGCAGTCGGCGGATGGTGTGTTCGCGAACGGGTTCGAGTAGTAGCGGGAAAAAGGGAAAAGGAAAAGGGAAGCTCGCAAGCACGTGAGCGGCGGGAAGACGCGGATGGCGGGCCGCATGCCACCTCGCTTAGCTTTTCCTTTCCCCCGGCTCTCGGGCCGCAGCCCCGGCTCAGGTCGCCTCGGCGCCGCGTCCGATCGCGACCACGCCGGTGCGCGAGAGTTCGACGAGGCCGATCGGGATCATCATCTCGACGAAGGCGTCGATCTTGACCGGTGTGCCGGTCAGCTCGAACACGAAGCTCTGCGGCGAGATGTCGATGACTCGCGCGCGGAAGACTTCGGCCAGGCGCAGCGCTTCGGCGCGCTGCTCGCCGGTCGCAGCGATCTTGACCAGCGCCATCTCCCGCTCCAGGCCCGGCTTGTCGACGGCGAGGTCGACCACCCGGTGCACCGGCACCAGCCGCCCGAGCTGGGCCTTGATCTGGTCGATCACGTCGGCGGTGCCGCTGGTCACGATCGTGATCCGCGAGGTGTGCCGCTGGTGGTCGGTCTCGGCGACCGTCAGCGACTCGATGTTGTAGCCGCGGCCGGAAAACAGCCCGACCACCCGCGCCAGCGCACCGACCTCGTTGTCGACCGTGATCGACAGCGTGGTGCGCACCGAACGTTGCTTGGCGTCGACGAGGAAATAGGCGGAGGCGGGCTGGGTCATGGGAAGCGCTCGGCTGCGGAACCGTTCGAGCCTAACCGCAATGCGGCCGAACAAGACAACCAATCGAGAAGGGAGCGCCGCCCGGCGGGCGAGCGCCTGCAAACACCCGGCTCAGAACGGCGGGTTCGGATTGTCGACGACGCGGGTACCAACCAGCAGGCTGCCCAGATACAGATGCTCCAAGATCCGTCGGCTCTGCGGATCGTACTCCATGACCACGTTTTCGCCGGCGTAGACGCGGTAGCGGCGCGTACCGTCCGCTTCCGACTGGACGACGACCCGGTCGTTGCCGTCGTAGCTGAACTGGCGGACGACCGGCTGCGTGGAACGGCGCAGGGTGCCGTCGGCGCCAAACTCCAAGGTGCGCGCCCCATCCGACGTCATGTTTCCATAGGGGTCGTAGCTGAGCGTTCCGCGCCCGGGGATGCCCGCCGATCCGGTCAACCGATTACTCCCGTGAGTGCTAGCCGTGCTGCGGTCATAGAAGAAGGACAGCCCTTCGTCGTGGGTGACGTTGCCGACGGCATCGTAGCGCCGCGGAATCTGGCCGCCGGATGCGTATTGCGTCCACTTGACGCGATCGAGCTCGTCGTAGCCCAGCGCCATGGAGTCGGCGCGCAGGCTGTCCAGCACGCCCGTCGTGTTGCCGACCAAATCGTAGGCGTAGTCCAGGTTCAGGATGGCTGCAGACCCGGCGCGCTGTGCGGTGATGGTGTCGATCTGCAGTTCATTGGTCGGAGACCAGTTCTGGATCACGCCATTGCCGTACGTCACCTTCTTGACCATGCCGCTCTGGTGGTAGTCGATGTCGGTGACCACACTGCCGATCCGCGTCGCGCGCCCGAACGCGTCCGGCTGCAGTTCGTACTCCTTGCCGGACGGATAGACGATCGAACGCAATTGGTTCGAGGTGTTGTAGCGGTACTCCATGCGGAAAACCTTGCCTTCGACGGTGTGCGTGACGAACCGGGGAGCGCCCATTTCGTTGCGCACGATGTCGATGACCACGCTGCCCTTGGTGGTGCGCCTGATCTGGTCGTTCTTGTCGTATTCGATGGCAGTGTCCGGCGTGTTCGGATCGACGAAGTCGACCAGGGTCAATCGGTTCCTTTCGTCGAAAGTCTGGCGCACCCAGTTGGCGCTGGCTGCGGTGACGCAAGTACTTCGCAGCGACTTCCCGGTCATGTTCCCCGCGGCATCCCGGCAATAGCCGATGTTGTAGCCATTCGGGGCAGCCGCGCCCAGCTCGGGCAGGAATTCGTCGACCAACAGGCGGCGGCCATCCAGTCGATAGCGGTGCTGGACCACATCGACATTCGGCGCCTGCACGCCCTTGCGGCCCGAGGTCAGCGAGCTGGCGAAACCCAGGGTGTCGCGCACGAACTCGACGCCGACCTGGCTTTGCCAGGTATCCGTGCCCAGCGTGACGGGCGCGAAGGATTTCATCAGTTGCTCGTTCGACGGCGCCCCGAAGGACCGGTACTCCAGCGTGCGCGTATGCGTGTTGGCGTCCGACTGCAGGATCGTCTCGGGCGCCAGGAAGTCGGTCACACTGACGGCGCTGTTGCTGCTGCGGGTCGCGGAGCGCTGCCTGTCCAAGGCGTCATGGGCGTAGCTCATGCCGGCAGGTTGGCCTGTGGCCGGGGCGTGCGGATCGGACTGGAAAGTCGTGCGGCCGGCGGCGTCGTAGCGCGTGCTGACCTTGAAGTTGTTGCTGGCATCCACGCTGTCACGGTGCTCTTCGGAGAGCAGCCGTCCGAATCCATCGAAAGTGCTGATCCGGACGGCGGAGCCCTGCGTGGAGGTTCGAGTGCGACCGTCCGGGGTCCGGGTGATCGACAGCGGCGTCCCGATCGGGAAGGTTACCGTGCGCAATCGATCCCGCTCGTCGTAGTCGAAGCTTGTGGTGTATCCCTCACCGTCGGTGATGCTCTGGATGGTCCCTGTGGCGTTGACCATCAGACTGCGAGACGCGCCATCCGTGCCCGGCAGCAGGATGTTGCGCGGCACGCCGCGGTAGTAGTTCTGGTACTGAGTGGTGTATCCGCGAGCGTCGGTCGCTGCGGCGACGTCGCCGTCCGCGCTGTAGGCGTAGGACCGGGTGACGCCATGATCCGTCTCGCGCAACAGATTGCCGGTGACGTCGAACTCCGCCTCGCGGGCCTGCAGGATGCCCTCGCTCGTCGCGCAGTTCGCGCCGTCGCTGGCAACCACGCAGCGGCGCTTCTGCCGGTCGAGCAGCCAACGGAACTCGTACTTCTGCTGCATGTCGCCGGCCGGGATGTTCACCTCGGCAAGCCTGGCGCCGGGCCCTGATTGGCCCGCCGGATAGATGCGGATCGAATATGGCACGCCGGCGCTGCGGGAAATGCTGGTGCTACCGCTGGAGTTGCTGCCCGTTGCGGCATTCTGTTCCGCGCCGCCGTTGACCGAGTACTTGACGTCGACACTGTCGACCGTGGGGACCAGCCAGTTCAGGCTGAACTGTCCGGCCGCGGGGTAGACGATCAGGCGGACTGCGCGATGGTCGGGCGTCGACTTCCAGCGGCGCGCTGAGGTTGCCGTCGACAGTTGCCCGACGAGCGACTCGCGGGAGAGCTGGGGACGGAAGTAGCGGTCGAACTGGTCGTGACTGGTTTCGAAAGTGCCGGTATCCGGCCGCTCGATCCGGACCTTGGTGACCGGACGCGGCGCATTGATGGATTCGGCGTAGCTCGGAAACACCGAACTGGTGGGCTCCGTGATGCGGTCCCCGCGTTGATATTCGTAGGAGGTCCGTTCCACGAAGTTTGCAGGCGGCTCGCCGGTCGGGCAGGCGGCGATCGGTTCGTAGACGCGCGACTCAAGGAGCAAGCCTTCCTTCCACTTGTCGCCGGACTCCAGCTCCCGCTGGAAACGCATCGACTCCATCCGTGTAGGACCCAGGATATGCGTCCAGACCGGGTTTGAACTTCCCTGTACCGTGTCCTGAAGGCACCAGCGGGTGGTATGCGACTCCGCCAAGGCGGGATTGGGCGTCACCACGCGCTCCGCCAGCGAGGTCACGTAGCGGCAGGAGTTGTAGCGGATGATCCGGCGCGGCCGGGTCTTGTAGACCGCAACGCCGCCTTCCGGGTGAGTCACTGTGTAGTCGATGCCGCTGGCGAATCCGTAAGGGTAGCGTCCGCAGGCGCCAGGGGGCGTAGCGGAGACTTGCTGCCGCGCATACGTCCAGCGCTGCGCGTTCGGCAGCCGCACGGACTTCAGGAACCGCGATTGGTCCGGGCCTGCAGGGTCCGTGTCGTTGTACTCATAGATCCAGGTCCGGCCGTTCGCAGTCATGCTGCGCAGGCGGAACAGCGGGGCGCCGTGGTAAGTGTTTTGGTTCGTGCCGCAGTTCGCCAGCCCCAGCGATCGCCCCTTGCCGTAAGGATTGCATTCCCAGGTGAAGCGGACTTCGCGGCCGTCGTCTGCGGTGATACTCGTCAGATAGGCATGATCCCGGCGGTCCGGCCGGCGCACGCCGTTGACGTAGGGGTACATCGCCTGAATTTCCGGCTGAGCGTCGTACTGGTAGTTCAGGGTCTTGCCGTGGCGGTTGCGGATCTGGCTCAGGTAGACCCTTACATGGCCCCAGGGCCGCAGATGCTGCTCCACCGGCGAAATGCTCAGGTTGTTTCCGGAGCTCGGCTCGGCGAAGTGGTAGGTGCTGCCATCCGGCGTGTGCACCGAGAACGCGGATCGCGCCCCGGGCCTGATGGCATCAAGCGTCGAAGCCCCGCACTGAACCACCAGTTGGTCGGCCGTGCCGTAAGGGGTTTCCAACTGGCGCGCGCGCGTCCGCTCCGTGTCATTGCCGTTGACGCTGCGCAACAGCAGCTCGGCCCCACCGCCGCCTGGCATGCCGGCAAGCTGGACGCCGCCGAAAAGGGCGGTGCGGGTGGACGCAGGTGGATTGAACCCCGTGGTCTGGAAAGGATCGCCGGGGAACGGGCTTTCGCAAGTCGCCGGGTTGTCGCTGTAGTACACCGGCGACTGCGGCATGATGCCGCCCACGTCCTGGTCGTAGGCACCGGTGCTGCGCAACTGGATGAACGGGACGTCCAGACGCCAGTCCGCCATCGTGTCCTGGAAGGATCGGTTCTCGAGGTAATCCGGGCCCGGGCTGACGAAGAAGCTGTCGCGACGGGTGCGCGACACCACGATGTCGAGGCCACCGTTGCCCGGGATGCTCAGGTCCGTCACCGTCAACGTCACCGCACCAGTGCGCGGATCGACCGATTCGCCCGGCACCTCCGCGATGCGCGAGCGGCCGTAACCGTCCTCCACGGCCCAGGGATCGGAATAATCCGGCCCCGCCTCTGGCGTCGTAGGTACGGCATTCACCGCAGGCGGATACAACTGGTACAGAGTTGGAATCTGAACCGCTGCTTCGGGGGGCTTGTCGTCGTCGCTTTGGGCGTGGACAGCAAATGGGCAGAGCGCCAAGGCGAGCAAGAGGACCATGGCACTGTCCAAACGCAATGACGTGAACGGGTTAAACGGCAGCATTTCTTGGATCACCTTGAGAATATTCACGAGTTCCGGCCTTGCCGGCGCGGCGAATCAGATGGGTCCGTCGGCGTCTTCGGTCCGGCCCAAATCGGAATCGACGCGTGTCCTTGTTCCTGAGTAGAGGAACTGCCTCTCAAGTCGAGTTCGGCAGCGTTGTGTTTCGCGTTGCTCGCCGCAACCTATCTCGGCTGCCCTTAGCGTCGTGCCTTGAGAAGTATCGTGACGCTACCTTCCTCAATAGCACCAATTGCCCCATTCCCGGGAAGAGGAAGATTCGCGTTATCTATCAGGTCCTCGACTGAAGGCCAGGACTTCAACCATGCCTCGAATACCGACAATCGATAGTTTGCCAAGTCTGTGACGATGGCAAAGTCGACATCATTTGGAATTGAAAGGGCGTGAAT
The DNA here is from genome assembly GCA_019187485.1 of Lysobacterales bacterium. GTDB lineage: Bacteria > Pseudomonadota > Gammaproteobacteria > Xanthomonadales > SZUA-5 > JADKFD01. Next base: position 31,455 of record JABAQR010000067.1, on the reverse strand, counting down.
ATGATCACATCTGAAGCGCCCGTCATGGATAACGGCCAGCTCCATTCCGAGTCGAGAGAAAGAATCATGCGGAGGAGGTTCAGTCACCCATTTGCCTCCGGCGAGAACTCGAAAACTGGTTCCTACAAGGAGTAATCGTCCGTCGGCTCCAATTACAGCGCCAGAAAACGCTACCTTACCCTCAAAGCTCATCCCAACTGGAAGTTCGCGAAGCCCGCCAAGATCAGCAGCAGACAGCCACATTGCCAATTCCAATAGCTGGCGAGATTCAGGGACATCATGTCCAAATGCTCTAATGATCGCCGCTTGACCGGAGGCAGCGTCTACCCACGCCACGGAGTCAGACCCATAGGCGATTGAACGAATCTTCCAAAACGCGTCCATCAACTACTCCGGGTATGCGCCAATGACAAACGTCGTCCTATCGCGAAGTTTGTCGCTCGATTGAATAATCTTCATTTCCGCAGCCGTATGCCCATTGCCCATTCCTCGGGATGTCAGAAAGATCAAGCGATCTGCGCTTGCTATGTCATGCTCAAGTTGCGCGACAGTAGGACTACGCCGCTGAATTACCGAAGCCCCCAACTCACCAGCCAACCTAGAGTTTCGATCGAAGAAGTTTAAGGATAGGCCAGAAGATGTTCGGTAGTCCCATTGCCCTAGCAAGAGCACGCGCTCGCCGGACGTGGCTGCTAGGCCCCCAATATCCTCAAACATGGCGATGGTGCTTCGTACAGGGGTAAAGCCTAGTCCACCTCTAACCGCAGGGAATCCAACCCCCATCGACATCGCAAAAGCAGTCATCTCTCCAGCTTCAGCCCAGCTTATCGGTCGACTGACCTCGGCAAGGACCTGCTCCTCGATCATCTGGCCTGCCGGGGCGCGCGTCTCTCTTGAGCTCACCAACCAGCTAAGGTAGGGTGGCAATAGGCTCAGCCATTGTTGACTGGATGCAGACTGCCGCCCATCCGGATCGACAAACTTCATCGGATTGTTATTGGCATACATATACCGCGCCACCGTCCGCGAATCGTCTTCGCGAACGCCGGCAGGATCAATGCTGATGAAATTCGAATACAGCGGGTCGTAATGCCTTGCCCCGTGGTTCGACAACTGCAACTGCGCGTCGTACCACTTACCGGTAAAGCCGAGTGCAACGCCGTTGATCGGTGGCGCGGGGACGGGTGGCTGGACCGTGCTGGTGGTGACCGGGCGGCCGAAGGCGCGGTAGCTCGGCAGGGCGACGATGCTGCCATTCTGGTCGGTGGTCGCGACGATCGAACCACGCGCGTCGGTGTGGTGGTACACATAGCTTTCGGTGGGGCCGGCGGGCGGCGCCACGGTGAGCGTGATCGGCACCGAAGTCAGCGTGCCGGTCTGCAGCGTGGCGTAGCCGGTGACCTGGTAGCTGCCCGCCGCCAACTGGTTCCAGTCGCAGGCATACGGCGGCACCGTCACCGGCGCGCAGATCGCGGAGCCCAGATAACGGTACTCCACGCTCTGCACGGGCGAAGTCGCGCTGACAGTGGCCGTCAGCCGGGTCGTCGCCGGCGCCACCAGATTCGCGCTCGGGGTGGCGGTGATGACGATGGACTGCGCGGTCCCCGCGGTGACCGTGGACCGAATCCGATAGCTCGAAGCGGACCCGCTGAGGGCGCCGTCGGTGGACCGCACATGCGCCCAGAACATCTGCCCGCCCGGGATGGTCGCCACCCCACTGACACTCCCCGCCTGCGGCCCCAGGCTCACCGTCGGCGCCGCATCGATGACTTCCCACGCATTCGTGACCGGATTGAGGCGCACAGTCTTGAGCGTGACCTGCCATTTCGCGGTGGGCGTGAGTGTGACGGGTTGGATGGAGACCGTCCCGGTGAAGCCCTCGCCCAGGTAGTAGGCAAACCAATCCTGGTCCGACGCTGCGTGGAAGTTGTGATCCTGCCAGCCCGAAGCTTCGTTCAGTGCGCCCGCGGTTTCGCGGGTATCGTTGGGCTCGTACGGCGTGTTGAGCGTGGTGGCGACCCGGACGCGGTAAGCAGACGCCGGTCCGACGTTCGTTCCGTTGGTGGCGAGCACCTGAACCCAGAACATCTGGCCTCCCGTGAATACGGAAGCACCGCTCAGACTGACTCCTTGCGCACCGAAAGTTGCGGGGGGCGCTGCGTCGACCAGTTCCCACTGGCCGGTCGTCGGGTTACGGCCCACCGTTTTCAGTGTCACCTGCCAGCGAGCATCGGGCGTCTGGGTGATGGGCTCGACCGTGATGGTCGAGCGCAGTCCGTCTCCCAGGAAGTACGCCATCCAGTCCTGGTCGCTGCTGGTGTGGAAGTTGTGCTGCTGCCAGCCGTCGGCCTCGCTGAGGGGTTTGGCGGTTTCGCGGGTGTCGTTGGACTCGTAGGCATCCGGAGTGGAACTGGGTGGCGTGGGCGCGGTGACCACGCGGATGCGGTAGGCTGACTCGCTGCCCGCGAGATTTCCGCTGATTGAACTGGTTTGGACCCAGAACATCTGACCGCCGGAAATCGTCGCGGATCCCGAGACACTGCCTGCCTGAGGTCCGACGGTCAGCGTGGGGGCCGCGTCCACCAGTTCCCACGCGCCGGTCGCGGCGTTCCAGGACACCGTCTTCAGCGTCGCCTGCCAACGGTGGTCTGGGGTAGACGTGACGGGTTCCAGGGTGACCGTGGAAGTCAACCCCTGGGCGAGGTAGAACGCCGCCCAGTCCTGGTCGCCGGACACATGGAAATTGTGCGACTGCCAGCCATCCGCCTCGTTCAGGGGTTTTGCGGTGTCGCGAGTATCGTTGCCCCCATTCGCCTCGTACGCATCCGGGCTGAAGACGACACCCCCGCCCGTGGTCTGGCCCGACAGGAAGTAGCGCGAAGCGAACCCCGTGATCGCGGTGGTGTCCTTGGTGACGGCCAGCGCGTAATTCTGGGTGGTCGTCGCGGTGTTCGTGACGGTGATGATCGGGCGGACGGCGCCGAAGATGTAGGGAGGAGCCAGGCTCTGGGTGCTTCCTCCGTTCACCCGGAACAACTCGGCTCGCCATCGCAATGACGTCGTCGTCGCCGAGGGTCGTGGAGACAGATTTCCAGTCGCTCCCGGAGCAAGCTGAAACTTGATCCAGTCGATGTCGCCGGGGATGTCGAAGTCGCGAAGCTGGATGGTTCCGTCCAGATTGATCGACTTGGCCAGTGCAAGCGAATCGTCGTCCTCGAACGAGTCCTGGGCATGCGCGTAGGGCAAGGGAGCCAACGAAAGGGCAAAAGCCATCCAACGAACGGCGCAGGAAAGTCGATTCGTCATGTTTCGAGGTGGACCGGATAGGGATCCCGTCGGACAAGCCGGCGAGAGGGCCTGCGTTCTACAGGTCAGCACGTCGTGCTGCAATGATTGACATTTCCAGTCGGTTACGTTTGTTGAGCCCGACGGATCTCCGGCTATGCTGTTGCGTCCGCGCCGCTCGAAATGCCAAGTGACGACGTCCGTCCCGATCCTGACTTACCACGCGTTGCACGCGCCGGGGTGGGACTACCACAGCAACGATCATGTCGCGTTGGAATGCGATCTACAGGCGATTCGTGGCCAGGGATTTCGGGTCGCGGCCTTGTCCACGATCGCGCAGGCCGTGATTGATGGAACGCTTGCGACGCTCGCGCGTGAGCGAGTGGTGGGCATCAGCCTCGACGACGGCACCGACCACGATTTCATCGACTTCAGCCATCCGGACTATGGCCATCTACGCAGCATGGCGCGGGTGATGCGCGAGCACGGGGCGGGACTGGGTTTCCCCGATGGCCAGGCCTCTGCAACTTCCTTCGTGATCGTTTCGCCGGAGGCCCGCGAGCAGCTTGACCGGACCTGTATCGCCGGTCGCGGCCAGTGGCGCGATGACTGGTGGTTGGAGGCCGCGTGCGAAGGCGTGCTGGCGATCGCCAACCACAGTTGGGATCACCTGCATCCGACGCTGGATTCGGTCGTGGCCACGCAGGCCGAACGTGGTCGATTCGATACCGTGGGGACCTGGGAAGACGCGGAACGCGAGATCGCGCAGGCGCAACGCTATCTCGAAGAACGCACGCAAGGGAGGTCGGCGCGGCTGTTCGCCTATCCGTACGGGCACTCGAACGAATTCCTGGTGCAGGCTTACCTGCCGCGCCAGCAGGCCGTGAGCGCAGCCTTCGTCGGCGGCGGCGACTACGTACGGGCCGACTCGAATCGTTGGGCGATTCCGCGTTTTATCTGCCAAGAGCACTGGCAGTCCCCGGAGCAACTGGAGCGGATCCTCGCCAGTGCCTGATGCAGGCACGGCGGAGTCGCCCGGTCAGAACGGTCCCACCGCCGCGATCTTGGCGATCAGCGCGCGCTCAAGGGTGTCGTCAATCGGCGCCGGCGTGTAGATCAGCAGATGTTCGACGGGCGTAGGCCTGAAGCCCACTTCAAGATCGATCTTCGTCGCCCGCGCATCCGAGGTATGCCCGAAGAAGGCGAAGAACTCCTTCGCCATCTTGTTCAATGCGTAGCGGAGCGTCTGTGCATAGGGTCCGCCCGCGGCGCGCATGGCATCCAGCGCCGGGGCAGGAAGCTTGCGGAGGATGGCGGTGTCCGTGCAGGCGCCACCACCCAGGCAGGTATCGCCGAAGGGCTGGAAGTGCACGTAGCACACGAGTCCCCAACGACCTGATGCCGATTCGGACAGGGTCACGAAATGGCGACCGCGATCCGGCGGCATCGCTCCACGGAATCGGGCCGCGAACAGGCTGCCGGCGAGAGCGATCGCCGAGTCGATCTCGGTTACCAGGAGCCCGGCGACTGCCGAGGGCGAATTAGCGTCTGCGGGGGGCATGCGTCAGTCCTGTGAGCAACCGGGAGCTGAAGATACCCCGGCGCCGCCGCCCGACGCGTCGCTCCTACACCAGCATCTTCCCCGCCTCCGAGACCCCGACATCCACCGCATCCGGCAGGATCATCTCGTCGTGGGCGGCGCCGGAGGGGATCATCGGGTAGCAGTTCTCGAGCTTGTCGACCACGCAGTCGAAGATCACCGGGCCGTCGTGATCGAGCATCTCGTGGATGCGGGTGTCGAGCTCGGCCGGGCTCTGTGCGCGGATGCCCTTGGCGCCGTAGGCCTCGGCGAGCTTGACGAAATCCGGCAGCGCCTCGGAGTACGAGTGCGCGTAGCGGCCGCCGTGCAGCAGTTGCTGCCACTGGCGGACCATGCCCATGTACTCGTTGTTGAGGATGAAGATCTTGATCGGCAGGCGGTACTGCACCGCGGTGCTGATCTCCTGCATCGTCATCTGCACGCTCGCCTCGCCGGCGATGTCGATGACCAGCGCGTCGCGGTGCGCCACCTGCACGCCGACCGCGGCCGGGATGCCGTAGCCCATCGTGCCCAGGCCGCCGCTGGTCATCCAGCGGTTCGGCTGCTCGAAATGGTAGTGCTGCGCGGCCCACATCTGGTGCTGGCCGACCTCGGTGGTGATGTAGGTTTTGCGGTTCCTGGTGAGCTGGTAGAGGCGCTCGACCGCGTACTGCGGCTTGATCCTGTCGCCCTCCTGGCGGTAGGCCAGCGAGCGGCGCGCGCGCCAGGCGTCGATCTGCGCCCACCATGCGGTCATCGCGACCTCGTCCGGCTTGCGCGCGCGGCCCTTCCACGCAGCCAGCATCTCCTCGAGCACCTGCGCGCAGTCGCCGACGATCGGGATGTCGACGCGCACGTTCTTGTTGATCGAGGACGGATCGATGTCGACGTGGATCTTCTTCGAACCCGGCGAGAAGGCGTCCAGGCGGCCGGTCACGCGGTCGTCGAAACGCGCGCCGATGTTGATCATCACATCGCAGCGGTTCATCGCCAGGTTGGCCTCGAAGGTGCCGTGCATGCCGAGCATGCCGAGCCACTGGCGGTCGGAGGCCGGGTAGGCGCCGAGGCCCATCAGCGTCGAGGTGATCGGGAAACCGGACAGCCGCACCAGTTCGCGCAGCAGTTCGGAGGCGCGGCTGCCGGCATTGATGACGCCGCCGCCGGTATAGAAGACCGGACGGCGCGCGCCCAGCATCAGCTCGACCGCCTGCTCGATGCGCACCGGATCGCCCTTCGTGCGCGGCCGGTAGGTGCGGTGCACGATGTTCGCGGGGCCAACGTAGTCGCCGCGCTTGAACTGCACGTCCTTCGGGATGTCGACCACCACCGGCCCGGGGCGGCCGCTGCGCGCGATGTGGAAGGCGTCGTGCAGCACGCGCGCGAGGTCGGCGACGTCCTTCACCAGGAAATTGTGCTTGGTGCAGGCGCGCGTGATGCCGACGGTGTCGCACTCCTGGAAGGCGTCCGAGCCGATCAAATGGGTCGGCACCTGCCCGGTGATGCACACCAGCGGGATCGAATCCATCATCGCGTCGGTGAGCCCGGTGACCGCGTTGGTCGCGCCGGGACCGCTGGTCACCAGCAGCACGCCGACGCCGCCGGTGGAGCGCGCATAGCCTTCGGCGGCGTGCGCCGCGCCCTGCTCGTGGCGGACCAGGATGTGCTCGATCGTGTCCTGCTGGAACAGCGCGTCGTAGATCGGCAGCACCGCCCCGCCGGGATAACCGAAAATGTGGCGCACGCCCTGGTCGGCCAGCGCCTGCACCACGATCTGCGCCCCCGTCATCAACCGCTCGCTCATCGCAACCCCGGTCCTGCCCTGCGTTCAGCCGAGAGTAACCGCATTTTTGCTGCGGCGCACACTAGGCGGCGCCGGCGCGCCGCCGGTGAGTGGTGAGTGGTGAGTGGTGAGTGGTGAGTGGTGAGTGGTGAGTGGCAGGAGCCGTCCGGGGCCAGCCACCGGCCTGCTCGCTGGCGCGGTCCGCTGTTGCCACTCACCATTCACCACCGACTGCTCCCCATGCTCCTCGCCCTCAACAAGCCCTACGACGTGCTCTGCCAGTTCACCGATCCGGAGGGGCGGCGCACGCTCAAGGATTTCGTCGCGGTGCCGGGCGTGTATGCCGCCGGACGGCTGGACCGCGACAGCGAGGGCTTGTTGCTGCTGACCGACGATGGCCGGCTCGCGCAGCGCATCGCCGATCCGCGCTTCAAGCTCGCCAAGACCTATTGGGTGCAGGTGGAGGGCGCGCCGGATGAGGCGGCGCTGGCGCGCTTGCGTGCGGGCGTGGTGTTGAACGACGGGCCGACGCTGCCGGCCGGTGCGCGGTGCATCGACGAGCCCGCCGGGCTGTGGCCGCGCACGCCGCCGATCCGTTTCCGCGCGGCGATCCCCACACACTGGATCGAACTGCTGCTGCGCGAGGGCCGCAATCGCCAGGTGCGGCGGATGACCGCCGCGGTCGGGCTGCCGACGCTGCGACTGGTGCGCGCGAAGATCGGCGGAATTTCGCTCGACCGGCTGCTGCCGGGACAGTGGCGTGAGGTGGATGTCGGCGAGCTCTGGCTCGCGAGGAAAGGCTGAACCCGATGGGCCACGGGGTTGCGCGGTGCGCGATGCGGCAGGATGCTGCTGCAGTCGCGCGCAGGAGCGCCGTTTGCGGCGCGATTGCGGGGGTTGTGCTTGCAACGCACGCGTCGCGCCTGTGGCAAATGGAGCCCGCCATGCAAAAGCTCGCGATCATCGCCCTATTGCTGTGCCTTGCCATCTTCGCCGGGCTCTCGCAGCAGCCACAGTCCCACGGCAGGCCGCCGCCACGCGAACGTCCGGATTCGCCCGGTGAGCGCGCCGCGTACGACGCCGCGCGCCGGCTCCCGCCGGGCGCCGAGGCGATCGACCCGGCGTGGTACGCCCGTGCGCGGGCGCAGGCCGAGCGCATGGCGAGTTTCAGCACGCAGGCGGGTCGCATCGTCACCGGCGAGAAGACCGCGCCGGCCTGGCAATGGCTCGGCCCGACGAACGTCGGCGGGCGCACGCGCACACTCGAATTCGATCCACGCAATCCCGCGCGCATGCTCGCCGGCGGCGTCTCCGGCGGCGTCTTCGAGTCCACCAACGGCGGCCAGTACTGGCAACCGCTGTCGGACGACACGGTCAACCTCAACATCGGCGCACTCGCCTTCGATCCGGTCGCGCCGGACACCATCTACGCCGGCACCGGCGAGCTCTACCGCAACAGCGAGCGGCCCTACGCCGCGATGTGGGGCCAGGGCATCCTGCGATCGGACGACGGCGGCCGCCACTGGCGCCCGCTGCTGGCCACCCAGACCGCCGATTTCCGCTACGTCTCCGACCTCGTCGTCAGCGTGCAGGACCACCGGCGCCTGTATGCCGCGACCAACACCGGCGTGTGGCGTTCCGACGACGGCGGCATCAGCTTCGTGCAGATCCTGCGTCCCACCGTCGACGCCGGCCTGCAGTACGAGGGCTGCACCGATTTGCAGCCGCTGCCCGGCGGCGAGGCGCTGCTGGCGAGCTGCGCCTCGCGCTCGGAAGACGACCGCTACTGGTTGCCCGGCACCGTGGTGCCGCCGGCCTGCGGCGGCCCGTGTCCGGCGAGCGTGTTCCGCACCGACGACGCGCGTGGCACGCCGACCTGGCAACTGGTGCTGAGCGAGGCCGGCATGGGCCGCACTTCGCTGGCGATCGCGCCATCGAACCCGCAGATCCTGTACGCGCTCTCCGCCAGCATCGTCGACGGCCCCGACCGCAACGGCGACGGCCGCGGCGACTACGACAACGGCCTGCACGCGCTGTTCCGCTCCGACGACGGCGGGCGCACCTGGGCCGCGCGTTTGCGCAACAGCAGCAGCGATGTGCTGTCGACCTATCTGCTGAGCTACGCCGACGGTTTCGAGGCGGTGCGCTGCGGCTTCGGCAACTTCGACGCCTACAGCGCCGGCTGGTACAACCAGGCGCTCGTCGTGAATCCGCTCGACCCAGAAATCGTCTGGGTGGGTGGCATGGAGGTGTACCGCAGCAACGACGGCGGGCGCAGCTTCGGCAAGGCCTCCTGGTGGTGGCTGGACGACGGCCAGCCGGGCGCGATCCACGCCGACCAGCACCTGCTGAGGTTCCATCCGCACTACGCGCAGGGCATGCGCATCCTCTACAGCGCCAACGATGGCGGCGTCGCCTACACCGACAACGACGCCGGACCCGTGCGCGCCGGTGCCGCCGCCGCCTGCGGTCCCGGCAGCGGCGCGTTGCGCTGGACCACCATCGAGAACGGTCTCGGATCCAGCCAGTTCTACACCGGTGCGGTCAGCGCGACGGCTTCGCGCTGGCTCGGCGGCACCCAGGACAATGGCACGCTGCTGCAGGACGCGGGTTCGCCCGCAGGTCAGTTCGACCACATCTTCGGCGGCGATGGTGCAAGCGTCGCGATCGACCCGCGCAACGAAAACACGCTCTACGTCAGCTACCAGGACGTCAACATCCACCGCTCCATAGACGGCGGTCCCTTCGTGCGGGCCACCAACGGCATCAACGATGTCACCGTCTTCATCATGCCTTTCGTGCTCGACGCGTTGGCGCCGGACCGGCTCTACGCCGGCGGTTCGCGGCTGTGGCGGACCCGCGACCAGGGTCGCAACTGGGTCGCGGCGAGCGCGTCGCTGGGCAGCGGCTTCCTCGACCGCATCTCCGCGATCGGGCTGTCGCCGGTGGACAACAACCGCATCCTGCTCGGCAACCAGCGCGCGATCTTCCGCAGCGCCAGCGCCAACTCCACCACCGGCGCGACCGCGTTCGCGGCCATTTCGCCCCGCAGCGGCTGGGTGTCCTCGCTGAGCTTCGACCCCGCCGACGCGAACATCGCCTACGCCACCTATTCGACCTTCGGCGGCGCCCACGTCTGGCGCAGCGACGACGCCGGCGCGAGCTGGCGTGCGATCGACGGCGTCGGCGAGGGCGCGCTGCCGGACGTGCCGGTGCACCACCTCGTGATCGACCCGGGCAACCGCTCGCGCCTGTACATCGGCACCGACCTCGGCGTCTTCGTCAGCCTCGACGGCGGCCAGCACTGGGCGCGCGAGAACGGCGGCTTCGCCAACGTCATCGTCGAGCGCCTCGCGATCGCGTCGAGCCCGCCCTCCGGCGCGCCCGAGCTGTATGCCTTCACCTACGGTCGCGGTGTCTGGCGCGCGCCGTTGACGAGCTTCGACGCAGTGTCGAGCTACACCATCGGCCCCGATCTCTCCGGCAGCTTCTACGATCCGGCGCAGGATGGCCACGGCTGGTTCATCGAGGCGACCAACATTGGTGGCGTGCCCGGCGTGGTCGCCACCTGGTACACCTATCTCGCAGGCGAACCGGTGTGGATGGTCGGCGCGGCGCCGGTCGACGGCGACAGTGCGCGCGTGCCGCTGTCGATCACCCGCGGTGGTGGCTTTCCGCCGGCCTTCGACCCGACCGCGGTGGTGATCGAGCCCTGGGGCGAGGTGCTGCTGCGTTTCTCCAGCCGCGATGCCGGCACCGCGACCTGGACCACCAGCCGCCCGGGCTTTGCCAATGGCGGCATGCCGCTGCGGCGGCTGACGGCGATCGGCGCCGACACCGGCGGCGGCTTGCGCGCCTGTCACAGCGGCACCTGGTACCAACCGGAGCAGAATGGTCACGGTCTGCAGGCGCAAGTGATCGGGCCGCCGGGGCAGCAGCAACTGGTGCTGATCTGGTTCGTCTATCTGCAGGGCCGCCAGGTGTGGCTGATTGGCGTTGCGCCGATCCAGGGCGAGCACGCGCGGGTGCCGATGACGATCACCCGCGGAGGCCAGTTTCCACCGGCCTTCCAGGCTGCGCAGGTGGTGCGCGAGCCCTGGGGCACGGTCGATTTCCGTGCCGTCGACGGTGGTCGCGCGCGGATCGAGTGGCAGAGCGATCGGGCCGGATTCGGCAGCGGCGGGCTCGACCTCGTGCGCCTGAGTGGCTTGCTGGGAAAGCCCTGCAATTGACGGTCCGGGTGGGCCTCAGGAGCTGCAGGACAACATCGAGCACCCCGGCCGTTCGCGCGCCCATTCCGGACGGCGGGCGGCGTGGTGGGCGCGGCCGGGCTGCTCCTCGCAGGGTCGGCGCAGCGTCTCCAGCCATTCGTGCAGGGGGGCCAGGTCGCCGCGCTCGGCGGCGTCGATGCACAGTTGTGCGAGGTAGTTGCGCGGCACGTACAGCGGATTGACGGCGTTCATCGCCGCCTGCCGCTGCGCGCGCGGGCGCGGGTCGGCGCGCAGGGTCCCGGCATAGGCCCCCAGCCAGGATTGCCACTCGCCGGCCTCGGCCGCGACCAGCGCCGGCCGGTACCAGGCCGCTTCCAGGGTCTGCAGCGACGGTGCCTCGGGATCGATGTCGGCGAGCAGCCGGAAGGCGAGCGTCAGGTCGATCTCGCAGCGCTGCAGCAGCGCGTGGAAATCGCGCGCGAGCCGCAGGCGCTCATCGTCGAGGCGCTCCCAGCCGAAGCGTGCGGCCGTCCAGCGCGCCTGCTCGGTCATGAAGGTCTGCGCGTAGGCGCGCAGGCCGGCGTGCAGCGGCGCCGGGTCGGAGAACAGCGGCGCGAGTGCACCGGCGAGCGCGGAAAGGTTCCACTGCGCGATCTCCGGCTGGCGCCCGTACGCATAGCGACGGCCTTCGAAATCGGTGGTGTTCGGGGTCCAGTCGGGATCGAAGTCCTCGAGCCAGCCGTAGGGGCCGTAGTCGATCGTCAGGCCGAGGATCGACAGGTTGTCGGTGTTCATCACCCCGTGCACGAAGCCCACCCGCATCCAGTTCGCGAGCAGCCGCCCGGTGCGCATGCAGACCTCGACGAACCAGTCGCCGCGGCGCTGCTCCGGCGGCCCCGACAAATGCGGGAAATCGCGTGCGATCGTGAACTCGACCAGGCGTTCGAGCAGGCCGATATCGCCGCGCGCGGCCGGCAGTTCGAAGTGACCGAAGCGGATGAAGGAGGGTGCGACGCGGCAGACGATCGCGCCGGGCTCGGCGCGCGGATGGCCGTCGTAGAACAGGTCGCGCACCACCTCCTCGCCACTCACGATCAGCGACAGCGCGCGCGTGGTCGCCACACCGAGGTGGTGCATGGCCTCGCTGCAGACGAACTCGCGCAGCGAGGAGCGCAGCACCGCGCGGCCATCCGCGTGCCGCGAGTAGGGCGTGCGCCCGGCACCTTTCAGTTGCAGCTCGTGGCGCGCGCCATCGGCAGCGAGCGCCTCGCCCAGGCTGATCGCGCGGCCATCGCCGAGCTGACCGGCCCAGTGCCCGAACTGGTGGCCGCCGTAGTTGCTGGCCCAGGGCTGCATGCCCGGCCACAGGCGATTGCCGGCGAACACCTGCACGAACTCCGGCGAGGCCAGCGTGGCCGCGTCGATGCCCAGCGCCGCCGCGACCTCCGGCGAATGCGCCAGCAGTCGCGGCGCCGCGACCGGCGTGGGCAGCACCGCCGACCACAGCGCGCCGTGCACCTGGCGCGGGCAGTCGTCGGCGCGTGGATCGCCGGGCAGTTCGAGCAGGAAGCGGTTGTCGAAACGCAGCACCGCTTCAGCCGACGGGCGCGCGCGGCATCTGCGCGAAGCCCCGCTGCAGCGCGTCCAGTGCCTGCTGGCCGAGCCCGGCGAGATCGGGACGGCCCTCGTGCTCGAACCAGTGACGCATGGTCGCGCGGATGATGCCGATGGCGGCGCCGGCGAGCATGCGCGCCTGCAGCACCGCGCTCGCATCTTCGCCGAAACGCCGCTGGAAGGCCTGCGCCATCGCGCGTTCCCAGTCCTGATCGATTTCGTGCTCGCGCGCGACCAGCGCCGGCACACCCTCGATCAGTTTCTGCTGCGCGATCAGTTGCTCGCGGTTGGCGGCGTACTCGGAAGCGAACAATTGCGCGATCGCGCGCAGGCTGGCGAAGGGACCTTCGTGAATGGGCGCGGTCTCGAGCAGATGCAGGAAACGCTCCAGGCGCTCGGCGCGGTGCGGGAAGGCGAGCGCCTCCTTGTCTTCGAAATAGCGGAAGAAGGTACGCCGACTGACTCCGGCATCGCCGCAGATGTCGTCGATGGTGGTGGCGTCATAGCCGTCGCGCCGAAAGCGCGCGTGCGCCGCCTGCAGTAGCGCGCGACGGGTCGCGCTCTTCTTGGTCTCACGCAGATGCGGGGCGGGCTTGGCCATGGGCAGCAAGGATAAGGCACGGGGCACGGGGGTGAGACCCGGTCGCGCGCAGCGCGAGCCGATGCACCGCATCGGCAGGGACGAACGCCCGACGGCTATGCCGGCGGGCCGGATCGGGGCACGGGAAAAGGCTCGCATGTTGCGGCGGCCCTGCAAGTGTCTGCTGCGAGTCCATTCGCAACGGAGCGCGACCTCCATCTTTGCCCGAGCTCTTCCCGTGCCCCGCTCTCTACCCCCGCATCACCGCGTACAGCCGCCAGTCGCCGAGAGCATCGGGCAGGCCATGCAGGCCGCGGTCGGAGAAGCACAGGCCGGACCCGGCGACGAGGTCCTTGACGGTGCTCGACACGCGCACCTCGCCCGGTGCAGCGCTCGCCGCTACCTCGCGCGCGATCTCGACGGCGATGCCGCCCATGCGCTCGCCGATCACGTCGCATTCGCCGGTGTGCAAGCCGCATTGCAGGGGCACCATCAGGCGTTCGGCGAAGGTGCCGATCGCGCAGGCGGCGCGGATCGCGCGCGCCGGGCCGTCGAAGCTGGCGAGCGCGTGCGTGGCGTCGATCTCGATCAGGCGGCCCTTGAACAGCTCGATCTCCTTGCGCACGAAGGACTGGTGGTGCTGCGCGCGATCACCGTCCGGTAGTTCGCCGTGCACGCGCGCGACCAGCACCGTGGCGAGCACGCGGTCGATGCCGGAGGCGTGGCGCACGCCGGTCAGGAACTCCTCGATCTCGTCGAGGAATTCCTCCTGAGCGCCGACGAAGGGCAGGTGGTCCTCACCCGGCAGTTCGACGAAGCGCGCACCGGGGATGTGCTCGGCGAGGTAGCGACCCTCCTCGACGCGCAGGCAGGCATCGCCGCGCCGGTGCAGCACCAGGGTCGGCACGCGCACGCTCGGCAGCACCCGGCGGATGTCGATCTCGCTGTTCATGCGCGTCAGCGCGACCGCCGCCGCCGGGCTCGCGCCGCGCCGCAGGTAGGCCGCCCACCAGGCGCGGAAGGCGGGGTCGGCGGCCATGCTCGGGGCGCGCACCTCGATGCCGACCGGCCCGCCCCATTCGCGCCGGATCTGCTCCAGGAAGGCATCGCGACCGGCCTCGTCCGGGCCCCAGGGATAGTCCTCGCAGCGCAGGCGACGTGCGTAGCTGCCCATCATCACCAGCGCGATGGTGCGCTCGGGATAGGTGGCGGCGAACAGGCTGGCCATCGGCCCGCCCTCGGAGACGCCGCAGAGCACCGCGCGCTCGCTGCCGGCGGCCTCCATCACCGCGCGCACATCGTCCATGCGCTGTTCCAGCGTCGGCAACTGCTCCAGCGGCACGCGATCGGAGAGGCCGGTACCGCGCTTGTCGAACAGGATCACGCGCGCGAAGGTCGCCAGCCGGCGCAGGAAGCGGGCGAAATGCGGTTCGGTCCAGAAATACTCGAGGTGCGAGACCCAGCCCATCACGAACACCAGGTCGATCGGGCCCTCGCCGATCGATTGCCAGGCGATGTTGACTTCGCCGCTGAGCGCGTAATGCACCTCGGGGATGTCGAAGGCGGCCTCGGAATCGAGCTGCGAGGCATGGCTCGGCCGCGAAAGCGGTGGCGTGGTGTGAGGTGCCGGCATCGCCGGGATCCGCGCCAGTGCCGGCGGCAGCGTATCGCCGAAGCGCGCGCGCAGTTCCAGTTCCTGTTGCAGGCGTTTCAGGTCCTGCTCGAGTTCGCCGGCCTGCACATAGCGCTGCTCGCGATCCTTGCGCAGGCAGCGCGCGACGATGCGGTCGAGTTCGGCCGGTATGCCCGGCACGCGCTGAGCCAGCGGCAGCGGCTGACGCTCCAGCACCGCCGCGATCACGTCCGAGGTGGTCGGGCCGGCGAAGGGCGAGGTCCCGGTCAGCATCTCGTACAGCAGCACGCCGAGACTGAACACGTCGCTGCGCGCGTCCACCGGTTGCCCGCGCGCCTGTTCCGGCGACATGTAGTTGGCGGTGCCCATGATCACGCCGGGCACGGTCTCGACCCGGGTTTTCTCGATGTTTTTCCAGTGGAGCGGCTTGGCGAGACCGAAATCCAGCAACTTCAGCCAGCCATCGCCGCGCAGCATCAGGTTCTCGGGTTTGAGGTCGCGGTGGACGATGCCGGCGGTGTGCGCGGCGGCGAGCGCGGCCGCCGCCTGCGTGGCGATCACGAGTGCCGCCAGTGGCGTCAGCGGGCCGTCCTTCAGCACCCCGCGCAGGGTGCGGCCGTCGACGAACTCGGTGGCGATGTAGTGGTGGCCCTCGATCTCGCCGACCTCGTGCACGGTCAGGATGTTCGGGTGATTGAGCGCGCCGATCGCGCGCGCCTCGCGTTCGAAGCGACGCAACCACTCCTGGTTGCGGGTCATGCGGCCGGACAGCAGTTTCAGCGCGACCTTGCGCTCCAGGCGCACATCGTGCGCGAGGTAGACCTTGCCCATGCCACCACTGCCAAGCAGTGCGATGACCTCGTAGCGACCGTGCGTGCTGCCCGGACGGAAGCCGCCGCGCCGGGCGGGCACGCCGACGCCGCTGGCAGTGACCCGCGCCGGCGCGCCAGCGATGCCGGCGGCGAAGCGTTCGGTCAGAGTCGAGTCGCATTCGCCGGGAAGGTCGGTGCGGCGCAGGTCGGCCAGCATCAGACGCCAACCGCGGCGCGGCACGGCCTCGACCAGCGGTCTGCCCTCGGCGTCCTCGCCCAACATCGCCGCGAGCCACTGCAGGTGCTCGTCGATGCTGTTGCCGTCGTAGTGCACGCGGGCGTCCAGCGCGCGTCGCCCGAGCGGCTGCGGATGCGCTTCCAGCAGCGCCAGCAGCAGTTCGAGCGTGGCGGCGGGCGTGGGTACCGGCTGGCCGTCGCGCGCGAGCTGGCGCAGCGCGCCATCCACGCGCCAGGGACCGAACTTGTAGACGCAGCGTACCGTGGTCGGCATCGACGCTCCCGCACGCCCGGCCGTCGGGCGCGTACGCGGCAGCAGTCTACGGAGTTTTCGCAGGGCAACCGCCATCGCGCCTGTTTACAAAATATTCACGAGCAGCTAAAAAGCCCGCCACCCTCTGGCACCGTCCGGAACGGGGCGCCATGTGCGCGCACATCCACCTGCCGAACACTCTGGAGTCACCATGAAATCCAAGTTCAACGAGTTGACCATCGGCGTGCGACGCGCGCTGATTGCCGGGTGCGCCGTGCTGGCGCCGGTTGCCATGCCCGCGTACGCGCAGCAGTCGGAGGACGCGGTCGAGCTGGACAAGGTCGAGGTGACCGGCTCGCGCATCCGTCGCGTCGACGCCGAAACCGCCAGCCCGGTATTCGTGGTCGAGCGCAGCGCGATCGAGCGCTCCGGCGCGATGACCGTCGGCGAACTGATCCAGGACATTCCGGCGATCGCCGGCGCGGCGACCAATCCTTCGGTCAACAACGGTGGCGGCGACGGCGCCTCGACGGTATCGCTGCGCGGCCTTACCGAAGACCGCACGCTGCTGTTGCTCGACGGCCGCCGCATGGTCACCAACGACGTCAACGCGATCCCGGTGGCGATGATCGAGCGCATCGAAGTGTTGAAGGACGGCGCCTCGGCGATCTACGGCTCGGACGCGATCGGCGGTGTGATCAACTTCATCTTCAAGCGCGACTTCGAAGGCGCGATTTTCGACTTCAACTACGGTCTGTCCGATCGCGACGACGGCGAACGCGCCGCAGGGTCGGCCGTCTACGGATTCACCGGCGATCGCGGCAACGCGATGTTCTCGATCAACTACAACGATCAGAAAGCGGTGCTGGCGCAGGACCGCGACTTCTCGGCCTTCGCGCTGTACCTGTCCTCCGGCGTGGTCAGCCGCGCCGGTTCCTCGTCGACGCCGCGTGGCCGCTACACCCTGCCGGCCGCAGTGGCCCAGGCCAACGGTCTCGGCTCTTGCGTCGGCGGCAGCGGCGTGGCCAACGTGACCCGCATCGAAGGCCGCAACGGCACCAGCCCGAGCGACTTCCGCTGCTACGTCGGCGGATCGACCGATGCCTTCAACTATCAGGGTGTGGGCAACGTCGAGCTGACCCCGCAGGAGCGCTACGGCGTCGCCTTCAGCGGCGAGTTCGAGATCGTCGAAGGCGTCAACGCCTTCATGGACGTGCATACCCAGAACACGCGCTCGGCCGGCATCATCGCGCCGCTGCCCTTCTTCTCGGATTTCGACGGCATCGCGCTGGACGGCGACAGCATCTACAACCCCTTCGGCGCCACCATCAACGGGCGTTACCGCATCCTCGGACTCGGCAACCGCAGCTACAACTACGAGACCGACGTCAAGGAGATCACCAGCGGTTTCGAGGGCGGCTTCGGCGATACCTCGTGGACCTGGGAGGCGGCGTTCACCTACGGCAAGATCGCCCAGGAGAACCAGGACCGGGGCTACATCGATTACAGCCGTCTGGCCGATGCGCTCGGTCCTTCCTTCATCCAGAACGGCACTCCACGCTGCGGCACGCCGTCCGCGCCGATCGCCGGCTGCGTGCCGATCAACTTCTTCAACCAGCCGGACCCGGCCACCGCCGAGGGCCAGGCGCAGATCGCCGCGCTCCAGGCGCTGTTGCTGCCGGTGCGCGACAACACCGACACCACACTGAAGAACTTCTCGTTGAACTTCAGCGGCGATGTGATGGACCTGACCGCCGGCACCATGAGCGCGGCTTTCGGCTTCGAGCACCGCAAGCAGAGCCTGGTGTTCGCTCCGGACGCGATCAAGTACATCAACACCGACCCCTTCGGTTGCGGCATCAGCTCGGAATCCTGCGCCGATCCCACCCGCGGCGACACCACCGTCAAGGAAGTGTACGGAGAGCTGTACATCCCGGTGCTCGACCGGTTGGCCTTCACTCTGGGTTCGCGCTGGTCCGACTACGACAGTTTCGGCAACACCACCAACAGCAAACTCGGCCTGGAGTGGCGCGCCATCGACGATCTGCTGGTCCGCGCCACCTATGCCGAAGTGTTCCGCGCGCCGACCATCAACGACCTGTTCCAGGGCGCGCGCATCACCAACCCGGTGTATTCGGATCCCTGCAACGGCCAGCCGCTGTCCTGTGTGGGCCTGCCCAATGTACCCGGCGTCGTGTTCGAACAGGGTCTCGGCCAGACCAATGCCCTGCTCGGCGGCAACCCGGCGCTGGATCCGGAAACCGGCGATGTGTTCACCTGGGGCTTCGTCTACTCGCCGTCCTGGCTGAGCGGATTCTCGGTGGCGGTGGACGTGTGGGATGTGCACCTGGAAGACACCATCCAGTCCCTCGGCACCCAGCCGATCCTGAACACCTGCTTCCAGTCCGGAGACCTGTGCAATCTGTTCACGCGCAATCCGCAGACTGGCGATGTGTTCCTGGTCAACGACATCACCCAGAACGCCGGCGTCACCGACACCAATGGCGTCGACATCGGTTTCCGCTACTCCATCGACACCGACTGGGGCCTGTTCCGCGCGAGCATCGACAGCACCTACATCGATCGCTACGACGTGCGCGTGATCGCCGGCGGCGTGACCATCGCCGAGCAGGAGAACGCCGGCACCTTCCTGCCCTCCTCCAAGGGCGGCCTCGGTAACTACAGCCGCTGGCGCAGCCTCGCCGCCATGAACTGGAGCCTTGGCAACTTCGAGGCCCAGTGGACCACGCGTTATGTCGATGGCTTCCGCGTCGGCAGCTACGATCCGGAAGGCGATTGCGCCGACAACGCCGGCCGCGGTGTGGTGGGCAACGAAGGTTGCGTGTTCTTCCGCGGCGCGACCACGTACCACAACCTGCAGTTCGGCTACAACATGCCGGAGTGGCACACCAAGCTCCAGTTCGGCATCGACAACGCCTTCGACAAGCAGCCGCCGATCCTGTACCAGAACAACTCGCTCAACGGCAACATCGACGAGCGCACGCACGATCCGGTGGGTCGTTACTACTGGGTCAACGCGACGCTCCGCTTCTGATCCGGAGCGGTTTTCGCTGGCCTCGCCGAAACCGCGCGGAGCGATCCGCGCGGTTTCTGCTTTTGTGTCTTGCGGGGGTGCGGTCCGCAGGGTGCATGCCGAGGCCTACAACCAGCGGCGCGCGAGCCAGCCGATCAGTTCGGCCAGCCAGCTGAGCCCGAAGCGACGCGACCAGTGTCGCTCGCAGATCTCCTCGGCCTGCGCAAGGTCGTCGAGGAAATCGGTGGCGAGGCGCTCGTTGAGCGTGCGCAGCTGCGACCACAGCACCAACTCATCGTTGATGAACAGGCTGCGGTAATCCAGGTTGGCGGTACCGACCATGCTCCAGTCGGCGTCGATCAGCGCGGTCTTGGCGTGCAGCATGCGCGGCAGGTATTCGTGGATGTGCACGCCGCCGGCGAGCAGGCGCGAGTAGGCCGCGCGGCTGGCCCACTGCGCCAGGCGCACGTCGGCGCGTCGCGGCACCAGCACGCGCACGTCGACGCCACGGCGTGCCGCCGCCACCAGTGCGCGCTGGATCGAGGAAGGCGGCACAAAATAAGGCGTGGTCAGCCACAACCGCCGTCGCGCCCGGCCAAAGCGCAGCTTCAGCCAGCGGTGCAGCAGGAAGCGCCGGCGCAGGCCGATGTTCGGAACCAGGTAGCCGGCGTCGGCGCGCAGTTGCCGCCAGTGCGTGCGCCGGCGTCGGCATCCGTACTCGTCGAAGGCCATGATCGCCTGCGCCACCAGAGCGCCCTCGATGCGCACATGGGCATCGCGCCAGCGCAGCTCGCCGTAGTGACGCAACGAGGCCTCGCGGTGCAGGTTGAAGCCGCCGAGATAACAGCAGCTCCGATCCACCACCAGCAGTTTGCGATGATTGCGCCGGTGGATCCGCAGCGGATGTCGCCAGTTCCAGCGACGACACCATTCCAGTTGCACGCCGCCATCGACGAGCGCTCGCGCCAGGCTGGCGTCGAGGGTGTCGAAGGAACCGAGGGCATCCACCCGCAGACGCACCCGGCAACCGGCGCGGGCGCGCTGGATCAGCGCCGAAGCGAATGCGTGACCGATCTCGTCGCTGGCATAGATGTAGGACTCCATGCGCACCTCGGAGCCGGCGGCGGCGATGTCGGCGAGCATCGCCGCGTACAACTCGTCGCCCTCGACATAACGCCGGATCCGGGGCGCCGCGGGCACTGCATTCGCGCGATGTGGCATGCGCCATTCCTGCGCCGGAGTCGCAGCCATCGTGCCGGGCGCCGGCGCCCGGCGTCAACCCGGATCAGGCGGACGTGCGCTCGGTGACTGCCTCGGCCTTCGGCAGTGGGAACTCGATCGGCCCCAGTGCGCGCAGCTCCGAGAGCCGCAGACGCAAGCGCACCAGCCGCTGCCGGATCGCAGGCACCGAACGACCCATGAGCGCCTCGATCTCCTTGACCGGCGCGCCCTTGCGAGCCAGCAGCAGCAGGCAGGCATCCTCGGCACGGGTCCACGGCGCCTCGCCATCCTGCAGGATGCCGTAGTCGCTGGCGAAACTCTTGACGCCGCTGTAGCCGCGCTGGAGCAGCCTGGCGGTTTCGCGCAGCGGCGCGCCCTGCTTCTGGCGCTCACGCAGCAAATCCACTTCTTCGGGCTCCCAGTTTCGTCCGTACATGCGGATTTCCTTGTCGATCAAGACGCGCTGTCCCTCTGCGGTCGCGCAGCGTAGCCGGCCACTTCGGCGGCGCTTGTACCCCATCGACGCCTCAGCAGCGCTGGATCCAGAAGCTGCCGCCGCCGAAAGTCGCGCCGTCCGGCAAGGCCAGCGCATGGGTGACGCGTTCGCGGTGGTGGTGCCAGGCGTAACTGCAGCCGAAGACCACGCGGAAGGCGGAGGAGTACATCAGCAGCGCGCGCAGCAGGTACTGCTCGTTCCAGCTGCGGTTCTCGGTGATCGCCCACTCTTTCAGGTACTCGGCCGGCAACATGATGTCGTGGATGTGCACGTAGACACCAGCGCGCAGGCGCGGCAGCACCTCGAAACAGAGGTGGTTGACGTCGCTGCCGGTTTTGCCGACGTGCGAGGAATCGATGAACAGCACATCGCCCGATTCGAGGGCCTCGAAGCGTTCCAGCGGCACGCGCTCGACGCGTTCGACGATGACCTCGCGGATCCCGGGCAGGCCGCGGGTCAGGAAGGCGCGCGGATAGGGTTCGATGCAGCGGATGTCGACCTCGCCGCCGAGGAAGCGCAGGTTGATGTCGGCCATCAGCAGCGAGGAATAACCGGAGCCGACCTCGATCACCCGCCGCGGGCGCAGCCCGCGCAGCAGCACGAACAGCGCGCGCGCGTCCAGCCACGAGAACTGCGAGTTCTGCAGGTAGTAGTGGCTGAGTTCCTCATCGGCCGGTCCCTGCTCCGGATAGTCGAATCCGGGCAGGAACCGCGGGAACCAGCGCTCGAGGATGTCGACGTGCGCGGCGTCGTTGAAATCGATGCCGAGGCAGGGCCGTGGCGGCTCCGACCACAGTTCGGCCTCGCGCGCGGCGAGCTCGGCGGGATCGCAGACCGGCGAGTAGTAGTGGCCGTCGGGGTGGGCGCAGCGGATGGTCTGGTCGCTCATCGGGGACGTCGTTGCGTCAGCGCCAGCCGACGATGAAGGGATGCACGCCGCCGAGGTAGCCATAGGCGGCGGACCAGCAGGAGATCACTTCGGTGCGCGCGAAGCCCGCAGCGGCGAGCGCGTCCAGCAGGTCCCAGGCGAACTCCTGATAGCAGAGCACACCATCGGTACTCAACGGATCGCCATGGTAAACCGGCGGCAGCAGGTGCTCGATGCCACCGTCGGCGCCGATGCGCGCCCGCACCACGGTGTCGCGCGCGCCGAAATGGAAGGGTGCGGTCAGCAGCAGCAGACCGCCGGGCTTGAGTGTGCGCGCGAACTCGCGCAGCGCCGCGCGCCAGTCGGGGACGTGTTCGAGCACGTCGAAGCTCAGGATCGCGCCGAGGCTGGCGTCTGCCATCGACAATGCGGTGACGTCCTCGTGGCGCAGCGACAGGCCGTGGCGCTCGACGAGCGCGCCGCCCGCGACGCCAGGCCCCAGGTACTCGCTGCCGATCAAACCGGGCAGGCGCGCCCGCATCAGCGCATGCAGCGGGGTCGCCTGCTCGGTCATGTACACCGGGCCTGGCGCGTGCGCGCCCGCGAGCAGCGCATACAGGTGCGCGCTGGAACGCCAGCGCGCGGTCATTCCGCAGTGATTGCAGGTCAGCGATTCGCGCCAGTTCGGCTCCTCGCCGACCGCCCCGTCGAGCGCGAACAGGGCATCGCGCCCGCAGGCGGCGCACCAGCCACCGAGCACGCGCTCGCGCGCATTTGCGAGCCACTGCTGCTGGAAGGCCTGCTGGCCGCGCCATTCCTGCGCGAGCAGGGCCTGCGCTCCCGCAAACTCGGCGTAGCTTTTCCAGCGCAGGAAACCGTGCGGCAGATCGGTCAAGGGCGCTCCGCGCTCTCGGGGGAGCGCGGATCATCCGGGCTGCGTGTCGGGGCGGCAAGCTGCCGTCCTCGGCGCGCCTGCGTTCAGGGCGTCCAGCTCGCCCGGATCGTGTAGGTCTGGTTGCCGGTGGCGAAGCCGTAGACACGCACGAAATAGGTGCCGGCGGTTGGTGTGGCTGCGGTGCAGCTTTCGTTGCCGCCGGCGCTGAAGGGACGGCAGTCGAAGGTCTCCAGCGTCGGTGGCGAGCCCAGGCGCACGTACAGGTCGAGGTCGCCGGTGGCGTTGCTGGTGGTGATCGCGAGGTTGCTCGCGCCGGCCGGGATCACCACCGTGTACTCGTCGAAATCGCTGTTCGGGGTGGTCGAGTTGATCGAGGCGTTGACCGCGACGCCGTTCTGGAGCTGGTTCGAACCGCCGCCATCACCGCCGCCGACGGTGGGTTGCGACGCGATCACCGCCTGGTTGGCGTCCAGCATCTGCACGCGCAGATCGCGCGCGCCGGTGGGGCCGTAGGTGGGCGCCGACAGCGCGCGCATGCTCGCCGCGTGCGGGGTCGAGATGCAGAAGGCGGCAAAGCCGGAGACACCCCCGAAGGGATGCGCCGCGTGGTAGCCGCCCACCACCGCACCGCCCTGGAAGCCGCCGCCGGGGCGGTCGACGAAGCTGGTCGTCAGCGAGAAGAAGAACTGGCCCTCCGGCGCGCCGCCGGGGCTGCCTGCGCTGGCGCCCTCGACCGCCACGGTGGCCACGTAGAAGCCCGGCGGCACCGTGATCGAGGCCACGCTCGGGGTCGCCAGCGTCAGGTTGCCGGTGGCCTCGTAGACCGTGGTGCTCTGGGTGGCCGAGGTCTGGCGGATGATCTTGACGCGCACCTGCAGGCTGCCGGTCGAGCTGCTCGCCGGACTGCCGGTCAGCGACAGGTTGAAGCGCTGGTTCTCGTTCGCCGGGTTGGTGAAGTTGAAGCCGGCGAAACCGACCTGGCTCTGGTCGACGAGGCCGCCGAAATTGACGCCGCCCTGCATCAGGCGGCTGCCGGGATCGAGCAGCAGCGTCTCCATGCCGAAGGCACCCGGGGTCAGGCCGGTGCCGGGACCGTCGGTGACGGTGGCGATGAAGAATCCCGCCGGGCACGAGGCATTCGCGGGATTCGGGGCCGGCAGGGTGATGCTGGCGATGCTCGGTTCGTCCTGCGGATTGGAGGTGCCGCCACCGCCACCACCGGAGGATCGGTAGCCGTTCAGCGTGGTGGCGCCGGTTCCGGCCGGGTCGAGGTGGTCGCGCAGGCGCGTGGCGGCGGTGCCGCCGCCGTTCCAGGAGACCGACAGCCGCCCGTAGTAGTCGGAGTCGTTGTTGCCGCAGGCGGCGAAACCGCCGTGCAGGTTGCCGATCACGCGGCGATCCGAATTGAACAGGGCCGACCCCGAGGATCCACCCTCGGTGGTGCCGTTGTCCCAGTCGGGGACGCGCCAGTGGGTGCTGCCGCTGCCGGGAGCGCCGAGATAGCTGGCCGTGGCCAGTGGCTGAGCGCTGTCGGAAATGCGTTTCTCTTCGCCGGCCGGGTGGTGGATGCCGGTGACGACGCCCGGCGTGGCACCCGTATTGTCCCAGCCCGCAAAGTAGGGGTTGGCGCCGGTGGGTACCGCGGCATCCAGTCGCAGCAGCGTGAAATCGCTGGCGGAACTGGTCGCGATCAGACTCGCGCCGGACTGGCTGTGGGTGGCGACCGTGCGCGGCAGCGGCGTGCCGCTCGCCGCCGACCCCGGTGCGCGACAGGTACTCGACTGGTAATTCCAGTAGACCACCACGGTATCGGCCACCGCCTCGGTGGTCAGGCAGTGGTTCGCGGTCAGGAAATAGGGTATGGGCGTGCCGCCGGTGTTCGCGACCAGGGTGCCGGTGCAGGCGGCGGTGCTGCCATCGATGCGCAGGGTGTACTGGCCGACCGCATCGATCTGGTCGCCCCAGGCGTTGCCGAGCGGGCAGGCGACGTCGACATTGCAGGCGCCGGACTTGAGGCCACGCGCCGCTTCGAGGATCGGCCGGTAGGCGTGGCCGATGTTGGCGACTTCGACGGCGACCTGCTCCAGCACCTCCGGCGTCATCGCCACCTGCAGCACCGCGCGCTCCCCGGGCACCAGCGGCGAGTAGTAGCGGCCGTCCGGCTGGACCATGTCGGCGCGCACCGGCCCGCGCACCACGTCGCCGGACGGCGTCGCCACGAACAGCTCGGAACCGGCGGGCAGGAACAACTTGGAGAACGCGAACTCGATCGACAGCGCGCCCGGCGAATGCACTTCCACGCGCCACAGCCAGCGCCCATCGGGCAGTCGCGAGAGTTCGCCGTGGCTGCCGATTCCGCGCGCGAACCGCAATCCCGGCGTCGCGACCTCGACGCCGTACCGCATGGGCATGGCGCGCGCGTAAGTCGCGAGGAAGGTGGACAACGGCGGCGCCTGCACCGTGTAGGCGCTGGTGGCGGCGAGCTTGGCGAGGTCGAAGTCGGCGCTCGGCAGCCGTCCGGTCATGCGCGTGGCCTGCGCGCGCTTGCACGCCGCCTGCTTGCCGGCATCCGCCCGCACCTGTTTCAGGTCCGAGCGGTGCACGCGCACGCCCTTCACTTTTTCCGCGCCGCCGCAGTCCTGCAGCGCGGGCGCATCCGGTCCCGCGGCAAGCATGCCGGCGAGTTCTGCCCAGCCGGGTCCCGCCGCGCACAGCGGCGGGGCAAGGGCGGCGAGGATCACGAGGGCGCTGGCTTGCGTCTTCATCTGGGGAACTCCGTTGGTTTCAGTTTCCGGGCACGGTGACCAGCGTGGCTTGCTGGCCATCGAGCACGCGCAGGCGCAGGTCCTTCGCGCCGGTCGGGCCGTAGGTGGGTTGCGAGAGCACGCGGATGGTGTTCGAGTGCGCGGTCGAGATGCAGTAAGCGGCGAAGCCGCTGACGCCGCCGAAGGGGTGGGTGGCGTGGTAGCCGCCGACCACGGCGCCGCCCTGGAAGCCACCACCCGGACGACCGATGAAGCTGGTCGTCAGCGAGAAGAAGAACTGGCCTTCGGGCGCGCCGCCGACGGTGCCGCTGACCGGCGATACGGTGGCGACGTAGAAGCCTGGTGTCAGGTCGACGCTGGCCGTGAACGGCGCCGCCAGCGTGATCGACGGGCTGTTGTCGAACACCGTCTGGTTACCGGCGGTGGTCTGGCGGATGATCGTCACCCGCACCGGCAACGAGCCGGTGCTGCTGCTGGCCGGACTGCCGGTCAGGCTGATGTTGATGCGCTGCATCTCGTTCGCCGCGTTGGTGAAGTTGAAGCCGGCGAAGCCCGGCTGGCCGGAGTCGATCAGGCCACCGAAGTTGAGGCCACCCTGGAGCACGCGCGTGCCGGGATCGTCCAGCAGCGCCTCGACACCGAAGGCGCCGGAAGTAACCCCCGCGCCCGGGCCATCATCCACCGCGGCGATGAAGAAGCCGGCCGGGCAGTTCGGGTTGGCCGGCGTCGGCGCCGGCAGCGGGAAGCGCACCAAGGTCGGTTCGTCGCGCGGCAGGCTGTTGCCGATGGCGGTCGAGAACACGTCGGCGGCGCCGTTGTTGTCGCCGCCGGCGACATTGGTGGCCAGCGTGCAGAAGCCGAGCGTGCTGCCGTCGCCGGAAATCGTTGGCAGCACGGTCAGGCCATTGGGCTGTGTGCCGGCGGCGTTCTGGCGCAGGATGTCGCCGGAGAGCATGGATTTCAGCATCACATCCGGCGCGTTGTTGGTGTCCGGCGCGACCAGGTTGGTGGCCTCGCTGTCGAAGGTCACGAGCTGGCCGTCGTCGCTGATCTGCGCATTGCGGCTGGCGCCATTGGCCTGCTCGCCGTTGCGGCCGACCGACACCCGCTCCAGCCGCACCACCTGGTCGTTGACCACCTCGACGCGGTAGATGTCGCTGACGCCGTTGCTGTCGCCGCTGATGAGGTTGCTGGCGACCGACTCGAACACCGCCCAGCGCCCGTCCGGCGTGACCTTGACGTTGATGCTGTTGCCGTTGCCGAGTTCGCCGGTGCTGCGGTTGCGGCTCAGATAGAAGCGGGTCTGGCCGAAACCGCCGCCGCGCATCATCGTCGCCTGCTGGATGGTGCCGGCCTTGTACCCGGCCGGGCGCACGATCTTCTCGGCTTCGCTGGCGAGACCGAGGTTGGTCGAAGTGAAGGAGTCCAGGAACACGCCACCGCCGCCCACCGAATTGTCGGTGGCCAGGCGCCAGCGGAAGCGTACCTGGGTGCCGTTGGCGAGATTGCCCGGCAGCCGGTAGACCGTTTGCACATAGCCGCTGGTGTTGCCGGTCCAGGCGTTGCGGCCGGCGATCGGGCTGCCGAACTGGCTGGAGATGGTGCCGTTGTAGCCGTTCGAGGAGAAGCTGCCGCCGGCAGCCACCGCGTCGACGAAGCCGCCGCCGCTCACCGAGATTTCCAGCACCAGTCCGTCGAATCCGGTTTCCAGCGCCTGCACTCGCTGGAAGCTGAGGGTCGCCGGTTGCGCCGTGATCGTCAGCGGCGGGCTGTCGAGCAGCTTGTTCGAGGTCACGGTTTCTTCGTCGACGATGACCGCGTTCGGCGCGCTGTGCGCGGCCGGCGTGATGTTGGACGAGGTCTGCCAGCGCACGCCATTGCCGGAGGTGGGACTGCTCGCGTTCCAGCCGCTCGGCAGGGCCGGTGGGGTCACGCCGTCGAAGTTCTGGCTGAAGGCGGTGGGCGTGGTCCCGCCGCTCGGCACGATATTCTCGGCGAGCGTGTGGAACACGATCACCTGGCCGTCCGCCGATGCGTGCGGGGCCGCGCTCGGCCCGTCGGCCGGGCCACCGTTCGGATCGCGCGAGATCAGCGTGACCGACTCGTTGCCGAGGCTCTTGACGAAGATGTCGCCGGTGGCGCCGTTGCCGTCGCTGCCGCTCAGCAGGTTGGTCGCGGTGGAGTCGAAGAACACCAGGGCGCCGTTGCTGGTCGGGAAGGGATTGGCGCTGGTGCCGTTGCCGAAGGTGCCGGCAGCGTTCGCCGAGATCCGGCGGCCGGCGCCATTGGCGACCGCATAGGCCTGCCCGGAGGTGCCGGCGAAGGCCACGGTGTTGCCGTCGGCCGAGATCTGCGGATCCACATAGCCCTCGGTCACGCCCGGATTCAACGGCGCGGCGAGTGCGCTGATGCGGGTGGTGGTGGCGAGCGCGCGGTCGCGCAGGAAGATGTCGTCGCGGCCGTTGGTGTCGCCGTCGACGATGTTGCTGGCGTCCGAGGTGTAGGCGATGCGGGTGCCGTTGCGGTTCAGCACCGGCGCCTGGCTGTTGCCGTTCGGCAACCCGCCGCCGACCGCGGTGGCTTCAACCACCGGACTGCCGAGCACCGGTGGTGGCACGCTGACGACCGCGACCGGGCAGCTCAGCGTCCAGGTGCGCGTCAGCGGCGTGGCGCCCTGTCCGCGCGTCTCCAGGCAGGACAGGGTGGCGTTCTGCGCGCTCGACTGCGGCACGCAGGCCGGCAGGTTGATCGTGTTGGGGGATGGCGCGGAAATGCCGCTGGCGGTGATGTTCGGGTTGAAGGCGGTGGTCGGGAAGGCACCGCCACCGGAGATTGCGCAGTTGGTCAACGTGGTCACCGCGTTGCCGGTGACGGTGCCGGCATTGCCGACCGTGATCGGCGTGGCCACGCCGCTGCCGTTGTAGGCGATGGTGCTGCCGGTGGTCGGGTTGTAGGTCAACGCCGGACCGGCGCCACCGATGGTGCAGCCGCCGGTCGGCGTGGGCAGGAAAGGATCCTCCTGCAGCAGAATCGGTCCGGAAGTGCGGGTCTCGCTGACGTAGACGCCGATGCCGGGAACCACGGTGCCGACTCGTCCGGGATACTCGGCGGACACGTTGAAGATCGCGGTCTGACCGATCGGGGCGCCGAAGGCCTGCGCGAATTTTTCCTCGAAGTCGTCGAAGATCAGGAACCAGACGATGTCGATGCCACCGCCATCGTCGTGGGTACCGGTGAAGCTCAGTCGTGCCGAATAGCGCACGCCGCCGCAGGCGTCCTCGACGCTGACGATGTTGGAGAGACTGGCTCCGGTGGCGCGCGGCGCCGGTCCGTAGTTTTCCGGTGCGTTGCGGGCCTGCGCGGCGCAGCCGCACAACAGGGCCAGCGCGCCGATGAGGAACCTGTTCATGCCGAGCCTCCTGGTTCGCGACCGCCCCGCGGCCGGATCACACCCGCGCGCCCGCCCGCGTGGGCACAAGGGACCACAAAATGCGCAGCGCTGCAAGTCTGAGTCGCTGGCGTTCAAATTGCCGAAACGGCCGCGCGTCCGGCAACGGGACGAGTGCGTCCCGCACTCGGTGAAGCAGGTCGCACACAAAGATTCGGGCGATCAGTGCCGGGATTCCGGCTTCCTCGTCGCCGCGGAGCGTTCCGGAGGAACCTGACCGGCATCAATGCCGCCGGCGCATGCACGCTCCAGCATCGGCGCATGTCCGATCCCGCCCTGCACCCCTGCTTCCTCGGCCCCTACGGCGAGAACGATGCGCTGCTCGAGAAACTGGTGGTCGAGTTCCTGCGCGACCACGTGTACTGGCGACGCAACTTCCACCCCGAGGACCCGCCTGCGATTCCCACCCATGCCGCGCAGGCGCCGTGCTTCATGGCTTTCGAGGCGCGCCTGCGGCGCGAGCTGCACGCGCTGTCGGCGGCGCTCAAGCGTTCGGTTCCCTTCCATTCGCCACGCTACCTCGGGCACATGGTCTCCGATCTGCTGATCCCCGGGCTGGCGGCGCAGATGCTGACCCTGCCCTACAACCCGAACAACGTCAGCGAGGAAGCGGGTCCGGTCACGATCGAACTGGAACTCAAGGTCGGCCTGCAACTCGCCCGCATGCTCGGTTATCCGAGCGATCCGGTGCGCCGCGATTGCGCTTTCGGTCATCTGACCAGCGGCGGCACGCTCGCCAACTATCAGGCCTTGCGCCTGGCGCTGGCGATGAAAGCTTTCCCGGTGGCCCTGCGGGCGGCGCGCGTGCCGCTGTCCGAGGTTCCACAGGACGACTGGCAGGCTTTCAATCTCTCGCACGACGCCACCATCGCCTTGCTCGCTCGCTACCAGGACTGGCTCGCGGAACTCCCGCCGGGCGACGCGCGCCACTGGCGCGAACGCATCGTCGAAGAACGCATCGAGACCCTTGGTCTGCTCGGCTTCTTCGCGCGCCATCCGCAACTGAAGCCACCGGTGGTGTTCGCGCCGGTCACCGCGCACTACTCATGGAGCAAGGGCCTGAAGCTGGTGGGCTTGGGCCGCGAGGCGCTGCGGCTGGTCCCGGAGGCCGGCATGCGCACCGATCCGACCGCGCTTGGGGAACTGCTGGATGCCGCGCTGCGCGAACGGCAGCCGGTCCTGATGAGCGTCGGCGTGCTCGGCAGCACCGAATTCGGCACCATCGACCCGATCGATGCGCTGGTCGACGCGCGTGATCGAATGCAGGCACGCGGCCTCGGTCACTGGGTACATGTCGACGCCGCCTGGGGCGGCTACCTGGCGACCCTGTTCCGCGAACCCGACGGTGGGCTGCGCCCCCTCGCCGACCTGCGCGCGGACTATGCCGGCTTCCCGTCCGACAGCGTGTACGCGGCCTTTGCGGCGCTGCCGCGTACCGATTCGGTGACCATCGACCCGCACAAGCTCGGCTACATCCCCTACGGCGCCGGCGCCTTCGTGTGTCGCAATCATCACGCGATTGGATTGCTCGACGAGAGCGCCGATTACGTGTTCGCGGCCGCGGGCGGCGACGACTTCTTTGCCCGCCACCGTGCCCTCGGGCGTTTCATCCCCGAGGGTTCGAAGGCGGGGGCGGCGGCGGCGGCGGTGTACGTCACCCATCAGGTGCTGCCGCTCGACCACGCCCACTTCGGCCTCTTGCAGCGGCAGACCATCCACAGCGCCGAGGCCTTCCGCGCCGAACTGGCGTGCTTTGCCGCCGCGCAGGCGCACCGGGTGCGCGTGCGTGAGCCCTATCCGGCGGACTGCAACCTCGTTTGCGTGGCGCTGAATCCGGTCGGCAACCGCGACGTGGCGACCATGAATCGCTACGTGCGCACGCTTTACGACCAGATCCGCAGCGATCCCGGCGCACCCTTGCAGTTGCGCGAGTTCTTCGCTTCCAGCACCACCCTCGACCCGCAACTGCTGGGTCCGACCGACACCGCGCGCGTGCTCGCCGAGCTCGATCTGGATCCAGCCACGCTCGATCCCGACGACACGGACGCCGATCGTCTGGTGATCCTGCGGCATACCTTGATGAATCCCTGGCTGATCGACCGCGAGAACGGCATCAGCTACCTCGCGCGCTACTTCGATTTCCTCGCACGACGTCTGTAGCACGAGCCTGGGGGAAATGGTCGTCCAACGACTGCGGCCGAGGCCGCCGTGTCCACCCGGCGGAAATCCGTGTCCTGCTCGAACCGTCCACGCGCCCGGCGCGCGCGAGCCCGGGTCGGCCGTGCAGCATCCATCCCGAGCCGGACGCTTTCGGTGGGGTAGTCTCCCGCGCTTGCGACCGGACCCCCGATCGCTGCCATCGGGCGCAGTGTGACGCAGCGGTCGGGAGTCCGGTCTCGTTCCGGTGCGGCGCCGGGCAGGCGCCGCGGCAATCAGTCGTGGGCCTCGAAGCTGCCGCCGAAGAGTTCGGGGCGCTGGGCTTCGAAGCTGCCGCCGAAGAGGTCGGAGCCGACCTCGAAGGACATCTGGCCGATGCGATCCGGGCGCTCGCCGAGGTCGGCGACCAGTGGCGTCGGTCCGTCCTGCGGCGCGCGCGGCATGGCGAGCACGGCGGCGAGGATCGCGAGGCTGGCGGCGACGCCGGCGAGCGGGCGCCACCATTGCGCGCCGGCCGACTGCACCGACGGCTGCTGCGCCAGCGCCACCCAGTCGCGCGCGAGTTCGGCGCTGCCGTCGGCGAGCCG
>JABAQR010000034.1 GCA_019187485.1 Lysobacterales bacterium | reverse complement strand
GCATGAACCAGATCAGGGAGCCGAGCGAAGGGCGAGCCAATGTGCGAGACGACCGCCAACGGGAACCCGATCAGGCTGCCGAAGCAAAAACCGGCGGGGAAGAATGGCCGCTGTCGGACGGATACGCCGCTGGCACTCCTCCACCAGCCCAGGTCCTGCCGCGCGGTGGATCGCGCCGTCGACGCCGCCGCCGCCGAGCAGCGAGGAATTCGCCGCGTTGACGATCGCGTCGACCGCGAGCGTCGTGATATCGGATCGGATCGCGCGCAGGACGGTCATCGCGGCACCGTGGGCGGGGCGGGTTCCCCGCGGCAGGGATTGCCGTTCATGCCAGCACCAGTCGTTGGCGCACTCGTGCCGCGTAAGCCTCGCGCTGCGCCTGCGTGGAGGTCGGCACGCGGCCCGGGTAGACGCGCAGGAAACCGTCCCCCAGTCGTCGTGGATGGATATGGAAATGCAGGTGCGGCACTTCCTGGAAGGCGGCCGGACCGATCGAATGCCACAGACTGAGCCCCTGGTTCTCGAAACACTCGCCGACCGCGCGCGTGACCGCAGCGAGCACGCGCATCAACGCCGCGCCGGTGGCGTCATCGAGTTCGCGCACATCGTGCAGGTGGGCGCGCGGGATCACCAGAAAGTGTCCCGGATGGAACTGGCGCAGGTCGACGAAAGCGAGCACGCGTTCGCAACTGTGCGCGATGCTGACCGGTGCACGACCGGCGGCGATTTCGCAAAAGGTGCAGGTTGTGGTCATGACCGGGCCATCTTCGCCGACCCCGCCGTCGCAGTCCAGCGCGCGCCTGATGTCCTCGCCCTGCCCTGCGTGCGCTGACTCCGTTCACCCACCCGCTCCTATACTGCGCGGCTCCCTGAATCCCGGTACCGCGCCATGGGCAAGCCCTCCAGCCTCGATCCCTCCGACCTGTTCGACGTCCGCTCGCTGCTCAGCGACGAGGAACGCATGGTGCAGGACACGGTGGCGCGCTTCACCGACGAGAAGGTGATCCCGATCATCGGGCCCTGCTTCGACGAACACCGATTTCCGTCCGAACTGATCCCCGAAATCGCCTCGCTCGGCCTGCTCGGTTCCAGCCTGCCGGAGGAATACGGCTGCGCCGGCATGTCCGGCGTGATGTACGGCCTGATCTGCCAGGAACTGGAGCGCGGCGATTCCGGCATCCGCAGTTTCGTGTCGGTCCAGTCCAGCCTGTGCATGTACCCGATCTTCGCCTTCGGCTCGGAAGAGCAGCGTCGCAAGTACCTGCCGCCGATGGCGCGCGGCGAGCTGATCGGCTGCTTCGGCCTGACCGAACCGCACGGCGGCTCCGACCCCGGCAACATGAAGACGCATGCGAGGCGGGACGGCGGCGACTGGGTCATCAACGGCGCCAAGATGTGGATCACCAACGGCAGCGTCGCCGGCATCGCGATCGTCTGGGCGATGACCGAGGAAGGCATCCAGGGCTTCCTGATCGAGAAGGACACCCCGGGCTTCACCACCCAGTTGATCGAACGCAAGATGTCGCTGCGCGCCTCGGTGACCAGCGCGCTGTTCTTCGACGACGTGCGCGTGCCGGACAGCCAGCGGCTGCCGAAGGTGCGCGGCCTCAAGGGCCCGCTGTCCTGCCTGACCCAGGCGCGCTACGGCATCACCTGGGGCCCGATCGGCGCCGCCATCGCCTGCTACCGCGAGGCGCTCGAATACAGCAAGACCCGCATCATCTTCGGCAAGCCGATCGCCTCCACCCAGGCGGTGCAACTGAAGCTCGCCGACATGGCGCGTCGGATCACGCTGGCGCAACTGCTGTCGCTGCAACTCGGCCGCCTGAAGGACGCCGGGACCATGCAGCCGACCCAGGTCTCGCTCGCCAAGTGGAACAATGTGCGCATGGCCATCGACATCGCCCGCGAAGCGCGCGACATCCTCGGCGGCGCCGGCATCACCGTCGAGCACTGCGCCATCCGCCACGCGCTGAACCTCGAGAGCGTGATCACCTACGAGGGCACCGAAACCGTGCACCAACTGGTCGTCGGCCGCGAGATCACCGGGATCAACGCCTTCTGAGGCGCGAACTGCGAACGGACGCATGTCTGGGGTCCGCGCCAATGGCATCAGCCGGTGGCGCCGTGTTCGTCGGTGGGTGGCCTGCGCATGCCCCGAAAGGCGGCAAGCGCCTCCTCACGGCTGCGTTTCAGGTCGACGATCGGCTTCGGATAGCCGCGCACGCCGCCGACGCTCCACGGCTGGTGAATGTGCTCGGGCGGCAGGTGCGCCAGCTCCGGCACCCAGCGCTTGACGTAGGCGCCGCGCGGATCGAAGCGCTCGCCCTGGGTCACCGGGTTGAAGATGCGGAAGAAGGGGGCGGCGTCGGCGCCGCAGCCGGCGGCCCACTGCCAGCCCTGGCTGTTGTTGGCGAGATCGGCGTCGACCAGCGTGTCCCAGAACCACAGCGCACCGTTGCGCCAGTGGTAGCGCAGGTTCTTGGTCAGCAGCGAGGCCACGATCATGCGCACGCGGTTGTGCATCCAGCCGGTGTGCCACAGCTCGCGCATGCCGGCGTCGACGATCGGGATGCCGGTGCGCCCGCGCTGCCAGGCGCGCAGCTTGCGCGGCTCCGGCTCCACCCACGGGAACTGCGCGAAGCTGGCCTGCAGCGGCTCGCGGTCGCTGTGCGGGAAGTGGTACAGCAGGTGGTGGCCGAAATCGCGCCAGCCGAGTTCGCGCAGATAGGGTTCGGCGAGCTCGCGGCGCGCGGCGCTGGCGCGCCGCAGCAGCCGGTGCACGATCTGGCGCGGGCTGATCTCGCCAAAGTGCAGGTGCGGCGACAGCCGTGAGGTTCCGGGCTTGTCCGGCCGGTCGCGTCCGCCCGCATAGCCCTCCAGCGCCGCGGTCGCGAATCGTTCGAGCAGATCGTGTGCTCCCTCCTCGCCCGGTGCCCAGGCACCGTGCAGCCCGGCATCCCACTCCACTTCCGGCAGCAGCCTCAGTTCCGCCAGCGTCAGGCCAGCCACCGAGTGCGCCGGCAGGCGCCGCGGCGCCGGCAGCGGCGCATCGGTCGGCAGCACCGTCTTGAGCGTGCGCCAGAAGGGCGCGAACATGCGGTAGGGCTCACCGGCGGCGTTGCGAATCGATGTGGGCTCGGCCAGCAGATGGCCGCCGTGGCTGTCGACAATCACGCCGCGCTCGCGCAACGCGGCCTTGATCGCGCGGTCGCGGCGCACCAACACCGGATCGTGGAGGCGGTTCCAGAACACCGCGACCGCCCCGGTCTGCGCAAGCAGCCGGTCGATCTCGGCCATGCTGTCGCCGCCGCGGACCACCAGCGCACTGCCGAGCGCGCGCAGTTCCGCGTCGAGCGCGGCGAGGCTGTGATGCAGCCACCAGCATGAGGCCGCACCGGGTTCCCACGGCGACTCCTCGTGCGGCGCATGCACGTACACCGGCACCGGCACGTAGCCGGCGGCAAGTGCTGCGTGCAGCGCGGCGTTGTCGGCCAGGCGCAGGTCGCGCCGCAGCCAGACCAACGCCAGGTTCATGCGCCGGCTCCCACCACCGGAGCCGGCGTGGCCGGACGGCCGAGCTGGATCACTTCGCCGTTGAGCGAACGCGCATCGTGCCCGAGCAGCCAGGCGGCGACGGCGGCACCCTCGGCGGCGCGCACGACGTCGCCGGCCGGAACGCTGTCGGGCGCCACTGCATTGATGCGAATGCCCTGCGCCGAGTACTCGACCGCAACCGCCCGCACCAGCGCCGCGATCGCACCGCCGGCCACGGCGAGTGCCGCGTGGCGGGCGCCGGCGGCGGTCGCCGGCGCCGACCCGAACAGCACGATCGAACCCGCCCGGCGCGCCTGCAGCAGCGAGCGCACGTAGACCTGCACGCTGAAGAAGGCGGTGTCGACCGCGGCTGCGATGCAAGTGCGGAAAGCCTCGGCGGTAACCCGTCCGAAGGGCACTACCGCCGGGTTGCCGGCGCAGTGCACGAGCGCGTCCGGCGTGCACCCGCAGTGCTCGGCGGCCAGCGCGAGTGCCGCCTCGGCGCCGCCGGGTGTGGACACATCGCTCTGCACCAACAGGTCGCGCTCGCCGGGATCCAGGCGCGACACATCCCGACTGACCAGCACCAGACGCCAGCCCTCGCCGCGCAGGCGCTGCGCGAGCGCGCGGGCGACCTGACCACTGGCGCCGGTGATCAACGCCACCCTCACAGCCAGTCGGCCTTCTTCAGGCGCCAGTACAAGCCAAGACACAGCGACAGCGTGAGGCCGATCACGTAGAAGTAGCCGTACTCCCACTTCAGCTCCGGCATGTGCTCGAAGTTCATGCCGTAGATCGCACCGACCGTGGTCGGGATCGCCAGGATCGCGGCCCAGCCGGCCAGTCGCTTGGTCACCTCGTTCTGACCCACCGAGACCATCGCCAGATTGACCTGCAAGGCTGCCGAGATCATTTCGCCAAGCGTGCTGGTGGCTTCGGACATGCGCACGGCGTGATCGAAGACGTCGCGGAAATAGACCCGCACCTCCTCGTGAATGAGACCGGGGAAGAAACGCTTCAACTGATTCAGGATGTCGTGCATCGGCGTCACCGCCAGCCGCAGCGTGACCGTCTCGCGCTTCAACTGGTACAGGCGTTCGATGGTGTCGCGGTCGAAGCGCTCATTGAAAATGCGCGTCTCGAGCTCGCGCAACTCGGTTTCGAAACTGGACACGATCGGGAAATAGTTGTCGACGATGAAGTCGAGCACGGAATACAGGCCGAAACTCGGCCCCAGCGCCAACATTTCCGGCGTTTGCTCGCAGGAAGCGCGGGCGCGCGCATAGCTCAGCGAAGCGCCGTGACGGATGGTGATCAGGAAGCGCTTGCCGAGGAAGATGTGGGTCTCGCCGAACCGCACCTTGCCCTCGACGAACTGCGAGGTGTGCACGACGATGAACAGGGTGTCGTCGTACACCTCGATTTTCGGCCGTTGGTGCGCATGCTGGGCATCCTCGATGGCGAGCTCGTGCAGACCGAACTCTTCCTGGATTTTCAGCAGCATCGGATCGTCCGGCTCGTGCAGGCCGAGCCAGATGAAAGCCTCGGGCTCGGCCAGCACGTCGCTGATCTGGTCCAGCGTGGTGTCGTACATGCGCCGGCCGTTGGCGGCATAGGCCACGCAGTTCACCACCGGACTGCGCGCGGCGCCGCCGGCGGCGACCGGCAATGGGAGCGCATCGGCAGGATGGAGGACAGCCATGCGCACCTCTTGGAACATTCCGGCGCGGCGCATGATGCGCCGTGCGAGGGGAGCGATTCAACGCGACGACGACCGCTCGCGACGTCCGGATCATGTTCCCGCCGGATCCTGGATCAGCGATCCTTGAACCCCCTGACCGACATGCTTCGACGATGACCCATCTGTTCGGCCTCTCGGTACTCCTGCAGTTCCTGTGTCTGGTGCACATGGTGCGCAGCGGACGCCCCTACTGGTGGACCTGGATCATCGTCGTGGGATCCTTCCTCGGCGTCGGTGTGTACCTGTTGACGCAGGTGCTCCCGGATTTGCAGCAGAACCCGCACGCGCGCCGCGCCGCGCGCGGCCTGCACCGCAGACTGGACCCCACCCGCGAACTGCGACGCCTGCGCGACGAACTGGCGCGCGCCGACACCGTGCAGAACCGGCTGCAACTGGCCGGCGAGTTCAGCCAGCTCGGCGAGCACGCCGAAGCCGAGGGCATTCTGCGCGAGTGTCTCAAAGGGCTGCACGCCAGCGACGCCGACATCCTGCTGGCGCTGGCGCAGGCGCAGTTCGCGCAGGGCAAGGCCGAGGCGACGGTGGCGACGCTGAACGCGCTCAAGGCAGCCAATCCCGACTTCCGTTCCGCCGACGGACATTTGCTGTACGCGCGGGCATTGGAGGCACTGGACCGTGCGCAGGACGCACTCGCCGAGTACGCCGTGCTCGACGACAGCTATCCGGGCGAGGAAGCGCGCGTGCGCATGGCTGAGTTGCTGTGCAAGCTCGGTCGCGACGAGCAGGCGCGCGCGCTGCTGGAGAAGGCGCTGGCGCGCGTGCGCATCGCCCCACCCTATTACCGCAAGGCGCAACGCGAATGGATCGCGCGCGCGCAGCGGATGCTCAAGGGCTGAACAAGGGCGCAGCCGGCTGGAGCGGACGCTACGGGCAACTCGCGCGCAATCCGAGCGCGTGCGCGATCTCGCCCCAGTCGAAGGCCGACACCGCCTGATCGTCGTGCACCGCGTAGAAGACGCCGTTCGGGAAAGCGCTGCTCGCGCCTTGGCGCAGATGGATGCCATCGGTGTTGCTGGTACGCTGGCCGGAGAAGCTGCCGAGGTGCTTGAGACTGATGCGATCAAAGACCTGAAAACGGTTGCCATCGTCGCGCTGGTCGGTCGCCAGCCAGTAACCGCTGCCATCCGCACAGGCCCACAGCGCGATGCCCTCGGCCTGGCCATCGAAGTGACTGCGATCGAGATCGATGCCAAGGTAGGTGCCGGACAAGTCGTAGACCCGCAGGGTGCTGCCGGTTTCCAGATACTCCTCGGCGATCAGCAGGCGGCCGTGCGGCGGATCGCCCCAGATCGACTCCACCCAACGCAACGCGCCGCCGACGCTGGTGTCGCCGAAGCTGCCGAGGTAGCTGACCGACAAGCCACCGGCCGTGCGCAGCAGGCGGTACTTCTTGACGCGCGCCGACAACTGTTCAAGCGGTGGCGGCGAACCGTCGGGCCGCTGGTAGCTGTCGGTCACGTACACCGCATGAGCGTGCTCGGACTCGCGCTCGATCCACAGCCCGTAGGGCACGCGCAACTGTTCGGCGCCGAAGATCGCCAGCGACTCCAGTTCCGGCAGCGAGAGCACCTGCACGCGATGGTTGTCGCGCTCGACCACCAGCAGCATATCGTCGACGACGGCGATTCCGTTCGGCCGCCGGAACTGGCCCCGGGCGGTGCCAGAACTGCCGACGCGGCGCAGGTTGGCGCCGGTGTCGCCATCGAAGACCGCCAGGTTGTCGACGTCCTTGGCGCTCGCGAACAGCCAGACCCGCCCGTCCGGGGCGCGCCAGGTGGCCACCGAATCGATGTTGTCGGCCGGCGCAGGCACCGTCGTCCAGCGTTCGGCCAAATGCGCGTCGGCGCCGTGTTCGGCCGACACCGGCGGCTGTGTGGTGGTGCAGGCGGCCAGCAGGCCGGCGGCGAGGTGTACGAGCAGCGTTCGTGACAGATGCATCCCCCGATGCTACCTCGCGTTGCGCGTTTTGACTCACGAATGTGGCGTGACGCATCGCGGCAGGAATGCCTTCCGTTCCTCCTCCGGCGCACCTATTCAAAGCCGTTCGCAAACAGCACCTCCCCCGCCCGCTGTTGCGCCAGCTGGTGCAACCAGCACTCCAGGTTGGTGTAGCCGGCGGTGCCGGTGCAGGCCAGCGACAGCCCGGTGCCGTTGCGGTCGGAAGGATCGGCGGGGTTGAGCCCGTTGGCGCTCTCGAAGGCGTCCGGCATCCCGTCGTGGTCGCTGTCCGCGGGCGGCGCCGGCGGCTGGCCAGGCGCGAAATCGAGGTCGAAGGTGTCGTTGGCGAGCGGGGTGCCGTAATCGGCCGGTGGGGGCAGGCCGGCGAGCGCGGCGTCGCGCCAGCGGCGTTCGAGCGGATCGTGCGGCAGCGCGCCGACCTGCAAAGGCAGGCTCGCCGCGAGGCTGTCGCCGGGCCGGTAGGCGATCGCCGGGTAGGGATGTCGGGTCGCGAGGCGCACGGCGCTGCCAGGCGCGGTGTTCGGCGCGTTCATCGGGAAATCGTTGCAGCAGTAGAACAGCTGGTAGTCGGCGTAGCCCGGGTGGATCGAGACCCGGTTGTCGCTGACGTGCAACTGGTTGCTGGCCACGTCGAGCAGGTCGAACAGGAACATGCCGTAGGGATAGCTGGCGCGGGTCCGGTAGCGGTTGCCGATCGCGTTCAGGCGCACCCGGTAGGCGCCGAGCGCGGCGTTCTGGTCGACATCCCGGTTGTACCAGACCAGGAAACCCGGATCGACGTACAGGTTGTTCGCGAGTTCGAGCTGCAGCGGGGTCTGCTGGCAGCTCGCGGTCAGGCCCGGCGATCCATCGTAGTTGCTCGCCTCGCAGGTGATTTCGGGGGTGCGCCCGCCGACCCGGAACCACAGGTTGCGGACCAGCGCGATGCGGTCCTGCGGGTGCTCGGGGTGCGAGTAGTTGAGCAGCACGCCGCCGCGGTCGGCGTGCTCGCCGACGGTCTCGCCGAGCATCGAGTCCTGGAGCGTGACGTCGGAGGCCCAGCTGATCTGGAGCGCCTCGTCGGTCGCGTGCGCGAGGGTCACGTGGTCGATCATCGCGCGGTTCACGCCATCCAGCCGCAGCGCGTCGTCGAGGCGCTCGCCGCCGGCCGGCAGCGGCAGGTTCCAGCCCGGGCGGATGCGCAGATGGCGCACGATGAGGTTGTCGCAGTCGTTGCGCTCGTAATGGCCGTCGCACACCAGGCCGCGCACGATCACCCCGCCGGGCGAGGTCTGGCCGGCGATCGTGACGTCGCCGTGGACCACGTTGGCGATGCCGTGGATCACGCCGCTGACGCGGAACACGATGGTGCGGGGCCCGGGCTGGCGGAGCGCGTGGTTCAGCGAGCCGGGCACGAGGCCAGGCGGATCCGGATCGAGGGTGGTGACTTCGTGGACGGCGCCGCCGCGGCCGCCGCTGGCGATCGCGCCGAAGCTCTCGGCGCCGGGGAAGGCGGCCGGCTGCGCGAGCGCGAACGCCGGCAGCAGGGCGAAGGGCAGCAGGAGTTTGCGCATGAGCTTCACTCGAATCCGGAAAGGAACAGCGGCGCAGGCCGCTCGTAGGCGCCGATGTCCACCGCGAGGCCTTGCTCGCGCGCCTCGCCGATGAGGTCGGTGAACGCGAGTCCGAGCGGCACGCTCGCGGTGCCGGCGTCGATGCCCGGCGAGCCCGGCGCCAGCCGGAAATCGCCCGCGCCGACAAAGACCGCATTCGCCAGCCCGAGGTCGTCGCCGAGGTTGTGGTCGCCCGCGCCCGCCGGCAACGCAGTCGGCAGGCCGTTGTCCTGGACGATGCTGTTGTGCAGGGTCTGGCCGCCGGTGGGGCCGAACACTGCGAAGCCGCGCTCGGCGTGCTGCACGATACTGAGGTTGTGCAGGTGCACGCGCGCCTCGGCGCTGCTGGTGCTGGCCGTGAGCCCGCGCTGCGGGCCGTCGCGCAGCAGGCTGGAATGCATGCGCAGCATCGAGCTGTCCGCCGCCGTCAGTCCCGCCTGGGCGGTGCCGCTGCCGGCCAGCGGCGCGAGGTTGTCGTGGATCTCCAGCCGCGCCAGCGTGGCGCTGGCACTGCCGGACAGGGACACCGCAAGGCCAGCGCCGAAGACGCCCGGTGCGCTCGCCGTGTTCGCGTGGATCCGGCTGGCGCGCAGTACCAGGCCCGCTTGCTGGCTCGCGGTCAGGCTGACGCCGGCGCCCCCGGCCTGGGTGCTCGCCTGCGCCAGGTTGTGGTGCGCCTGCAGCGAGTCGATCACGATGGCCGCGCGTCCCTGTGCGAGCGCTTTCAGTCCGGCTGCCGTTGCGCCACCTGGGCCGGCGCTGCCGTTGCTGCAGTCGTGGACGGCGCTGTCGTAAAGGTACAACTGGCTGTCGTCGCGTGCGTCGAGGCCAATGCAGCCCGCGCTGCCGCCGGTCACGGCGCCGTTCGCGACTTCCACCTCGCCGACCAGGGCAGTCGCGAACCCGCTGAGCGCGAGGCTGAGTCCGGCCGGTTGGCTGGCCGCAGCGCCGCCGAGCAGGCGCAACTTCGAGAGCTGCAAGTTGCCGCCACTCAGGCTCGCACGCAGCACGGCGACGCTGCCGCCGGCATCGAGGGTGGTCGCCTGACCGGCATTCGATGCATAGGCCGCATCCCAGCCGCCGCTAAGGCTGAGGTCGTTGCCCTGCAGGTTGCCGGCGATCAGGATCGAGGCGCTCAACGGGCCCTCGCGCAGGCGCACTTCGTCCGGCCCGGGGTTGGCGAAGGCCGCATCGACGGCTGCCTGCGGCGTGGCGTGACTGCCGCCCGGGCCGACCGTGTACACCGCCGCCGAGGCCTGGGCGCAGGTCAGCGCCAGGCCGAGCACGGCCACCCCTCGCTTGCTCATCGTCTTTCACTCCCCCGCATCGACTGGCGATCAGCCTGCACGGGTGCCAGCGGAGGAGGGTAGGACGGGCGCGCCAAGCGCTTGCCTGAGCGCGCCAATCAAGGGCTTGGGTGTGATCCAGCCCGCAATCGCCGCGCCCGGGTGGTCAGCCGGTCTCCGCGGACGGCGGGTGTCCGTAGGCCTGCCGGTACCGCCGCGAGAAGTGCGAGAGGTCTTCGAAGCCGACCCGGGCCGCGACCTCGCCGACCCGCAGGCGGCCCTCGCGCAGCAGGGTGCGGGCGGCCTCCAGGCGCGCGGCGAGCACGAGGTCCTGCGGGCTGCTGTCGAGCCCGGCCTTGAGGCGCCGTTGCAAGGTCCGCAGCGAAACGTGGAAGTGCTCGGCGAGGGCCGCGGGCGTCAGCGCCTGGTCCAGGTGGGCACGCGCGTAGGCCAGTACCCGCTCGGCGAACTCGCGGTCGCGCGGGTCGGCGTCCGCGGTTGCGGCGTCGGCGTCATCGGTCGAGGTCCCCGCTGCGGCGGCCGCGGCTTCAGGCGACTCGGCTCCGCTGCGAGCCATCGGCGCGGCCGGCGTCAGCGCCGCGAGCCGCGCCAGCAGCTCGCGCAGGCGCCGCCGGTGCCAGTTGTGCACCATCACGGTGCAGAGCAGGCCGAGGCCGAGGCCGGCGATGCCGATCCAGGCCAGCGCCTGCGGCCCGAGTGCGCGCTGCAGCCTTTCCAGCGAGCCCGGCGCGCCGACCAGTTGCAACTGTCGCCAGCGCTGCGGATAGCCGAAGTCGCTGTCGCCCGACCAGTTGCGCGGCAGCAACTGCAGGCCGACCGTCGCGTCGGGCTCGGGCGCCTCGGGCGCGTGCCCGGCGAGCGCGCGCACGCGCTCGGGCGTGAACGCCTGCGAGCCGCCGGGCGGGTGGTCGACCAGCCAGTCGCTGGCCGCGACGTCGACGCCGATGCGCACCCCGGCGGCCGGCTGCACGCCGATGCCGGCCCACGGCAGGCGCAATTCCAGTTCCCAGCCCTGCGGCCGCGCGCGCGTGGCGTAGTCCAGCGCGAGCGGCGCGGCGACCCGCTGCGGCACGCTCGCACCGGCCAGCGCGCCGATCAGCGCGTCGCCGCGGAGCACCCCGAAGCGGCCGTCGGGGAGCAGCAAGAGGTCGACATCGTCGTCGTTCATGCGCGCGCCGGCATCGGCGTGCGGATCGAGGTAGAGCTGCAGCGAGTCGTACTGGTGGAAGCGGTCGACATCCAGGCCGGGCGGCGCGTGCACCGGATCGGCATCCTCGACCTCGACGGCGAGCAGCAGGGCGTCGAGGTTCCAGCAGGCGCGGATGCGCGTGCGGTTGCGCTGCGCGGGCTGCCCGTCCGGCTCGTCGATGGCGGCTTCCAGCCACGGCGCGCGCCATTCGGCGCTGCTGGCGTCGATCTGTGCACCGAAGCCGCAGTAGGGCAACTCATCGGCCCGGGCCGCGGCCGATGCGGACAGGAGCAGCAACAGGGCGGCGCGCGGCGTGTGCGTCATGCAGCGATGATGCCGCAGGCGCGCGGCGGAACCTGACCAGCCGGCGGGCGCACGGCCTACAATCGGCACATGTTCGCACCGCCATCGCGCATCAAGGGCCGCGGCGTCGCCGCCAATCCGGTCGGCCGCTTCGAATCCACCCGCCACGAGGCGGAGGATGATGACTGGTGGCGCGGGGAAGAACCCGCAGCGGCGCCGCGGACCGACGTGACCATCGAGCAGGCGCGCTCGATGATCACTCGCAACGACTCTCCCGACCTGCCCTTCGACCTCGCGCTCAATCCCTATCGCGGCTGTGAACACGGTTGCAGCTATTGCTACGCGCGGCCGACGCATGAGTACCTGAATCTATCGGCGGGGCTCGATTTCGAAACGAAACTGTACGCCAAGGTCAACGCCGCCGAAGTGCTGCGTCGTGAGCTCGGCAAGCGTGGCCACATTGTCAGCCCGATCAACCTCGGTGCCAGCACCGACCCCTACCAGCCGATCGAACGCCGGCATGCGATCACCCGCCGCGTGCTCGAACTGCTGGCCGAATGCCGCCACCCGGCGACGATCATCACCAAGAACGCACTGGTGCTGCGCGATCTGGATCTGCTGCGGTGCATGGCTCGCGACCGGCTGGTGCGGGTATTCCTGTCGATCACCACGCTCGACAACGGGCTCGCCAGCCGCCTGGAGCCGCGCGCCAGCGCTCCGCATGCGCGCCTGCGCGCGGTCGCCGATCTCGCGGCGGCCGGCGTTCCAGTCGGCGTCTTCGTCGCCCCGGTGATCCCGGCGCTGACCGATCACGAGTTGGAGACGATCATGACGGCCGCGCGCGATGCTGGTGCCAGCATCGTCCGCTACACCCTGCTGCGGCTGCCGTACCAGGTGGCGCCACTGTTCCGCGAATGGCTGGAACTGCACGCTCCCGGTCGTGCCGCGCACACCATGAGCCTGCAGCGACAGATGCGCGGCGGTCGCGACAACGATTCCCGCTTCGGCACGCGCATGCGCGGCGAGGGTCCCTTCGCACAATTGCTGCAACAGCGCTTCGAACTGGCGCGCAAGCGCCTGGGTTTCACCCGCCACGAAGAAAGCGGGAGCTTGCGTTGCGATCTCTTCAAGGCGCCGCGTGAGCGGGGATCCGAATCTGCACAGGGCGATCTGTTCGCCTGAAGCGACCTTCGCTGCACCCGCATCCGCTACGCTTCCCGGTCCGGAAGAAGGACGCACGGCCCGCCAGCCGCGCCGTTCTCCGGGTGCGTTCGATGTCCATTGCACCCTGCGCGGCCCGCATGGCTGCATGCGATCCACATCTTGCGCGCTTCCTGAACGGAACCGGCACGACCGGCCGCCTGCGCGGCGCGATCGCGACGGATTCCGTCTCCGGCAATCGTTGTAGTCTCCGGATCCCTTTCGACCCTGTCCCTGCGTGCGCCCGACCGACTCGCTCCGCTCCTGGCTGATCGCCTTCCTGCTGCTGCCGGCCGCCTGTTCCGGGCCGGATGGAAAATCCACCGGCTACCGTACCGCGAAGCTCGATCGCGGCACCGTCGCCGTCCGCATTTCCGCCACCGGTACCCTGCGCGCGCTGTCGACGGTGGACGTCGGCACCCAGGTGTCGGGACAGGTACTCGAGGTGGCCGTCGATTACAACGACCGGGTCAGCGCCGGCCAGGTGATCGCGCGCATCGATCCGGCGAACTTCCAGACCCGGCTCACCCAGGCGCAGGCCGATCTGACCAGCGCCCGGGCCTCGCGCAACGAGGCGCAGACCGCGCTCCGGCTGGCCGAAGCCGAGCTCAAACGCAAACGCGAGGTCGCTGCACGCCAACTGATTTCAGCCAGCGAGCT
The DNA here is from genome assembly GCA_019187485.1 of Lysobacterales bacterium. GTDB lineage: Bacteria > Pseudomonadota > Gammaproteobacteria > Xanthomonadales > SZUA-5 > JADKFD01. The sequence goes on along the minus strand of JABAQR010000034.1, from coordinate 41,336 downwards.
CGACGTCGCCCAGGCGGCGCGCGACCAGGCGAGCGCGCGCGTCGGTTCGGCGCAGGCGGCGGTCGAGCAACGCACCGCGGCGGTCGCGGACGCGCAACTCGACGTCGAGTACACGGTCATCAAATCACCGGTCGATGGCGTGATCCTGCTGCGCAGCGTGGAGCCGGGTCAGACCGTCGCCGCGAGTTTCCAGACGCCGGTGCTGTTCCGCATCGCCGAGGATCTGACGCGCATGCAGATCGATCTGTCGATCGACGAGGCCGATGTCGGCCAGGTGCGCGAGGGCCTGCCGGTGCGCTTCACCGTTGACGCCTACCCGAACCGCAGCTTCGAGGGCACGGTGCACCAGATCCGCCTGTCGGCGACTGCGGTCGCCAACGTCGTCACCTATCCGGTGGTCGTCGCGGTGGCCAATCCCGATCTCAAGCTGTTGCCGGGCATGACCGCGAACGCCGAGATCCAGATCGCCAGCCGCAGCGACGCGCTGCGGGTGCCGAACGCAGCCCTGCGCTTCAAGCCCGAAGGCATCGAGGCGCCGGCCGCCGGCGGAATGCCGGGCGGCGGCGGCGCGATCTTCGAGGAGCTGCGCAAGATCGCGGCCGAACTGCATCCCGACGCCGGACAGCAGGCGCTGCTCGACGCGGCCATCGACGGCATGCGCGCGCGCTTCGAGCAGCGCCGCCAGGCGATGGCCGCATCCGGCGCCCAGACGGGCGGCTCGGGCGCCGGCGGCGGCGCAACGACGAGCGCCCCCACGCCGGAAATGCGCGAACGCATGCGCAGGATGTTCGGCGAGGCGATGGCGCCTTTCCGCGACTCACTGGATGCCAGCCAACGCCAACACTGGGACGCCGAGCTGGAACTGCTGGCGAACGCCCGTCGAGTCACGCTGTGGCTGTTGCGCGAGGGCAAGCCGGTCGCCGCGAGCGTACGCGCCGGCGTTTCCGACGGCACTCACACCGAAGTGATCGGCGGCGATCTCGTCGCAGGCACCGAGGTGATCGTCGGAGCGGGGGCGCCGTGATTCGCCTCGAAGGCGTCGGCAAGGTCTATTCGCCCGGCACGCCGGCCGAGGTCGTGGCCTTGCACGACGTCGACTTCGCCATCGAAGCCGGCGAGTTCGTCGCGATCATGGGGCCTTCGGGTTCCGGCAAGTCGACGTTGATGAATCTGATCGGCTGCCTGGACGTGCCCACGCACGGGCGTTGCCTGATCGATGGCGTCGACGTTGCCATGCTGGACGCCGCGGGACGTGCACGGTTGCGCCTGGACAAGCTCGGCTTCGTGTTCCAGGGTTTCCATCTGCTGACGCGCATGAGCGCGCTGGAGAACGTGATGCTGCCGCTGGTCTACGCCGGCGTGCCGCGCGGCGAACGCCGCCAGCGCGGCGAGCAGGCGCTGCGCGAGGTGGGACTCGGCGAACGCATGCGGCATCGCCCGAGCGAGCTTTCCGGCGGCCAGCAGCAACGCGTCGCGATCGCCCGCGCGCTGATCAACCGCCCGCCGGTGCTGCTCGCCGACGAACCGACCGGCGCGCTCGACACCCGCACCGGCCACGAGATCCTGGGCTTGTTCAAGCGCCTGCAACTGGCCGGCCACACGATCATCCTGATCACCCATGACCCGGAAGTCGCCGAGGCGGCCGATCGCGCGGTGCACATTCGCGATGGCGCGCTCGTGCAGGAATTGGCCGCATGAGCTCCGAACGCACTCTGTCGGATGCCTGGCCGGCAGCGCGCACGCGCCGGCACGCCGGCTTCAGCGACATCGTCGAGATGGCGGTCTTCGCGGTGCGCGGCAATTGGATGCGCAGCGTGCTGACCGCGCTCGGCGTGATCATCGGCATCGCCGCGGTGATCGTGATGGTTTCGGTCGGCCAGGGCACCCAGCGCGAACTCGATCGGACCATCGCCAATCTCGGCAGCAACCGCCTCGAGATCTGGGGTGGCGCGATGCGCATGGGTGGCGTTCGCGGCGGCGCCGGCAGCATCTCCTCGCTGACCGACGACGACCTCGCCGCCATCCATCGCGAGGTACCCGAAGTCCAGTACGCTGCCGCGCAGATCCGCGGCGGCACCCAGGTGGTCAATGCCGAGACCAACTGGAACACGCAGTGGGTGGGCATGACCGCGGATTACTTCGAGACCAACGGCTGGCAGCTCGAATCCGGCGCACGCTTCGACGAGCGCGACTACGCCTCGGCGGCGAAGGTCGCGATCATCGGCAAGACCGTGCGCGAGAAGCTCTTCGAGGGCAGCGATCCGGTCGGCGCCAGCATCCGCGTCGGCCGCGTCCCCTTCACCGTGGTCGGGGTGCTCAAGAGCAAGGGCCAGGGGCCTTTCGGCGATCAGGACGATCTGATTCTGGTGCCGCTGGAAACCGCGCGGCGGCGCCTCGCAGGCCCGATGGCGCTGCCGCCGGGCGCGGTGATGTCGATTTCAATGGGCATCGCGCGCGCCCGGGACATGGCCAGCGCCGAGCGCCAGGTGAGCGAATTGCTGCGCCAACGCCATCGCATCGCACCCGGTGCCGAAGATGATTTTTCGTTGCGCAATCTTACCGAGATGGTGTCGGCGCGCACTCAGACCACGCGACTGATGTCCTTGCTGCTGGGCGCGGTCGCCTCGATCTCGCTGATCGTCGGCGGTATCGGCATCATGAACATCATGCTGGTCTCGGTGACCGAGCGGATCCGCGAGATCGGCCTGAGGATGGCCGTCGGCGCCGGCCCGCGCGAGATCCAGTGGCAGTTCCTCGCCGAAGCCATGCTGATCTCGCTGGCCGGCGGCGCCATCGGCATCGCCCTCGGCATCGGCGGCGCCCTGCTCGCCGAGAAGTTCGGCGCCCTGCCCGTCGCTCTCGACACCCAGGTGATCCTGATGGCCACCGGCTTTGCGGTCGCCACCGGCCTGTTCTTCGGCTACTACCCGGCGCACAAGGCCAGTCGGCTGGATCCGATCGAGGCGCTGCGGCATCAGGGGTGACTGGAAGATCCGGGGTAAGGTGCGAGGGACCAGCACCTGGCAGGGCTGATTGGTTGAGGTGCACCGACCCTTCTCGACCGCCAGCGCCCCCGAACGTCTCGTCAACGCCGGGCCTCCGGCGCCTGCCCCTTGCCCCGCCCTTCGGCCCTTTCCCCGCCCTCCCTGCCGTTCAGCCTCGCTTGGGCAGGATGCAGCGGCCTGTCCGATCCGCGCACGGAGTCGCTCGATGAGCCAACCGAATCGCATGCTGCTGTGGATGCTCGGTTTCCTCGGCCTGATCGCCTTCGCCTGCGCCGCGCTGCTGACACCGCTGCTGGAGGCCTTCAACGCGACGCCAGTGTTCAACGGCGTGATCCTCGCGGTCTTCCTCGCCGGCGTGCTCGCGAACGTGCGCCAGGTCTCGCGGCTGCAGCACGAGGTCAACTGGATCACGCATTTCCGGCGCTCGAATCCGGAGCGCGCGCACGCGCCGCCGGTGCTGCTGGCGCCGATGGCGCAGATGCTGGCGCGCAGCGAACGCCGGCCGCTGACGCTGTCCACCGCGTCGATGCGCTCGATCCTCGACAGCGTGCACCTGCGCCTGGAAGAGCAGCGCGACCTCTCGCGCTACCTGGTCGGACTGCTGATTTTCCTCGGCCTGCTCGGCACCTTCTGGGGCCTGCTGAAGACCATCGCTTCGGTGGGCGAGATCATTGGCGGCATGACCGCCGGCGCCGACGCGGTGGCGATGTTCGACACCCTGAAAACTCGCTTGCAGCAACCGCTGGCCGGGATGGCGACGAGCTTCTCGACCTCGCTGTTCGGCCTCGCCGGATCGCTGGTGCTGGGCTTCATCGACCTGCTGTCGGCGCGCAGCGCGAACCGTTTCTACACCGAGCTCGAGGACTGGCTGTCGGGCATGACCCGGCTGTCCAGCGGGGGCGGCATGGCGATCGAGGGCGAGGCCTCGGTGCCCTCCTACGTGCAGGCGCTGCTCGAGCAGACCGCCGATGGCCTGGAGCGCATGCAGCGCGCGATCGTCGACAGCGAACGCGAGCGCCGCGCCAGCGCCGAGCAACTGGCCGAGCTCAACACCCAGCTCGGGCGCCTGGGTGAACTGATGGCGCGCGAGTCGCGCGGGCTCGCCGAGCTCGCACAGACCCAGCAGGAATTGCGCACGACGCTGAAGACGATGGTGCAGCCGCAGTCCGCCGGCCATGCCCTCAGCGACGAACTGCGCGCCGAGTTCCGGCTGCTGACGCGCACCATCTCGGCGGCGCTCGACCACAAGCGCCCGGCGGCCTGAGCGGGGCGCGCGCATGTCCACGCTCGCCGCCCGCCGTCGCCGCGGCATCGATTTCTGGCCCGGTTTCGTCGACGCCCTGTCCTCGCTGCTGATGGTGCTGGTGTTCGTGCTGCTGATCTTCACGATCGGCCAGTTCGTGCTTTCGGATGCGCTCAGCGGCCGCGACAAGGCGCTCGCGGCGCTCAACGCCGAACTCGCCGAGCTGGCGCGCACGCTGTCGATGGAGCGCGAGGCGAAGCTCAAGGCGGAGACTCGCATCGGCGAACTGTCGGCCTCGCTGGCGAGCACCGGCAACGAGCGCGATGCGCTGCGCCTGAACCTGGGGCAGACCGAGGAGGCCCTGACCCAGGCACAGGCGCAACTGGAAGGCAGCGAGGCCGAGGTCGCCCGGCTGACGCTGGACTTGAATGCACTCGCTGAGCTGAAGAAGCAACTGGAGGCGGAGATCGCATCCAAGCTCGCGCAGCTCGAGGACGAACAGTCCAGGCTCGCCGTGCAGACCGAGCTCAACGCGAAGTCGACCGCGCAGGTCGAACTGCTGAATCGCCAGGTGGCCGCGCTGCGCGCGCAATTGGCCGAGCTGTCGGCCGCGCTCGACCTCGCGAACGCGCAGTCGAAGGCAAAGGACGTGCGCATCGCCGACCTCGGCAAGGAACTGAACCTCGCGCTCGCCAACAAGGTCGGCGAGCTGCAGCGCTACCGCTCCGATTTTTTCGGACGCCTGCGCGAAGTGCTCGGCAATCGCAGCGACATCCAGATCGTCGGCGACCGCTTCGTGGTGCCCTCGGAACTGCTGTTCGCCTCGGGCTCGGACGAACTGACGCCGGCCGCGCGCGCGCGCCTGGACGGCCTCGCGCAGACCTTGCTGGAAGTCAGTGCGGAGATCCCGCCGGAGATCGACTGGGTGCTGCGCATCGATGGCCACACCGACAAGCGCCCGATCAACACCCCGCGCTTCCCGTCGAACTGGGAACTGTCGACCGCGCGCGCGATCGCGATCGTCAAGCACCTGGTGGTGTCGGGCATCCAGGCGAACCGGCTGGCGGCGAACGGCTTCGGCGAGTTCCGCCCGCTCGACCCGGGCGATTCCGCGGCCGCACACGCGGTCAACCGCCGCATCGAGATCCAGTTGACCAATCGCTGAGTCGCGCCACCGTCGCGCCACACTGCCAGGCCAACTCCCTCCACCCCGCAACTTCCGTCGGGAGGCCGCAACCGACAGCATCGCCAGCTCGTCATCCATCCGCGTCAGCGTCGCCGCTGCACGATCCTCAGCGTAATGACCACACCTCCCTTCGACGGCGGAAGACGTAGAATTCGGGCTCCGTCCAAGACAGGGCCCGACCATGAAACTGCGTCGTCTGCCGTGGGTTGCGGCACTCGCCGCGAGCGGTTCGCTGGCCGCCTGGACGGTCCTATGGGACTGGGACTCGGAACCCGACCTGCCGGGCCCGCTGGTCGCCGGCAAGGTCATCGACAAGGAAGCCTTCATGCTCGCCCGCGCCGAACAGATCGCGCTGATGCGCGGCATCGACGTGCATTCCGAGCGCGCCTATTCGCCGCTGTGGCGCGAGCAGGCGATTGCCGAAATGACCGCCGCGGAGCAGGCGCGCGCGCCGGACAGCAGCACCACCGCGTGGACGCCGCTCGGCCCCGCGCCGATCCCCAACGGCCAGACCGTCGGAACCACCACCGCGGTGTCCGGGCGTGTCATTTCCATCGCGGTCCACCCGACCAATGCCGATATCGTCTACGTGGGCACCGCGAGCGGCGGCCTCTACCGCAGCCTCAACGGCGGCAGCACCTGGACGCCGCTGATGGATGGCGCGCTGAGCCTCGCGATCGGTTCGCTGGCGCTCGCACCGTCCTCGCCGAACACGCTGTATGTCGGCACCGGCGAGCCGAATTTCTCGGCCGACAGCTTGTTCGGCGTCGGCCTGTATCGAATCGACAACGCCTCGTCGGCCAACCCGGTGGTCAACGGCCCGTTCAACAAGGATGCCAGCAACAACGATCTGTTCACCGGGCGCTCGATCAGCGAGATCCAGGTGCACCCCACCCAGCCGGGTACCATCTTCGTTTCCACCGGATCGGGCGTCGGTGGCATCGGCGCCACCACCAATCCGACCCTGCCATCGCGCGGCGTGTTCCGGTCCACCACGGCGAATGCGGTCAACCCGGTGTTCGAGCGCCTGACCGGGCTCGCGGGCAACAACAACTTCGCGGTCCGCGACATCGCCATCGATCCGCAGAACCCCAACTTCCTGGTCGCCGCGGTCGTGGTCACCAGCAACGCGCTCGCCGGCATCCACGTCAGCAGCGACGCGCTCGGCGCCTCGCCGACCTTCACCCAGCGGGTCAGCTTCAATTCGACCAGCACCAACGAAGTGAATTCGGAAGTCGCCATCCAGCGCTCGGTTGGCGCGCCGCTGCCGACCGTCTATGTGGCCACCGGCAATGCGGGCGGCACGCTGCTGATGAACACCGACGGCGGCGGGGCCAACTGGCCGGTCCAGATCGACAACAATTTCTGCACGCCACAGTGCTTCTACGACATCGCCGTCGCGGTGGCGCCGAACGATCCCACGCGCGTCTACCTCGCCGGCGCGCCGGCGGTGCCCTTCGCCTTCAGCAGCACCAGCGGCACTGCGTTCACGATCTCCAGCAACGGCCTGCACGTGGACTCGCACGCGATCACGGTCGCGCCGGGCACGCCCTCGGTCATCTACCTCGGCACCGACGGCGGCATCTACCGTTCCAACGACAGCGGCGCCAGCTGGAATGTGCTCAACAACGCCACCTTCAGCGCCACCCAGTTCCAGAGCCTCGCGACCCACCCGAACCATCCGGAGCTGATGATCGGCGGCACCCAGGACAACGGGACCCAGTTGCGCAATCCGGACGGCAGCTGGTTCCGTACCGACGGCGGCGACGGTGGCTTCACGCTGATCGACCAGAACGCCACCGGGACCGCCTCGGTGACCATGTACCACACCTATTTCAACAACACCGCGCAGATGGCCTACGCGCGCGTGACCACGCTGGCGAGCGCCCAGGCGCAGAGCTGGAGTGCATTCGGCTGCGGCTTCGGCGGCGTCACCGCCAACGGCATGACCTGCGCCGCATCCGCGATCCTGTTCTACGCGCCGATGGCGCTCGGTCCCGGCTCCCCGAACACGCTCTACTTCGGGTCCGACGTGCTCTATCGCTCCAGCGACAGCGGCACCTCGATGGTCAAGGTCAGCCAGGAACCGATCAGCTCCGGACAGGCGATCAGCGCGATCGGCATCGGGCCCAGCGACGACGGGCTGCGTGTCGTCGGCCTGCGCAACGGTGGCCTGTTCCGCGCCACCGGCGCCTCGACCACCCTGACCTCCATCGATCCGGTCGGCGCCGGCAGCGTGATCCCGGATGCGTTCATCTCGCGCATCGTCATCGACCGCGCCAACGCCAACATCGCCTACGTGGTGCTGTCCGGTTTCCCGGGGGCCGGCCAGGCGGTCTACAAGACCAGCAACCTGCTCGCCGGCGCGCCCACCTTCAGCGCCTCGGCGAGTGGCGTGCCGAACATCCCGGCGAATGCCTTCGCGATCGATCCGGCGAGCGCTTCCACGCTTTACCTCGGGACCGACATCGGGGTGTACCGCAGCACCAATTCGGGCGCCAACTGGGCGCCCTACGGCAGCGGCCTGCCGCGCGTGCCGGTGTTCGACATGGCCTTCCAGGCACCGTCTGCGGCGGGTGGGCGCGGTGCGCTGCGCATCGCCACCCACGGACGCGGCATCTGGGAGATCGCCTTCGACGGCATTTTCCGCTACGGCTTCGAATAATCGCCGAGACCGCACCTCGAGCGCCTGCCGCAGCTTCGGCGAGGCAAAGCCGAACAGCGCCGCCAGGCCGGGCAGCGGCGCACAAGCGACAACCACCGCCGAGACCGTCGCGGCGATGATCTGGAATGCGCCGTGGTCGCGCTCGAGGAGCGTGCGCAGCACCGACCGGTGCGTGGCAAGCACAGACAGACACAACATCCGGTTGGAGACGGTCGGATCGACGAATGCGAGCGTGCGTGCCTGTGCTTCGCCCAGCTCCCGCGCGAGCACCGCGACGTGCAGCCTCCTTGTGGGCATCGGCCGACTGCGCGAGCAGCGAAATTGTGTAACAACAGACGGCGTGGTTAGACTTCGGCGATGCTCAGTTGCCGCCCGCCGCTGTTGTCGATGATGCGACGCTCCATGCGCCTGGTCGTGTTCGCATTGGCAGTCTTCGTATTGCGCGTTGGGTTGGTGGCTGCTTGTGCGCCGGGCGATCTGGCCGAGTCGTTGAGCATCGCGAGTGATTCGGGCGCCACGGTCGCAACCGACACCGATACCGATGGTGGCAAGGCGCACGACAGCGGCCATTGCCTGCACTGCGGCTGCCACTTTCCGGCAACATTGCCCGTCGTGGATGCCGACCCGCTGAACCCGGCTCTTGGGGTTGCCGTCGAAACCAGAGATCCGACTTGGCCGAACGCGCCTCCGGACCGTCTGCATCGCCCACCGATCACCTGATCCTCGACCGTCTGCACCCGTCGCGCCGCGGCGCCGGGATCGTTCGTTCGTCCAAGGATCATCGACATGTCCTCTCATTCTGCACCGCGAGTGCTGTCGCTCGCGTGCGGCGCGTTGCTGGTTGCCCTGTGCGTAGACACCACGCTCGCCGAAGCTCCTGAATTGGATCCGCCCTGCGCGGTACGCCGCGCCTGGTCCAATCACCCCACGTCGCAAGCTACCGAACACACCCTCGCCGCGGCGCGGGCCCGCGCGGAAGCCGCCGGCATGCCGCTCTACAATCCCGATCTCGAACTCGCCGTCGACGCTGAAGGCGACGACCGCACCACGACCGCGGGCCTGTCGCTGACGCTGGATCTTTCGGGCAAGCGCGGCGCGCGTCGAGCCCTCGGAAGCGCGGAATTCGATCTTGCGGCCGCGGAAGCCGGCCATCGCCGCAGCAGCTTTGCCCGGCAGTGGCTGCAAGCCTCCGCTGAGCATCGTTCCGCGCTGGCCCGCAGTACTCTGGGTCAGCGCCGGCTGGACTTGATGCAGCGCTTTGCCGATCTCGCCCAACGGCAGTTCGAGGCCGGCGACATCTCGGCGCCGGAGCGCGATCTGGCGGGACTGGCGCGCGATCAAGCCGAGGCCGAGCAAGCGACCTTGCTCGCCGAGCTCGCCATTGCCGAGGAAGCGTTTCGAGCACTGGGCGGCGATCCCCAAACCGTTCGCGTTGCGAAGGACTGCCCAGCCTCCGCTGCCTGGGAAGCGAGCCAACGCTTCGATCCCTGGCAGACGCCCGAGGGTCGGATCGCCCTGGCCAGCAGCCAGGCCGCGGAACGGCGCGTCGATTCGGCCGGGCGCGACCAGCGCGCCGACCCCACCGTCAGCATCAACGCCGGTCGCATCGAGGTCGGCTCCGCCAGCGACAACGTACTGGCCTTGTCGGTCAGCGTGCCGCTGCGGTTTCGCAATCCCTACCGCGCCGAAGTCATCGCCGCGCGGGCGGAAGCCGACGCGACACTCGCCGAACAGGCACGCATCGAGCGCGAACTCAAGGCTCGCGCGGACCGCGCCCTGCAATCGTCGATGGCGCTGGACGCCGCATGGAGGCGTTGGCGCGCAGGCCCCGGTTCGAAGCTCGACGAACGCGCCGACTTGATGGAACGCCTGTGGCGGGCTGGCGAACTGAGCACCGCCGACTACCTCGCCCAGCTCAATCAGTCGCTCGACACCGCCTTTGCCGGCGTGGACCTGCAAGGCCGCGCCTCCCGAGCCCAGGTCGATGCGCTCTATGCCACCGGCCGGCTCGACGCCTGGGTCGGATTCGACGCACCCCTTTCCGAGAACACCCCATGACCATCCTCCTTCGCACGCTCGCGCTTGCCTTGGCCAGCGTCTTCGTCCTCGGCGGCTGCACCGAGGACAAGCAGCGCGATCCCACCCGTACCGCCACCGCAGATGCGGGCGAGCACGCCCACGAAGGCGCCGACGAACACGGCGATGAGCACGACGGCGATGAGCATGGAGACGGGCACGACGAAGCCCCACGCTGGGATGCCGCCGCCCTGGAAGCCGCGGGCATTCGCCTGGAGACCCTGCAGCCCACCGCGTTGAGCGAAATCCTGCGGGCCCCCGGCGAAGTGGTCGACAACGCCTACGGCACCACCCTGATCACCCCGCGCACCGAGGCCTTGGTGGTCAGGCGCCACGCCCGCCTGGGCGACGAAGTCCAGCAAGGCGCCGCCTTGGTCACGCTCTCCAGCGTCGCCGTTGCCACCGCCCAAGCCACGCTGCGTCTGGCCGAACAGGAGTGGAAGCGCGTGCAGGCGCTGGGGCGCGATGCGGTTTCCGGCCGCCGCTACAGCGAAGCCCAGGTGGCGGTCGAGCAGGCGCGAGCCACCGCTCTGGCCTACGGACTGGGGGCGAATGCCGGCGCCAATGCACGCGGCGAGTTCACCCTCAGCGCCCCGCATGCCGGTCGCCTCACTCAGGACAACTTCGTGATCGGCCAACGGATCGAGCCCGGCGACGTGCTGTTCCGGCTGGTCGATGAATCGGTGGTCTGGGTCGATGCCAAGCTCCCCTCCGAGCAAACGCATCGCATCGCCGTTGGTAGCGAGGCCGAGATCGTGCTGGGCGATCTGCGCCTGCGCGGCCGCGTCATGCAGCGCGCGCACCACACCTCGGAAGACACCCGCAACGCCAAGGTCCGTCTGGAAGTGCCCAACGAGGGCGACCGCCTGCACGGCGGAGATTTCGTCGAGGTCTATCTGTCGGCCGGCGAGCCCGGGCCGGCGCAGTTGTCACTGCCCACCGCCGCGCTGGTGCAGCTCGGCGGCGACAGCGTCGCCTTCCGCCAGGACGGCGAGATCCTCAACGCGGTTCCGGTACGGACCGGTGCCGTGATCGGTGATCGCACCGTCATTCTGGGCGGCCTCGCTGCCGGCGATCACGTGGTGATCGAGGGGGCTTATGTGCTCAAGGCGCAGAAGCTGAAGTCGCAACTGGGAGAGGGTCATGCGCACTGACGCTACGCCCCGGCGCATCGGGAGGACGCCATGCTGAACCGTCTGGTCGAGCTGTCGTTGCGCTACAAGTTCCTGGTACTGATCGTGTTCGCGGTGGTTGCCTTCCTCGGCGTCCGGGCGGTGCGCGACGTGCCAATCGACGCCTTCCCGGACGTCACGCCGGCGCAAGTGAACATCTATACCGAGTCGCCCGGTCTCGCCGCCGAAGACGTCGAGCAACTGCTGACCTTTCCGGTCGAATCGGCCATGGCCGGTCTGCCCAAGGTGCAGGAGATCCGTTCGGTCAGCCTGTTCGGACTGTCCTACGTCGCCGTCTATTTCGAAGACGACATGGACATCTACTTCGCCCGCCAACTGGTCAACGAACGACTGCAGGAAGTGGGCGATCGACTGCCGGATGGCTACGGCAAGCCCAGCATGGGCCCGAACGTCTCCGGTCTTGGTCAGGTGTTCTGGTACACGGTCGAGCGTGCGCCGGGGGTGGGTGAGGATCGGATTTCCGACATGGACCTGCGCACCTGGCAGGACTGGACCCTGCGCCTGATCCTGCGCACGGCGCCGGGCGTGGACGACGTCACTTCCTGGGGCGGCGGCGAGCGCGAGTTCCAGGTGCGGATCGACCCGCAGCGACTGTATGCCCGCGGCCTGGGCTTTGCCGATGTGATCGAAGCCATCCCGGCCAACAACGGCCAGGTCGGCGGCAACGTGATGGACGTCGGCCGTGAGCAGTATCTGGTCCGTGGCCTGGGCCTGTTGCGCACGACCGCGGATATCGGAGCGATCGTACTCAAGGCCGAGCACGGCATACCGGTCTACCTGCGCGATGTCGCCGAGGTAAGCCCGGCCCCGGCCCCGCGTTTCGGGGCGGTCACCCGCGATGGCGAGGAAGTCGTGCTGGGCATGGCACTGGCCCGCATCGGCGAGAACGCCAAGGACGTGGTCGAAGCGGTCAAGGCCAAACTCGACACCGTGGCCAACGCCTTGCCTGAAGGCATGGTAGTGCGGCCGATCTACGAGCGCACCGACCTCGTGAACAAGGCAGTCGGTACCGCGACCCGCGCGCTGATCGAAGGCTCGATCCTGGTTGCAATGATCTTGTTCCTGTTCCTAGGCGAGTTGCGCTCCGCCCTGGTGGTGGTCGTGACCTTGCCGCTGGCGATGCTGATTGCCTTCATCGGCATGGGCCAGGCGGGACTGTCGGCCAACCTGATGTCGCTCGCCGGTCTCGCCATCGGCATCGGCATGATGGTCGACGGCGCGGTGGTGATGGTGGAAAACGCCTACCGCATCATGGCCGAGCGCCGCGCCCACGGCGAGTGCGTCAATCGCACCGCCGCGGTGCTGGCGGCCGCCCACGAAGTCGCGAATCCGATCGCCTTCGCAATCCTGATCATCATCGTCGTATTCCTGCCGCTGTTCAGCCTCGAAGGGTTGGAGGGCAAGCTGTTCAAACCGATGGCCTTCAACATCGCCTACGCGATGGCGGGCTCGCTGATCTTGAGCCTGACTCTTGTCCCGGTGCTGGCGGCGATGTTGCTCAAACCGGGGGAGGAAAGAGACACCCGCCTGATGGCCTTCATCCAGCGGCGCTATCGGCCGCTGCTGGAAGCGGCGCTGGGCCGCAAGCGCGTGGTGGTAATTTCGGCCGGTATCGCCATGACCGCCAGCCTCGCGTTGTTCCCCCTGCTCGGCAAGGAGTTCATGCCGCAATTGCAGGAGGGCTCGATCATGTGGCGGGTCACCGGCATTCCGTCGACCTCGCTGGACGAGTCGATCCGCACCAGCAAGACGATCGCGGAGGCCTTCAAACGCTTTCCCGAAGTGGAGACCACGCTGGCCATGATCGGTCGCGCCGAAAAGGGCGAGACCGCCGACGTCAACTACATGGAGATCTACACCGCCCTGCACCCCGAACACGAATGGAAGAGCGGGCGGTCGATCAAAGAACTCGAAGAGGCGATGCAGGAAACGCTGGAAGAAGTCGTGCCCAATGTGGTGCTCGGCTATACCCAACCGATCCAGATGCGGGTCGAGGAACTGATCTCCGGCGTGCGCGCCACCCTCGCGCTCAAGCTCTACGGCGAAGACCTCGTCGAACTGGACAGGCTCAGCGCGCAGATCAAGACCGTGTTGGCCGGCGTGCCCGGCGTCGCCGATCTCGCCCTGGAAGCGAACGTCGGCAAGCCGCAGATCCGCATCGAGGTCGATCGCGACGAGTTGGCCCGCCATGGCATGAACGCCGGGGAGGTGTTGACCATCGTGCGCAACGGACTCGGCGGTGAACCGGTCAGCGTGCTGCTCGACGGCGTCAAGCGTTTCGACATCGCTGTGCGCCTGGATCAGGCCACCCGCGACTCGATCGAGGCCCTGCGTCGCATTCCCTTGCTGGCCCAGAACGGTGCGCAAGTGCCGCTGGGCGAAGTGGCCGAGGTGAGTGTGGCCGAGGGCTATTCCTTTGTGCGGCGCGAGCAACTGCAGCGCTACGCGGTGATCCAGATGGACGTGCGCGGCCGCGATGTCGATGGTTTCGTGCGCGAGGCCAGCGCGGCGGTCAGGCAACAGATCGAACTGCCAGCGGGCTACTGGATCGAGTGGGGCGGCGCCTTCGAGAACCAGCAACGCGCACTGGCCAAACTGAGCCTGATCGTACCGGCCACGATCTTCTTCATCTTCGTGCTGCTGTACACCGCGTTCAACTCGGTCAAGTACGCCACCCTGATCATCGCCAACGTGCCTTTTGCCACCATCGGCGGCCTGCTTGCGCTGTACCTGACTGGTCAGTATCTGTCGGTGCCCTCGGCCATCGGCTTCATTGCCGTGTTCGGCGTGGCGATGTTGAACGGCATCGTGCTGGTCAGCTTTCTCAACGAGCAGCGCAAGAAAGGACTGACGGTGCGCGAGGCTGTCCTTCAGGGCACCGCACTGCGTCTGCGTCCGGTATTGATGACCGCCAGTGTCGCCATCCTCGGCCTGGTGCCGATGCTGATCTCGACCGGGGTCGGCGCGGAGACCCAACGCCCGCTGGCAACCGTCGTGGTCGGCGGCCTGCTCAGCTCGACCCTGCTCACCCTGATCCTGCTGCCCGTGCTCTACGAGTGGCTGGAGACCCGTTCAGCACGTCGCGCCCGGGAAGATCGCTCATGAAACGGATCACACCGCCCTACTGCATGCCTGAAGCGTCCCGAATTCTCCGGAGACTCATCCCATCCGAAAACCAAGGTTCTTCCTGGCGCCGGGAGGGGGAGCCCCGAATCGGAACCTTTTCGTCGTGGCGCGGATGGCACCACCCGCGCCCCGTGGAAACCGGGCGGGCTCAGCGCGCACCGAAGACCGCGCGGCACCCCTGGTCCACCCACAAGACGCCACGACCGCGGTCGTAGCCCCAACTGCGGCCGCGCACGCAGGGGCTGCTCGACAACTGGTCGACGAGGTAGGGCGTACCGGCGTTCCAGTCCCAACTGCAACTGCGCTGACGGTTGTCGCGACTCTCGCATTCGATGGTGTAACCGCCGCCCGACGGCTGCCAGTAGCCGCCGCCGTCGTAGCCACCGTCGCCGCCGTAGTAACTTGCGAAGCGTGCGCGGCAGCCGCGGTCCACCCAGACACCACCGCGCGTGCGCCCCCAGGAACGGCCTTCCACGCACTGCGAGGAGGAGTACTGCTCGACCAGTTCGACCGCGCCCCGGAATCCGGTCCGACACTCGTTGTAGCGACCGTCGCGGCTCTCGCAGACGATGCTGTCGCCAGTGCCGCCGGTCCAGCCGCCCCCACCGCGTTCCTCGAACACCGCGCGACAGCCGCGACTGACCCAGATCGCCCCGGGACGATGGCCCCAACTGCGGCCCTCGACGCAACTGGAATCGGAGAGTTGACGGACCAGCACCGGCGGCCCGCGGAATCCGCTGTAGCACTCGCGATAACCGCCTTCGCGGCTCTCACAGACGACACCGGCGGATGCGAGGGCCGGCGTCATCCACAGCAGCACGACCGAAAATGTCCACAAGAGCCTGCGCATTTCCGCATCCTTCCTCGGGTTGGGCGCGCCGATGATATATCGAGACTACGCACGCTCAGCGCGGCACGGCGGGTTCGAAGCGGCCGGCGTCCGCGACCTGCGAGAAATCGGCCTGGAACCAGCGCAGATTGAGACCGATGCGCGAACTTTCGGGCGCAGCCCAGGCGTAGGCGAGCGTGCGCCCGGTGGCATCGTCGAGCAGATTCAGGGCGAGCACCGAATCACCACGGACGGACAGGCGTGCCAGTTGCACCGACCAGCCGCTGCGGCGACCGTCTTCCCACTCGATCGGCTGACGGCGGCCTTCGCTGTGCAGGACGATCCCATTCCAGGTGCGGAAGTCGCGATCCTCCGGGCGCGCCCCGGGACCGACGCGATTGATCGCGAGAAAGCCGCGGAACCAGCGGACGCGGCGCTGCAGATGCGGGACCGAATCGGCGTTGCCGTAGACGAGTCGACCGGTCTCGTCGTGAGCGCGGCTGAGGATCGCCAGCGTGTCGGCTCCGAGGCGGATGCGGTCCTCGACGATCACCGCGCCGCGGCGCGCCGACGCCACCTTGCAGGCGTGCTCGCGAGTGCTGCCGACAAACTCCGCGCTGGCCGCCTCGAAACGGAAGTACACCGCGCAATCGGGTGCGTAGCGCAGCTCGGCGGTGGTCAAAGCCTGGAGTTCCGATGGATCGCGGTGAGCGTCTCGCCAGCGCGCCTCATCGACGAAACTGTACTGGTCAAGACGGATCGCGTCGGCCGCCCGATCGACCGCGAAGCGGTACAGGCGCAGCCGGAACACGCGCGCAGGGTCGTCGTCCAGGGTCTGCCGGGCGAAGAACACCGAGCCGCCGATCGCCGGCACCGCCACCGGCAGGAACAGGGCGTGCACGCGCTCGTGGCGCGCACCCGGAGAAACTCCGCTTTCCTGCTCCTGAATCACCTGTTCGTGGTTGTCCCACTCGCCCGCGAACCACTCGGAAAGGCGCGCAAGGTTCGCATCCAGGTCCAGCGGCGCCGGTGCGCTCGCCGGTATCTGCTCCTGCGCATAGTCCTCGCGTGTCGGTTGCGCGACGCAGGCGGCGAGCAGGACGCAGACTGACCAGGCGATTCGGCGCATGCGGTGATCCAGCGGGAGTCGAAGGGCGATGATGCCCTGCCCGGCATCGGCGATCATCTGGCCGGGCTGAATCCATGGAACTGCATCGACGTGACTGGATCGGGGCGACGGGTACTGGTGATCGGCGGCGGCCCGGCCGGCCTGATGGCCGCCGAATGCGCACGCGCCTGCGGCGCCGATGTCGATCTCTGCGAGCAACTCCCCTCGGTCGCACGCAAGTTTCTGATCGCGGGCAAGGGCGGACTGAATCTCACGCACAGCGAAGCGCTGGTGGATTTTGTCGCGCGCTATCGCGAGCGCGCACCGCAAATCGGCGAATGGCTGCGACATTTCGGACCCAAGGCCCTGCGCGAATGGGCGCGAGCGCTCGGCCACGAGACCGTGATCGGCAGTTCCGGACGCGTATTTCCGGCGGACTTCAAGGCCGGACCCCTGCTGCGGGCCTGGCTGCGACGCATTCGCGCCAGCGGCGTGCGCGTCCACTGCGGCTGGCGCTGGAATGGCTGGGACGAAGCCGGGCATTGGCGGTTCGAAAGCACGGGCGGCGCCCACGCGCTGAACGCGGATGCGGTGGTGCTGGCGCTCGGCGGCGGCAGTTGGAGCCGACTCGGTGCCGATGCGCGATGGCGAGCGCCGCTGGCGGCGCGCGGCGTCGACATCGCGCCCTTGCGAGCAGCGAACTGCGGTTTTGAGTGCGCGTGGTCGGAACGTCTGCTCGAGCGTCATGCCGGCGCGCCGATCAAGGGCGTGTCGCTGCGCCTCGCGGATACTGCGTCCGCCGAGGCACCGATCGGCGAGTTCGTGTTGACCCGCCATGGCATCGAGGGCAGCGCAGTCTATGCCCTGGCGGCGGAACTGCGCGAAAGGATCGCCCGCGACGGACATGCCGAACTGCTGCTCGACCTTGCGCCACGGCGCAGCCAGGCACAACTGACGGACACGCTGAAGCGCGAGCGCGGGAAGCGCACGCTGGCCGAACACCTGCGGCGCTGCACCGGCATCGACGGTGCACGCGCGGCGCTGGTGTTCGAGTCGCCCGAGCGCGCGGCGCTCGCCGATCCGGCGCGGATGGCGGCGCGCATCAAGTCCCTGTCGCTGCGATTGACCGCCACGCGTCCACTGGACGAGGCGATCAGCAGCGCCGGTGGCGTACGTCTGGAAGCGTTGACGGAGGCACTGGAGCTGCGTGCGCTGCCCGGCGTGTGGTGTGCGGGCGAAATGCTCGATTGGGAGGCACCGACGGGTGGCTACCTGTTGACCGCCTGTTTCGCGAGCGGCTGGATCGCCGGGCACGCGGCGGCCAAGGCCAGGCCTTGAACTGCGCGCATTTCGAGGCCTGGCGCTGCCGCTCCTGCGGCGAACTGGCGCAGCCTTACGAACGGCAACTCGCAGCCAAGCAGGCGCGCGCGCAAACACTGCTGTGGATGATCGATCCCGCCGCCTGGCTGCCGTCCTGTCCCAGCCCCGAACACGGCTTCCGCAACAAGGCCAAGATGGCGATCGGCGGCAGCACCATCAAGCCCACCCTCGGCTTGCTGGATGCCGCCGGCCACGGGGTGGATCTCGGCGACTGCGCGTTGTATCCACCCGGGCTTGCCGCGGTCTTCGAAGCGGTGCGCACGGCGCTGGTCGCCGCGCGCGTGCCACCCTACGAGCTCGCAAGTCGACGCGGCGAGGGCAAGTACGTCCTGCTGACGCAAGTGCCCGGCAGCGACGATCTGTTGTTGCGCTTCGTGTTGCGTTCGCGCGAGGCGCTCTCGCGCCTGCGCGCGCAACTGCCCGTGCTGCGCACGCAACTGCCGGCTCTGCGAGTCGCCAGCGTCAACCTGCTGCCCGAGCACAAGGCGGTCACCGAGGGCGCGATCGAGATCCTGTTGACGGATGAATCGGAAGTCCACGGCCGTTGGGGCGACGTCGCTTTCCGGCTGACGCCGCGCAGCTTTCTGCAGACGAACACGCCGGTGGCGACGGCTCTGTATGCGCAGGCGCGCGACTGGATCGCCCGGGCGGCACCGGCGCGGGCCTGGGATCTCTACTGTGGTGTCGGCGCCTTTGCGCTGCACGCGGCCGCCGAGGGCATCGCCGTGACCGGTGTCGAAAGTACGCCGGAAGCCATTGCCGCGGCGCGCGCGGCCCACCCCGCCGGCGATTGGATCGTTGCCGATGCCGCTGCCTGGGCGTGCGCGCAGCCGCGCGCGGCCGAACTCGTGATCGTCAATCCACCGCGTCGCGGCGTCGGTGCAGTCCTCGCCGAGTGGCTGCAACGGCACGGCGGCCGCTGGCTGCTCTATTGCAGTTGCCACCCGCAGTCGCTGGCGCGCGACCTCGCCGCCCTGCCCGCCTACAGCGCCCGCCGCGCCCGGGTGTTCGACATGTTTCCGCATACCACGCACTTCGAAACGCTGCTGTGGCTGGAGCGGGATTGAGCGGCGCGATCGGCTTCGCACCTCAGGCATCCGCAAGCCGACCTGCTTGAGGCGTGTCTTCCAGCGAGGCCTGGGTTAGCCTCCCCGCCTGCCCGTCCACGCAAACGTCATGCTCTCCGCCCTGCCCGGCCCTGTGCTGCTGCCGCTGACCTCGCTGCTGGCGTTCCTGAGCACGCTGTTGCACGTGACGCCGCTGCTTGCGGTCGCGCTCCTGAAGTTTCTGCTGCCGCTGACGCCGCTGCGGCGTGCCCTGAACCATGTGCTGACGGCGATCGCGGAGAGTTGGATCGAGGTCAACAGCGCGATGATCCGGTTGTTCACGCGCCGTCACGATTGGCGCGTGGAGGGGATCGGAGAGCTCAGGCGCGATGGCTGGTTCCTGGTGCTCTGCAACCACCAGAGCTGGGTCGACATCCTGGTGCTGCAGTACGTCTGCAACCGGCGCATCCCCTTCCTGAAGTTCTTCCTCAAGCAGCAACTGATCTGGGTGCCGCTGCTCGGCCTCGCCTGGTGGGCGCTGGACTTCCCGTTCATGCGTCGCTACACGAAAGCGCAGATCGCGCGGCGACCGGAGCTGCGCGGCAAGGATATCGCGATCACGCGCCGCGCCTGCGCGAAATTCGCCGAAATTCCGGTGTCGGTGATGAACTTCGTCGAGGGCACTCGCTACACGCCGGCCAAGCACGCGCAGCAGGCTTCACCCTACGCGCATCTGCTGAAGCCGAAGGCCGGTGGGGTCGCCTTCGTGCTCGAAACCATGGGCTCGATGCTGCAATCGGTCATCGACGTCACGATCGTCTATCCGCAGGGAAGGCCAACTCTGATCGACCTGCTGTGCGGTCGGGTCGCGCGCGTGGACGTGCACGTGGCGCGCCGCCCGATCCCGCGGGAACTGCTCGGCGGCAGTTACGAGGACGACGCCGCGGTGCGCGAACGCTTCCAGGCCTGGGTCAACGGTCTGTGGGCGGAGAAGGACCGGCTGATCGCGTCGCGAACGGCAGCCTGAGCTGGAACTCGGCGCCCGGTTCGCGGTTCTGCGCATCGACTTCGCCACCCATCGCCCGCGCCAGTTGGCGCACCAGGGCGAGGCCGATGCCGGTCCCCACGGTCTCGCGTGTCAGTTCGTCGCCACCGCGGTAGAACAGCCCGAAGATGCGCTTCAGTTGCGGTTTCGGGATGCCGAAGCCGTGGTCGCGCACGCCGAGCAGCAACCACTCGCCCTGCGCGCGCGCGCCGATCTCGATGCGTCGCACCGGCGCTGCGGCCGAAAACTTGATCGCGTTGTCGACGAGGTTGATGACGATCTGGCACAGCGCATCGGCATCGACGCGCAGCTCGCGGGCTGCGCAGCCGGCTTCAAGGTGGTATTCGACCTCGAAGCCGGCGCGCGCGATCTGGCTGTCGACCTTCGAACGGAGCAGGTCGCACAACGCATCCACGCGCAAGCGCTTGAGCTCGAGCGGATGTTCGTTGCGCTCCATGCGTGCGAGTTGCAGCACGTTGGCGATCAACCGCGACAGGCGTTCGCTCTCGTCGTGGATGTAATCGTAGTAGCTGCGTTTGCGATCCTCCCCGGCCCAGCCTTCGCGCAGCATCTCCGCGTACATACGGATCGAGGTGAGCGGCGTCTTCAGCTCGTGGCTGACCGCGGCGACGAAGTCCTGCTGCTGGCGCGCCAGCCGGATCTGCTTCAGGCCGAGGCGGTACAGCAGCCAGAAACCACCGAGCAACACCACGAACAGCAGTGCGCCCGACCACCAGACCACGCGCGCGCCGGCACCCGCCGGCAGTCGACGCGCGCTCCAAATCAGTTGCAGGCCATCCAGCGGCGGCGACAGCCGGGTCTGGTACAGCAGTTCGCCGCGCAGCTCGCTGGCGCGACTGTAGCCGCGCGTTCCTCCGCTGCCGCCACGGATCAATTGCAGGATGGACTCGCGCCACGCGACGGTGAGGTCGCTCATGGACCACAACGCGCTGCCGCGGAAAGCGTCGGCGAGCGCCGTGCCGATGAATGCATTCTGCTCGAACAGCAAGCCCTGGATGGTGCGCCCACCATCACGCCAGACGCGCCGGAACAGCACGCCGTGACCGTCCGCGAGCCAGGCGAACTCGAAAGGATCGACCTCGCTCTCGAACAGGCGCACGCGCGCATCGGCGAGATTGGCCGCGCTCAGCTCGCCGGCGGCATCGATGGCGGCGCCGCGCTCGCGACGCTTGCCGCGAGCAAGCGCGTTCGCTGGCGCCTGCGCGACTTCGCGCTCGGGCCGCGCCTGGTCCTTCCTGGCGGATTCGACGTAAGCACGATCCAGGCGCAGCTCGTCGACGCGGCCGAGCTGCGACTGCTGCTCAGGCGCGCCGCTGTCGACGCTGTTGAGGCGGTCGAATCCGGCCTGTGAGGCGAACCCGGCATCGGCGTCCGCCTGCTCGTTCTTCGCCAGCGCGACTTTCCGGTCCTCATTTGCGCGCGCCGGCGGCTGCCACAACCGATTGTTGCCGAGGATCGCCGCCATGCGATCACGCACGGCGCGTCGGCGCTCGAGTTCGCCGGCGTCGATGCCGAGATCGACGCCTTCGATGGTTTGTGGCCACAGCGGCGTCGCGAATCGACCCTCGCCATCGATGACGAAATGCCCGACCAGCCCCGGCCACGCGCCCGCCGCCTGCAACTCGGCCAGCGGCGATCGCTGCACCAGCTTCGCGCCCGCGGCGGCGACCGTCAGGAACTGGTAGTCGCCGACGCTGCGCGCCTCCTCGATGGCGATCAGACGTTGCAGTTCGAGATCGATCCGCGTTGCGATTTCCTCGGCCAGCGTACGGTACTGGTGCAAGGACTCGTAGCGCAGTTGCAGCACCGTCTGGCGCAGCAGCACCGCGCTCGGCAGCGCCAGCGCGAGCAGCAGCGCGAGCAGCAGCAGGCGCAAGCGAACCGGCGTCAGTGTGCGCACGTCAAGCTTCCGGCAGCAGGCGGTAGCCGCCGCCGCGCACGGTCACCAGATACCGGGGCGCGCCGGGATCGGGTTCCAGCTTGCGCCGCAGCCGTGCGATGTGGATATCCACCGTGCGCGTCTCGATCTCCAAGTGGCGCGCGTAGCCCCACACCTTGTACAACAGCTCCTCGCGCGGCACCGGGCGCAGCGCGTGTGCCGCGAGGTATTCCAGCACCTCGATCTCGCGACGCGTGAACGCGACCTCGCCGGCCGGGGTGCGCGCGCGAAGGTTGCGCAGGTCGACCTCGCAGGCGCCGACGCGCAAGGTCTGCGGCGACTCGCGCGACGGCTGCGTGCGCCGCAGCACCGCCCGCACGCGCAGTACCAGTTGCGTCACCGAGAAGGGCTTGGCGACGTAGTCGTCGGCGCCGAGCGCGAGCCCGTGCACGATGTCCTCGTCGCCCGAGCGCGCGGTCAACAGGATCACCGCCTGCTCGCGATCCTGCGCGCGCACCGCCGCGAGGATGTCGAAGCCGTTGCGGCCGGGCAACATCACATCCAGCAACAGCAGGTCGAAGCGTCCCCCGAGCGCCAGTCGCAAGCCCTGCTCGCCATCACCAACCGCCTCGACCTCGAACCCATGGTAGACGAAGACGTCGACCAGCCCGTTGCGAATGGCGGGTTCGTCCTCGACGATCAGGATGCGGGATTTGCGGGTCACGACGGGAACGATGCCTGCGTTGCGAACGCGGGTGGAAAGAACCTTAGCAGGCAGCACGAACCGCCCACGTAAACTCGTTGTAAACCCGCTCCCGCAGAGTTTGCATGAACGGGCCTGTTCCCGCTGCCCTGCTCCGTCGAGGATGGTCCCACCACCCACGACAGGAGCGAGACGATGGCAATCGTCGAACGCATCACCCGGCTGTTCACGGCAGATGTGCATGCCGTGCTCGACCGCATCGAGGAACCTGTGGCCCTGCTGCACCAGGCCATCCGCGAGATGGAGGAGGCGCTGGTGCTGCGAACGCAGCAGGCGCGGGCACTGGACGCCGAGCAGGAGTTGCTGGAGCGCCGGCGCGCCGAGGTGGAGCGCGCGCTGACCACGACACTCGCACAGATCGATCTGTGTTTCGACGCCGGCAATGAGGCCTTGCTGCGCAGTTGCGTGCGCCGACGCCTGGAGGGCGAGCGCATGCAACGCCTGCTCGCACAACGCGCCGAACAACTGGCGCGCCGCATCGAGGAATCGGCCGCGCTGCTGACGCAGCAGCGCGAGCGGCTGGAGTCGATGCGCCAGAAGGCGGCGCTGTTGGAGCTCGCGCCGGGCGCATGCGAGAGCGCGTGGAGCGGCGACGAGGTCGGCGTCAGCGAGGCCGATGTCGAGCTCGCACTGCTGCGCGAACGCGAAGCGCGGAGGTCGTCATGAATGCGATCCCATTCTGGCGCGGGGTGCTGCTGGCGCTGCTGCTGAGCATCGTCGGCGCGGTACTGCATGCGGTCGCGGCGCCCTGGATCGGTTCGGCGCTCTCGCTGCGGCTCTCGCTGCTGCTGGTGGCCACGCTGTATGTGTTCGCGCTGCTGGCAAGCGCTCCGGGCCGCAGTGGCCGCGTGCTCGCCGCGCTGGCGTGGTGCGTGCTCGCCGGCGCCTTGCTGCTGGCATGGCCGCGGCTGTCGGTCTGGCTGCTCGCCGCCACGCTGTGGTTCTGGTTGCTGCGCTCGCTGCTGCGCTACCAGAGTCTGCTACCGGCGACCTTCGATGCGCTGCTCGGCGGCTTCGCGCTGGCCGCCGCGGTCGCCACCGCGATGCACACGCACAGCCTGTTCCTTGCGCTGTGGTGCTACTTCCTGGTGCAGGCTTTCAACAGCTGGCTGCCGCACAGCGCCGCAGTCGCGGCCGTATCCGCTCCCGCCCACGATTTCGATACCGCTTTCCGCAACGCCGAAGCGGCGCTGCGGCGTCTGTCGCTGCATTCCTGAGAGGAGAAGCCCGATGAAGACCAAACTGCTGGTTTCCGCACTGCTGCTGGCCACCGCGGTGGTGGTGTATGCCTACCCGAAAGGCGGACGTGCCCCGGTCGCACCGGCGCCGGTCGCGCCGGTCGCAGCGATCGGCCCGCCCGCCACCATCCCCGCGAATGGGCAACGCCCGCTGGTCGAAGTGGTGTTCGCGCTCGACACCACCGGCAGCATGGGCGGGCTGATCGACGCCGCCAAGGAGAACATCTGGTCGATCGCGCGCACCATGGCCTCGGCGCAGCCGCAGCCGGAGATCCGCGTCGGCCTCGTCGCCTTCCGCGATCGCGGCGACGACTACCTGACCCGCGTGATCCCGTTGTCCGACGACCTCGACTCGGTGTACGCGCAACTGATGGACTTCCAGGCCGCCGGCGGCGGCGACGGCCCCGAGGCAGTCAACGACGCGCTGCATGCGGCCGTGCACGAGATCCAGTGGAGTCGCGAGCCAGGCGCCTACCAGGTGGTGTTCCTCGTCGGCGACGCGCCGGCGCACATGGATTACCCGGACGACGTCAAGTACCCGGAAACGATCAAGGCCGCGGTGGCGCGCGGGATCATCGTCAACACCATCCAGGCCGGCGACGCATCGGAAACCCGCGAGGAATGGCTGCAGATCGCGGCGCTCGCGCAGGGCGCGCACTTCCGGGTCGGCCAGCAAGGCGACGCGGTCGCGGTGGCGACCCCCTTCGACGCCGACATGGCGAAGCTCTCGAAGGAACTCGATGAAACTCGCCTCTATTACGGCGACCGCGAAGCGCAGGCGCGCGCTGCCGGCAAGCTCGCCGCCACCGACAAGCTCAACGAGGCGGCTTCGACAGCCTCGCTCGCACGCCGCGCCGCCTTCAACGTCTCCGCCTCCGGTGCCAGGAACCTGGCTGGCGACCACGAGCTGGTCGAGGATCTGGCGCAGGGCCGGGTCGACCTCGCCGGTCTTGAGGAACAGGAGTTGCCACCGGCGCTTCAGGGTCTGTCCACGGAGGACCGACGCAACCGCGTCGACGAGCTGCACGGCAAGCGCGAAGCGCTCAAGCGCGACATCGCCGCGCTCTCCGTGCAGCGCGAGAAGTACATTGAAGGCGAACTCGCCAAGGATGCCGATGTCGCGCAGTCGCTCGACCACCAGATCTTCCGTGCCGTCAGGGAGCAGGCGGCGAAGAAAGGACTGGAATACCACTCGGCGCCGGCGCATTGAGGGGACGACCGGCCGGGCGATCGTGAACTCCGGAGGGTCGCCGGGATGGCGACCCTCCGGCGCATCGGTCATTCCCAACGCTTCCTCCGACGCCCCGCCGAAGGTGTGTCATGCCATGGCGTCGGCCGCCCGCCGCACCGCGTCCGCCAGCGCCTGCGAATGCCGCTCGACCGTCTGTGCTTCGCGCGCCTCCACGGTCACGCGGATCAGCGGCTCGGTGCCGGAGGCGCGCAGCACCAGTCGACCATCGCCGCCGAGTGCCTGCTCGGTGGCACGACGGGCGGCCAGCACGGCGGCTTCTTGCAGCAACGCGCGCGCATTGCGCGCCACCCGCACGTTGATCGTCTTCTGCGGGAAACGATGCAATCCACCGACCAACTCGGCGAGCTTGCGGCCGCTGTCGGCCAGCACTTCGAACAGCAGCAAGGCGGTCAACAGGCCATCGCCAGTGCTCGCCTTGTGGCGGCAGATCACATGTCCGGAAGCCTCGCCGCCGAGCACGCCGCCGGTCTCGACCAGACGCTGGTGCACATAACGATCTCCGACCGCTGCGCGCTCGAAGCCGATGCCGAGTTCACGCAAGGCAAGCTCGATGCCGATGTTGGTCATCCAGGTGCCCACCACCGGTCCGCGCAGGCTGCCGCGGGCGCGCCAGTGCCGGGCGAGCACGTAGACGATGTCGTCGCCGTCGACCAGACGACCGTCGGCGGTCAACGCCATCAGGCGGTCGGCGTCGCCGTCCAGAGCCAGGCCGAGCTCGGCGCCGGTGCGTGCCACTTCGGCGCGCAGCGCGGTCAGGTCGGTGGCGCCGTGACCGGCATTGATGTTGTAGCCGTTCGGAGAGGTGCCGATCGAATCGACCGCGAAGCCGAGTTCCCCGAACAAGCGCGGCGCCAGCCGGTAGGCGGCCCCGTGGGCGGCGTCGACGACGATGCGCATGCCGGCCAGCGGCGCGAGCGTCGAGTCCATGCGCGACTTCAGGAACTCCAGATAGCGGCCGCCCGCGTCGGGCAGGCGTGTGGCCTTGCCC
This sequence comes from Lysobacterales bacterium, assembly GCA_019187485.1. Lineage (GTDB taxonomy): Bacteria > Pseudomonadota > Gammaproteobacteria > Xanthomonadales > SZUA-5 > JADKFD01. The sequence continues at coordinate 15,293 of JABAQR010000034.1, read as the reverse complement.
AGATGCCTGGCCGAGACCATTGGCGACGGCGATTCCAGGGCGGCCTCGATCGCCAGTTCCAACGCATCGTCGAGTTTCTCGCCACTCGCCGAGAAGAACTTGATGCCGTTGTCCTCGTAGGGGTTGTGCGAGGCGCTGATGACGATGCCGGCGCTGGCACGCTGGCTGCGCGTCAGGAAGGCCACGGCGGGCGTGGGCATCGGTCCCAGCAGCACCACATCCGCGCCCGCCGCGGCGAGGCCCGCTTCCAGCGCCGACTCCAGCATGTATCCGGACAGTCTCGTGTCCTTGCCGATCAGCACCCGCGGACGCTCCTGCCGGGCGCGCAACACGCCGCCCGCCGCGCGTCCCAGCCGCAGCGCGAATTCCGCCGTGATCGGCTCCTCGCCCACCCGGCCGCGGATCCCGTCGGTGCCGAAATATCGTCGTTCCGTCATGGCCCGGATGCTCGGCGCTCAAGGTCGAGAGGGCAAGCCTTCCGGCGCACCCAGGAAACCGGCAGCCGATGAGTCCCGAGCAAGTCGGGGAGTCGCCCCCAGACGGCGGTGTCGCTGGCAGGCGCCCCGCGGCCGTCGCCGCAGAAAGTGTTCAGCGCGCTTTCGTGTGCGGGCTGACGTAGTCGCCGACCGGCGTGCGGAAGGCGACGTTCAGGCGGTTCCAGCCGTTGATCGCGATGATCGCCAGCGTCAGGTCGACCAGCGTCTTCTCGTCGAAGTGCGCGCGCGCAGCGGCGTAGATCCCGTCGGGAACCTCGCGCTCCTCGGCGATCCTGGTCACGGCTTCGGTCCAGGCCAGCGCGGCGCGCTCCCTGGGCGTGTAACAGGGCGCGTCGTGCCAGACCGGCAGCAGGTGCAGACGCTGCTCGGCCTCACCCAGCGCGCGGGCGTCCTTGGTGTGCATGTCCAGGCACCAGGCGCAACCGTTGATCTGCGAGGCGCGCGCCTTCACCAGTTCGAGCAGCGAGACCTCGAGGCCGCTCCTGCTAACCCACGACTCCAGTTGCAGCATGGCCTGGAAACCGGCGGGCGAGGCCTTCTTGTAGTCGAGACGTTGTTCCATCGAGAAGCTCCGTTCGTGGGATCGGTTCGCGCGATCAGTTCATGGAATCGATGGGGCGCGCAAGCAGTCGCTGCATGTCCGGGTAGCCAAAGCCGGCGTCGAGGCTGTCGAAGCCGCCGCCCGCGAGCATCCGGCGTGCCGCCTCGCGCGCCGCGGCCAGGGCCACCGCGGCCAGCCGCGTGGCCGTGCTCACCCGTGCGACCCCGAGGCGCGCAAGCTCGGCCAGAGTCGGCAGGCCGGGACGGGCGCCCACGTTGACGGGCGCGTGGATCGCGCGGCAGAGACCCATGATCGTTCCGGGCCGCGTCGCGGCGATCGGATAGATGCCGTCGGCCCCGGCGGTGAGATAGGCACGGGCGCGGCGCAGCGTCTCGTCCACCCGCTCGTCCTCGCGCTCGTCCGGACAGGCGCTGCCGTCGACCAGCCAGGCATCGATGCGCGCGTTGATGAAGAGCGGAAGCCCGCAGGCCAGAGCCGCCTCGCGCGCCGCGGCGATGCGCGCGGCGGCGGCGTCGATCGGTCGCAGCATCTGGTGACGGATGCCGTCCTCGAGGTTGATGCCAACCGCACCGGCCTCGATCACCGCGCGCACGCTCTCGGCCACCGCGCGCGGGTCGTCCCCGAAACCGGCCTCGAAGTCGACCGTTAAGGGCAGCGGCGTTGCGCGCGCCATGCGAGAAACGGTATCGAGTACCAGCGGCAGCGGTGTCCGCTCGCCGTCGGCGTAGCCCAGCGACCAAGCCATGCCGCCACTGGTGGTCGCGATCGCCGAAAAGCCCAGCTCACTCAGCATGCAGGCGCTGCCCGCGTCCCAGGCGTTGGGCAGCAGCAGCACGCGGCTGCCATCGTGCAGCGCGCGGAAGCGCCTGGCGCGCTCGTGCTGGTCGGCTCGGTTCATGGGCTGGGCTCTGGACGCGGCATTCCGTTCCCGGCGCGGCGCGGAAAGACCACACGGTGCGCCAGCCGATACTACGTGAGCGCGGCGCTTCGCCGCGGCAAAGGATGGATTCAGCGGGAAGTTGCCCGGGCCCCACGCATGGGTGCGGATCAACGACCGCTTCCCTGGGCAGCCGCCCGCGCGCCCCGCACTCGCGACGACCTGCTTGCGGAGCGCAAGGCCACCGCCGGCCTGCCCGCGCGGATAGCAGCAACGGCAGGGAAAACAGGAATCGATGCGACGCCACAGGCCTTCCTGGCGGGCGCCCCGGGAATTGCGGCGCCGCGCTGCGCAGCCGCCGAAACTGCCGCGCGCAAGCACCCGCTGTCGTGATCCGTGCCCGGCGGCGTAACTAAGTCTGGCGACGCTGGGGCAGCAACCTTGAGACCGTTTTTCGACGCAACGGACATGCTGGATACGATGAGCGCCGCCCTGGCCGCTGCGCCGAGTGACCTGGACAGCAGCTTTGGCGACCGGGGATGGCTGGCGCATCCGGCGTCTGAAGCCGGTGGCGAGCTTGCCTGCATCGATGCCGGCCGCCGCATCGTGGCGGCCGCCGCGACGCCACCCGCGGAACGCGCCAGTCGGGCGGGCTGGACGGGGGCGCCAGCGTTGTCGCGAGGCGCCCGCCACTTGGAGACCGGAAGCAACTCCAGGTGAACAGGCGTGCACGGTCCAAGACGGTCGCAAGCGCGCCCCCTCGCAACGCGTCCACCATGATTGACACCGCCCTGCGCTGGCTGACTAATCTGTGGCCCTTGCGCTGGCCAATGGGTGGAACATCGATGGGCGATGTGACCTTGCTGATCCAGCGCGCGAGGGCGGGCGAACGCGCGGCCTTCGACGCCGCCTACACGCTGATCCACGCCGAACTCAAGTCGCTGGCACGGCGGCGCCTGCAGGCAGATTCCGGCGCCACGCTGTCGCCGACCATGCTGGTCAACGAGACCTGGCTGAAGCTCGCCGACAGCGAGCTGCGCGCCGAAAACCGCGCGCACTTCTTCCGCATCGCGGCGCAGGCGATGCGCCAGATCTGGATCGACCGCCTGCGCTCGCGCGGAGCCGAGGCCGAGCGCATCCGCCTGTATGTCGGCCACGTCGACGGCGAAGCCGTGGCGCCGGACGACTGGAGCGAGCTCTGCGACTGGGACAGTGCGATGCGCGCACTGCAAGCGACCGATCCCGAACTCGCCGAACTGGTCGACCTGCGCGTGTTCTGCGGCCTCGAAATCGTCGACATCGCGACGCTCAAGGGCGTCAGCGAGCGCACCGTGCAGCGCGCCTGGCGCAGCGCGCGCGCCTTCCTGCTCAACACCACATGAACCCCGGCGTCCGCGAACGCTGGGACGAGGTCCGCGCGCTCTTCGGAGCGGCGCGGAGACTCCAGCAACTGGAGGCCGGCGCTGGCCCTGAACATCGTGGCGCGAATGCAGCACCACCGGGCACCGCCCGCCTCAAACCACCACCACCGGGATCTTGCCGATCTTCGCCTGCCATTCCTTCGGCCCGGTCTGGTGCACGCTGCTGCCACGGCTGTCGACCGCCACCGTGACCGGCATGTCCCGCACCTCGAACTCGTAGATCGCCTCCATGCCGAGGTCGGCGAAGGCGAGCACGCGCGCGGCCTTGATCGCTTTCGACACCAGGTAGGCGGCGCCACCCACCGCCATCAGGTAGACCGCGCGGTGCTCGCGGATCGCGTCGATCGCCGCCGGGCCGCGCTCGGCCTTGCCGACCATCCCGAGCAGGCCGGTCTTTTCCAGCATGGTGCGCGTGAACTTGTCCATGCGCGTGGCGGTGGTCGGGCCGGCCGGGCCGACGACTTCGTCGCGGACCGGGTCGACCGGACCGACGTAGTAGATGAAGCGGCCATTGAAGTCGACCGGCAGCGACTCGCCGCGCGAGAGCATGTCGACCATGCGCTTGTGCGCGGCATCGCGCCCGGTCAGCAGCTTGCCGGACAGCAGCAGCACCTCGCCCGGCTGCCACCCGGCGGCCTCTTCGCGGGTCACCGTGTCGAGGTGGACGCGGCGGCCCTTGCTGGCGTCGTAGGTGAGCTTCGGCCAGTCGTCCAGCGAGGGCGGATCGAGCGTCGCCGGACCGGAGCCATCGAGCACGAAGTGCGCGTGGCGGGTGGCGGCGCAGTTCGGGATCATCGCCACCGGCAGGTTCGCCGCGTGCGTCGGGAAGTCCTTGACCTTGACGTCGAGCACCGTGGTCAGGCCGCCCAGACCCTGGGCGCCGATGCCGAGCGCGTTGACCTTCTCGTACAGTTCCAGGCGCAGTTCCTCGGCGCGGTTCGACGGTCCGCGCGCGACCAGGTCCTGGATGTCGATCGGCTCCATCAGCGCTTCCTTGGCGAGCAGCATCGCCTTCTCGGCGGTGCCGCCGATGCCGATGCCGAGCATGCCCGGGGGGCACCAGCCGGCGCCCATGGTCGGCACCGTCTTCAGCACCCAGTCGACCACCGAATCGGCGGGGTTCAGCATCACGAACTTGCTCTTCGCCTCCGAGCCGCCGCCCTTCGCGGCGACGATCACCTCGACCTCGCCGCCCGGCACCAGGCTGACATTGATGACCGCCGGGGTGTTGTCCCTGGTGTTGCTGCGCTTGCCGGCCGGATCGGCCAACACCGAGGCGCGCAGCTTGTTGTCCGGGTGGTTGTAAGCGCGGCGCACGCCCTCGTTGACCATGTCATCCAGCGACAGGCTGGCGTCCCAGCGCACATCCATGCCCACCTTCAGGAACACGGTGACGATGCCGGTGTCCTGGCAGATCGGCCGGTGGCCTTCGGCGCACATGCGCGAATTGATCAGGATCTGCGCAATCGCGTCCTTCGCCGCCGGCGATTCCTCGCGCTCCCAGGCACGCGCGAGGTTCTGGATGTAGTCGACCGGGTGGTAGTAGCTGATGTACTGCAGCGCGTCGGCGATCGACGCGATCAGGTCTTCCTGGCGGATGGTGGTCATGGCCATATCGGTGCGCTGCGGGGACCGCAGTGTACCCGTCGTCGGCGTGCTCGGTGCGCGCCGCCCCGTGCGCGAGGTAGCCTCTCGGAAACCACTCTCCGAGGATCGCGGCCGATGAGCGAGAACCCGTTGTTTCCCACGCTGGATCCGGTCGAAGCGCGCGTGCTGGGCTGCCTGGTCGAGAAGGCGCTGACGACGCCCGAGCAGTACCCGCTGACGGCCAACGCGGCGATGGTCGCCGCCAACCAGAAAACCTCGCGCGAGCCCGTGATGGAACTCGAACTCGGTGCGGTCGGCCACGCGCTGCGCACTCTGGAGGACAAGAAGTTGGTACGGGTCCAGCACAGTCCACGCGCGCTGCGCTACGAGCACCGCTTCGAGGAGGTGTACACGCTGACGCCACCGCAGCGTGCGATCCTGTGCCTGCTGCTGTTGCGCGGCCCGCAGACCGCGGGGGAACTGCTGGCGCGCAGCGAACGCCTGGCGAAGCTGAGCGACATCGAGCAGGTTCGGGATACTCTCGACCGCCTGACCCGCCGCCAGCCGGCGCTGGCGCTGCGCCTGGCCAAGGCACCCGGACAGGTCGCCGAGCGCTACATGCACCTGCTCTGCGGCAGCGAGCACGCCGAGCGCGCGGCCGCCGAGATGCCGCACGGCACCGGTCCCGAGCCGGCGCCGCCAGGCTTTGTCGAGCGCTTGAACGCGCTGGAGGCCCGGATGGAGAAGCTTACGACGGCGCTTCGGGATCTGGGCGCAGACGTGTAGGCACGGGGATGCGGCCCGATCGCGCGCAGCGCGAGCCGATGCACCGCATCGGCAGAGACGAACGTCCGTCGGCTAGACGGGCTGGATCGGGGAACGGGCACGGGGAAAGGCGCGCAGGCCCGGGCGCCCCTGCAAGCACCTGTTGCGAGTCAGTTCGTAACGGAGCGCGACCTTCATCCTTGCCCGAGGTCTTCCCGCGCCCCGTGCCTCGTGCCCCGCTCTTGTGACCTTTTGCGTCGGCTTTGACGCCCCATTGACAGTTGAATCGTGCCTGAATAAAGTGCGCGCCGGTCCGCCTCCGGGGGGAGTCGGATCCGGATTCATGGGGAGTTCATCGGCGGCCGACAGCCAGCGTTGCTGGGGAGCGGCAGCGGCGTGGGAGCCGCCGGTTTCCAGTTCGAAGGTCGACGGGCGTCGCCAGCGGCGCCTGCAGCCCGGCGCAAGCCGGATGCGGGCCCGCCAGCGTAGGCAGCACTTGCAGGAGATGCGGTGGTGCGCAGTTGGGTCCTTGGAGGTCTGGCGCTGGTCGTCGTGGGCTGCGCGCAGCAGCCGGCGCGCGCGCCCGCCGCGGATCCGGATCTCGACGCGACGGCCGCCGTGCCGACTGCGGGCGTGGTCGAACGCCGCGTCGAGTACCGCGAACTGAGTCCCAAGCAGCCGCTGCGCATCGACAATCCCTACGGCGATGTGCGCGTGCGCTTCGGCGGCTATACGCAGGCGCTGGAATGGCGCACGGTCGCCCAGAACATGGATGCGACACACAAGATCGCCGTCGAAGCGCAGGATGGCGAGCGACTGACGCTCGCCGCTCGCCTGCCCGAAGGCGCCGTCCTCGTGAAGGGCCAGCGCGTGGAGATGACCGTCTATGTACCCAAGGACCACGACCTCGAAGTCGTCACTGAACTCGGCCTGATCGACGTGCGCGGCCTGCAGGGCAGCCTGAAAGCGCGCAGCGCCGACGGCGACATCAGCTTCCGCGGCATCGTTGGTCTCATCGACGTGCAGACCGGTGCCGGTCGCATCGAGGGTCAGCTCGACCCCGCGCCCGCCGGCAGTCGCCAGCGCATCGCCACCAGCACCGGCAACATCCAGCTCGGCATCGTCGATGGCTTGAATGCAGAGCTGGCGTTGTCCAGCTCCGGCGTGTTTGCCACCGAGTTCAGCGTGCAGATCGAGCAACGCATGGGGCAGGAGCCCAACAAGGTCGGTGTTGCCGTGATCGGCAAGCCGGAAGCCGGAATCGAGGTCGTCAGCAAACGGGGGGAGATCCGTCTGCTGCGACGTGTGCAGTTCCAGCCCGCCGAAGCGGCCGGCTGATCGGGATGGGAGCCTCGATGGAACACGCCCAGGGACCATGATCGACGGCGAGGGGCCGTCCGCTACGAGCATCAGCACACACTATTGGGGGAATCGAATCATGAAGGTCAACAAGCATCTGGTCCTGGGCGCCGCCCTTGCGCTGACCCTGGCCGGCGGCATGGCCCGGGCGCAGGACGACTCGCGCCCAGGCGCGGGCAATGGCGTCGAGGTTGGGGAACCGGTGACGCCGGTCAGCATCGACGTCGATCTGCGCGATTTGCCGACCGCGCGCGAATGGCATCCGGGCGAAGCGATCCGCGAAGCGCACCGGCGCGTCTACCACCCGCTCGACGCGCGCTCGCCGCATGCGCCGGCCGAGTGGAGCACCGCGCCCGACCGGCTCGGCGAGTTGCAGGCACTGTGGGACAACCTGCGCAGCCCCGGCGATCCCGGCTTCCGCGGCGGCGCGCGCATCAACATCGACAACGGCAACACCGGCGTCAGCCCGGGCGACCCGGTGATCGAGGTCGGCACCAACCACATCCTGTACGGCATCAACAGCAGCGCCGACACCAGCTTCAAGGTCTACAACAAGTCCGGCACGCTGCTGTCCGGCCCGACCACCTTCGCCTCGCTGGCGCCCGCCGGCGATCCCTGCCGCACCTCAGTGTCCGATCCGATCATCCTCTTCGATCGCATGGCCAATCGCTGGTTCTTGCTCGAGATGGGCGGATCCTCCTCGGCCAACCGCCTGTGCACCTACGTCTCCAAGACCTCCGACCCGGTCTCCGGTGGCTGGTGGTTCTATGGCTTCGCCACGCCGGCGCTGCCCGACTACCCACACTGCGGCGTGTGGAACAACGCCTACGTCTGCACCGCCAACGAATCCGGCAGCGGCGCCAAGGTTTACGCCTTCGACCGCGCCAACATGTTGAACGGCGCCACCGCGCGTGCATCGCAGCGCTTCACCAGCGTCGCCAAACTCGCCGGCTACGGCTTCCAGGCACTGACCCCGGCCTCCTTCATGGGCACGACGACGCCGCCCGCCGGCAGCGCGCAGATCCTGGCCCGCCACAACGACGATGAAGCGCACGCCGGCGGCAGTGCCAACACCAGCGCCGACTACATCGATCTGTACCAGTTGAACCTCGACTGGAACACGCCGGCCAACAGCAGCATCGCGACCCTGCCGCGCATCCAGATCACCGAGTTCAACAGCTGGTTCAAGAACACGCGGACCGGCTCCCAGGCCTGCGGTGGCTACGACTGCTTCGACACGGTCCCGCAGCCGGGCTCTTCCACCGCCTGGATCGACCCGATCCGCGAGGTCATCCTGAACCTGATGACCTACCGCAACATGGGTAGCTACGAGACCATCGTCGGCACCTTCGCGACCAACCAGAATGCCACCCGTACCGGTACCACGGTCGACTCCGGCGTGCGCTGGTTCGAGATCCGCCGCGTCGGCACCGGCAACTGGACGCTGCACCAGGAAGGCACCTTCAGCCCCGGCGATGCCAACACCCACCATCTGATGGGCGCCGCGGCGACCGACAAGATGGGCAACATCGGCATGAGCTACAACGTCACCCGCACGAGCTCGCCGACCACCTACGCCTCGCTGCAGTACACCGGCCGCCTGGTCACCGACACCCTCGGCGTCATGACCCAGGGCGAGAACGTGATCGCCGCCGGCGCCGCCGCCGAGACCTCCGGCCGCTGGGGCGACTACCACCAGACGGTGGTCGACCCGGTCGACGACTGCACCTTCTGGACCATCGGCATGTACCGTCCGAGCGGCAGCTGGAGCACCCGTGCGCGCGACTTCAAGTTCAGCAACTGCGGCGGCACCGTGACCACCTACTCGATTTCCGGCCAGGTCACCACCAGCACCGGTGTCGGCATCGCCAGCGTCACCGTCAGCACCGGCTCGGTCTCCACCACCACCAACAGCAGCGGCAACTACACGCTGTCCAATCTCGCCGCCGGCAGCTACACGATCACGCCGAGCCGCTCGGGCTACACCTTCAGCCCGGTCAACCGCGCGGTCACGATCAGCTCCTCGAACGTGACCGGCCAGAACTTCACCGGCACCGCGACCACGACCACCTACAGCATCTCCGGCACGGTCACCAACGGCGGCGGCAGCGGCATCAGCGGTGCAACCGTCAGCGCCGGCAGCGCGAGCGCCACCACCAACAGCTCGGGCGCCTACACGATCTCCGGCCTCGCCAACGGCAGCTACACGGTGACCCCGTCGCTGTCGGGCTACACCTTCAGCCCGGTCAACCGCTCGGTGACCATCTCCGGCGCCAACAGCACCGGCCAGAACTTCACCGGCTCGGTCAGCTCCGGTGCGACGGCCCTCAGCAATGGCGTCGGCGTGGCCGGCTCCACCAACTCCACCAGCGCCAACAGCAGCTGGAAGGACTACACGGTGGCGATCCCGTCCGGTGCGACCAACCTGACCATCGCCACCAGCGGTGCCTCGGGCGACGTCGACCTGCACGTCAAGTTCGGCGCCCAGGCCACCACCAGCGTCTACGACTGCCGTCCGTACAGCTCCTCCGGCAACGAGTCCTGCCCGTTCGCGACGCCGAGCGTCGGCACCTACTACGCCCGCGTCTACGGCTACCAGACCGGCACCGTGAACTTCACGATCACGGCCACCTGGACCACCGGTGGCGGCGGCACGGTCACCGAGAAGCTGGCCAACGGCAACTTCGACACGATCACCACCAGCACCAACTCGGCGCCGGACGGCTCGTGGGCGCGCTCGGCCTACACCGGCACCTCCTTCAACACTCTGCTGGCCGGCCAAACCAACGCCAACACGGGCGGCAGCTACGCCTACCTGGGTGTCAACGCGACCACCAGCACGCAAACCGTGGACAGCAAGTCGACCGCGATCCCGGCGACCGCCACCCAGGCCACGCTGAGCTTCTACACATCCATCGTCACCAGCGAGACCAGCACGTCGACCGCCTACGACAAGCTGACGGTGCAGTTGGTCGACGCCAGCAGCAATGCCGTGCTGGCCACCCTGATCACGCTGTCCAACCTCAACAAGACCACCAGCGCTTCCACCTACGTGCAGCGCAGCTACAACGTCGTGGCGCACAAGGGCAAGAACGTGAAGATTCGCTTCGTCGGCAGCACCGACGGCTCGCTGGCGACGACCTTCCGGGTCGATACCGTCAGCCTGCGTACGGATGGCTGATCGTTCCATGGCGGCATCGTGGTGACTGAAGGCCCCGGGGGAAACCTCGGGGCCTTTTTCATTCGACCCGATTTCGCCGACATCGTTTTCCGGCGGGGAAGCAGCAACCGGGAACCGGCTTCACGTCTTCGGATGCAGCTTCATCGCCAGCTCGTAGCGCGCCAGTTGTTCCGCAGTCGCGGTCGTCTGGTGGAGAGCCTGCCACTCCTCGTGCGGCATGCCGTAGATGCGACGACGCGCTTCCGAACGACTCATTTCCTTGCCAGCCTTCTGCGCGGCCTCGCGGTACCAGTCGGCGAGGCAGTTGCGGCAAAAGCCGGCGAGGATCATCAGGTCGATGTTCTGGGCATCGGTGCGCGCGCGCAGGTGGGCGACGAGCTTGCGGAAGGCGGCGGCCTCGATTGCATCGTCGCCAGCATCGTGGGCGGGGTCGGCGAGGGGATCGGTACAGGGCATGCGGCGAACTCGGCGGATTCGTGTTGCAAGCAGGCAAGCAAGGACGGGTGAGCGCTTTTTCGACGGGCGGGCGCACCGCACGGGGTTTGCCCGATCACGGCTTTTCATGCGCGACCGTCCCAAGATGACAGCCCGCATGTCGGACGGCAAGCGCTGCCGACGAGGCGATCGCGAAGTGGCACGGACGACGTCGACAGCGACCGTCGGCCGATGCCGGCCCCACCGTGGTGCCGGATTCGCCATCGCGGCCAGCGTCGATCATGCCGGTGCTTCCAGGGTGAGGCGACGATGATCGCTCGCCCGTCGCGGAATGCGCTCGCAGCCATGGTGGCCGATTCGGTCGTGAGGCTGGCGTAGACTCGTCGGCGACAGGCCTTCGCATTTTGAAGTCTCCCGATGCAAACACGCCGCCTCCTGCTGCTGCTCGTGCCGCTGGTGCTGTCGGCCTGTGCTTCGCTGGTCGATCGCGCGACCGCCGAACTCGGCGCACAACTGACCGGCGGCATTCTCGACCACGACGATCCCGACACGGTCGCGAGTGGCTTGCCGGCTTATCTGCTACTGCTCGACGGGCTCAACCACGAGGCCGAAGCGCATCCGCAAAGACTGTGCCTGGCGGCCGACCTCTACAGCGCCTATGCAGGCTCCTTCGTGGCCGATCCGCTGCGTGCGAAGCGGCTGTCGCGACGTGGCTTCGACTACGCCGTGCGCGCCGCCTGCACCGTCGATGTCGATTGGTGCGGCATCGACAAGCGGCGCTTCGAAGAAGTCGAGCAGGCAATCGCGCAAGCCGATGAGGACGAAGTCGACACGCTGCACTGCCTGGGTGGCGCCTGGGCCGGCTACATCCAGGCGCACGCCGACGACTGGAACGCGATCGCGGCGATTCCGAAGGCGCGGCGGGTGATCGAGCGCGCGGTCGAACTCGACCCCGGGCGGCGCGATGGTCAGGGTCAGTTGTACCTCGGTGTGATGAACTCGTTGCTGCCGCCCGCCTACGGCGGCAAACCGGAACTCGCGCAACGCTACTTCGAGGAAGCGCTGGCTCGCTCGGGAGGACGCAACCAGATGGTGCGGGTGATGTATGCACGCCACTACGCGCGGCTGGTGTTTGATCGCGAACTGCACGACCGCCTGCTCGACGAGGTGCTTGCCGCCGACCCGCGTCAGCCCGGCCTGACCCTGCTCAACACACTCGCGCAGCAACAGGCCCGGTTGCTGCGAGCCTCTGCCAAGGACTACTTCGAATGACGCGCACCCTACTGATCGCCCTCATTTTGCTCGCCGCCGACGCCTCGGCAGCCGCGCTGAAGATCGCGACGCTGGCTCCCGAGGGCAGCGGCTGGATGCGCGAGATGCGCGCCGCCGGGGATGCCGTCAAGCGGGGCACCGAAGGCCGCGTCGAACTCAAGTTCTTCCCCGGCGGGGTGATGGGCAACAGCGACACGGTGCTGCGCAAGATCAAGCTCGGGCAGTTGCACGGCGGCGCTTTCGCCGCCAGCGAGCTGGTGTCGGTGTACCCGGACGTCTCGGTCTACGGCCTGCCATTCACCTTCGGCAGTCTCGACGAAGTGCGCCGCGTGCGCGCACTGCTGGATCCGAAGATCAAGGCCGGATTCGAGCAGCACGGACTGGTGGCGGCCGGTATCACCGGCGGCGGTTTCATCTACCTGATGAGCACGCGCCCCATCGCCACCCAGGCGCAGTTGCGTGCGACCAAAGTGTGGGTGCCGGAGGGCGACAACATTGGCCGCATCGCTTTCGAGGAGGCCGGGGTGACACCGGTTTCGCTGGCGCTCGGCGATGTCTATACCAGCCTGCAAACCGGTCTGGTCGAGACCGTCGGCAACACCACCACCGGTGCGGTCGCCTTCCAGTGGGCGACCAAGCTCAAGGTCATGGTCGACCTGCCGGTTTCGTACACGGTGGGCATCCTCGCCTTCGACAAGAAGGCCGTCGACAAGCTCTCGCCGGAGGATCGCGGGGCCCTGGTCCGGGCGGTCGAGGAGGCTTTCGCGCGCTTGGAGACACTCAATGTCGCAGACGATGTCGCCACCCGGCAGACGCTGCACAACGAGGGCATCGAGATCGTCGCGCCACAGCCAGCCGAGGCGCAGGCCTGGCGCGAGGTCGGCGCGCGCACGCTGGCGCGGATGCGCACCGAGGGTCTGATCTCGGTGGAGATGCTGGACGCGCTGGACACCGCGAAGACCGCCGGCGGCAGTCACTGATGCAAGCGCTGCGCGTCCTGCCGCGCGCGCTGGCGCGCATCGAGGACACGCTGCTGGCGACGCTGGGCCTTGGTCTGCTGGCGATGGCGGCGGTACAACTGCTGTTCCGATTGACCGGCAGCGGGCCGGCGTGGCTCGATCCGCTGATGCGCGCGACCACCCTGTGGCTGGCGCTCGCGGGTGCGCTGGTGGCGACCCGCGAAGGCCGCCAGTTGCACATCGACGCGCTCGCGACGCGGCTGACGGGCTGGATCGGGCATTCCGCACGCGGCGTGGTCACACTCTTTGTCGCGAGCGTCTGCGCGCTGCTCGCACAGGCGAGTTGGACGCTCGTGCAACTCGAGCGCGAAGGCGCCACCGAGGCCTTTGCCGGCGTGCCCGCATGGTGGCTGCTGGCGGCGATGCCCGTGGTCTTCGCGCTGATGAGCCTGCATGCGCTGGCGCAGTTGGGGAAGGCACCGGCGGGGCACCCGTCGTGAAGCCGTCGATTCGGATCACGCTTGCGCATTCGGCGACTCCGTGGGAGTTCCGTCCGAACCGCTTCAGTACGCGACGTTGGCCGCGTTGCCTGCAAGGTGGGCTACGCGGCGATGGCCGAGTGTCGGGCGTTCGCGCAAGCAACTGTTTCGCGATCCGAGGTCGCGTCCGCAAGGGACGCGAAGGATGCGAAGGGAGCCAGAGCTGCTTCAGACTTTCTTTGCGTCCTTCGCAGCCCCATGACTCTCCGGATCGGTCGCAGCGTGAATACACTCCCAAAGCGACCGCGTGGGGCCGGCGATGATCTGGCTGCTCACGCTGCTGCTCCTGCTGCTGGCCTTGCTTGGCGCGCCTTTCTTCGCGCTGATCGCGGCGGTGGCCTTGATGGGTTTCCACGCCCAGGGTTACGACCTGGCGATCGTCGCGGTCGAGATTAACCGCCTCGGCGAGATGCCGGTGCTGGTCGCGATCCCGCTGTTCACGCTCGCCGGCTATCTGCTCGGCGAGAGCGGCGCGCCGCGGCGGCTGGTACGACTGACCCAGGCGCTCGTCGGCTGGATGCCTGGCGGCCTCGCGATCGTCGCGCTGGTCGCGAGCGCGTTGTTCACCGCGTTGACCGGTGCTTCCGGCGTGACCATCGTGGCCCTCGGCGCGGTCCTATTTCCGGCGCTGCTGCACGGGCGCTATGACGAGAAGTTCAGCCTGGGGCTGGTCACGGCCTCGGGCAGCCTCGGCTTGCTGTTCGCACCCTCGTTGCCATTGATCATCTACGGGGTCGTCGCGCAGCAGCTCAACACCACGCCTCCGGTGTCGGTGGAAGACCTGTTCCTGGCGGGCATCCTGCCGGGCCTGCTGATGCTACTCGTGCTTTCGCTGTACGCGATCACGCGCGCGCCGCCAATCCCGCCGCAGGAGCGGCGTTTCGTCACCAGCGAAGCGCGCAGCGCGCTGTGGGAGGCGCGCTGGGAGCTGCCGCTGCCGATGCTGGTGCTGGGAGGCATCTACTCGGGGCGGATCGCGCCTTCGGAGGCGGCTGCCCTCACCGCGGTCTACGTCTTTGTGGTCGGCGTGCTGGTGCGCCGCGAGATCACATGGAAGCGGCTGCCGCAGATCGTGCGCGAGGCGATGATGCTGGTGGGCAGCATCCTGCTGATCTTGGGTGCCGCCTTCGCGCTGACCAACTATCTGATCGATGCCGAGATCCCGACGCAGTTGTTCGACTGGGTGCAGGCGCACGTCGGCCAGAAGTGGGTGTTCCTGCTGGCGCTGAACCTGTTCCTGTTGTTCTTCGGCATGCTGCTCGAGGGCTACCCGGCGATCGTGGTGCTGACGCCGCTGGTGTTGCCGATCGCCACCGGCTACGGCATGGACCCGGTGCACTTCGGGATCCTGTTCCTCGCCAACCTGCAAATCGGGCTGTTTCTCGCTCCGTTGGGCATGAATCTGTTCATTGCCAGCTATCGCTTCCGCAAGTCCGTCACCGAAGTCATCCGCGCGAGCTGGCCCTTCTTCCTGCTGCTGTTCGCCTGCGCGCTGGCGATCACGTACATGCCCTGGTTGTCGCTCGCGCTGCTGGATCGGTAGATGGCTGGCGCTGGTCATTGGTGTTGGTGCGTATCGAATGACCTCGATGCCAAGTTCGCCGGACGCGTGTTCCTGTCGGCGGAGCTCGCGGTCGAGATCGTGCGCGGCGGCACTCCGGTCAGGTCCGCCAGGTCCATCAGCGCGTCGTAGGCGTTGTTGAGGAACGTCTGCCGTATCCGTCCGACGTTCCCCATTGATGCAACGCGACGGCGTACCTGCTATGGGCTACCCGTCGCGTAGTTTCCAGTTCATCGGCAGCAGGCTGTCGACGTCCCGGTTGAGCGTCGTCGGCAGGC
>JABAQR010000056.1 GCA_019187485.1 Lysobacterales bacterium | reverse complement strand
GAAGGGCGTGCTGACGCTGGTCGGTGCGGATGCGCCTGCAGCCAGCGCGGCGGCAGGCGGGCTCGCCGCCAGGGTCCACGGCCCGGCCGCGCTCGCCGCCTGGCTGGGCAGCATCCGCACCGCCGGGGATGCGTCGCAGGCCGCGGCGATGGCGGCGCGGCTGGCGCCGCACGAGAGCGCGATCAGCGCCGACGGCCATTGGTACGGACCCGGCTGGCGACGCATCGACCGCGGTCGCCAGGGTCACGAGGGCGTGCTCCAGCGCGGCCGCGAGATCGAGGCGCTGAAGCGCGTGATCGACGACGCCGAGGCGCGCAGCGCCGAACTCGAGGACGCCTTGCGCGCCAGTCGCGCCGCCCACCTCGAGGCCGAGCACGCGCGCGAGCTCGCGCAGACCGAGCTGTACGCGGCGCACCGCCGGCTCGCCGACTGTTCCGGCAAGGTCAAGAGCCACGAGGGCAAGGTCGAGCAGGAGCGCGCCCGCCGCGAGGCGATCGCACGCGAACGCGAGCAGATCGGCGAACAGATCGCGCAGTCCGAACAGCACACGCGCGAGGCGCGCGGCAAGCTGCACACCGAAATGGCCCGCCTGGAGACACTCGCCGAGGATCGCGAGCGCCTCGAAGCCGAACGCCAGCGCCTCGGCGCCGCGCGCGAGGCCGCGCGCAACGGCGCGCGCGAGGCCCAGGAGGGCGAACGCCAGTTGGCGCTGTCGGTGGAGTCCAAGCGCACCGCGGCGCGTTCGCTGGCGGCGGCGATCGCGCGCATCGAGGCGCAGTTGGCGCAGCTCGGACAGCGGCGCGAGCAACTCGAGGCGCAGTTGCGCGAGAGCGAGGACCCGTTGCCGAAGCTGGAGGCGGAACTGCGCCTGCACCTGGACCAGCGTGTGCTCGTCGACCAGCGGCTGTCGGCCGCGCGCCAGCAACTGGAGCAACTCGACCAGCGGCTGCGCCGCCACGACCACGAGCGCCAGCGCATCGACCACCAGTTGGCGGCGGCGCGCGAGAAGAAGGGCCAGGCGCAGCTCGCCGAACAGGCGATCCGGATCAAGGCCGAGACCCTCGAGCAGGCGCTCGCCGCCGAGGGCTTCGAGCGCGACGCGGTGATCGCCGAACTCGACCCGGAGGCGACACTGCCGGCCTGGGAGGCGCGCCTGGCGGACCTCGAGACGCGCATCAAGCGCCTCGAACCGGTCAACCTCGCGGCGATCCAGGAACTCGAGGAACAGACCCAGCGCAAGACCTATCTCGATGCCCAGCACGCCGACCTGAGCGAGGCGCTGGAGACCCTCGACGAGGCCATCCGCAAGATCGACCGCGAGACCCGCACGCGCTTCAAGGAAACCTTCGATCGCGTCAACGCCGGCGTCCAGGAACTGTTCCCGCGCCTGTTCGGCGGCGGCCACGCCTACCTCGAACTGACCGGCGAGGACCTGTTGTCCACCGGCGTCAACATCATCGCGCGCCCGCCCGGCAAGAAGCCGGCGAGCATCGGCCTGCTGTCCGGCGGCGAGAAGGCGCTGACCGCGGTCTCGCTGGTGTTCGCGATCTTCCGCCTGAACCCCGCGCCCTTCTGCCTGCTCGACGAGGTCGACGCCCCGCTCGACGAAGCCAACGTCGGCCGCTTCAGCCAGATGGTGGTCGAGATGAGCAAGTCGGTGCAGTTCCTGATCGTCACCCACAACAAGGTGACGATGGAGGCCTCCAACCAGCTCGCCGGCGTCACCATGCGTGAACCCGGCGTCTCGCGGCTGGTCAGCGTGGACCTGGCAGAGGCGGCGCGGTTGGTGGCCTGAGGGCGGTGAGTGGTGAGTGGTCCGCGCGGCTGCGCCGCGCTCAGTGGCGAGTGGCGGAAGCTGCGTATCCTCGAGCGTCCGCTGTCGCCACTCACCACTTGCCGCTCCCAATGCCCATCGACCTGATCAGCGACACCGTCACCCGCCCGACGCCCGGCATGCTGAAGGCGATGTGGGGCGCCGAGGTCGGCGACGACGTGTTCGACGAGGACGCCGGCGCGCATGTGTTGCAGCGGCACGCCGCGGACCTGTTCGGCCACGAGGCGGCGTTGTTCATGCCTTCCGGGGTGATGAGCAACCAGGTCGCCATCAAGGCGCACACCGAGGCGATGGACGAGCTGATTTGCGAGGAGACCTCGCACGTCTTCCGCTACGAGAACGGCGGCTACGCCTTCCACTCGCAGATCGCGATCCAGACCATTCCCGGCGACCACGGGCGCCTGCGCGCCGAGCAGATCGCCGCTGCGATCAAGCCGCCCGCGGACTGGCTGCCGCGCTCGCGTCTGGTGGTGCTCGAGAACAGTTGCAATGCCGCCGGCGGCAGCTACTACACGCTCGACCGCGTACGCCCGATCCGCGCGCTGTGCGCCGAGCGCGGCTTGCGACTGCACCTGGACGGCGCGCGCCTGTTCAATGCGCTGGTCGCGAGCGGCGAGTCTGCGCGCGAGTGGGGCGAGCAGTTCGACAGTATCTCGGTTTGTTTGTCCAAGGGCCTCGGCGCCCCGGTCGGATCGCTGCTGCTCGGCAGCCGTGAGTTCATCGCCCGCGCGCGCCGGCTGCGCAAGGGCTTTGGCGGCGGCATGCGCCAGATCGGCTTCCTGTGTGCGGCCGGACTGTACGCGCTGCAACACCACGTCGAGCGTCTCGCCGAGGACCACGAGCACGCGCGCCTGCTCGCTGCCGAACTGATGCAAGCCCCATATGTGGCGGGCCTGCGACCGGTTTCGACCAATATCGTGATCTTCGATCTCGCCGGCGACTGGACCGCCGCCGCCTTCCTCGCGCGGCTCGCGCAGCAGGGCATCCGCGGATCCGCCTTCGGCCCGCGCACGGTGCGCTTCGTGACCCACCTCGATGTGGACCGCGCGATGATCGGGTGGGTGTGTGCAGCCTTGCGTGACATCGGCCGGGTACCGTAGCGACGTCCGGGCGTCGCGGGCGATATGGTCGGACATGCCGGGTCAGGTCGTTCCGACGCAAACCTCGATGAACCCGTCTGCACCGGGGGTTGCGCCGCATCGTTGGCAGCTTCAGTCTTGCGAGCCTCGCGACTTCCCTTGCGCCGATGGACGATGCAGCGACGCTGAGTTTCATCCTGAATCACCTGGGCGAGGAGCGCACGCTTCAGCGAGGAGCGGTGACGCCTCCGATCCACGCGACCAGCAACTTCGCTTTTCCGTCGGTTGCGGCGATGCGCGCGGCCAGCCAGGACGAGCTCGGCAACGCCTTCTACACACGCGGAAACAACCCGACCGTCGAGATCCTGCGACGCAAACTCGCGGCGCTCGAAGGCACCGAGGACGCGCTGGTGTTCGGTTCGGGCGCAGCGGCGATGGCCGCTGGTGTCCTCGCATTGGTCCGTGCTGGCGATCACGTCGTGTGTGTACAGAAACCGTATGCGTGGACGCGCGTGCTGGTGCGCGACTGGCTGCCGCGCTTCGGTGTCGAAGTCAGTTTCGTCGATGGCGGTGACCTCACCGCGATCGATGCGGCGCTGCGGCCGCACACGCGGCTGATCGTGCTCGAAAGCCCGAACTCGCTGACTCTGGAGCTACAGGATCTGGCTGCGATCGCGGCGCTTGCGCGCAGTCGTGGCATCCGCACGCTGTGCGACAACAGTTGGGCGAGTCCCCTGTTGCAGCGCCCGGCCGAGTTCGGCATCGACCTCGTCATGCATTCGGTCACCAAGTATCTGAACGGCCACAGTGACGTCGTCGCCGGTGCGCTGTGTGGGTCGGCCGAGCTGATCCGACAGGTGTTCGCCGGCCCCTACATGACCTTCGGCGCGATCATCGGGCCCTTCGAGGCCTGGCTGGTGCTGCGGGGCATGCGCACCTTGCAGGTGCGCATGCAGCGCGTCGGCGTCAGCAGCTCGCGGATCGTCGACTTCCTGGCGTGGCACCCGAAGGTTGCGCGCGTCTACTACCCCGGCAGTGCCCAGGATCCGCAACGCCAGCTCGCGCAGCGCCAGCATCACGGCGGATCCGGAGTCTTCTCCTTCGAGTTGCGCACGGCCGACGTGGCTGGTGTGGAGCGTTTCTGTGATCGCCTGCGCCGGTTCCTGCTCGCGGTCAGTTGGGGTGGACACGAGTCGCTGGTCTGGCCGCTGGCGGTCACGATCCGCGACGGCTGCGCGGCATCGAATCGCACCGGCCTGCCATGGAACCTGGTGCGGTTGTCGATCGGCCTGGAAGATCCCGAGGAACTGATCGACGATCTGCGGCAGGCACTGGAAGCGGTGTGAGCGCGGGGAGAGGGCGTCGGCCGCGTTTCCTCTCTCACTGCGCGGGTTCCTGCGACGACCAGCTCGGAAGAGGCCAATCGGTGTGATCGGAACCGACTCTCCCTCATCGGCGGGGCACGATCTGCCATGCGGGACTCGGGGACAGCATGGATCGCTACTCCTCTCGCTGGCGGGGACTTTCGCCCCTTGCGTCTTGCCGGTTTGCGCCGGTGCAATCACTCGAAGCCGTTGCGGAACACCACCGGCAGCTCGACCTCGGCGCGAAATTGCTCGGCGATCGGCGCGGTCTGGTTCGCCGCGCGCGCGTTGTCGCGCTGGTCGGCGACGCCGCTTGCTGCGCCCTGGAAGCTGACGTTCGGGTTCGAGAAATACGGTCGCCGCGTGCAGCCCAAGGTGCACTCGGTGGAGTAGCTCATCACGGTGCGGTAGTTGCCGTCGACGAAATGACCGCGCGCGTAGGCGAAGGAACCGCCGCTGGCGTTCGCCGGATCGTGTTGCAAGCCCATGTTGTGGCCATGCTCGTGCGCATAGCTCAGGTTGCCGACCGCGCAACCGCGCGCGGAGACCTGGTAGGCGCTGGGTGCGAAGCTGGTGGAAGGCGGACTGCCCATCAGGTAGCCCTGTCCGCAGGCATTGCTGAACTCCGAAATCATGCCGACCAGGTCAGCGCCAACTTCGTCGCGCCAAGTCGCGACTTCCGGATCGTTGCGCACCCAGCTCAGGTCGGTACTGGAATTGCCGGAATCGGCACGCGCGGTGAAGCGCACGCCGCGCAGGCGCATCAGCGCATTGATCTGGCTGTTGTTGTACGAGAGATTGGCCGAATCGACCGCGCTCTGCGCGAAGGCCTGCGCCTGCGCCTGGCCGCCGAGCTGGGTGGTCGAGCCGGGCGAGAACACCACCAGCACGTCGATCACCGGCGTGCCGCCGGCGGGCGCCAGCGCGGGTGCATCGGTCGGAGCGACCGCCACCGGCTCGCCACCCGCGCATTCGGGGAAACGGTCGGAATCCAGCTTCAGCAGCAACGTGCCCCAGCGGCTCGGGGTGATCTCGAAGGATCCTTCCTGCAGGTGCAGATAACCCGCGACGTGTTCCCCGACACGCGTCAGCAGCAGTTGCGAATGCGCTTCGCCGCGCACCGTGCCGATCCAGGTCTGGTCCTCGGCGCCGCGGTGCAGGCTGCGTTGACGCACGGCCTCGAGCACGCGGCCATCCGGCAACGGCAGCGACAGGGTGTCGGGTGTACCGGCCAACCGCTCGACGGCCAGGTCCAGCTGCTGCGCCCAGACGGCGCCGGGCGACACCCGCCGGGCTTCCTCGAGAGCCAGCGCATCGCCGACTTCCCAGGCTTGCACCGCAGCACCCAAGACCGGAGTCCACCACAACAGGCCGGTCGCAAACATTCGAAGCCTCCGAGAAAGATTGCGAATGGTATCTGCGAAATGTCGCGCTTGCGTCAGGCTCGAGTGAACGGCCCCGCCAGCAGAACGGCGGACTGCTCCCAACGACGACCGTCGAAACGCTCCAGCAGCCCCAGATGCGCCGCGCCGCCGTTGATGCAGCGCAGATTCACACTCCAGCAGTGCGGGTGCGAGCGCGGCTGATAGTGGCTCTTGATGCCGCAGATCTTGCAGAACAAATGCGTGGCCTGAGCAGTGCCGAATCGATAGTCGACGAGCACCGCGGGGTCGGTCAGCAGTTCGAAGGCCGCGTGCGGCACGGTCACATGCAGGTAGCCGGTCATGCTGCAAATCGAGCAGTTGCACTCGAGCACGTCGAGCTTTTCCGGCCCGAAGAAGCGGAAACGCACCGCACCGCAGTGGCAACCGCCGGTGTACTCAAGATCGCCATGGTTGACGAAATCGCCCATCGCAGCCTCAGAACAGGGTGTAGAGGAACGGCGCGATCACCGAACCCTTGACCGCGACGAGAATGCCGCCGATGACCACCAGTACCAGCACGATCGGCATCAGCCAGTATTTCTTGCGGATGCGCAGGAAAGACCAGAGTTCGCGGAGGATTTCGAGCATGTCGAGCCGGCGGTCGTTGAGGCGCCGAGTATAGGCGGCCAGCCTGGCGCCCGATCTGCAATTCGCATCCGTTGCCGTCCTGTGCAGCCGCCCTTGGGCCATAATCGCGGGCTGTCCCGGCGCTGCTTCCACTCGATGCCGGCGGCCCTCTTCCAGGCCCAGGAGTCTTCCATGAACAACAGCTTCGGCACGCGCGCCACCCTGACTTCCGGCGGCAAGCTCTACCACTACCACCGCCTGCCGGCGCTGGCGCCTCCTCACAACCTGGCGCGGCTGCCGTACTCGCTGAAGATCCTGCTGGAGAACCTGCTGCGCTTCGAGGACGGCGAGAACGTCACCCCGGCGCACATCGAGGCGCTGCTGAACTGGGATCCGAAGACGCCGTCGACCCAGGAAATCCCGTTCATGCCGGCGCGCGTGGTGATGCAGGACTTCACCGGTGTGCCCTGCGTGGTCGACCTGGCCGCGATGCGCGACGCGATGAAGGCGCTCGGCGGCGATCCGAAGAAGATCAACCCGCTGATCCCGGCGGAACTGGTCATCGACCACTCGGTGCAGGTGGACCGCTTCGGCCGCGTCGATGCGGTGGACGAGAACGCACGCATCGAGTTCGAGCGCAACCAGGAGCGTTACGCTTTCCTGCGCTGGGGCCAGACCGCCTTCGACAACTTCCAGGTGGTGCCGCCGCGCACCGGCATCGTGCACCAGGTGAACCTCGAGTTCCTCGCCCGCGTGGTGTTCGCGACCGACGGCGCCGAGGCCTGGGCCTACCCGGACACCGTGGTCGGCACCGATTCGCACACCACCATGATCAACGGCATCGGCGTGCTCGGCTGGGGCGTCGGCGGCATCGAGGCCGAGGCCGCGATGCTCGGCCAGCCGTCGACCATGCTGATCCCCGAGGTGATCGGCTTCCGCCTGACCGGCAAGCTGCCGGAAGGCGCGACCGCGACCGACCTCGTGCTGACCGTCACCCAGATGCTGCGCAAGCGCGGCGTCGTGGAGAAGTTCGTCGAGTTCTTCGGCGAGGGCCTCAATGACCTGCCGCTCGCCGACCGCGCGACCATCGCCAACATGGCGCCCGAGTACGGCGCCACCTGCGGCATCTTCCCGATCGACGCCGAGGCGCTGAACTACCTGCGCCTGTCCGGCCGCTCCGAAGAGCAGATCGCGCTGGTCGAGCAGTACGCCAAGCTCAACGGCATGTTCCGCGAGCCCGGCCAGCCGGAGGCCGAATACACCGACGTGCTCCACCTCGACCTCGCCGACGTCAAGCCGAGCCTCGCCGGCCCCAAGCGTCCGCAGGACCGCGTGCTGCTGTCGAACATGAAGAGCGAGTACGAGAAGAACCACGCGCCGATGGCCGAAGCGCGGGCGGCCAAGCCGAAGTCCGCGACGCCCGGCCAGGCGACGGTCAAGACTGAGTCCGGCGAGTACGCGATGAGCGACGGCGCGGTGGTGATCTGCGCAATCACCTCCTGCACCAACACCTCCAATCCCTCGGTGATGCTGGGCGCCGGCCTGCTCGCGCGCAATGCGGTCGCCAAGGGCCTCAAGACCAAGCCCTGGGTCAAGACCTCGCTGGCGCCGGGATCGCAGGTGGCCACCGACTACTTCAAGAAGGCCGGCCTCCTCGAACCGATGGAAAAGCTCGGCTTCCACGTGGTCGGCTACGGCTGCACCACCTGCATCGGCAACTCCGGCCCGCTGCCGCCGGAAGTGTCCAAGGGCATCGCCGACGGCGATCTGATCGTTGCCTCGGTGCTTTCGGGCAACCGCAACTTCGAGGGCCGCGTGCACGCCGAGGTGCGCATGAACTACCTCGCCTCGCCGCCGCTGGTGGTCGCGTACGCACTGGCCGGACGCGCAGACATCGATCTCACCACCGAGCCGCTCGGCACCGGCAGCGACGGCCAGCCGGTGTACCTGAAGGACATCTGGCCCTCCAACCACGAGATCGCGCAGACGGTGCGCGACGCGGTCACGCCGGAGGGCTTCAAGGCGGGCTATGCGAGCGTGTTCTCGGGCGACGCGCGCTGGCAGTCGGTGCAGGCGCCGGAAGGCGAGCTCTACACCTGGGACAACAGCTCGACCTATGTGCAGAACCCGCCGTACTTCACGGGCATGGGCATGGGCCTGCGCCCGGTCAGCGACGTCCAGGGCGCACGCGCGCTGGCGCTGCTCGGCGACTCGATCACGACCGACCACATCTCGCCGGCCGGCGACTTCAAGCCGTCCACCCCGGCCGGCAAGTACCTGACCGAGCGCGGCGTGCAGTACGCGGACTTCAACTCCTACGGTTCGCGCCGCGGCAACCACGAGATCATGATGCGCGGCACCTTCGCCAACATCCGCCTGAAGAACCAGTTGGCACCGGGCACCGAGGGTGGCTACACCACCTACTTCCCGACCGATGAAGTTACCTCCATCTACGACGCGTCGATGAAGTTCCAGGCTGCGGGCACGCCGCTGATCGTGATCGCCGGCAAGGAATACGGCACCGGCTCCTCGCGCGACTGGGCGGCCAAGGGCACCATGCTGCTCGGCGTCAAGATCGTCATCGCCGAGAGCTTCGAGCGCATCCACCGCTCCAACCTGTGCGGCATGGGCGTGCTGCCGTGCAAGTTCCTCGACGGCCAGAACGCCGCCAGCCTGGGCCTGACGGGTCGCGAGACCTTCGACTTCGAAGGCATCGGCGACGGCACCGGCAAGCGCCTGAAAGTCACCGCGACCGCCGAGGACGGAAGCGTCAAACACTTCGAAGTGCGCGTGCTGCTGGAGACGCCGAAGGAAGTCGAGTACTTCCGCCACGGCGGCATCCTGCCTTATGTGCTGCGGCAGCTCGCTGCCTGAGGAAAGTCGCAACCTGCGGTGGCACGGGAGCGCCGCAGGTCACGATCGTGTCCCGGCAAGCCCTCGTTCCGGTTACCGCAAGCTGCCCCGCAGCAAAGTGCGTACCGGCGCGAAGCTGCGGCGGTGAATCGGACAGGGACCGTGCTCGCGCAGGCGCGCGAGGTGTTCGGGGGTCGGGTAACCGTAGTGCCGGACAAAGCCGTAGACCGGCCATCGAACGTCGAGCTCGCGCATCAACGCATCGCGATGGGTCTTGGCCAGAATCGATGCTGCGGAGATGCAGGGCTCCTTCGCATCGCCCTTGATGATCGCGCGCGCCGGAAGGTGCAGATCCTTCGGCAGCTTGTTGCCATCGACCAGCACCTCGACCGGAGTGGTCGACAACCCATTCACCGAACGGGTCATTCCCGTCATGGTCGCGTGGAAGATGTTCAGGCGGTCGATCTCGGCGACTTCGACGACGACCAGCGACCACGCCAGCGCGCGTTGCCGGATCAGCGGCGCCAGCACCTCGCGGCGCTCGGCCGCGAGAACCTTCGAATCCGCGAGACCAGCGATGGGACGCGCCGGATCGAGGATCACCGCGGCCACCACCAGCGGCCCGGCGAGCGGGCCGCGCCCGGCCTCGTCGACACCGGCGACCAGGCTCATGGCAAGCATTCCAGCACCGCGTCGGCGGCGCGTGCGGAGGCATCCTGGCGCAGGCGCCGGTGGATCGCATCGGCTTCCTGCTGCAGCGCGACGACTGCCGCGGGATCGTCCAGCCAGCGCGCCAGCGCCTGCGCCAGCGAAGCCGGCGTCAGCGCATCCTGGCTGATCTCCGGCACCAGTTCGCGGCCGGCGAGCACATTCGGCAGCGAGTAGTGGCGCACTTTCAACAGGCGGAAGGTGCGCACGATCCAGTAGGTCAGCGGCGCGATGCGGTAGCCGACCACCATCGGTACCCGGCTCAGCAGCGCCTCCAGCGTGGCGGTGCCGGAGGCCACCAGCGCGACATCGGCGGCGGCGAGCACGCGGCGCATGTTCGCGGTCACGAACTGGAGCCGCGGGGTCAGCCCGGGCTGTGCAGTGCGCAGCAGCTCCTGCAGTCGCGCCGCCAGCCGCGCATTCGCTGCGGCGACCAGCACTCGCAGTTGCGGGCGCGCGGCACACAGCAGCGCCGCCGCGCCGAGGAAATCCGCTCCCAGGCGTTCGATCTCGCCGCGCCGGCTGCCCGGTACCAGCGCCAGCACGCTCGCGTCCGCGTTCACGCCGAGCGCGGCGCGGACACCAGCACGATCCGGCTGCAGCGGCAGTTCATCGGCGAAGGGATGACCGACGAAGCGTGCGTCCACGCCATGCCGCGTGTACAGCTCCGGTTCGAAGGGAAACAGGCAGAGCACGCGGTCGGTACACTCGCCGATGCCCCGCGCTCGGCCCTGGCGCCAGGCCCAGATCGACGGGCTCACGTAGTGCAGCGTGCGCAGCCCGCGTGTCTTCAGGCGCTTGCCGACGCCGAGGTTGAAGTCGGGCGCGTCGATGCCGATGTAGGCGCAGCCGCCGCTGGCTGCGATCCGCGCGAGGAACTCGCGACGCAGCCGCAGCAGCCGCGGCAAGTGCTTCAGCACCTCCACCAGGCCCATCACCGCGAGCTCGCTGCAATCCCACCAGCAGTCCACACCAGCCGCACGCATCGCCGGCCCGCCGATGCCGGCAAAATGCAGCTCGGGACGCCGCCGGCGCAACTCGGCCACGAGGCCGGCGCCGAGCTGGTCGCCGGAGGCCTCGCCGGCGCAGAGGATGAGAAGCGGGGGAGTGATCAAGGGTTCCCTCGAAGCGTCCGAAGGAAGCGGGGCAAGGGGCAGGGGGCAAGGGACCGCCCTCGTCGCGCGTGCTTGCGACAACCTGTGCGTGCGATCCGCGACTGCAGCCATTCCGCGCGGGCGTGCATCCCTCCCGCCCCCTGACCCCTGCCCCGCTCCTGCTTCCCCCTCACCGCAGGATGCTGCGCTCGCTGCGGTCGATGAATTCGACCAGCACCGCCACCTCGGGCGCTTCGGAGGCCTGCGTGGCGAGCTGTTCACGCGCTTCCTTGAGCGGCAGGCCGGACAGGTACAGGGTCTTGTAGGCGCGCTTGATCGCGGCGATCTGCGCCGGCGTGAAGCCGCGCCGCTTGAGGCCCTCGGCGTTGATGCCGCGCGGCACGCTCATCTCGCTGCCGACCACCACGTAGGGCGGCACGTCGCAGTTGATCTTGCTGCCCATGCCGGTGAAGGCGTGCGCGCCGATCTTGCAGAACTGGTGGATCAGCGAGAAGCCGCCGAGGATCGCGTGGTCCTGGATGGTGACGTGGCCGGCGAGTGTCGCCGAGTTCGCGAGGATCGTGTGGCTGCCGATGATGCAGTCGTGGGCGATGTGCACATAGGCCATGATCCAGTTGTCGTCGCCGATGCGGGTCACGCCGCCGCCCTGCACGGTGCCGCGGCTGATGGTGACGAACTCGCGGATGGTGTTGCCATCGCCGATCGTCAGCGCGGTCGGCTCGCCGGCGTACTTCTTGTCCTGCGGCGCGCCGCCGACGGCCGCGTGGCCGTAGAGGTGGTTGTTGCGACCGATCGTGGTCGGCCCTTCGATCACGCAGTGCGGGCCGATGCGAGTACCCGCGCCGATGCGCACACCGGCGCCGATGATCGTGTAGGCGCCGACTTCGACGCCTTCGTCGAGTTCCGCGGCCGCATCGACGATGGCGCTCGCATGCATCGCCATCACGCCTCCCGCTCGGCGCACAGCACCTCGGCGCTGGCGACCACCTTGCCGTCCACCTTGGCGCTGCACAGGAACTGGCCCATCTTCATGACCATGCGCTTCTGCTCGACCTCGAGAATCAACTGGTCGCCGGGGCGCACGATCTGGGTGAAGCGCGCCTTGTCGATCTTCACCAGGTAGTACAGCGGCTGGGTGTCCGGCCGCTGCGACGCGGTCAGTTGCACGAGCAGCCCCGAAGCCTGCGCCAGCGCCTCCAGGATGAGCACGCCCGGCATCACCGGATTGCCCGGGAAGTGTCCCTGGAAGAAGGGTTCGTTCAGGGTCACGTTCTTGAGCGCGGTCAGGCGCTTGCCCGGCTCGAAGGCGATCACGCGGTCGACCAGCAGGAAGGGGTAGCGGTGCGGCAGCATTTCGGCGATGCGGCGCACGTCGACGGGCAGTTCGACCCGTGCGGGGGTGTCGTTCATGAGTGCTCAGGGATCTCGTTGGAGTAGCTTTCGCGACAGCTCGTCGAGCTGCTTGAAGCGCACCGCGCTGCGACGCCAGGCGCGATTATCCATCAGCGGCGTGCCGGACGAATACTCGCCGGGCTCGCGGATCGAATGGGTGACCAGGCTCATCGCGGTGATCGTGACCTTGTCGCAGATCTCCAGGTGCCCGAGCACGCCGGCGGCGCCGCCGATCAGGCAGTAGCGTCCGATCCGCGCGCTGCCCGCCACTGCGGCGCAACCGGCCATCGCGGTGTGGGCGCCGATGCGCACGTTGTGCGCGATCTGGATCTGGTTGTCGAGGCGCACGTCCTCTTCGAGCACGGTGTCGCCGAGGGCGCCGCGGTCGATCGTGGTGTTCGCGCCGATCTCGCAGTCGTCGCCGACGACGACGCCGCCGAGCTGCGGCACCTTCAGCCACCGGCCGCGGTCCATCGCCAGGCCGAAACCGTCGGCGCCGAGCACCGCGCCCGGGTGCACCAGCACGCGCGCGCCCAGGCGCACCCGCGTGACCAGGGTGACGCGCGCGACCAGGTGGCAAGCGGCGCCGACGTGGCAATCCTCGCCGACGTAGCTGTGCGCGCCGACGACGGCGCCGTCGCCGACCGTGGCACCCGCGGCGATCACCACGCAGGGCCCGATGTGGGCGCTCGCGGCCACCTGCGCCTGTGGATCGACCACGGCGCTCGCGTGGATGCCGGGCGTGCGCGCCGGACGCGGCTCGAACAGCGCCGCGATGCGCGCGAAATCGGCGTAGGGGTTGCGGCTGACCAGCACCGCGCAGGGTGCGTCGGCAAGCACGTCGGCACTGGCGACCACGGCGGCTGCGTGCGTCTGCGCGAGCTGCCCGCGGTACTTCGGGTTGGCGAGGAAGGCGAGCTGCGAGTCGCCGGCCGCTTCGAGCGTGCCGACGCCGTCGATGCGGCGGTCGCCGTCGCCGTACAGCACCAGCGCGAACGTGCCGGCGAGTTCGGCAAGTGTGCGCGCGCTCATGGCTGGCGCAACTCGCCGGCGTGTGCGTTCACGCGCTGCAGGATCGCGTCGGTGATGTCCAGTCGCGGATGCACGAAGCCGACGTTGTCGGTCAGCACCAGCTCGTAGCCCTGTTCGCGCGCGTAGGCACCGATCTCTTCCTGGATGCGCCGGTCGATGGTTTCGGTCAGCTCATTGATGCGCCGGTTCAGCGCCGCTTTCAACTCATTGCGGCGCCGAGCAATGCTGCGCCCGAGAGCCTCGGACTCGCGTCGCAGGGCCTGCGCTTCGGCATCGGCGAGGACCGAAGCTTCACGCTCGCGGCGCGCATCGAGTTCGCGCAGCCGCGCTTCCTCGAGCAGCAGCGCCTGGTCGCGTGCGGCGAACTCCTCGGTCAACTTCTGGCGACCCGCCGCGAACAGTTCGGATTCGTTGATGATGCGTTGGGTGTCCACCACCGCGATCCGCGTCGCCGGTGCCTGCGCGGCGGCCGCGCCCATTCCCAGCACCAGCGCGACCGCCGCCAGCGCCGGGAACCGGCGCGGCTGCCGCGGGCTGGAAGTGGCACGCATGAGGACTCCGCGGGCGTATCAGAACTGGTTGCCGAAGGAGAACTGGATGCGTTCAACCTCATCGCCATCCTTCGCATTGAGCGGATACGCGAGGTTGATCACGATCGGACCCACCGGTGCGCGCCACTGCATGGTCAGGCCAGTCGAGTAGCGCAGCTCGCCGGCGTCGAAGCTGTCGAAATCCTTGTACACATTGCCGACGTCGAAGAAGGCACCGAGGCGGATGGTGTCCGCGCCCTTGGCGAAGGGTGTCGGGAACAGGAACTCGATGTTGCCGATGAGGTTCAGCGCCCCGCCGACAGGCAACAGCGTGTCTCCGGACAGCAAACGCGGACCGAGGGTGTTGTCGCGGAAGCCGCGCACCGAACGCACGCCACCAGCGTAGTAGTTTTCCCAGAACGGGAAGCCCAGTCGACCACCGCGAGGAAGCGGTGGATCGCCGACCAGGGTCGGATCGGTCTTGCTGCCCTTGTAGGTGTTGCCGTAGCCGAATTCGCCGTTGATCATCAACGTGAAGTTTTGAGTCAGCGGGAAATAGCGCTGATACTGTGCTGAAACCTTGTAGTACCGCAACTCGGAGGGCGGCAGCACCACCTCGCCGACGAACTTGGTCAGGGATCCATCGGTGGGCGAGAAGAACTTGTTGCGGCTGTCGCGGAACCAGCTGGTTTCCAGACGCCAGGAATTGAAGGTCTTGTTGTCGAAGACGAAGGGAATGTATTCATTCGGCGTCAGGCCCCGGAAGATGTCGATCTGGGTGTGATCGACCGCCAGACGGAACTGCAGGCGATCGTATTCGGACAGCGGCAAGCCGTAGTTGAGGCCGATCTGGCCGACGTTGCTGGTGTAGCTGGCAAGGTTCGCCTGGCCGGAATCGAGTTCGCGGTAGCTCACGTTGAAGCCGCGAGAGACGCCCTCGTCGGTGTAGTAGGGGTTGTAGTAGGAGGCGTCGAAACGCTTGTAGATGCGGTTGTTGCTGACCGCCAGACCGACCCGGTTGCCGGTGCCGAGGAAGTTGTCGAAGGACAAGGCCACCGACAGGATCGCTCCTTGCAGTTCGGAATAACCGACGCCGAACTGGAAGTTGCCGGTCTGCTGCTCCTCGACCTTCACGACAATGTCGACCTGGTCCTCGCTGCCGGCCACCTTGGGGGTCTCGACTTCGACCTTTTTGAAGAAGCCCAGGCGCTCCAAACGCACTTTGGATCGGTCGATCGCGGCCTGGTTGTACCAGCCGCCCTCGAACTGGCGCATCTCGCGGCGCAGCACTTCGTCGAGAGTCTTGGTGTTGCCCTCGAAACCGATCCGGCGCACGTACACGCGCTTGCCAGGGTCGACCAGCAGGGTGATGTCGACGATGCGCTTCTCGCGGTCGACGTTCGGGATCGGCGAGACCGTGGCGAAGGCGTAACCGAAGTTGCCGAGCAGCTTCTGGATGTACTCGCTGGTCTGTTCGAGCTTCTTGCGCGAGAAGGTCTCGCCGGACTTGAACATGACCAGCCGCCGCAGCGTGGACTCGTCGACGATGAACTTGCCGGTCAGGCGTACGTCGCCAACGCTGTAAATCGGTCCTTCGGCGACATTCGCGGTGATGTAGACGTTGCGTCGATCCGGACTGACCGAGACCTGAGTGGACTCGACATCGAAGTCGACGTGGCCGCGGTCCAGATAGAAGGCGCGCAGCTTCTCGAGGTCGCCGGAGAGTTTCTCGCGCGAGTACTGGTCGTCGCGGCGATACCAGGACAGCCAGTTGGTGGTGTCTAGTTCGAACTCGTCGCGGATCTCCTCGTCGCTGTAGCGTTCGTTGCCGACGATGTTCAGGTGCTTGATTTTGGCGGCCTTGCCTTCGGCGATGGTGATCGTCACATCGACTCGGTTGCGATCCAGCGCCTTGACCGAGGGCGTGATGCGCACGTTGTACTTGCCGCGATTGTTGTACTGGCGCGTCAGTTCCTGAGTGACCCGCTCGATGTTGAGCTGATCGAAGGTTTCGCCCTCGGCGAGACCGATGTTGGACAGACCTTTTTGCAACTCCTCGGTCTTGATGTCCTTGTTGCCGACCAGGGTGATCGTCGAGATCGCCGGGCGCTCGCTGACGGTCACCACCAGGATGTCGCCCTGGCGGTCCAGGCGCACGTCCTTGAAGAAGCCGGTCTTGTAGAGCGCGCGCAGCGCCTCGGCGGCACGGCCACGGTCGAGGCGGTCGCCCTTCTGCACCGGCAGATAGGTGTAGACGGTACCGGCGGAGATGCGCTCCAGGCCATCGACGCGGATGTCGCTGACGACGAAGTCATCGGCGGCGAGCGCCGCCGATCCGGAGAGGGCGAACAGGATGGACGCGACCAGCTTTTTCATTGCGCGCGGGGCCTTTGGGCAATCGTCTTGGAAGCCGCGCATTCTCTGGGTGCGCGGTCTCGGGAGATGGGAAGGCGTCAGGAGCTCACCAGCCGGCTCAAGTCATTGAAGAACGCCAGGCACATCAGCGCCAGCAGTGCTCCGAGGCCAAGATAGTGGCCGACGGCTTGCGCGCGATCGCTCAGCGGGCTGCCTTTCGCCCATTCGATAAAGTAATACAACAAATGGCCGCCATCCAGAATCGGGATCGGCAGCAGATTCATGATGCACAAGGACAGACTGATCAGGCCGAGAAAGCGCAGAAACTGGGCGAAGCCGCTCTCGGCGGAGTAGTTCGCGAACTGGGCGATGCTGATCGGCCCGGAGACGTTCTTCAACTGGGCATCGCCGGCAAGCATGTGCCAGATCACCTTGACGCTGCCCGCTGTCAGCCGCCAGGTCTCGACGAAGGCTTGCGGCACGGCCGCGAGCGGTCCGTAACGGCGCAGCGTGTCGCGCAGGTCGGCGCCGATGCCGATGATCCAGACCTGGCGGTCGCCGCGCTGCTCCTTGCGGGCGCCGATCTCGACCGTCTCGCGGATGCCGCCGTCGGCGCGCTCGACATACAGGCGCACGCGGCCCGCATGGCGCTTCGCTTCGGTTTGGATCGCCTCGCTCATCTGCGCGAAGCGATCCACCGGCGTGTCGCCGACCTTGAGAATGCGGTCGCCGGAGTGCAGGCCGGCCAGCTCGGCAGGGTCGCCCGCACGCAGGCTGTACGCCACCGCCGGCGGCTCCCAGTGCCAGGGCGTCAGGCCCAGTTGCTCGAAGATGCGCTCCTCGTCGACCCGTTCGCCGATCTGCCCGGTGTCGAGCCGGCGCGTCGCGATCTCGCTGTTGGCGCGGCGCACGTCGATCGCGACGCTCTCGCCGCGGTAGGCGCGCGTGGTCAGGTCGACCAGCACATGCGTCCAGTTACTCGCCTCACGTCCCTCGACGGCGACGATCAGGTCGCCGCGCTGCAGGCCTGCGGCTGCCGCCGGACCTTTGGCGTCGCCGATGTAGGGCGCGTAATCGCGCACGCCGACCAGCAGCATCAGCCAGAAGGCGAACAGCGCGAAACCGAGGTTGAAGATCGGGCCGGCGGCGACGATTGCGGTGCGCTGGCGCAGCGACTTGCGGTTGAAGGCGCGCTGCAGCTCGTGGAATTCAACGTCGGCCTCGCGCTCGTCGAGCATCTTCACGTAGCCGCCGAGCGGGATCGCGGCGATCGCGTACTCGGTGCCGTCGCGGCCGCGGCGCGACCACAGCGGCCGGCCGAGGCCGATCGAGAAGCGCAGTACCTTGACGCCGCAGCGCCGAGCCACCCAGAAGTGGCCGAATTCGTGAAAAGTCACCAGCAGGCTGGTCGCCACCAGGAACCAGAAGATCGAGCCCAGCACCATCTCCATCAGCCCACTCCCGCCTCGACCAAGGCCCTTGCCACGCGTCGCGTCTGCGCATCGGCCGCGAGCACGGCTTCCAGCGACGCGGCCGACGATAGGGCAACGCGATTTAAGGTCTCGTTAACGATGGCGGCGATCCCGAGGAATCCAAGCCTGCCGTTCAGGAACGCAGCCACGGCGACCTCGTTGGCGGCGTTGAGGATGGCCGGAGCGCTGCCGCCGGCGTCCAGCGCCTCGCAGGCAAGCTTCAGACAGGGAAAGGCGTCGAGGTCGGGTTCGCTGAAATCCAGTCGTGCCAGCGCGCACAGGTCCAGCACCGGAGCCCCGGATTCGATGCGATCCGGCCAGGCCAACGCGTGCGCGATCGGGATGCGCATGTCGGCGCTGCCGAGCTGCGCGAGGAAGCTGCCGTCCTGATACTCCACCAGCGAATGCACCGTGCTCTGCGGGTGCACGACGACGCGGATGCGCGTGCGCGGCAGGCCGAACAGATAGCTCGCCTCGATCACTTCCAGGCCCTTGTTCATCAGCGTCGCCGAATCGACCGAGATCTTCGGCCCCATGCTCCAGTTGGGGTGCGCACAGGCCTGCTCGACGCTGACTCCCCGCAGTTGCGCACGCGTCCAGCCGCGGAAGGGGCCGCCCGAGGCGGTCAGCCACAATTGGCGCACGCCACGCGGCGGGCGCTCCGGTGCACCCGGCAGGCACTGGAAGATCGCGTTGTGCTCGCTGTCGATCGGCAGCAGCAAAGCGCCACCGGCGTGCACCGCGGTCATCAGCAGTTCACCGGCGCAGACCAGGGCCTCCTTGTTCGCGAGCAGGATGCGCTTGCCGGCACGCGCCGCCGCGAGCGTGGGCGCGAGGCCGGCGGCGCCGACGATCGCGGCGACCACGGTGTCGCTGTCCGGGTCGGCGGCGGCGGCCACGAGCGCCTCGGCGCCGGCGTCGACCCGGGTCGGGATGCCCTCGGCGGCGAGCTGTGCGCGCAGCCGGCTGGCGGCATCTGCATCGGCAAACACCGCGTGGCGCGGTCGGAACTCGCGGCAGATCGTCGCCAGGCCGGCGTCGTCGCGGCCGGCAGCGACGGTCTCCAGGCAGAAGCGCTGCGGGTGGCGCGCGAGCAGGTCGAGCGTGCTGCGACCGATCGAGCCGGTCGCGCCGAGCAGGCAGATGCGTTTCATAGCCCGATCAGGAAGCGCCCGCAGACGAAGATCGGCAGCGCCGCGAGCACGCTGTCGATGCGGTCCAGCATGCCGCCATGACCCGGCAGCAGCGAGCCCGAATCCTTGAGATTGGACTGGCGCTTGATCAGGCTCTCGAAGAGGTCACCGACGATCGAGAACAGCACGGTGACGGTCGCCAGCAGGATCAGCAGGCCGTGGCCCACCGGCACCGGCTCGATCAGCCAGCCGGCCATCGCCGCGAACAGCACGGTGCCGGCGAGCGCGCCGTAGACGCCTTCGCGGGTCTTTCCGGGACTGATGCGCGGCGCCAGCTTGTGCTGGCCGAAGCTGCGGCCGGCGAAGTAGGCGGAGACGTCGGCCACCCAGATCAGCACCAGCACGAACAGCGTCCACCACGGACCGGCGACCGGCTCGCGGTGAATCATCCACGCGGCCACCCAGGCCGGCACCACCATCACCCCGCCGACCAGCATCTTGATCTCGCGGTTCAGGCGGGTGGGCTCGGAACCGAAGTCGAAGGCGCGCAACCAGAAGATCGCGAGCACCCACCAGGCCACGCCGACCCAGGCCAGCGGCAGCAGCCAGGGCGCCGGGTCCAGCCACAGCAGGGTCGCCATGATCGTGCCGTTGACGATCACCGCGAGCGCGCGCAGGCGGCGGTCGCGCACGCCGATCACCCGCGTCCATTCCCAGATCGCGTAGCACAGCACCACGCCGAACAGCAACGCGAACCAGAAACTCGGCAGCCAGAGCACGCCCGAGATCGCCAGCGGTGCCAGCACCAGCGCGGTCAGCACGCGCGCGCGCAGGCCGCCGTCGCTGAACATGCGCGCGTGCCAGGGCAGGGGATCAGGCATGCGCGGCCTCGCGCAACTGTGCACTGGTCTTGCCGAAGCGGCGTTCGCGCTGGGCGTACTCGGCGATCGCGTCGTCCAGCGCCTGCTCGTCGAAATCCGGCCACAGCACCGGCGTGAAGTACATCTCCGAGTACGCAAGGTGCCACAACAGGAAATTGCTGACGCGCGCCTCGCCACCGGTGCGGATGAACAAGTCCGGCTCCGGCAGCGGCGCCAGCGACAAGGACTGCTCGAAGGTGGCCTGGTCGATGGCTTCCGGGTCCAGACGGCCTTCACGCACGCTCCGCGCGAGCTCACGCGCAGCGTTCACGATGTCCCAGCGACCGCCGTAGTTGACCGCGATGTTGAGGGTCAGGCGGGGGTTCACGACGGCGGCGGTCTCGGCCTCGGCCATCGCCGCGCGCAGTTCTGGCGAGAAGCGCGCGCGTTCGCCGATGAAACGCAGGCTCACGCCATTGCCGGCGAGCTCGCGCGCCTGCTTGCGCAGCGAGCGCAGGAACAGGTCCATCAGGTGGCTGACCTCGCCCGCGGGACGCGACCAGTTCTCGCTGCTGAAGGCGAACAGCGTCAACACGCCGACCCCGCGGCGGATGCAGCCCTCGATCACGCGCCGCACGGCCTGCACGCCGGCGCGGTGACCGAAGGCGCGCGGACGCCTGCGCTGGGTCGCCCAGCGGCCATTGCCATCCATGACGATCGCGATGTGCCGCGGGACGCGCCCTGCCGGCGCGGCGCTCGCAGCGGGCGGCGGGGAAAGGCTGCCGCTCAAAGCTGCATCAACTCATCTTCCTTGTGCCGGGTCACGACATCCACATCCTTGATCATCCTGTCGGTCAGCTTCTGGATGTCCTCCTCGGCCTTGCGATCCTCGTCCTCGGTGCAGAGCTTGCTCTTCAGCAGCTCCTTGACGTGGTGGTTGGCGTCGCGACGCACGTTGCGGATCGCCACCTTGGCGTTCTCGCCCTCATGCGCAACCACCTTGGCCAGTTCCTTGCGACGCTGTTCGGTCAGCGGCGGCAGCACGATGCGGATGACCTGCCCGGCGGTGTTCGGCGTCAGGCCGAGGTCGGAGGTCATGATCGCGCGTTCGACCGCGACCACCATCTGCTTCTCCCAGGGCTGCACCTGGATCGTGCGCGCGTCGGTCACGGTGACGTTGGCAACCTGGCTGATCGGCACCGGCGAACCGTAGTAATCGACTCGCAGATGGTCGAGTAGCTGCGCCGACGCGCGGCCGGTGCGCAGCTTCAGCAACTCGGCTTTGAGCACGTCGATGCACTTCTTCATGCGCGCCTCGGCATCCGCCTTGATCGCGGGAATGGTGGTAGCCATGCGGTCTTCCTTGTGGCGGCCCTGGAGTGGGCGCGGAGTATAGCGGGGCGGCGGAGCAGGAGCGGGCACGGGGCACGGGAAAGGCTCGCACGCATGCAAGCTTGTGCAACTGCCGGATCCAGCCCCGCTTCGAAGCGTCCGATCCGATCCTGCCCGAGGTCTTCCCGTGCCCCGTGCCCCGTGCCCCTTGCCCCCTGCTACACGCCCTGATCCACCAGCGTCCCGACCGGATCGCCGCGGACGATGCGCATCAGATCGCCGCGGCGGGCGATGTCGTAGACGCGGATCGGCATGCGGTAGTCGCGGCAGAGCGCGAAGGCGGTGGTGTCCATGACCGCGAGCTTGCGCTCGATCGCGGCGTCGTAGCTGATGCGGTCGAACTTGACCGCGTTCGGGTCCTTGACCGGATCGGCCGAATACAGGCCGTCGACCTTGGTCGCCTTCAGCATCAGGTCGGCGTTGATCTCGATGGCACGCAATGCGGCGGCCGAATCGGTGGTGAAGAAAGGGTTGCCGGTACCGGCCGCGAAGACCACGATGCGGCCCTTCTCGAGATGGCGGATCGCGCGCCGGCGGATGTAGTCCTCGCAGACCTCGTTGATCTTGATCGCACTCATGACCCGGCAGTTGGCACCCTGCTTCTCGACGGCATCCTGCAAGGCGAGCGCATTCATGACCGTGGCCAGCATGCCCATGTGATCGGCGGTCGC
This sequence comes from Lysobacterales bacterium, assembly GCA_019187485.1. Classification (GTDB taxonomy): domain Bacteria; phylum Pseudomonadota; class Gammaproteobacteria; order Xanthomonadales; family SZUA-5; genus JADKFD01. Next base: position 35,120 of record JABAQR010000056.1, on the reverse strand, counting down.
GCGGTCCATGCCGCTGCGGGCGAGACCGGCACCGCGGAAGATGTTGCCACCGCCGACCACCAGTCCGATCTGCACGCCGATCTTGGCGACTTCGATGATCTCCGCCGCGAGCCCGCGCAGGACTTCGGGATCGATGCCGTATTCCTCGGATCCAAGCAGCGCTTCGCCGCTGATCTTGAGGAGGATGCGTCGGTAGACCGGAGGTGTGCTGCTCATGGCTTGGATCCTCTTTTCTTGTCCCGGCCTTCTGCGAGACCGGTTGCGTGTGGGAGCGGGTACAACCCGCGACCGGGTCGCTCGCGGACCTGGCAACGATCCTGGCCTCATGGCCACCCGCAAGGATGAATGTCTCCGGAGGCCATGATCGCCGCAGGGGCGGCGTTCCTGCCTGACCTCTCCCCGGCCCTCCCCGACATCGGGGAAGGAGCAATCCGGGCACCGGTTGCCATCGCTCCGAACGACATTCACGGCAACCCATGCGAAAAGGCCCCGATCTCCGGGGCCTTTTCGCTGTTCGCTTACTGGCTCGCCTTGACCTGCTTCATCACTTCGTCGGCGAAGTTCTCTTCCTTCTTCTCGATGCCTTCGCCCACGTTGATGCGCACGAAGGAGCTCACCTTCGCGCCTGCCTTCTTCAGGACTTCCTCGACGCCCATGCCGTTGGCGTCCGGCGCCGCGTAGGCCTGGCCCAGCAGGGTCTGCTCGGCGAGGGTCTTGCGGATCTTGCCCTGGACCATCTTCTCGAGGATCTCGGGCGGCTTGCCGGAATCCTTGCTCTGCTCCATCGCGATGTCGCGCTCGCGCGCCATCACGTCCGCCGGGATCTGGCTCAGGTCCAGGTACTGCGGGTTCATCGCGGCGATGTGCATCGCGATGCCCTTGGCGAGTTCGGCGTTGCCGCCCTCCATCGCCACCAGCACGCCGAGCTTGTGGTTGCTGTGCACATAGGCGCCGATGGTGCCGGCAGACACCAGCGCCGCGCGGCGCACCTGCATGTTCTCGCCGATCTTGGCGACCAGCGCCTGGCGCGCGCCCTCGACGGTCTGGCCATCGGCGAGCGCGAGGGTCTTGATGGTGTCGACGTCGGAGCTGCCGGCGGCGACCGCGGCGGCGGCCACCGCGTTGGCGAAGGCGATGAAGTTGGCGTCCTTGCCGACGAAGTCGGTCTCGCAGTTGAGTTCGACCAGCAGCGCCTTGCCAGCGGCCTGGGCGAGGGCAACGCGGCCTTCGGCGGCCACGCGCGAAGCCTTCTTGTCGGCCTTGGCGAGGCCCTGCTTGCGCAGCCAGTCGGCAGCGGCCTCGATGTTGCCCGCGTTCTCGGTGAGGGCCTTCTTGCACTCCATCATGCCGGCGCCGGAGCGTTCGCGCAGTTCCTTGACGAGGGCTGCAGTGATTTCCATGGTCATTCCCTTGTAGTGCGGATTTCGGGGGCGCGCGTCCGCACGCCCCTGGATTCGGCGGCCCGGCCTGGCCGGGCCTGCTCGCAGGCGCGAATTACTCGCCGGCGTCGTCGGTCTGCTGGCGACGGCCACCGCCACCACCACCACCGCCACCACGACGACGCGGCGGACCCTTGCGGTCGCGGTCGCGATCGCCCGGCTTGCCGCGGCGCGCGCCTTCCGGCTTCGGCGCACCGGCCAGCGGGTTGCCGTCGGCATCCAGCTCGACGAAGTCGTCGCCGGCGCCCATCGCCACCGCCGGCGCCGCCGCCTTGCCTTCCAGCACCGAATCCGCAGCGGCGCGCGCGTACAACTGGATCGCGCTGATCGCGTCGTCGTTGCCGGGGATCATGTAGTCGACCGCATCCGGGTCATGGTTGGTGTCGACGATGCCGATCACCGGGATGCCGAGCTTGCGCGCTTCCTTGATCGCGATTTCCTCGTGACCGGTATCGATCACGAACAGCGCGTCCGGCAGCGAATTCATGTTCTTGATGCCGCCGATGGAGGTGTCCAGCTTCTCCATCTCGCGCTTCAGTTGCAGCACCTCGTGCTTGACCAGGCGGTCCCAACTGCCGTCGGTGCTCTGGCTCTCGAGCTCCTTCAGGCGCGCGATCGACTGCTTGACGGTGCGGAAATTGGTCAGCATGCCGCCGAGCCAGCGCGAGGACACGTGCGGCATGCCGCAGCGCGAGGCCTCTTCCTTGACGGTGATGCGCGCGGAGCGCTTGGTGCCGACGAACAGGATGCTGCTGCGGCGCTGGGCGAGGCCGCTGACGAAATTCATCGCATCGTTGAACAGCGGCAGGGTCTTCTCGAGGTTGACGATGTGGATCTTGCCGCGGGCGCCGAAGATGTACGGCTTCATCTTCGGGTTCCAGTAACGAGTCTGGTGGCCGAAGTGCACACCGGCCTCCAGCATCTGGCGCATGGTCACGCTGGGCATTGCAAAACTCCTTGCGACGGGGCATCTGGCCCCTGGTGGTTGAGCCTCCACGCATGCACCTCGGGAGCCCGTCCTGGGCACCGGCCCGATGGCGACAGCCATGCGTGTGCGGAGTCATCGGCGCCGCGGGATCGCGACGACCGACGGATCACGGCGCGACAGCAGCGCCGAAAAATCTGCGGGATCATAGCGCGGCTGGCCCCTGCCCGGCAACGCTGACCTTGCCGTTCCGACGCTCTGTCTGGCTGCCGGGCAGACCCTTTTTCTGTCCGCAAAGGACGCGAAGAAAAGCGGAAAGACCTGCCGGAACGGCGGCCGTATGCGCGAACTGCGCCTTCATTCACCTCTTTCCTGCTTTACTTTGCGTCCTTTGCGTCCTTTGCGTCCTTTGCGTCCTTTGCGGACAAAATGCTCTGCCCGGCCGTCGGCGGAGTCTGGAGCGAGCCAGGAGTGACATGAGCATCACCTACAAGACCCCGGCGCAAGTCGAGAAGATGCGCACCGCCGGCCGGCTGGCCGCGGAGGTGCTGCGGATGATCCGGCCGCATGTGCGCGCGGGGGTCAGTACCGACGAACTCGATCGCATCTGCCACGACTACATCGTCAACGAGCAGCAGGCGATCCCGGCACCGCTGAACTACAAAGGCTTTCCGCGCTCGATCTGCACCTCGGTCAACAACGTGGTTTGTCATGGCATCCCCGGACCGAAAGTGCTCAAGGACGGCGACATCGTCAACATCGACGTCACCGTGATCAAGGACGGCTTCCACGGCGACACCAGCCGCATGTTCGTGATCGGCGAGCCGACCGTGCTCGCGCGGCGACTGATCGACACCACCTACGCGGCGATGAAGCTCGGCATTCAGATGGTGCGCCCTGGCGTGTACCTCGGCGACATCGGTCGTGCGATCCAGAAGCATGTGGAGGCGCAGCGCTTCTCGGTGGTGCGCGAGTATTGCGGGCACGGCATCGGCGAGAAGTTCCACGAAGAACCCCAGGTGCTGCACTACCACGATCCCTCGCGCGGGCGCAGCGAGGAGCTGCGCGCGGGCATGACCTTCACGATCGAACCGATGGTCAACGCCGGGCAGCGTCACGTGCGGCTGCTGCCGGACGGCTGGACCGTCGTCACCAAGGACCGTTCGCTGTCGGCGCAATGGGAGCACACGGTCCTGGTCACGGAGGATGGTTTCGAGGTGATGACGCTGGCGGAGGACGAGGTGCTGTGAGCGCGGCGACGACGGGCGCGGGGAGCATCGCCCGACGGCCATCGCTCGCGGAGTTCCGTCAGGCACTGGCCGCACGTTTCCGGCGCACGCGTCGTGCCAGGGCCTGCATGCGCGCACTGTCCACCCGCATCGATGCCGAGTTGCGGGCGCTGTGGTCACAGCTCATGTCCGACGTCGAGGCGCGCCACACGCGTCTGCGTGCCTGTCTGATCGCCACCGGCGGCTACGGTCGCGGGCAGTTGTTTCCCGGTTCCGATGTCGACGTGCTGGTGCTGGTGCCGGAAGGTCGCGACGCCGTACTCGATGCGACGGTGCGCGCCTTCCTCGCCGCCGCCTGGGATCTGGGCCTGGAGTTGGCGTCGTCGGTGCGCACGCTGCAGGGGTTGACCGAGTTTGTCGCGCAAGACCTGGCCGGCTACACGGCGCTGCTGGATGCGCGCCTGCTGTGCGGCGACGAGGGCCTGTACGGACGCATGCAGAATGCCTTGCGCACGCCGACGATGTGGCCGGCCGCGGATTTCCTGCGCGCCAAGATCGGCGAACGCGACGAGCGCCAGGCACGCCATGCCGACACCGCGCACAACCTCGAACCGAATCTCAAAAGCGGTCGCGGCGGCTTGCGCGACCTGCACACGGCACGCTGGATCGCGCTGCGCGCCTTCGGTCGCGAGAGCTGGCCGGCACTGGCGACGCTCGGTCTGCTCGAAGTCGACGAGGCGGCACGTCTGCAACGCGCCGAGCGCTGGTTGTCGGACCTGCGCTTCGCGCTGCACGTGGTCAGCGGCCGGCGCGAGGAGCGCGTGCTGTTCGACCACCAGCCGGCGCTCGCGCAATTGTTCGCGGCGGCCAGGCGCAACGGTGTGCGTGAGCACCCGGTCGAGGCGCTGATGCATCGCTACTTCAGCGCTGCCGGCGACATCGACCGGCTCTCTCGCGCGCTGATCGAACGCATCGCGCGGCGCATCGATGGCGCGCTCGCAGTACTGCAACCGGTGCCCGGACACCCGCGTTACGGGGTGCGCGACGGCGCACTCGAACTCGCCGACGAGTCGGCCGAACTGGCACGTCCGGTCGATCTGATCGAACCCTTCCTGTGCATCGCCCGCTCTGGCGCCAGCAGCACACTCGGTCCCGAACTCGCGCACTCCCTCGCCAGGGCCTTGCCGGGCCAGCGTCGCGCACTCGCCGGCGACCGCCTCGCGCACGAGGCCTTGCAGGAGATCCTCGCCACGCGCCGGCCCTACCGTGCGTTGACCGAGTTGCACCGGCATGGCCTGCTCGGCGCGCTGTTGCCGCCCTTCGCGCGCGTCGCCGGGCGCATGCAGTACGACCTCTTCCACGTCTACACGGTCGACCAGCACACGCTGTTCCTGGTGCGCAACCTGGAACGCTTCTTCGAGCCGGACCCCGGCGGCCAGTTCGCACTCGCGCACGAACTCGCGTTGCGCGTGCGCCAGCCCGAACTGCTGTTCCTGGCGGCGATCTTCCACGACATCGCCAAGGGCCGTGGCGGCGACCACTCGCAACTCGGTGCGGTCGACGCGCGCCGCTACCTGAAGCGCCGTGGCTACGCGACTGCCGACATCGACCTCGTCGTCTGGCTGGTCGAACACCACTTGCTGATGAGTGCGACCGCGCAGAAGCAGGATATCCAGGATCCCGAGGTGGTGCGCCGCTTCGCCGAGAGGGTGGGCGACTGGGAACGCCTGGAGTGCCTGTACCTGCTGACCGTCGCCGACATCCGCGCGACCAACCCCAAGCTGTGGAACGGCTGGAAGGCGCGCCTGCTGGGCGATCTCTACCAGGCCGCGCGCTTCCAGCTGCGGCGCGGCACAGACCAGCCGGTCAACCGCCAGGACCGCGTTCGCGCCACGCGCCTGAAGGCGCTCGAACTGCTGACCGGCGAAGGCTGCATGTTCAGCGCGGTCGAGACCCTGTGGACCGATTTTCCCGAGCAGAGCTTCTGGCGCTACACGCCGGACCAGTTGCGCTGGCTGACCAAGGCAATCGTCGGCGGCGCGCGCGCCGGTCAGCCGCTGGTAGCGGTGCGCGCGGTCGGCGGCGGCACCCGCGAGATTTTCGTGCGCGTACCGGACCAGGCCGGCATCTTCGCGACCATCGCCTCGGTGCTCGACCGCATGGACCTGTCGGTGATGGCCGCGCGCATCCTGACCTGTCGTTCCGGCAACACCCTCGACACCTTCCAGGTGCTCGATTTGCGTCGCGAGGACGATCCGTTGACGCGCAACCTCGAGATCCAGATGGCGCTGACCATGGCGCTGTCCGAGAAGCCGCTGCGCCCGCGCCTCGCGAAGCGCCGCGCCACCCGCGAGCAGCGTCTGTTCCGCTTCCCGCCGCAGATCGCCTTCGAGACCCGCGCCGACGACGCCGGCACCCAGCTCTCGCTGGTCTGCCCGGACCGTCCCGGCCTGCTGGCCGCGGTCGCGCACGCCTTCCGCGACGCCGACGTGCGCGTACACTCCGCGCGCATCGCCACCTTCGGAGAGCGCGCCGAGGACTTCTTCACGGTCACGACACAGGACGGGCAGCGCCTGGACGATCCGGCCCAGGCACGGCTGCGCGCGGCGCTGGAGGAGCGCTTGGGGGATGCACAGGCGGAGCAACCCTTGGCGTGAAGAATGCGAAGGGCGCGACGCGAATCCAGCGAGCGTAACGGTCCGGCATGGTCACCCCACACGATTCTTTTGCTTCCCTTGCTCCCTTTGCGTACCTTGCATCTCTCGCCCTCAGGCCTGAACAACGCGAGCTGCTTTCACATGCGGAATCTCATCGAACAGGCATTCGAACAGCGCAGCGACTACTCTCCCGGCCACGCACCGCCGGAGGTCGTCGACGCCGTCGAGCGGGTACTCGCCGGGCTCGAAGCCGGCAGCCTGCGTGTAGCCGAGCCGGTGGAAGGCCGCTGGCGCGTGCACGAATGGGTCAAGAAGGCGGTACTGCTGTACTTCCGCATCCGTCCAGCCGAGCTGATGTCCGGCGCGCCCGGCAACTACTGGGACAAGGTGCCGTTGCGCTACGCCGGCGCGGACCAGGCGGCCTTCGAATACATCGGCGCGCGCATCGTGCCCGGCGCCGTGGTGCGCCGCGGCGCACACCTCGCGCGCGGCGTGGTGGTGATGCCGAGCTTCGTCAACATCGGCGCTCACGTCGGCGAGGGCACGATGATCGACACCTGGGCGACCGTCGGCTCCTGCGCGCAGATCGGTCGCAACGTGCATCTGTCCGGCGGCGCCGGCATCGGCGGTGTGCTCGAGCCCTTGCAGGCAGCGCCCACCATCATCGAGGACGACTGCTTCATCGGCGCCCGCTCGGAGGTGGTCGAGGGTGTGATCGTCGAGCGCGGCAGCGTGGTCGGCATGGGCGTGTTCCTCGGCCAGTCGACGCGCATCTACGACCGCGCGACGGGCGCGATCAGCTACGGCCGCGTGCCCGCCGGCTCGGTCGTGGTGTCCGGTTCGCTTCCCGCCGCCGACGGCAGCCACAGCCTGTACGCCGCGGTGATCGTCAAGCGCGTCGACGAAAAGACCCGCGCCAAGACCAGCCTCAACGAACTGTTGCGGACGTGAAAGGCTTTCATCGTCCGCAAAGGACGCAATGAAGAGTTGAGTCCCCGGGTGGGCGGTGGGATCGATTGCTGCCTCCGCAACCCCGCTCGTACTTTGTGTCCTTTGCGAATAGAACCCTGCCTTGGCTTCGGACCCCATGACCTCCGTCCTTTCCCTCACCCAGGCTCTCGTCGCGCTGCCTTCGGTCACCCCGGACGATGCCGGCTGCCAGGCGCTCATCGGCGCGCGGCTGCGCGACGCCGGCTTCGAGGTCACCCACCTGCGCTTCGGCGAGACCGACAACCTGTGGGCCACGCATGGGTCCGGTGCGCCGGTGCTGGCGCTGGTCGGGCACACCGACGTGGTGCCGCCGGGGCCGCTGGAGCGATGGAGCAGTGCTCCGTTCGAGCCGGTCGTGCGTGACGGCCGCCTGTACGGACGCGGTGCCGCCGACATGAAATCGGCGATCGCGGCGCTCACGCTCGCGGCCGAGCGCTTCGTCGCCGCGCACCCCGGCCACCCCGGTACGCTCGCGATCCTCTACACCAGCGATGAGGAAGGCCCGGCGCGCGACGGAATCCAGGCGGTGATGCCCTGGCTGGCCGAGCGCGGCATCCGCCTCGACTACGCCCTGATCGGCGAGCCCTCGTCCGGCGCCATCCAGGGCGATCGCATCCGCATCGGCCGCCGCGGCTCGATGCACGGCTACCTGACCATCAAGGGTATCCAGGGTCACGTCGCCTATCCGGAGCAGGCGCGCAACCCGATCCACCAGTTCGCACCGGCGCTGACCGAACTCGTTGCCACGCGCTTCGACGGTGGCAACGCGCACTTTCCACCGACCTCCTTCCAGATCTACGAAGTCAAGGCCGGCACCGGCGCCAACAACGTGATCCCCGGTGATCTGCAGGTCAACTTCAATTTCCGCTTCGGCACCGCGTCCACCGAGGCCAGCCTGCGCGCGTGTGTCGAGGACGTCCTCGCGCGCCACGGCATCGAGTACGAGTTGCGCACGCGCGTCGCCAGCATCCCGTTTCTCACCGAGCCGACGACGCTGATCGGCGCGGTCGTCGCCAGTTGCCGCGAACACCTCGGCGTCGATCCCGTACTCGACACCGGCGGCGGCACCTCGGATGGCCGCTTCATCGCTCCCACCGGCGCCGAAGTGGTCGAACTCGGCCCGCTCAACGACAGCATCCACAAGGTCGACGAATGGGTGCGGATCGCGGATCTCGAGCCGCTTGCGCACAGCTACGGCGGAGTCATCGAGCGCCTGCTGGGATAGCCCGAGTCGCCCACAGGCGCATGTCCGGGATGATGTTTCTGCCAGCGGCAACGCGACCGAACCAGAATTGGCAGGCCGTCACGAAAACCACACAAGAGCAGGCCCACCGCGGGCGTACAATGGCAAGTTACCCGATCGCCTGTAGTCCGCACTTCCCGGAGTCCGAAGCATGCACAAACTTGCCTGCGCCCTCGCCCTGACCCTGTCTCCGGTCATCGCGATGGCGGCCACCCCAGAAAGCGCGGTCGATCCATTGCCCGCAGTCGCCAAAGCCGACGAGTGGACGATGCACGGCGGTCAGGTGGAACTGCGCTTCAATGTCGACCGGCTTTCGGCCCAGCGCGTCCACGTCGTGGCTGGGCCTGGAATGCGGCCGGGCAGTCACGATTTTGCCGCCGAGATCGCATTCCCGCTGCTCGCCGGCGGCGGACTGCGTTTCGCCGCGCCGGAGGGCAACTTCCAGCAATTCACGGGCGGCAAACTCATGGGTCGCGATGGCTTCCGCCTGCGCACGGAGGACGGCCTGACCTTCGATTTCAGCCGCTTCGAACTGCGCGCGGATCCTGCGAACCCGCTGCAACTGCTGCTCGTCGACACCGACGGCGAGCCCTGGTTCTTCGTCAATCATCTGATGTACAAGTTGGTCGACGACCATCAGGCCTATCACATCCGCAGCGCGGACATCAATGCGACGCCAGCCTTCGCCGAGCGTGTCGGAGCGCCGAACCTGGCCGGCGCCTACGTCGGCGAACTGAAGCTCCTGAGCCCGATCGTGCAGCGCCCGCGCAGCTTCGATCCGCGCGCCAAGCAGGCCCTCGGCGATCCGAACTTCCACGGCACCGGTGGCTTCCTCGCGGACGTGCTGTTGACCGGCTACACGATGCAGTTTGCGCGCTGTCGCAGCAGCGCTGGCGTCAATGGATGCGACGGTCCCGCCGGCGACGATGGCGAAGTGGTATTCGTACCCTCCTCGACGCTGCGCAACACCAACAACGTCAACAGCGCCGACGTGCCCTGGTACGACAAGTTCTCGGTCAGTCCGTACAACTTCCCCTATCCCGGCAACGACCAGCATCCCTACTTGATCTGGAATCTGTACCGGATCCGCGACGACCAGCTCGAACAGATCGGCGCCTCGGGCGTCAAGCACGCCTTCCTGACGACCAATGTGGGCTGCGCCAGCCCCCATGGCAACCACATCCTGAGCCCGAATTGCGCGGACACCTACGGCACCGGCAACAACGACAACACCGGCGACCTCGGTCCGCGTCGCGAGCTGATCCCGGCGACCGGTCGCTGGGGCCGCTGCTTCTCGATCTACGACAGCAACTGCGACGGCGTCGAGGAGAGCGTCGGCAGCAATCAGTACCAGAACCGCATGGTCACGCGCGAGTCGCAACTGACGCCGGTCGGATCGGCCTTCTACACCGACTCCTGGTACGTCATCCAGGACGACATCAACATCCACAACACCATGGGCCATCGCAGCACCACGTTCTCGCATGCGGCCAATGCCTGGCAGGTGACGAGTCAGGGCGCCTTCACGCTCGGCCCGGTCATCGACACCTGGGTAGATCCAATCACCAATCCCACCCGGAATGTCGTCCTCGACACGCCGGAGGGCGAAGCGAAGATCGCGGTCAAGGCCAAGCAACTGGATTCCTGCCCATCCGGCTTGTCCGGCACCTGCTGGCGCTACGACTACGCGGTGCACAACTTCGATCTCGCACGCGCGGTACTCAACACCAATCCGCCCGCGAACGCCGGCGCCAACCTGCAGGTGATCAGCAATACCGGCTTCGTATCCTTGAGTCTGCCGCGTGGAGGCGATGCCGGGATGGTGCTGGACGGCGTTCACTTTGCCGACATCGACACCATCGCCGGCAACGACTGGGCTGGCGCGCTCACGGCCGACACCGCCCACTGGACCGCGCCAGCCGGCAATGCCCTGAACTGGGGCCTGCTGTACCGATTCTCGGTGGTGACCACCGTCGCCCCCGATCCCGAGCACACTCGCACTCTGACGCTCGGCCTGTCAGGTGGTACCGGCCCATCTCACTACACCGTCAAGCTGATGGTGCCCAATACCTTCAATCTGTTCGCGGACGGGATGGAGGACTGACCGACGGCTTCCCGTGGCTGGAACGCGACCGGCGTGCGCTCGATACTCCGCACCTCGCGCCCTCCGACCACTGAATCCGATGAACTTGCGCTCGCCCCTCCGACTCCTCGCCAGCCTCGCCTCCGGCTGGCTGGTCGCCGTCGCCGCGATGGCCGGCGCCCCCATCGACTTCACCCCGCACGGCAGCCAGCCGCGACTGCAAAACGGGCTTGAGGAGCCAAACGCCTGTTCCAGCTGCCACGGCGCATTCGAAGTGGCGGACGCCGGTTTCATGCCGCATTCGACCTGGTCTGGATCGATGATGGCGAATGCCACCCGCGATCCGCTGTTCTGGGCGGCGTTGGACATCGCCAACCGCGATGTGCCCGGTGTGGGCGATTACTGTCTGCGCTGCCACACCCCGACAGGCTGGTTCGGCGGACGCGTACGCAAAACCGGCATTCCGGCCACCCCTCTGATCGATGGTACCGACGGCTGTGAACTGAGTGGTTCGCTGACCGACCCGGACAGCGAAACCAACGATTACGCAGGCATCACCTGCCACTACTGCCACCGTGCCAATCAGACAGGACCGGCGGGACAGTCGCCCATCATCGGCAATGCCAATCTGTGGATCGACGATTCGATGCAGTGCAACAGCGAGGATGGCGGCAGTTATTTCGGACCCTGTCGCAAGGGACCGTACCGCTACAGCAACAGCACCTCGGTGCCGCCACCGCCGCATGGTTGGGAGCACTCCCGCTACATCGGATCCTCGGAGTTCTGTGGCGGCTGCCACGACGTCAACACCCCGGACACCAGCGCGGGAGCACTGAAAACCCTGATCCTCGCCGATGGCAGCGACAGCGGCATCCCCTTCCCGATCGAGCGCACCTACAGCGAGTGGAAGGCCAGTGCCTACGCCGACGCGATGTTCGCCGACGGCTTCGACGGGCGCGCGCCGGTGCTCGGCAACCTGAACGGTTTCGAGCGCGACTGCCAGGACTGCCACATGCGCACCAGCGAAGACCCGGCCGCGCGCGCCTGCCTGTTCGAGGCCGCGGGATCGCGCGCCGGCGAACTGTCGGTGCACGAGTTCGTCGGTGCGAATCACTGGATTCCGCGCATCCTGCGCGACGAGTACGGCCTCGGTCGCGTGGGAGCATTCAACCGCACCATCGCCTGGGCCGAAGAAATGCTGAACCAGCGCAGTGCGACCGTCGACACCGCCATCCAGAGCTTCGGCGGCGCCGGTGGCAACCTCGTGGTGCGCGTGCGCGTGACCAATCTCTCCGGCCACAAGCTGCCGACCGGTTATTCCGAAGGTCGCCGGATGTGGCTGAATCTCAAGGTCGCCGATGCCGACGGCGCAACCATCCACGAGAGCGGCGCCTACGATGCCGCCACCGGTGTGCTGACCGAGGATCCGCAGATCAAGGTCTACGAGATCCTGCAGGGCCAGTGGAACCTCAACGGCGACCACCAGTGCGACGTCGACGACAACAACGGTCGGGAGCTCTTCCACTTTGCGCTGAACAACTGTGTGGCCAAGGACAATCGCATTCCGCCGCGTGGATTCCGCGGCGGCAACGATCCCGAAATCCGGCCGATCGGTTACAACTATCCGCAGGTCGGCCCGGGCGTCCTTCAGCACTGGGATGACACCAGCTACACGATCCCGGTGCCGCCCGGCACCGCGCTGCCGCTGACCGTCACGGCCCGCCTGCGCTTCCAGATTGCGAGTCGCGAGTACATCGAGTTCCTGCGCGACGAGGCCATCGACCACAACATCCCGACCGAGAACCAGATGTGCCAGCGCAGCAGCACGGTCGGGCCCGCCAATCTGACCCGCAGCCAGTACATGTACGACCTGTGGCAGGAGTACGGCCGTTCGCCACCGGTCGACATGGCCAGCGACAGCGCCAGCACCGAGGCCAGTCCATGAACCGCTCACTCTGCATTGCCGTGATCACGAGTCTGCTGCTGGTCTTGCCCGGTTGCCAGTCGACGCGGCTCGCGGGCGACTCCGTCGCGTCCCCACGCGACCCGCGTGCCAGCGGCATCGTGATCGTTCGCAGCTACGACGACGTATTCAAGCAAGATGGCGCCGAAATACCGGTGCACGTCGAATACGCCTGGGACTACGATCGGGCGGTCGCGATCCAGCGCATCCGCGATGCGCAAGGCCGCATCAGCGAGCACGAGCAGCCGATGCTGACCTTGAACCTGACCGACGCCGAGAAGGCCTACGCCTTCGAGCTCGCGCGCGCGGACCCGCAGATCGGGCCGCAAATGCAGGCTGCCGATCATGTCTATGGCGGCTTCAGCTACCGCGTACCCGACGATGCCGACTGCAATTCCAGGTCGCGCTGCGTGCACGTCATCGCTTCCGCCGGCGACGGCTGGCGCAAGCTCGTGCACGCGATCGTCGATCTGCAAACCGGCCGCGTCGTGCAACCTCATTTTGCCGCCGGCGATGTCGATCCCTACACCGCTGCCCAACTGAAAGCCCATCGAGGGAAGACGCCTTGAAAACCCTGCACGTTCTGGCGCTGCTCGCGCTGTCCTCCGCCCTGCTGCATGCACCCGCAGGCGACGCCGCCGTGAGCTGCAGCGGCAACGAGACCCTGCTCAGCTGGCCGGCGAACAATCCGGTGTGGCAGATGTGCTGGTTGCGCCCCAGCCAGAGTTCCGGTCCGCGTGGTTCGGGCCTGGAGCTGCGCAACGTGCAGTACAACGGTTTCCCTGTGCTGAAACGCGCGCACGCGCCGATGCTGTTCGCCGAGTACACCTCGTCCACCTGCTATCGCGACTGGAAGGACACCAATTCGAACTTCGTCGCCGAACCGGCGCTGCGCAATCAGCTCGGGGTCTCCTCGGTGTTCGCGCCGACCACTTCCTGCGACCGTTCGGCCCATCCGACCCAGGCGTACGGCGATTGTCCCTTCCAGTTGCCGGGACGCACCTCCGGCGACTGCTTCAATGGCGTCGCCATCGAGGACAAGGGCGACCATGTCGTGCTGACCACCCAGTATTCCGCCGATTGGTATTTCTACAGTTCGCGCTTCTTCTTCTACGCGAACGGTGCCTTCGATGCTCAGTTCGGCTTCGGCAATCGCAACGGCACCGGCAACGGCACCACCCACTGGCACCACAACTACTGGCGCTTCGACTTCGACATCGATGGCGCGGACAACAACGTGCTGTCGATCAACGATGCGGTTCAGAGCACCGAGTTCACCAGCCTGCGCAGCCAGACCGGGGGTCCGGGCGGCAGCGAGCGCACCTGGGAAGTCCGCAACACGACGACCGGCCGCGGCTACCGCCTGACTCCGAGCCGCAGCGACTACGAGACGCCGACCAACCAGTCTGGGCGCAATTTCCACCTGGTCGACGTCATCGGCACCGCCTATGTCGCGAACGAGTATGGCGACAACGCCAACTACAGCCTGGGCGATTGCGGCATGGCGCACGGCAATCTCGCCAATGGCGGTGATATCGACGGCAACGGCAGTGGCAGCGACGTCGTCCTCTACTACCGTTCCGGCGTACGCGACCTCACCGGCGTCAACTCGATGATCTGCAAGTCCGCCGGCCCGATGTTCACTCCGCTCGGCAACTGGAACTCGATGTTCGCGAACGGCTTTGAGTAAGGCGCGCCGACGAGACCGGCGGAGTGTCAGGGGTGCAAGTCCTCGCCAACAGTAGCGATCCACGTTGTCCCCGAGTCCTGCGCGGTGCGTCGCGAGGCGTGCCGTGAAGCGTTGACAGGGGTGTCGACAAGTCAGCCATTGAGCTGCGAAAAGGCCTGCCCTCGGGTGCCGACGCCTTCTGGTTCCGCGGAAGGCGACATGCATTGGTGCGCCATCGCGAGCGCCACTGCAACCTGGCGTGGTCAAGAGCCCCTGGCATGTCGATACACACTCCGTCCGGGAGCCAGGAGGTCTCCAGCCTGGCCACACGAGTTGTCGGCGCGGGGTCCGCATCGGGAAGGCGCGAAGCCGTGGCCGATGATGCTCGGGCCGGAGAAGCCGCCCCTCGTGTGGCAGCGATCAAATGGACGAACAAACTCAGGACGAGTGCGGGGTCAATGGAGCGCTAGTTGCGCCCGCCGGGATCTGTGCAGTGGGTGCCCGGTAACGGGCATCCCTGCCGCGATTCCGGGGAACACATCATGGTCGACGCGCGCGGTGCGGCGCGGCGCGGTCGGACAGATTGCCGCTCTGCCCGTGCACCGCCCGCGATCGCCCGCGGGCTGGCCGCGCATCGCCCGCGCGGCAACCCGGTGGCGGCGCCTGCTACAGCCTCCGCCACCTCGAGCCACGCCATGTCCCGCCTCGCCCTCGGCGCGTCCACCACCTTCAAGCTCTTCGTCCTCGCTGTCCTCTCGCTGCTGCTGCTGATCCCGCAGGGCCTGGTCCACGACCTCGGCCAGGAGCGCGCCGCGCTCGCGCGCGAAGCAGAGAACCGGATCGCCGCCGGCTGGGGCCGGGAACAGGCGCTGCTGCTGCCGCTGCTGCGCTTCGAGTACGTCCGCGAGCGCGTCAACAAGGACAACGAGGTGATCCGCGAGCGGCGCACGCGCTGGCTGACGCCGACGCAGGCGCAGGTGGACGCGCGTCTGCGCATCGAAACCCGCCGCATCGGGCTGTATGCGCTGCCGATCTACACCGCCAAACTGCACATCGACGGTCGCTTCCAGCCGGGGCAGGTGCGCGTCGACCTCGACGAGCCCGAGACCTGGACGCTGGAACAACGGACGCTGCAGTTCGCGCCGGGCGACCTGACCGGGCTGCGCGCGGTCGAGCGTGCCGAACTCGCCGGCGCCGCGCTGACCTTGAAGCCGAGCGCGGAGCGCTGGACCCTCGGGCACGCCTATTCCGCGCAGGCGGCACGCGCGGTGCTGGCAGCGCCGCTCGGCATCGACGCGGGCGGCGCGGAAGCCTTGCCCTTCGCGATCGCGATCGAACTGGCGGGTGCGCGCGCGCTCGAATTCGTGCCGAACGCTGCCGAGTTCACGGTCGCCGTGCAGGGCGACTGGCCGCATCCCGGGTTCGCCGGCGGCGCGCTGCCGCGCAAGCGCGAGGTGCGCGAGGACGGTTTCAGCGCGAGCTGGCGCCTGCTCGACCTGTCCACCGGCATCCCCGCGGTGCTCGCCGATGCGAGCGTGATCGCCGGCTGGGGCGAACAGGCGGTCGGCGTCAGCCTGGTCGAGCCCGCCGGGCTCTACCAGCAGAACGAGCGCAGCGCGAAATACGGCGTGCTGGTGCTGGCGCTGACGATCGCCGCGCTGTTCCTGACCGAGGTGCTGGTCGGCGTGCGCCTGCATCCCTTCCATTACGCGCTGGTCGGCCTCGCGCTCGCGGTCTTCTACCTGCTGCTGCTCGCGCTCGGCGAGCACATCGGCTTCGTCGCCGCCTACCTGCTGGCGGCGGCCAGCGTGGTCGCGATGGTCGGCGGCTACTCGGCGGCGGTGCTCGGCGGCTGGGGCCGCGGCGCGCTCGGCGCCGGCGTGCTCGCCGCCTTGTACGGCTTCCTGCTGGTGCTGATCCGCGCCGAGGAGCTGTCGCTGCTGCTCGGCGCGGTCGGCCTCGCGCTGCTGCTCGCCACGGCGATGTACCTGACCCGGCGGCTCGACTGGTACAGTGCCGCCCCCGTCGGCAATGCCCTGGCCCCGCAGCCATGAACCTGCTCGCGATCGAATGCTCGACCGAGGTGTTGTCGGTCGCGGTGTGGGCCAGCGGCGAGCTCTGCGAACGCGTGCAGGACGTGGGCGTGCGCCATGGCGATCGCCTGCTGCCGCTGATCGACGCAGTGCTCGCCGACGCGCGCGTCGACAAGCTCGAGCTGTCCGCGGTGGCCTTCGGCTGCGGCCCGGGCGCCTTCACCGGCGTGCGCATGGCGGTCGCTGCCGCCCAGGGCATCGCCTATGGCCTCGACATCCCGGCGCTGCCGGTGTCCTCGCTCGCCGCGCTCGCGCAGGAGGGTTATGCGCGCGGTGCGGTGGCGCCGATCCTGGCGCTCGCCGACGCGCGCATGGGCGAGGTCTACGCCGGGGGCTTCGAGGTCGATGCCGAGGGGCTGGTGTACGCCGTGGCCGACGAGCAACTGGTCGCGCCGGCCGAGCTGGCGCTGCCCGGCGACAACATCTGGTGCGCGGTCGGCCCCGGCTTCCGCGCCTACGCGCCGCTGCTGCGCGAGCGCTTCGGTTATCGCCTCGACGCGATCGAGCGCAGCGTCTTCCCGCAGGCCGCCGCGGTCGCACGCCTGGGTGCCCGCGCGCTGCGTGCCGGCCTTGGCGTGCCGGCGCGCCAGGCCCTGCCGGTCTACCTGCGCGACAAGGTGGCCCTCACCGAGGCCGAGCGGCGGGTGAAGCAGTAGTCGGTGAGTAGTGAGTGGTGAGTGGTGAGTGGCGGAAGCGGTCTGCCGCGAGTCGTGACTGAGAGAGGAATCACTCGCCGATCCTGCAAAGGTGCCTCGAATCGCTCTTGCCACTCACTACTCACTACTCACTACTCACTACTCACAGCCTTCTATACTCCGCGCCCCGATTTCCGCTGCACGCCGCCATGTCCACCGTTCCCAAGATCGGCTTCGTCAGCCTCGGCTGCCCGAAGGCGCTGGTCGATTCCGAGCGCATCCTGACGCAGTTGCGTGCCGAGGGCTACGCGATCGTGCCGACTTATGATTCGGCCGATGTCGTGGTCGTCAACACCTGCGGCTTCATCGACGCCGCGGTCGAGGAATCGCTGGAGGCGATCGGCGAAGCGCTCGCCGAGAACGGCAAGGTGGTCGTGACCGGCTGCCTCGGTGCGCGCGCCGGACTGATCCGCGAGAAGTTCCCGCAGGTGTTGTCGATCAGCGGTCCGCAGGACTACCAGTCGGTGCTGGATGCGGTGCACGCGCAGAAGCCGCCGCAGCACGATCCTTTCATGGACCTGGTGCCGCCGGCCGGCCTGAAGCTGACGCCGCGCCACTACGCGTACCTGAAGATCTCCGAGGGCT
Source organism: Lysobacterales bacterium (assembly GCA_019187485.1). Lineage (GTDB taxonomy): Bacteria > Pseudomonadota > Gammaproteobacteria > Xanthomonadales > SZUA-5 > JADKFD01. Next base: position 17,549 of record JABAQR010000056.1, on the reverse strand, counting down.
GCAACCACCGCTGCAGCTTCTGCATCATCCCCTCGCTGCGCGGCGACCTCGTCAGCCGGCCGATCGACCAGGTGCTGGTCGAGGCCGAGAAGCTCGCCAAGTCCGGCGTGCGCGAATTGCTGGTGATCTCGCAGGACACCAGTGCCTACGGCGTCGACCTCAAGTACGCGCCGCGCGAGTGGCGCGGCCAGCTCCGGCAGACGCGTTTTCAGGACCTCGCGCAGGCGCTCGGCGAGCTCGGCATCTGGGTGCGCATGCACTACGTCTACCCCTATCCGCACGTCGACAAGGTGCTGCCGCTGATGGCCGAGGGGAAGATCCTTCCGTACCTCGACATCCCCTTCCAGCACAGCAACCCGCGCATCCTGAAGCGGATGAAGCGGCCGGCGAGCGGCGAGAAGAACATCGAACGCATCCGCGCCTGGCGCGCGATCTGCCCCGAACTGACGCTGCGCAGCACCTTCATCGTCGGCTTCCCCGGCGAGACCGAACGCGAATTCGAGGAACTGCTGGACTTCCTCGACGAGGCGCAGCTCGATCGCGTCGGCGCCTTCGCGTACTCGCCGGTGGACGGCGCGGCCGCGAATGCCTTGCCCGATCCGGTGCCCGAGGAAGTCCGCCAGCAGCGTTTGCAACGCTTCATGGAAAAACAGGCCGCGATCAGCGCCGCGCGCCTGCAGCACAAGGTCGGCAGCGTGCAGCGGGTGCTGCTGGACGAGGTCGGTGCGAGCGTCGCCATCGGCCGCAGCAGCGCCGACGCGCCCGAAATCGACGGCAAGGTCACGATCGCGCTGGGTCGCAAGGGTCGTGGTCGCAAGGCGGCGATCACACGCGCCGATGCGTCGGTGCTCCAGCCCGGCGATTTCGTCGAGGTAAGGATCGTCGATGCCGACGAGCACGACCTGCATGGCGTCCTCGCCGCCTGAGCCGCCTTTCGACCAGTTGGGCGGTGACGCAACGCTGCTCGACCAGTCCTGGGATGCGGTTCTCGCCACGCTCGACGCGCGCGTAGCGCAGTTGCTGCCCGCCTGCCTGCATTTCGCCGAGCAGACCCCGGCGCTGCTCGCCGATGGCCTCAGCTACGAGCAGCGCATCGGCGAGCGCGGCCTCGTGGCGATGCGTCGCGATTCGCTGCACGATCTCTACGGCGCGCTGATGTGGCTGCGCTGGCCGCGCACCAAGTGGGCGATCCACCAGGGCCAGCTCGCCGGTATCCGCGCGCATGGCGCGAAGCGGCGTTCGCGCCACCAGCAGGCGCTCGCGCACATCGACGAGGCGGGTCTGGTCGTGGCCAGCCATGATGCGAGCCTGTTCGAGGCGCTGCACGCGCACGACTGGGCGGGCCTGCTGGGTGCGCGCCGCAGCGACTGGTCGGCCGCTTGCGTGCGCGTGCTCGGTCACGCACTGTTCGAGCTGCGCCGCACCCGGCCGCACGATCTGCTCGCCGGCAAGGTCATCGGCGTGCAGGTGCCGTCGGCGTGGCGGCCCGATGCCGGCGGCCTCGCAGCGCTGGATGCCTGCGTCGCGCAGGCGTTGCTCGATGGCCGCGCTGCGGCCGATCCGAAGGACCTGCCGACGCTGCCGCTGGCGGCGGTGCCCGACTGGGATCCGCGCAACGCCGATCCCGCGTTCATCGCCAGCGCCCCATGTTTCCGCCCACGCCCAGCCGCTAGGAAGTACGCGCCCTGGCTCTTGCTGCCGACAACCAACAACTGACAACCGACAACCCGTCGCTCAAGGCAGCGGGATCGGTGTCGTCGAATGGCGCAGCGCGCGGCGCAGCCAGCGCGAGCGCTGGGCGCGGCCGGTGACGGCGGCAACCAGGTGCTTGGGACGCAGCGGCTTCAGCAGGTAGTCGTCGCCGCCTGCGGTCAGGGTCTGGAAGCGGCGTTCCTGGTCCTCGTCACCGGAGATCAGCACCACCGGCGTGAATGCCGTCTTCGGATGCGCGCGGAACAGGCTCAGCAATTCCAGGCCGTTGAGGCCGGGCATGTGCAAGTCCAGCAGGATCACGTCCGGCAGGAAGTCGTCGAGCACCGTGAGCGCCGCGGTCGGATCGGTGACCACGCGGGTGTCCATGCCGGAGCGTTTGAGTACCGATTCGACCACCATCGTCATCGAGTAGTCGTCGTCGATGACCAGCGCGCGATAGGGATCGAGGCGGTCGCGCAGCACTTCGACGATCTCGCGCGCGAGCGCGTCGGTGGCGCCGGGCAGCACGAAGTAGCCGTCGCAGCCGGACTGGCTGGCGCGCAGGCGCAGGCGTGGATCGTCGCTGCGTGTGACCACGAACAACCCGATGCGGCGGCGCGCCTGATCCAGCGAAGGGTCGATCTGCACCAGTTTTTCCCAGATGTCGAGGCCGGCGATCGGCAGGATCAGGCCTTTGACCTGCGGCTGGTTCAGCCAGTGCGCGGTCTGCCGGTCCAGGCGCAGCAGCGGCTGCACCTGGTAGCCGAACTCCTCCAGTTCCAGTCCGAGTGCGCCGGCGTCGCGGCCGCTGGGATCGATGAACACGATGGTGTCCGGCAGTGCCGGCGACGCCGGCGCGTCGCTGGCATCGGCAACCGTGGCCACGACTGGCTCGGGCTCCGGCGCGGGCGCGTCGAGTTCCAGCGCGGTCGAGGTCTCCAGCCGCTGCAACTGTTCGCCGACTGCCTCCAGCAGCGCCTCCAGTTGTACCCGCTTGGCGTCGACCGGTCCGACGCTGGACTCGGTGAAGGCCGACAGGTAGGCCGCGAAGCCGAGCAGGGCCTCGGCCAGCGAGCCGTGGCGCGGGTCGCCCAAGGTCTCGGCGTAGTCCTCGGCGTGTTCGCAGATCGTCTCGGCCTGCTCGGGCTCCCAGGTGCCGGACAGCAGCCGCCGCGCGTCGGCGAGCAATTGCCGGATCGTTTCCACGTCGGTCATTTCGCGTTGTCCTCGTAGGGATTGCACAAACCCAGGCCGGCCAGGATGCGCACTTCCAGCGCCTCCATCGTGCTGGCCCGCGCAGCATCCTCGTGGTCATGGCCGAGCAGGTGCAGCACCCCGTGCACCGTCAGATGTGCCCAATGTGCGGTCGCCGACTTGCCCTGTTCGACCGCCTCGCGGGCAACCACCGGCGCACACAACGCGAGGTCCCCCAGCAGGCGCGCGCCATCCATGCGCGCATCCGCGGGAAAAGACAGCACATTGGTCGGGTAGTCGCGTCCGCGGTAGTCGCGATTGAGCCGGTGGCCTTCGTCGGCATCGACCACCCGCAGCGACAGCGCAAACCGGCCGCGCCGGCGGGCACCGCGCAGCGCCGCCTCGGCCCAGCGCTGGAAGCTCGCGCGCGCTGGCACGCCGCGACGCGGCGCCGCGTAGCCCAGCGCAAGCTCCAGTTGCAGGGTCATCCGCGCTTCTCGAAGCGTTCGTAGGCCTGCACGATACGCGCGACCAGCGGATGGCGGACCACGTCGCCGCTCTGGAAAAAGGTAAAACTGATGCCGTCGACGCCGTTCAGCACCTCGATCGCGTGGCGCAGTCCGGACTGGTCCTTGCGCGGCAGATCGATCTGGGTGACGTCGCCGGTGATCACCGCGGTCGAGCCGAAGCCGATGCGCGTCAGGAACATCTTCATCTGCTCGATCGTGGTGTTCTGCGCCTCGTCGAGGATCACGAAGGCATCGTTCAGCGTGCGTCCGCGCATGAAGGCCAGCGGCGCGATCTCGATGACGTTGCGCTCGAGCAGGCGCGTGACTTTCTCGACGCCCATCATCTCGTAGAGCGCGTCGTACAGCGGGCGCAGGTAGGGATCGACCTTCTGGGTCAGGTCGCCCGGCAGGAAGCCGAGCTTCTCGCCGGCCTCGACCGCCGGGCGCACCAGCAGCAGTCGCTGCACGCGGTTGCGGTCCAGTGCCTCGACCGCGCTCGCGACCGCCAGGTAGGTCTTGCCGGTGCCGGCCGGGCCGATGCCGAAGTTGATGTCGTGCGTCGCCACCGCGTGCAGGTAGCGCACCTGGTTGCCGCCGCGGCCCTTGACCACCCCGCGCTTGGTGCGGATCACCACCTCCTGCGCGCCTTCGGCGCTCTCTTCGGTGTACTCGTCGGCGCCGAGATCCTTGATTGCCAGGTGCACGCTGGCGGCGGTCAGGGTTTCTTCCCCGGTCGCTGCATACAGCTTGCGCAGCAAGCGCTCCGCCGCGCGCACCGCCTCCGGCGCGCCGCTGAGCTTGAACAAATTGCCACGGTTGGCGATCTCCACGCCCACGCGCAGTTCCACCTCACGCAGGTGCCCGTCGAAAGGCCCGCACAGATTCGCCAGCCGCTCGTTGTCCTCCGGCTCCAGGGTCAGCGTGACGGTGTCGAGGGCGGTGGGCTTGGGTCGGGGCATGGGCTTCCGGTTTCGTTGGGGCTGCGATGGTGGACGCAAAGGGCGCAAAGGACGCAAAGGGGCGCAAAGGACGCAAAGGAAGCTGAAGCAAGCAGAGCCAGAAGGAATGAAGCAGGGAGCGGGCGAGGACCGACCTGAATCGAACGCTCTTCGCTCTAATTTGCGTCCTTTGCGCCCCTTTGCGTCCTTTGCGTCCCCAATTCAAGAGTGGGCAGCCAGCCCATCCACCACCCGCCCGCGCAAGCTGTTCGCCATCGCGGCGGTGATCTCGACGTCGACGAACTGGCCGATCAGGCGTGGCGGCGCGGGGAAGTTCACGAAGCGCATGTTCTCGGTGCGGCCGGTGAGTTCGGCGGCGCTCTTCTTGCTCAGTCCCTCGACCAGCACGCGCTGGGTGCTGCCGACCATCGACTCGCTGATCCTGCGCGCGTTGTCGTTGATCCTGGCCTGCAGGCGGTACAGGCGTTCCTTCTTGACCTGCTCGGGGGTGTCGTCGGGCAGGTTGGACGCTGGCGTGCCGGGGCGGCGGCTGTAGACGAAGGAGAAGCTCTGGTCGAAGCCGATGTCCTCGACCAGCTTCATCGTCGCCTCGAAGTCGGCGTCGGTCTCGCCCGGGAAGCCGACGATGATGTCGGTGCTGATGCTGATGTCCGGGCGCACCGCGCGCAGCTTGCGGATCTTCTGCTTGTACTCGATCGCCGTGTGGCCGCGCTTCATCGCCGCGAGGATGCGGTCGGAGCCTGCTTGCACCGGCAGGTGCAGGTAGTTCGCGAGCTTGTCGCACTGCGCGTAGGCGGCGACCAGGCTGTCGTTGAACTCGACCGGGTGCGAGGTGGTGAAGCGGATCCGGCCGATGCCGTCGATCTGCGCGATGTACTGGATCAGCAGGCCGAGGTCGCAGACCCCGCCGTCGTACATCGCGCCGCGCCAGGCATTGACGTTCTGGCCGAGCAGGTTGACCTCGCGCACGCCCTGCACGGCGAGGCTCGCGACTTCCGCGATGACGTCGTCGAAGGGCCGCGAGACTTCCTCGCCGCGGGTGTACGGCACCACGCAGAAGGAACAGTACTTGCTGCAGCCTTCCATGATCGAGACGAAGGCGGTCGGGCCTTCCGCGCGCGGCTCCGGCAGCGCATCGAACTTCTCGATCTCAGGGAAGGAGATGTCGACCTGCGGGCGGCGCTCGGCGCGCAGCTTCTGCACCATCTCGGGCAGGCGATGCAGCGTCTGCGGGCCGAACACCAGGTCGACGAAGGGCGCGCGCTTGACGATCGCCTCGCCCTCCTGGCTCGCGACGCAGCCGCCGACGCCGATCACCAGCGCCGGCTTCGCCTTCTTCAACTGCTTCCATTGGCCGAGCTGGCTGAACACCTTCTCCTGCGCCTTCTCGCGGATCGCGCAGGTGTTGACGAGGATCACGTCCGCCTCGCTCTCGTCGTCCGTAAGCGTCAGCCCCTCGGCGGCGGCGAGCACGTCGGCCATCTTCGACGAGTCGTACTCGTTCATCTGGCAACCGTGGGTCTTGATGAACAGCTTGCCGGCCATGGCGCGGACTCTGGACAGCGGAAAAGGGCGCGCATTGTAGGGCAGGGTGGCCGGAGCGGGCGACTTGCGCATTGTCCGAGGGAAAGGGGGACCTGGCTTGCGACCGCCGCCGCCGGTCGGAGCACACGCTGGCCTGGCGGACGGTGCAGACATGGCTGGCGACTTGGATCGCGCGTCACGACGAGGTGGACGCCGAGTCGATGCCGGCCCATGTCGAGCAGGTACGGAGCGCGTATCTGGAGTGCGGCATCCTCGCGCACGACTTCGCACGGGCGCACTGTGCGGACTGCAGGTGCCCGCGCGTGGGTGCGGCTGCTCGCCCGTCTCCATGACGAAGGCCCGGGCATCGACGCCAAGGACGCCGAGCGCCTGTTCCAGCGCGGCGTGCGCGGCGACGGCGCTGGTGGCAAGGGCGCCGGCCTCGGACTCGCCATCGTCAAGCGCCTGTGCGACCTGTACGGCTGGCACGTGTCGCTGGCCCCCGGCGAAACCCGCGGCGCCGTCGCCACCCTGCGCTTCGCGGAATAGCTCGGCTCAGTTGCTGACCATGAACCAGCCGTTGACGTTGTCGTTGAGCGCCAAGTCGGTGCTGTTCGACAAGTTCTCGATACAGAAGCCGAACCGGAAAGTACCGGAACTGGCCGCCACCATGCTGGCGGCCGCGGGCAGGACGGTTCTCTCGGGGTTTTTCAGCACCGTGGTTGCCGGGGCATTGCCTTCGACGAAGAACGACGCCAGCGGCGCGCCATCGACATTCTCGCTTACGCACAGCGCAAACCTGACTACCAGCGTGGAGTCTGAAAAGTGGCCGACGACGCCCACCGCTGAGCCGGTGATCCGCTGCCCGGCTTGTACCGTAAGAGATGTGTATCCACCTGCCCATACCCATGGCGCATTGCTGCCGCCAGCGGTGATTGTGTCGATCGGACCAGCGATCGTCGCGATGTTGACGATGCCAGTCGGACCTTGCGGTCCGGTTGGTCCCACTGAGCCTGCCGCGCCTTGCGGGCCGCTCGGGCCAGTGGCGCCCTGAGGGCCTTGCGGCCCTACCGCGCCGGTAGCTCCCGTCGGTCCAGTCGGACCTGTCGGACCAGCCGGACCAGCCGGGCCAGCCGGGCCAGCCGGGCCAGCCGGGCCAGCCGGGCCCTGCGGACCCGGATTGCCGCTGAGCGCGTACAGGGCATAGGGCGTCACGGTCAGTTCCTGGCGCGTACCCATGGTGTCGTAGGCGCCCGTGCTGGCGCCGTCGCGCACGCCGATGCCGAGCCAGCGTTCCATGCCGTTGAAGGCGCTGGCACCGAAGTCGAGTTGCACGCTGAACACACCATCTTGCACTGGCACGTCCTCCAGCACGACGGCCGGAAAGAACGAGGCGCCCGCGCCCGCGCTGTCGTATAGCTGGAAGCGGAAGTCGAACAGGCCATTGGCGGATTGCCCGGCGTCGCGCAGCCGGCCCTGGTAGGTGAACGCGGTGGAGACGACATCGGTCGGCGCCGCGGTAGCGTTGGCGGCGAACATGATCAGTAACGCGCTGGCGATGGCATGCGGTTTCATGGGTCAGTCCTCGAAGCTGTCTTGGAAAATGGCGTCGGTGGCGGCCGCAGCGGGTCGCCAAAAGCCACCGTCGATGGCAAAGCGCGAACCCTGCAGGGTGGCGGTGTCGGTTTGGCCGATGCTGCCTTCAACGGCGAAACGGCTACCGTCGCTGTAGTCGCCGCCGCCGTCGACGGTGAACTCGCTGATTTCCAGCGAGCCGGCGGCGACGCCGCCGGCGGCGGCAAGCGCGCATGGCCATAGCCAGCGGCGCAGGGTCTTGCCCTGGCGGTGGGTGGAGCACCCGGGTGGGTGAGGTCGTGGCATGGTGGTCTCCCAAGGGCCCAATGCGGGCCTGTACCTTGGGATACGGAATCGCGGGTCCGAACCCGCCAAGGACGCCGTCGGCAATCCATCGGACGAGCGCGAGAACACCGTCGTCCCTGGTCCACATCGGCGGAACTGGCACTCCGGCTGCGGACTCTGGGCTTGCCGATGGCGTCTCAGCAACTCAGCGCCGGTGACCAGGCGGGCCGGGCACGAGCCGGTTTCGCCGGTCTGCGGCTGGCGCCACCGGCAACTGCATCCGTCTGGCGCACGACTGCATCGCATTCCGCAAGAACAGTCACTTTGGAATTCCTTCTCTTCCGCGTAGGCTTGGCCGACCAGACCGCCCCTGAGGGCCGACATGCAACGACGCCAGGTTCTCGCTTCCGCCGGACTTGCGCTGATGCCGCCGTCGCTGTCGGCATCCACCAGCGCGGATGAGCGGCGCCGCACGCACCGGCTTGCGCTTGCCGAGAGCAAACGCGAAATCCAGCGCATTGGCGCTCTGCGCAAGGCTGGGCGTTGGCAGGATGCCACCCTCAAGCAGCAACTGCGGACCCAAGCCCAAGTCTACGCCGCCCACCATCGCGCGCTGGCCGTCCTTTCCTGATTTGCCCAGAACGAACCCGAAGCGGGTCGCCGCGAAGTGCGTGTCAATGCCGCCCCAGCGCGGGCGGGACTCCGGGCTTGCTTTCGTTACCTCCTGAAGCGTGAAGGAAAGTCGTTCGCCTCGACCTTCTGTTTCAGCTCCTCATCATCCGGTCTCAGGTTGAGAGCTCGCGCGATCAAGACGGATTCGGACTCCATGTTGCCAGGATCCGGGAGGCAGCACTCAACGGGGCAGACGGCCTGGCACGCCTCGTGGTCGAAGCTGCCCACGCATTCCGTGCACAGACTGGCATCAATGACGTAGATCGTCGGCCCTTCCGTGATCGCTTCGTACGGGCACTCGGGTTCGCAGGCGCCGCAATTGATGCAGTCTTCGGTGATGTATGTGGCCATGGAAGCACTCCGGCTTCTGCGCGGACGGGAAGGATCTGGGTGCGTGATTCCAGGGCATCGATCATGCACTTTCGGGTGCGTAGTTTTTCGTCCTGGCCGTCGGAGTTTTCTGACAGTCCGTGCCGCCACGCTGTGTCATGCTGTTCCCATGACACAAGCCCGCTTCCTGCTGGTCCCCGCCAACGTCCACGATGTTCACTACTGCGTATCGCGCTGCGTGCGCCGTGCCTGGCCCTGCGAGCAGGGCCCGCTCACGGGTGCCGACCATGAGCAATTCATGGCCGCTTTCGCGTTGGCCACCTACGATGTGCACACGTAACCAGTGGAAGTGCCCGTGAACCTCACGCTTGCTGTCGACGAAGCGGTCGCTGGTCGCGCGCGCAAGGCCGCGCAGGCCATGGGCAAGAGCCTCAACCAGGTGGTTCGTGAATACCTGGAGCCCTTGGCTGGTGACGCCGTGGTCGAGGTCGAGATCGCGGAGTTCGAGGCGATGAGCGGCCGCGGCGATTCGGGCGGCGCACGCTTCGATCGCACCTCCAGCTATTCGGAAAGGCTGGACCGCTACCGTGGCGCGTAGCTTCATCGACACCAATCTGCTGCGGCGCGTCGAGCAGCACGCGCGTTTCCAGGTGGTGATTCCAAACGTGGCGCTGGCGCTCGCTGCGATCGATCTGACCCGGCTGGTGAGCCTGTCTTTCTGGGATGCGCTGGTCGTCGAGGCGGCACGGGCCGGAGCCTGCGGGGTACTGCTCAGTGAGAACCTGCAGCACGGCCAGGTCATCGGTGGCGTGTGCGTCGTCGATCCCTTCCGCTCATGAGCACTTCGACCACACCGCTCGCCGAGCGCATGCGCCCGCGCACGCTGGACGAGATCGTCGGTCAGGAACACCTGCTGGCTCCGGGAAAACCGCTGCGGCGCGCGCTCGCGGCCGGAAAGCCCTACTCGATGATCCTGTGGGGCCCGCCCGGGTGCGGCAAGACCACGCTGGCGCGGCTGTGCGCGCATGCCGGCGAGGCCGAGTTCCAGGCGATGAGCGCAGTGCTCGGCGGAGTCGCCGAGGTGCGTGCGGCGGTCGCACGGGCCAGGGCGAACCGCGAACTCGGCAGGCGCACCGTGCTCTTCGTCGACGAGGTTCATCGCTTCAACAAGGCGCAGCAGGACGCTTTCCTGCCGCACGTCGAGGACGGCACCATCACCTTGATCGGCGCGACCACCGAGAACCCGTCCTTCGAGGTCAACTCGGCGCTGCTGTCGCGCTGCCGCGTGCATGTGCTGAAGCCGGTGGCTCCGGGCGCGCTGGAAGTGGCATTGCGACGTGCGCTGGAGGATGGCGAGCGTGGTCTCGGACAACAGCGCCTGGTCGCCGAAGCGGACGTGCTCGCGCGCCTGGCGGAGACCGCCGACGGCGATGTGCGCCGTGCCTTGACCTTGCTCGATATCGCCGCCGACCAGGTCGACGACGGTGGGACGCTGACACTGGCAGGCCTGAAGAACGTCGTGACCGAGAGCTTCCGGCGCTTCGACAAGGGCGGCGAGGCCTTCTACGACCAGATTTCGGCGCTGCACAAGACCCTGCGCTCCTCGAACGCCGACGCCGCCTTGTACTGGTTCTGCCGCATGCTCGACGGCGGCTGCGACCCGAACTACCTGGCGCGCCGATTGACGCGTTTCGCCTGCGAGGACATCGGCAACGCCGATCCGCGCGCCCTCGGCCTCGCGCTCGACGCCTGGCAGGCCTACGAGCGCCTGGGATCGCCGGAGGGCGAGGTCGCGCTGGCGCAGCTGGTGCTGTACCTTGCGGTCGCTGCCAAGAGCAACGCCGCCTACACCGCGTACGGCACGGCGCGCGCGCTGGTCGAATCCGGTGGCAGCTTGCCGGTGCCGGTCGAATTGCGCAACGCGCCGACAAAACTGATGAAGGGACTCGGATACGGAGCCGGCTACCAGTACGATCACGACGCCGAACACGGCATCGCCTTCGGTCAGCGCGGCTTTCCGGAGGAACTGGGTGAGCGCGAGTTCTACCAGCCGGTCGCGCGCGGCATGGAAACGAAGATCGGCGAGCGCCTGAAGTGGATCCGGGAGCGGCGCCGGGAGGCGTTGGAGGGATGAGGCGGAGAGGGCACGAGGGCACAAGGGCACGAGGACAGCCTGAATCTCGCGACTGGCGTGCTGGTCGCTGTTGCGTATCCTCGTGCCTTCCCATCGTCGGGCGCCACGGTCAATGACTCCGCTCGCCCTCAGCGCCCTGGTCGCCCTCGGTGGCGCCGCTGGCGCACTGACGCGTTACTGGGTCGGCCAGGGCGTGGTGCATCTGGTTGGCGCCGCGGCACCGTGGGCGACGCTGGGCGTCAACGTGGTCGGCTGCGCGCTCGCCGGGCTGTACTTTGCGTGGGCGAGTCAGCGGCAGGACGCCGTGGGTGCGCACGCGCTGCTGATGGTTGGCTTCCTCGGAGGGTTGACGACCTTCTCGGCATTCAGTCTCGATACGCTGTCGCTGTGGCTGCGCGGCGAGGAACGGCTGGCGATGGCCTATGTGTCGGCGAATGTGCTGTTTTCGCTCGCCGCGGTGGCAGGCGCGCTCTGGCTGGGTCGGCGACTGTCATAGCGGGTTCGCCGTGAGTCGCTGCGGCCGGCGCCGCGCGGGCGCCGTCACCCGCGAGCGTGCTGCCGGCGAGGAAAACCGACCATGCGTTGCAGATCTTCGTCCCACAGCTTCAGGCGCGCGCTTTTGAGGCTGCTCCACAGGGTCAGTCGTGGCGCACGTTGCAGCAGTGGGTGGGACTTGAAGGCCGCGCGCAGGTTGTAATTGGGAATGCGGCTGGCGAGGTGGTGGATGTGGTGGTAGCCGATGTTGCCGGTGAACCAGTGCAGCCAGCGCGGCAGGTCGTAGAAAGACGAGCCGCGTGTCGCGGCGGCTTCCGAACTCCAGTCCTGCTGCTTGACCCAGTAGGCGTCCTCGAAGGTGTGCTGCACATAGAACAACCACACGCCCAGCGCGCCCGCGATCAGCACGATCGGCAGATGCGTCAACAGCGTCGCCTTCCAGCCGATCAGGTAGCCGAGACCGAGGATCCCGAGCAGCAGCACCGCGTTGTTGATCCACACGCTCGCCCACTCCTTCTTCCACGATCTGGGCAGATCGAAGGGAAAGCGATGCTTGACGACGAACTGGTAGACCGGCCCGATCAGGAGCAGCACCGGCGTACTGCGATAGAAGCGGTAGCAGAGGCGCCCGAATCCGGACCGCGCGAGGTACTCGCGTACGGTCAGGGTCAGAATGTCGCCGAATTCGCGACGGTCGAGGTTTCCGCTGGTGCCATGATGGACCGCGTGGGTCTTGCGCCAATAGTTGTACGGAAACAGCGTAATCACGCCGAGCACGGCGCCGAGCACGTTGTTGGCGCGCGCGTTGGCGAAGAAAGAGCCGTGACCGCAGTCGTGCTGAATGATGAACAGCCGCACGTACAGGCCGGCGGTGGGCAGCGCCAGCAGCAGTACCCACAGGTAGTTCCAGCCGCTGGCGATCGCCCAGGCCATCAGCGACCACAATGCGAGGAACGGGACCGCGGTGTCGATCACCTGCCACAGGGCGCGACCCAGGTGCGGCCGGGTGTATGGCGCGCACAACTGGCGCAGGCTGACGGGTTCGCTCGATTGGGCTTCGCTCACGACGGACGGGTGCAGTGTTGGAAGCGCCGATTCTCGCGATCCTGGCACTCAGTGGCAATCCGTCGATGGATCCGGGCTGCGTCGCGTTGTGTCGGGACGCCTATTCCACCGACGAGGACAGCAGCTTCTGCAACTCGGTCGGTGTGGCCTCGACCTCGGGCGGTCGCTCGCTGAGACTGAGCGCGGAGGTGTCGAAAGCGCGTGGCGGGACAGGGGGAGTCGGGTCGATGGGCTCGCCTACGGGCGCGAGGCCGAGCGCGGACAAGTCGATTTGTGGTGGCGGCACCGGCCGGTACTCGACCAGCACTGCGCCGACCGCAGCCAGGCTCATGCCGCTGGTGTCGATGTGAGCTTCCACGCGTGCCTCCGGGGGCAGCAGGCGGACGCCCGCCTCGGCGAGTGTCAGTGCGCCCGTGGCGTCCGCCGACGCCGTTTTGGTATCCGCCGCGACCACGGCCGCCGGTGCGGCCGCTGCCGGCGCATGGGCAAGGACCGGGGCGGGCGCGGTCGCCGACACCGCTCCCGTGCTCTCGCCAATCACCGCGACCATGATTCCGGCCGCACGCAGCGCTTCCTGGTAGCGGTTCGCGGCATCGCGTGTCAGGCCGCTCTTGAGCACTGTTTTCGGTGCGTCCAGCAGCGCATCGATGCGCGCCGGCTCGCTGCGGAACATCTGCGCGAGATTGGCACGCACCTGGGCGCGGTCGAAGCCGCCGAGGATCTTGCCGCGGAACACGATCTGGAAAGTGGGCTCGGCCATCGATTCGGGCAGCGGTCGCGACGACCGCCAGTGTATCGCCGTCGCGGGCTCGGGTCAGTAGCCCGCGGCCTGGCCGTCCTTGCGCGATTCGGAAGCGCCGGTGTAGACGCCGGATTGCGGATCACGGCGGATCGCCTGGTAGCCGCCGTATGGGCCGTCGGCGTACTCGATGCGGTGGCCCTTGCGCATCAGCGCGCGGATGGTCTCGTACGGGAAACCGGTCTCGAGGTTGACCACGCCGCCATCGTTCATCGGCAGCGCCTGCCCGGCCGGATCGGTGGAGCCATCGTGGTGGATGCGCGGGGCGTCGCCGGCTTCCTGCAGGCCCATGCCGAAGTCGACCAGGTTGATGACGATCTGCGCGTGTCCCTGCGGCTGCATCGCGCCGCCCATCAGGCCGAAGCTGATCCACGGCTCGCCATTGCGGGTGATGAAGGCCGGGATGATCGTGTGGAAAGGGCGTTTGCCGGGGGCGTAACTGTTTGGGTGGCCGGCCTTGAGTACGAACTGCTCGCCGCGGTCCTGGAAAATGAAGCCGAGCCCCGGCGGCGCCATGCCCGAGCCCATGCCGCGGAAATTCGACTGGATCAGCGAGACCATCATGCCGTCCCGGTCGGCGGTGGTCAGGTAGATGGTGTCGCCCTGCTGCAAGGCCGGGTGCCCGGCCTCGACCGTCTGCGCCGCCCGGTCCCGGTCGATCAGCGCGCGGCGCTTGTCGGCATACGGCTTGGAAATCAGCTCGGCCACCGAGGCCTGCATGTACGCCGGGTCGGCGTAGAAGCGCGCGCGGTCCTCGAAGGCGAGCTTCTTGGCTTCGATGAAAAGATGCAGGTGCTCGATGCTGCCGAAGCCGTACTTCGCCAGATCGTAGCCTTCCAGGAGATTGAGGATCTGGAGCGCGGCGATGCCCTGGCCGTTCGGCGGCAGTTCCCAGACATCGACGCCGCGGTAGTTCGTTGAGACCGGCTGTACCCACTCGCCGCGATGCGCGGCGAGGTCTTCCTTGCGCAGGAACCCCCCGTGCTCGCGGAAGTAGGTGTCGATGCGTTCTGCGATGGTGCCCTCGTAGAAAGCATCACGACCGCCGTCCGCGATCGCCTCCAGGGTGTCGGCGAGATTCGGGTTCTTCCAGATCTCGCCGCTGCGCGGCGCGCGCCCGGCGATCGTGAATTGTTCGACGAAGCCCGGATACTGGCGCAACCGCGGCACCGCGCGCTCCCAGTAGTGCGCGATGATCGGCGCCACCGGATGGCCCTCGCGCGCATAGCGGATGGTCGGCGCCAGCAGCGCTTTCATGCCGAGGCGGCCGAAGCGACGATGCAGCGCAGACCAGCCGTCTACCGCGCCCGGAACCGTGACCGGCAGCGGCCCCCACGACGGGATCTCGGTCAACCCTTGCTGCTGGAACCAAGCGAGCGTCAATGCCCGCGGCGAGCGCCCGGAACCGTTGTAGCCATGCAGTTTGCGCGTCTTCGGATCCCACACAATCGCGAACAGGTCGCCGCCGATGCCGTTGCCGGTCGGTTCCATCAGCCCGAGCGCCGCGTTCGCGGCGATCGCGGCATCGACCGCGCTGCCGCCGGCCTTCAGGATGTCGAGGGCGATCTGGGTGGCGAGCGGTTGGCTGGTTGCGGCCATGCCGTGACTGGCGTGGACCTCCGAGCGGGTCGCGAAGCTGCGGTCGACGAGCCGGTCTGCGGCCATCAGCGGCAGCGTGCAAAGGGCCAGCGTCGCGCCAAGCGGGAAGCGCATGGGAATCTCCGGTGGATCAGGCGTGACGCAACCAGCGCCAATCGTGCGAACCGTATCGGCTCTGCTGGAGTGCTCTGGCGAGCACCGGCAGGATCTCGCCGAGAACGTGCTCGAAACGGTAGGGTGGGTTCAGCAGCGCCATGCCGCAGCCGGAAAGCCGCAAGGCGCTGTTCGGTTCGTGCAGGCACAGTTCGCCGACGAGGATGCGCGCGAAGGGCAGGGTGGCGAGGCGCCGGTACCAGGCCTCGGCGTCCTGGCGCAGCTTGATCGGGTACCAGACCGCGTACAGTCCGGTCGGCCAGCGCTGGTGTGCTTCGCGCAGCGCCACCTCGATGCTCGCAAACTCCTCGAGCTGGGCTTCGAAAGGCGGGTCGATCAGCACCAGGCCGCGCCTTTCCCTGGGCGGCAGCAGGGCGCGCATCGCTTCGTAGCCATCGCGCTGGTGGCAGGCGACCCTCGCGTCGTCGCGAAACTCGATCTTGAGCGTGCGCGCTTCCTCCGGTTGCAACTCACAGGCGACCAGGCGGTCGTTCGCGCGCATCAACGCGGCGCCGATCAGCGGGGACCCCGGGTAGGTTTGCAGCGTCTGCCCGGAGCCGGCGTTGAAAGCGCGCACGAGGTTCAGATAGACGTGCAGGGCCGCCGGCAGCTGCGTCATTCCGAGCAGGGGCTGGATCCCGCTGGCGAACTCGCGAGTCTTCATCGCTTCGACACTGGTCAGCGAGTAGCGTGCGCTCCCCGCGTGGGTGTCCAGCAGCGCAAAAGGCTTCGATTTCTGTTTCAGGCTCTCGATCAGACCCACCAGTACCGCATGCTTGAGCACATCGGCGAAGTTGCCGGCGTGATAGGCGTGGCGATAGTTCACGGCGCGCGCGTCCCCTCGATCTTGACCGAATAGACGCGTTTGCGGCGGGCGCGTCAACCGCTCGTAGTATCGGGGCAGGTCTGCAGGGAGCCGCGATGAGCCACCGCACACGTTCGATTTTCTACGTCTCGGATGGTACCGGGATCACCGCCGAGACCATCGGCCACAGCGTGCTGACGCAGTTCGACGGCATTCCCTTCCAGACCCGGCGCCTGGCCTTCGTCGACAATCCGGCCAAGGCGCGCGAGGTGGCCGCCGAGATCCGCCGCGTCGGCGACGCGACCGGGCTGCGCCCGGTGGTGATCAATACCGTCGTCGACGGCCACCTGTCGGCGCTGATCGCCGAGAGTGGCGCGCTGATGCTGGACGTGTTCGCGCCCTTCATCCCGCCACTCGAACAGGAACTCGGCATGCCGCGCACGCCCAAGGTGGGCAAGGCGCACGGCGGTGCCGACAGCGCCGAATACGAGGCGCGCATGAACGCCACCAACTACGCGCTGACCCACGACGATGGCGTGCAGGCGAACTTCAGCGACGCCGAGGTGATCCTGATGGGCGTCTCCCGCTCCGGCAAGACCCCGACCTGCCTGTACATGGCGCTGCACTACGGCGTACGCGCGGCAAACTACCCGCTGCTGCCCGAGGATCTCGAAAGCGGCGAGTTGCCGCCCAAGCTGCGCCCGCACCGCGGCCGCATCCACGGCCTGACCATCGATCCCAGGCGCCTCGCGCAGATCCGCGAACAGCGCCGCGCCGGCAGCCGCTACGCCTCCATCGAGCAATGCCGCTGGGAAGTCGAGGAAGCCGAACGCCTGTTCAAGCGCGAGAACATCCCGACCATGCACTCCACCCACATGAGCATCGAGGAGATCGCCAGCAAGGTGATGCAGTCGCTCGGGATCCACCGGCAGTTGTATTGAAGCGCGCGTGTGCGCGGTGGTGGCAAGGGGCAGCTTCCTCCGGGTCACTTTCCCCGACGCCGGGTCGACGGGATCGCTTCAGCCCTGCAGCGGCCGCTCGCCGCGCGCCGCGAGCACCATCTTCAGCATTTCCGGAGCCAGTTCCAGCAGGCGGCCGCGGTCGCCGAGGCCGGCGTCGAAGCGTTCGAGCGCGGCCTTGCGGTCGAAGCCGTCGCCGCGGGCGAGGGTGTCGGCGACCGCGCGGCCGAGGCTGTCGAAGATCATCGCGTACGCGACCGCGTGCACGAGGCCGCCGCCGACCGTGCCGAGCCCGGGGAAGGCCTTCATCGCATTGCCGGCGATCGCCAGCAGCAGCGCCGCGCTGCCGCGCAGGCGGCCACCGGCGAGTTCGACGAAGCGGTCGAGGTCGATGGACTGCAGCGGCACCTGGTAGAGCTGGCAGAGTTCGCGCAGCAGACCGGTCGCGAGCACGCCCTGGATCACCAGGTCGCTGCCGGGGGCGACCGCGGCGAGTGCGCCGAGCGCCGCCTTGCGGGCGTAGTCGCGCACCGTGGCGGCGGCCTGGCGCGCGCGCTGCTGCGCCTCGATCGCACCGAGCTTGAGGTCGAGCGCGCCGAGCACCGCGCGCTCGCGTGCGGCGGCGTACTCGGCCGGGCCGAATTCGGCGATCTCGTCGAGCGCCGCCAGCAGCGGCAGCAACTCGGGCTTGCGCTCGCGCTCGACGCTGCGCTCGCTGCCGTCGGCGGCGCGCACCAGCACGCTCTCGCGGCCGCCGGCGCTGACCGGCAGTGCCTGCAGACTGGTGCGTTCGCGCAGGC
>JABAQR010000025.1 GCA_019187485.1 Lysobacterales bacterium | reverse complement strand
TGGCGGCCTGCGCCACCGGTTCGACCGCTTCGGCGGGTTCCTCCGGCTTTTCGACCGGTTCCAGGTTCCAGCTCGCGTGCGCCGGACGGCGCGGGGTCGCGGCGGGCGTGGCGCGCGGCGGCTCGGGTGTCGCGGTGGCGGACGGCGGGGCGGCGGCAGCCGGCGTTTCGGGGATGCCGAGATCCGCCGTGCTGAAATCGAAGCCGGGTATGACCGCGGGTGCCGGCGGGGTCGCGGGGGCCAACTCGGGCTCGGGAGCCTGGAACACAGCGCGTCCGGCAACAGGCTGCGCCGGTTCTGCGGAAGGCGCAGTCTCCGGCGCCGCCGCGCGCGCGGGTTCCGCCTCGGGCGCAGTCCCCAGCCGCTCCACACGCTGCAGCAGCCCTGCCTGCTGCTCGCGCAACTGGCGGATTTCCTTGCGCAGGTCACTGACTTCGCGCGCCTGGCGCTCGGTCAGCTCCTGCGCATAGGCTCTGGCGGTGTTGGCCTTGGTCCATGCGATCGCCGGGGCGATCAGCAGGTACAGGAAGAACAGCACCACCAGCAGACCCAGAAATTCCATGTGCGACTGGTGACCGATTGTGATGTAGGCGTGATGGTAGCAGGCCGTCCGCGGTGTGCGCCGCCGTCCGGGCTTGCCTTCCACGGCGATTGGTGCGCGAGGACGGGTCGAGGCGTGAATCGCCGCCAGATCGGCGCCCGGGACGGGCGCCCTCCGGGGGCCCGCGGGCCCGGCCTCGTGCTGCTCACTTGTCGCCGAAATAGAGCTGGTCGAAGGGTGCGTCCGCCAGCGTTGGCAACGATGCCTTTTGCTCCCGGGTGAGCGCTTGCCGGCCCAGGTTCGTGCTGCTGACTTCGGCCGCCTTGCTCAGGATCCATTCGCGCGTCTGCGCGTGCTGCACGCCCTCCACCTTGATCCGCTGGCGCAGCTTCTTGACGCCGGGGTCGGTGGATTGGGTGGTGTCATCGACGATGAACTCGCCCTCGATCTCCCACACAAGCTCACTGTCACTGACCTCGCGGATCGAGCCTGGCACCACCGCGAAGGCATCGACGCGGTAGACGTTGCGCGGGTCCACCGGCATCCAGCCGCCCGGATTCTCGCGCATCGCCTTCAATGTGAGCGCGTGCAGTGTGGCGGCGTCCATCGCGGCACTGGCGCTGGCGCCATCGAGCGATTTCCATCCGTAGGAGAACAGCCGGTCGAACACCCACGGATCGCCCGCAGCGCCGCGCTGGTAGATCGCCAGCGCGTTGAACTGCTGGCGCGTGCCATCGGTGTTCTGCTTTTCGGCAACGATCGCCTGTTTCGCCAGGTTGGCGAAGGTGTACCCGCTTTCGCGTTCGAGCTTCCAGCCGCCATCGATCTCGACGCGGGTGACCCGGCCATTGGTCACCGCGGCGCGCGCGTCGGCCTCCACTTGCGCGGCCGTGGGGAAGTTGTTGGCCGTCGCGCTGCCGGCTTGCAGCAGGCACATCAGCAGCAGGGTGGCAAGCCATCGGAACATGGGATCCTCCATCGGGTCAGGTCGGCCGCGACCACCGCGACCGATCCGCCCGAAGCATGGGGATCCGCGCCCGGCAAGACTTGCCGGTGGGTTCAGCGGCTCATCAAGATTCGATCAAGACGTTGATTCACTGGCCGCAGGAAGCCCGCGACCGCGGACCTGCCGCTCATCCGCCGGGGAGCGCAGGCTAGACTGGCGCCATGCGCTATCGCCTCGGCGAGTTCCTACTCGATACCCAGCGTGAACTGCTCATCGGCCCGGCCGGTGTTGCCAACCTGCGCCCGCAGGCCTACCGCTTGCTGCGCTTCCTGGTCGAGCGCGCACCGGCGCTGGTCTCGCGTGATGCCCTGATGGACGAGTTGTGGGGCCATCACGCGCTGTCGCCCAATGTCATTCCGCAGACGGTCAGTGAGTTGCGCCAGGCACTGGGCGACGACCCGCAGCAAGCGCGCTTCATCGAGACCCGTCACCGCCGCGGCTACGCCTTCATCGCGCCGGTGGAGATCCTTGCCGACGAGTCGCCTGCATTGGCGGTCGCCGTTGCTGCGGTGCCCGCCGAAGGATCGGATCCGGCTTCCGACCGTCCCGTGGATGAACAGCCTGGCCGCGCCGCAACCGCAGGGACGAGAGCGTGGCCCCGGTACGCAGTGCTCTGGCTGACGCTTGGCGCGCTGTTCCTGTTGCTGGCCGGATGGGCCGGGTGGATCGCGCTGCGCCCCAGGCCCGGACCGGTGGTCGCCGAGGTCGCCGTCAACCCACCGGGTCTGCGCCTGGAGTCGGCGCCAGCGGCACTGGGTGCCTACTTCGGTGTGTACGCGCGCAGCAGCGGCTGGATCCTTGCCGCGCCGGGCGCCGCCGCCGGGCCGACCGCATGGAGGCTCGCGATCGCCGCGGATGGTCGCTGGCAGTTGCGCGACGCGGCGGGCAGCGAACGCAGCAGCGGAGTATTGCCGCAGGCCGACGTGGCCACCCAGGCCCAGGCCTTGCTGCGAACCCTGGAGGCGTCGATCAGGCCCGGTGCCGCAGCCGGCGATCCGGCCGGCTGGCCGACGGGTCTGGATGCGCGCCAGTCTCTGGTGGAGGCGGCGCTGGCGACGGCCGAGGATCGCCATGGGGATGCGCTCGCGGCCTACGCACGGTTGGCGGAGGCGGAGATCGCCGGATGGCCGGCGCTGCTGCATGCTGAAGCGCTTGTCCGCAGCGGGGATTGGCGCGGCGCGGGCCAGCGCCTCGCCAGCCTGCGCGGCGACAGCGACCGCGCGCTGGCCTTGCAGGCCGAGATCCTGCGCGCTCGCGTGCGCGCGAGTTCGGCCGAACTGCTCGCGGCGCTGACCGCGTACGCCCTGGGGCATCCCGAAGCCATCGATGCGCGGCTGGAGGTGCTCGACATGCAGTTGGCGCTCGCGAAGTGGCCCGCGGCAGCCGACTCGCTGGAAGCGCTCGGCGCCGTCCTCGGCGAGGATGCGCCCACCCTGGCATGGCGACGCGCGCTCTGGCTGGGAGCGATGCAGCCGGGCGATGCCCCGGCGGCCTTCGCATGGGCGGTGCAGCGGGCGCGCGAGGCGGGCGACATGGCCAGCCTGCGGCGCGCGCAGCTGGCGCTGGCGCGTTGGCAGTTGGGCCGGAGCCAACTCGTCGCGGCCGCCGCTGCCCTGGAAGGACTGGCCGGCGACGATCCGGAGGCCCTTGGCTTGCGAGCCCGGCTGGCAACCGAGCAGGGCGAGCTCGCGCTCGCGCGGACGCAGCTGGACAGCGCCGAGGCGATCTGGCGTGCCCGCGGCCTGGCCGGCGAAGCCCGGGCCGCGCAGTTGGGACGGGTGGAAGTGGCGCTGCGAGCCGGCGAGCACGCCGACGCGCTGGCCCTCGCCGAAACCCTGGCCGCCGAAGGCGAGCGCAGTGGCGATTTGCGCCTGAAGGGCGAGTGGCTCGAAGCCCTGGGCCGGGCGCAAACCGGGCTGGGGCGACTCGAGCCTGCTGCGGAGAACTTGCAGCGCGCGATCGACCTCGCGCGAGAAGCGGGCGATGTCGCGAGCGAGGCGAACGCGCGCTACCACCTGGGCAATGTGCGTGCCCACCAGCGCCGCCTGCACGAAGCGGAGCAGGCCTTCCGGCTGGCGGCGGAAACCTGGCGCAGCCTGCGCGATACGCGCGGCGAGGCGCTGGCGTTGGCCAACCTGGCCCTGATGGCGGAGCGCTCCGGGCGCCGCGCGGATGCGCGCGAGGCCTATCGCGAAGCACTCGCCCGCCTCGAGGAACTGGCCATCCCGCGTGAGATCGGCCGCGTCACCTTCAACCTCGGCATCAGCGAGCGCGATCTCGGGCAACTGGCCGCGGCGGCGGCGCACTTCGACGCCGCCGCCGCGGCGCTGGACCAGGCGGGCGCGGTCGACATCCGGGTACTGGTGGGTGCCGCGCGCGCCGATCTCGCGCTGCTGCAGGGGGACCCACCGGCCGCCGGGCGGGCGCTCGACGCTGTCGCCGGCCTGCGTGACCAGGCCGCCTGGCTGCCACGATCCGCCTGGCTGACGGCGATGGCGCGGGTCCGGGAACTTGCCGGCGAGCGCGACCGGGCACGCGAGCTGCTGCGCGAAGCCCGCGACATCCGCGAGCGCGCGGCGGTGCGCGTGGCCGTCCTCGATGTGGATCTGCGCCTGCTGCGGCTGGACTACGCCGCGGGCGCATCGGCCGGCCCGACGCGCCTGGCGGTCGAGGCGATCGAAAGCGAATTGCTGCGTCTCGGCGAGGACGGCTATGCCCTTGGCGCCAGCCTGGCGGCGCTGGAAACCGCTTGGATGGCCGGCGATGCCACGGACGCGGCGCGGCGCGCGCAGGCGCTGCGCGGGCCGGTGCAGAGCCGCGGCACCCGGGCGCAGCAGTTGCAGTTCGACTGGCTGCAAGCGCTGGCGGGCGAAGACAGCCTGCGCCGGGGTCGCCTTGATGCACTGGCCCAGGCCGCCGAGGCCGACGGTTTTGGCCTGCTGGCGCGTCTGGTCCGTCGCGAGATGCTTCCGCCGGATTCGCCGGAGCGGGCCGCGGTGGATCGCGAGTTGGCGCGCGATGGCCTGGCCGGCGCCACGCGCCTGCCAGCGGCGGCGTTCTGATTCGCTCGACGAATCAATGACTTGATGGTTGTTTGATGGTTCTGCCGAGGACCTGGGCCTGGCCTTGAGCATTTGCTGAGGGGCTGCAGACAGTCCCTGAAACACCTGGCCTCCCGCCACCACGACACTGGCGACGAAGCGGTGGACTTCCCACCGGAACGGAGCTGTGCCTTGAAACTGCTGTGCTGCCTGCTGGCCTTCGGCCTCCTGGTTGCAACCCCGGCCCGCGCCGGGAGCAATCCCGACATCTTCCTGCTTGCGGCCACCTTCAACGATCAGCCGCTGGGCGCGCAGATCGGTACCGGCGGCGCGATCCAGGGCCAGCCGGTATCGATCGCCAGCCAGCTGCAGGCATTCGTGATGCCGGCCGGGGTGCTGCCGACACCGTCGCTGCGGATCACCCCGCTGGCCAGCGGAACGGCCCGCTTCGTGGTCTTCACCTTCCTCGATGACGCGGAAGTGTCGCTCGGCGAGATCTGCATCGGGTTCGTGCTCAAGCCGGCGCAACTCGACAACTTCATCATCAATGTGCGCGAACGCGATGGCGCCGCCAACGACTACGCGACTCTGCGCCTGGGCAGCGGCGGTACGATTGCGGTTGCCGACGCGGCGACGCCGATGTCGACCGCCATTGGCAGCTACAGCGTCGGTGCCACGCTGGTGTTCGAACTGCGCTTCCGAATGGACCAGGGGCGCTACGACATCTATCTGAACGGCGTGCGGATTGCATCTGACCGCGCGCATGGGCTGAGCACGCGCGGCGTGGGCTCGGTCTGGTTTGGCAGCGACAGCAGCAGTGCCAGCGGCAGCAACTGGTTCGTCGACGATGTCTACGCCTATCGCCCGGATGCATTCCTCAGGGACGGCTTCGAATGATGCTGTTTGCCTGGAGGCATCGGATCGAGCTTTGTCTGCCTTGTTCTCCGTGCGCTTGCGTACCTCGGACCGCAAGCCATCGCCGATGGGCCGTCCCCGATGGCCAGTTGGCGCCGGTGCAGCATCAGTCGCAGCGGCCCAGCCATTGCTCCGCAGCCATCGGACGTGCGTACAGATAGCCCTGGGCCAGTTCGCAGCCGAACTCGCGCAGCAACTGGGCCTGGGCTTCAGTCTCTACGCCTTCGGCCACCAGGCTCAGGCCCAGATCGCGTGCGAACTGAACGATGGTGCGCACGATGGCGCGGTGGCGGGGATTGGTTTCGAGATCGCGGATGAAGCCCTGGTCGATCTTCAGGCCGTCAAAGGCGGCCTCGGAAAACGACACCAGCGAGGAATATCCGGTGCCGAAATCGTCCACCACCAGGCGCACGCCTATGGCCTTCAGCGCGGCCAGCGAATCGCGCAGACTGGCCTGGTTGTCGCGGAACACGCTTTCGGTGATCTCCAGGTGCAGGCGGGAAGGGTCGGCGCCCGTCCGGTCGAGCATCTGTTGCAGTGTCGCCGCGAATTCGGGAGAAGCGAACAGGCGGTCCGAGATGTTCACGCTGAGCCTGTCGGGCGCGTGCCCGGCGTTTGCCCGCTGCCAATGCAGCCATTGCAACAGCGCCTGTTCCAGCATGCGCAGGTCGATCTGTGACTGCATTCCGCTGTCTTCCGCCACGCTCATGAATTGTGCCGGGGACAGCAGTCCACGGGCAGGGTGCTGCCAGCGCGCCAGCGCCTCGACGCCCACCACGCGGCGGCTGCCGAGTTCCACGATCGGCTGGTAGTGCGCCACCAGTTCGTTGCGCGCCAGGGCGAAGCGCAGTTCGGTCTCGAGCGCCAGGCGCGCACTCGCCGCGGCGTGCATGTGGCGGTCGAACAGGGCATGGCCACCGCCCTGCGACTTGGCGCGGAACATCGCCGTGTCGGCATCGCGCAGGATGTCCTCGGGCGGAATATCGCCGTCCTCGATCAGCACGATGCCGATCGACGCCCCGGTGAACACCTGGTGCCCGCGCACCTGGAACGGCGCGGCTGCGAGTTCTCGTACCTGGCGCGCCACGTCAATCGCGCCGACGCGATTCATCCGCGAGCGCGACAGCAGCGCGAATTCGTCCCCACCGTAACGCGCCAGCCACAGATCGATGGCGAACTCGTGGGTCAGCCGCTGCGCGAACTGCATCAGCAATTCGTCGCCCGCCGCATGGCCGAGGCTGTCGTTGACCAGCTTGAACCGGTCCAGATCCAGCAGCAGCACGGCGTGCGGTCCGTCCACACCTGCCTGCAACCGCTCCAGGATGGCCCTCAGGTTGCGCTCGAAACCACGCCGGTTGGCCAGCCCGGTGAGACTGTCGTGGTGCGCGATGTAATTCAGTTCCAGTTCTGCGGCGCGGCGTGCGCTGATATCGATCAGGCTGCCTTCGAGGTGGCTGATCTCGCCATCCGGGTGGCGCACCAGGCGCATGCTCGCCAGCGCCCAGAAGTGGCTGCCATCGCGGCGCACCAGTTCCACTTCCCAGTTGACCAGCTGACCTTCCTGCCGGAGCGCGATCATGGCCTGTGCGCGCAGAGCCGGATCCGCGTAATGCCCGCCGATGTCGGCGACGGCGGCGCACATGAGCGCCGGGGACTCGTAGCCGAACATTCGCGCAAAGGCCTCGTTGACTTCGATGAGCCGGCCTTCGAGAGTGTTCCGGTACATTCCCAGCACGGCGTGCTGGAACAGCAGGCGGTAGCGCTCCTCGGCGGCCGTCAGCCGCACCTGCTGGGCGCGCTCTTCGGTGATGTCGCGCAGAGTGCCGATCGATGCCAGTTCGCCGCGGAAGTGGACTGCGCCGGCGCGCACTGCGCACAGGCGCCGCGCGCCGTCGCGTCGCAGCAGGCGGATCTCGTAGTCCTGGGTGTCCTGCGAGCCGGATTCGCGCGCCTGCCGGCGCTGCACCTGCGCGGCCACGTCCTCGGGTGCGACCCAGTCGAAGTAGCTTGCGCCGATCAGGTCCTCGGTGCGGCAATCGAGGATCGTCGCGAGCGCCTCGTTGGCGTACATGATCTGGCCGTGCTGCATCAGGAACACCGCGTCGCGCGAGTTCTCGACCAGGTTGCGGTGCAGCGTCTCGCTCTGCGCCAGCGCCTGTTCCGCGTGCACCTGGCCGCTGATGTCGATCATCGTGCCGTCGGCGTGCAGCAAGCGGCCATCGGTCGCGTAGACCGCGCATGCACTCTCGCTGACCCATACGCTGCCACCGTCGAAACGACGCACTTCGGCGCGGACATGCGCGAAGCACCCGTCGGCGCGCAACAACGCGTCGAGTCGTTGTGCGTGATCGAGATCGACGTAATCGAAACCGCCGCGGTCGACAAACGCGGCGATCAGCCCCTGGGCCGAATCGCAGCCGAGCATCCGCGCCAGCGCGGGATTGGCTTCGACCAGGTGGCGCTCCGGTCCGCGCAGGCGGTACACGCCGACCTCCGAGCTCACGATCGGCGAGTGCGGGCCGCCGAAGTCCGGGCGATGCGCGGTCGTTCCCTCGCCGTTGCCTCGCACGTCCCGGATCAGACAAAACAACAGGCGTTCACCTTCGAGCTCGATCACCGAGCAGCTCATCAGGCCGTCGCGACGACGTCCGTCCGGAACCCGTATCGAGATCGCATCGCCGATGCCCGAGCCGCACCGGCACGCGCGCTCAATCGCTGCGTCGCGCTGCGCGTCGTCCGCCCACAGGCCGAGTTCGACCGCGGTGCAGCCGACCGCTTCCCCGGTGCCGATGCCGCACATCCGCGCGAAGCTCGGGCTGATCGCGACGATGCGATCATCGCGCAGGCGGCTGACCACGACCGCCGAATCGCCACCGTCGAACAGACGGGTCAGTACACGCAACACCGATTCGGGAGCGCTGGATACCGGCATGCCCGAAGTCTATCCGCTCGCAAGGGTGATCCAGACACGGATCCGCGCATGTGCGTGGCGCCCGATTCCAGCCGAAGGCCAGGTTGCCTGGCTATGCCGCGCGGGCGCCGCGGCCTTGCGGGAAGCGCTCGCGCACGCGGCGGGCGATGCCTTCGGCGTCGAGGCCATGCAGTGCCAGCAGGCGCGTGGGATCGCCGTGTTCGACGAAGTCGTCTGGCAGGCCGAGTTGCATTGTCGGCAGCTCCAGTCCGTGCGCGGCGAGAGCCTCCAGACAGGCCGAACCGGCACCACCCATCATGCAACCCTCCTCGATGGTCACCAGCGCGTCGTGCGTACGCGCCAGTTCGAGCAGGAGCTCCTCGTCGAGCGGTTTGACGAAGCGCATGTTGGCGACGCTCGCGTCGAGCTTTTCGGCAGCGGCCAGCGCGGCCTGCAGCGGCGCGCCGAAGACCACCAATGCGATCCGCTGGCCAGGAAGCGCGCCGCCGCGGCGACGCAATTCGCCCTTGCCCCAGGGCAGTGTTTCCAGGTTCTTGCGGACCTCAACGCCGGGACCGGCGCCGCGCGGATAGCGCACCGCGGCCGGGCCCTCGTGGGCGAAGGCGGTGGACAGCAGCTGGCGGCACTCGTTCTCGTCGGCCGGGGCCAGCACCGCCAGGTTCGGGATGCAGCGCAGGTAGGCGAGGTCATAGGCGCCGCAGTGGGTGGGACCGTCGGCGCCGACGATGCCGGCGCGATCGAGCGCGAAGGTGACATCCAGTTTCTGCAACGCGACGTCGTGGATCAACTGGTCGTAGGCGCGCTGCAGGAAGGTCGAGTAGATCGCGACCACCGGCTTCATGCCTTCACAGGCAAGGCCCGCACCGAAGGTCACCGCATGCTGCTCGGCGATGCCGACGTCGAAGTAGCGCTGTGGAAACCGCTGAGCGAACTCGACCATGCCGGAGCCCTCGCGCATCGCCGGCGTGATGCCGACCAGCAGCGGGTTGGCCGCGGCCATGTCGCACAACCAGTCGCCAAAGACCTGGGTGTAGCTGACCTTGCCGGATTGCGTCGGGCGGATGCCTTCGCGCGGGTTGAACTTGCCGGGGCCGTGGTAGAGCACGGGGTCGGCCTCGGCGAGCTTGTAGCCCTGGCCCTTGCGCGTGACCACGTGCAGGAACTGCGGGCCGTCGCCCTCGTCGATGCGGGTCATGATGTTGCGCAGCGTCGGCACCAGCGATTCGAGGTCGTGGCCGTCGATCGGGCCGATGTAGTTGAAGCCGAACTCCTCGAAGATGGTCGCCGGCACCACCATGCCCTTGGCGTGCTCCTCGAAGCGGCGCGCCAATTCGTACAGCGGCGGCGCCATCGACAGCACCCGGCCGATGCCTTTCTTGGTGTGCGCGTAGAACTGGCCGCTCATCAGCCGCGCAAGGTAGCGGTTCAGCGCGCCGACCGGCGGCGAGATCGACATGTCGTTGTCGTTCAGGATCACGATCAGCGGCAGGTCCTTCTCGATGCCGGCGTTGTTCATCGCCTCGAAGGCCATGCCGGCGGTCATCGCGCCATCGCCGATCACCGCGATCGCGTGGCGCCGCTCGCCCTTGAGCACGCTCGCGCGCGCCATGCCGGCGGCGGCCGAGATCGAAGTCGACGAATGCGCGGTGCCGAAGGCGTCGTAGACGCTCTCCTCGCGACGCGGGAAGCCGCTGATGCCGCCGAGCTGGCGCAGCGTACCCATTCGCGCGCGGCGCCCGGTCAGGATCTTGTGCGGATAGCTCTGATGACCGACGTCCCAGATCAGGCGGTCTTCCGGCGTGTTGAACACGTAGTGGATCGCGATCGCCAGCTCGACCGTGCCGAGGTTACTCGACAGGTGCCCGCCGGTCTGCGAGACCGACTCCAGCACGAAGGCACGCAACTCGTCCGCGAGTGGATGCAGCTTCTCGCGCGGCAGGCGCCGCAGCTCGCGTGGGTCGTCGATGGTCGACAGCAGCGGGAAGGTGGACAAGTCGTGAAACCCGGAAGACGTTCAGATGACCGGATTGTCGGCCAGCGGATGTAGGCGAGTCCAGAACGGGACGGGGCGGTTCGCGGGCCGCCCGGGCTACTCGAAGCCGTCCGCGTGCAAGCCATCCGGCGTGCCGCCGCAGACGAGTCCCGCACCGGACAGTTCGATGTCGTCGATGCTCCAGCCCTCGCGCTGCACGGCGGCGTCGCTGGTCAGGCGGAAGCGGATGCGCGCGTCGGAGACGCCGGCGAGTGCGTCGAGGTCGAGCTCCACCGCCTGCCACTGGGTACTGCCGCTGCAGGACCACAGCTCGTTCCACGGTCCGCCGTTGGCGGAGATCTCCACGCGGCCGCGGTCGAAGAAAGCCTCGGTGTCGCACCAGGACTGGAAGCGCAGGCGCAGGTGGTGGACGTCGCGCAGGTCGAGTGAGGGTGTGCGCAGCGAGGCGTCGGTGTTGGCCGCGTAGTCGCCCGCTGGCGAGTCGGTGAAGGCCGCCGGCGGGCTGTGGACGCGCTCGCTGCCGATGCCCCAGGGTGGATCGGCGTTGAACTGGCCGAGGCCGGCGTCGCCGCCATCGGCGAGCAGCGTGCAGATCGGCACCAGCGCGAGATCGCGAGCCTGCGTCTGCCCGGCGGCGAGGGTGATGGCGACCGGCTCCAGTGGCGCGTAGCCCGGCGCGTCCGCGCGCAGCGCGTGCGTGCCCGGCAGCGCACGCAGCGTGTAGCTCGCGGACTCGCCCGGCAGCGCCAGGGTGGCGGCGCCGCCGAGCTGCACGCGCGCCGGCACCGCGAGCAGGCTGCCGGTGTTGGCATTGCGCACTTCGCCGACCAGCCGGCCGCTGCTGCCGGCCGGCAGCACCGTGAGCGCAAGCGCGTGGCTGGGGCCGACGCCGCCCGCGTCCTCGGCGCGCGCGTGCACGCGGTGGCTGCCTGCGGCGGCGAGCGCCGGCAGGTCGGCGTGGAACCACTCCACGGCGCTGTCGAAGGCGCCGTCGGCCGCTTGCGCGAGGCGCGTCGGCTCGATCGTGCCGGCCCACGGCGTCTGGTCGAGGAAGAGCGCGACCGCAGCGACCGCGTCCACCGGCTCGCTGCCGTTCGCGCTGCTGAAAGCCGCATCGTCGGCGCGGCCGATCACGCGCGCCGACTCGCCGGCTTCGACCGGCGCGCTCGCGAAGTCGGTGATCGAGGGTCCCGCCGGCCACTGGTAGGGCCGGCGCGCGCTGCGCAGCAGGTAGCGCAGCGCCGCAAGGTTCTGGTCGAGCACGCGCGACTCGAAGCTCTCGCAAGGCTCGAAGAAGGCGCTGCCGATCTCGAATCCGTAGGCGGCCACGCCGAGCTCGCCGTAGACGAAGTCGCGACTGCCGCCATCGGTGACATAGAGCTCGATGCCGGCTTGCGGGCGATAGCCGTTGAACCAGGCGAGGCGGCGGCCGAGCGTGCGCAGCGCGACGCCGTTCGGCGCCAGCGCTTCGGCAAAACCCCAGGGCCACATCACCAGTTCGCCGAAGCTGTGCACGTCCACGAACACGCCACTGGAATCGGCCGGTGCCGGCGTCGTCAGATCGGGCGGGCGCCGCGGCGGGAACAGCGTACGCAGGTAGGCGACGATCGCCGCAGTCTCGGGCTCGGAAGCCGCCACGGCGCCGCGGAAGGCATCGTCGCAACCCTCGCCGCTGGAGCCGCCGTGTGCGCCCCACTCGAAGGGATAGTTGCGGTTCAAGTCGGCGCCGCGGAAGTTGCTGGTGGCGCCGCAATAGGCCTCGTTGGTGTTCTTGCGCCACAGCAGGCCGGCCTCGGCCTTCTTGCGGCCGTCCGGATTGGCTTGCGGCAGCAGGTACAGCTCGTGGTGGTCGAGCAGCATGCGCGCGTCGGCATCGCCGGCCGCATATCCGGCAAGCAGCCACTCGCCGAAGCGCATCACGGTCTCGGCGGTCGCGTACTCGCGCGCGTGCAGCGCGCCCTGCACGAACATGCGCGGCTTGCTGCCGGCGACTGCCGCATTGCTCAGGCGCAGCACCTTGAGATCGTGGCCGCGACTCGCGTCGCGGGTCTTCTCCCAGGAATCGCCGATGTCGATCACGCTCGCGAAACCCGGTTGCGCGGCCGCCAGCGCGTCGATGCCGGCGAGGGTCTCCTCGACCGTGCGGTAGCAGCCGAAGGCCGGAATGCTGCGCAGGGCCGCGCCCGGATCGCGCGCCAGCAGCGTCCGTTCGGGGTCGATCGCGAGGCGCAGGCCGAGGCCCAGCAGGCGCGCGTATTCGAAGCGGTTCGCCACCTCGAACAGCGCGTGGCGCTGGTCGTGGCGCACTTCCCACGGCGGATTGCGGGCCGCGGCCAGATTCAGTTGCGTCTTGCTGTCGAAATAGGCGCGCACCACCCACGGACCGGCGCCGTCGGGCAGTCGCGCGGACGGTGCCTCGGCGACCGCGCCGGCCAGGCGCACGCACAGCATCAGCAGCAGGGCACAACAGAGTCGACGCATGCGCGGGTGGGTGTTCCGGGGCGCGCGCAGCGTAGGCGCGCACGCGCACCGGCGACAAGCGTCCGGCGCGCAGGCGTTCACTTTCGGCCGACGTGCGCAGGCATCATTGGCGCATGTCCAGCCTGCAACCCGCAGTCGCCGCGCAGCCGCGGGCGTCGACCATCGCCGACGCCTATCGCACCGTGGTGCTCGAGCACAACCGCGCCCCGCGGCGACGCGGCCGGCTGGCGGTGCCCACGCTGCGCGCGCGCGGGATCAACGCGCTGTGCGGCGACTGCCTGGAAGTCGACCTGGAGTTCGACGGTGAACGCCTGCGCGGCTTTGCCTTCGAGGCCGAGGCCAGCGCGCTGACGCTGGCGGCGACTTCGATCATGGGCGATCTGGTCGTCGGCCGTCCGCTCGCGGAAGTGCGCGCGCTCTGCGAGGCCGCGCTCGACCTGGTCACGCGCAATCCCGGACGCGCGGAGAACCCGGCACTCGGCGACTACAACGCTTTTCTCGGCGTGCTCGGCCACCCGAACCGGATCAAGACCGTGACCCTGCCCTGGGCGACGCTCGCCGGCGCCCTCGCGGGCCGGCTCGCCACCTCCACCGACATCGATGTGCGCGGCGCCGATGCGCCCGCGCCCCCTGCCCGGAGTCCCCACGAATGAGCGACTGGACACGCGTCTGCACCCGCGAAGAATTACCGCCCGGCCAACATCGCGCGCTCGACGTCGACGGCGCCCAGTTGCTGGTCGCCAACGTCGACGGCGAGTTCCACGCGATCGAGGACGTCTGCACCCACGACGGCGGCGATCTCGCCGGTGGCGTTCAGTGCGGCTACGAGATCGAATGTCCACGCCACGGCGCGCGTTTCGATCTGCGTACCGGTCGCGCCCTGTGCGCGCCGGCCTATGAGCCGGTCGCGGTGTTCCCGATTCGCATCGACGCCGACGGCGTGGTGTGGGTACGCGATGATCGCTGGGATTGAAAGGTGCCGCTCGTCGATGGCCAGCCACCGCCGGGGATCGTGTCGCGCGCTTTTCCCGACAAGCAGGAAGCAAGCTTCCGCTGTGGATGGCAGGAGGTGGTTAGAATCCGATCCCCCTCGAACCCCACAGGAAGGCACCATGTCCACCCAGCCCGGCGACCGCATTCCGAGCGCGCAACTGGCCTATCTGAAGGACGGCGTGCAGCAGATTTCCACCGACGAGCTGTTCGCCGGCAAGACCGTGGTGCTGTTCTCGGTGCCGGGCGCGTTCACGCCCACCTGTTCGGCGCGCCACCTGCCGGGCTATGTCGATCACCTCGCCGAGTTCAAGGCCAAGGGCGTGGATCGCGTCGTCTGCATGGCCGTCAACGATGCCTTCGTCATGGATGCATGGCGCAAGAGCCAGGATGTGCCGGAGGAGATCTGGCTGCTCGCCGACGGCAATGCCGCCTTCGTCAAGGCGCTCGGCCTGGAACTCGACGCGAGCAAGTTCGGCATGGGTATCCGCGGCCAGCGCTTCGCGTTGGTGGCGAAGGACGGCGTGGTGAGCCAGTTGTTCGTCGAAGCGCCCGGCGAGTTCAAGGTGTCGAGCGCGGAAGCGGTGCTGGAAAAACTCTGAGGAACCACTGAGCGGGCCCGAGGTTCTGCCGGCCACGGCTCGCAAGTCCAAGCTGCAAGAGTTTGATTTGCGTGAGCCGAGTCCGGACAGGTGCCCGGTCGGTCCGGGATGGATCTGCCCAGACCTTCTCGGGTGGGCTGTTCAGTGCGCCAGTGCGGCACGCATGGTGCGCGTGTCCGGGTGCCAGGGACGCTGCTCCGAGGCCCAGGCGAGCGCGGATTCGAGTGCTGCCCGTGACTGGGCATCGTGCTGGGCCAGCCAACGCGCCAGTGCCAACACGCAGCGGGCCTCCGCGGTCGCCGGATGGTTCGCGCCCTGCAGCGTGGTCAGCGTCGCCAGCGCGGCCTGCGCGTCGCCGAGTGCCGCCTGCGGTCGTTGCTGCGCCAGCTCGAAGCGCGCCTGCGTCAGCCGTATCTGCGCGCCGTCGGTCGAATCCGTCGCCACGCCGCTTGCGCGCGCACGCTTGATCGCATCTCGCGTCGCCTGCGAATCGCCCGCATCGAGCAGGGCCAGGGCATGTTCCAGGTGGGCGCGCGCTCTGGTAGCGCTGCCGAGTTCGTGGTTGCGCCCGAGTGCGAGCAGGCTCCCGCCGAGCGTCGCGATCGCCGCCCGCGGCTGTCCCTGCCAGCGCAGTACTCGTGCCAGGTAGCGGCGCGCCGGCAGTTGCTGCGCCAGCGGCGCCTGTGCGCCTTGGCGTTCGATGATCGCTTCCAATCGCCCGCGTGCAGTCTCCAGTTCCCCCAGGTTGGCTTCGGCTAGGCCCAGATAAGCGCCGGCGCTCTGCACGCGCGCATCGTCGGCGCCGAGTGGGGCGAGCAGGCTGGCGAGCGCCTCGGCGAGTTCTTCGCGCGCCGCTCGCCAGTCGCCGAGATTGATCGCGTCGACACCCTGGTTGGTCAGCTCCTGGCCCAGCAGCAGCGGGTCCGGGCGCCGCTGGGCGCGCAGCATGGCGATCGCCTCGCCGCGCAGTTCGCGTGCCCGCTCAAGCTGGCCCTGGCCGGCTTCCAGGCTGGCCGCGAGCCCGAGCGTGCGCGCGGTATCGCAATGCTGCGGCGGCAGGATGCGTCGTCGCAGCGCCAGTACTTCGGCCACGGCGACGCGCGCTTCCTCGATGCGGCCCAGTTCGCGCAGCGCCAGCACGCGGTTGTGCAGGGTCAGCGCCAGTTCCGGGTGCAGCGCTCCGCTGACGCGACGGCGCGCCTCGATCACGCGGTCGAAGATTGCCAGCGCCGCTGCATGCTCGCCCGCCTCGAAGGTCCAGGTGCCGAGATCGTTGAGGGCGACCAGCGTGCGCTCGTGGTCGGGACCTTCCAGTTCCAGCCATTCGCGGTAGACCGCCTGCGCCTGCATGCGCGCCAGTGCCGTGTGGCCCTCGGCGCCCGTCAGGCTCTTCTCCAGTGCCCGCGTCAGCACGCGCTCGTAGCGGTCATCCGGTGCCGCTGCGGCAAGTCGTTGGTTGGCCTGGTCGAGGTGGGTGCGTGCGAGCTTCAACTGGCCGGTGGCCAGTTCCGCCTTGGCGAGACCGCGCAACAGCGCGACCTCGGTGCGCCAGTCCTCGCTGGCCACCAGCGCCCGCCCGGTCTCGAAAATCTCGATGGCGCGCGCATAGTCTCCGAGCGAGTGCCAGGCCTCGCCGAGCGAGGCGTGCAGGCGCGCGCGCACCGCCGGTGCCTGCTCGAGTTCGCGTTCGATGCGCGCGCTGCCGGTCTCCAGCAGGGAGCGTGCGCTCACTTCGCCGTCGGCGGCGCCCTCCGGTGTCGCGCTCGCGAACACTTCCGACAGGAACTGGCTGACCGCCTCGGCGCGCAGCGCCTCCTCGCGTGCCAGGCGCGCCTGCCACAAGGCCAGTGCGGCGCCGGCGACGAGTGCGAGCAGCACCGCAGTGCTGGCGCCGGCGCCGATCCAGTGGCGGCGCACGAACCGCCGTGTGCGGTAGCCGAGCGAATCCGGCCGCGCGCGCACCGGCCGTCCGTCCAGCCAGGCGCGCAGGTCCTCGGCGAAGCCGTCGACGCTGGCGTAGCGGCGCGGCGCCTCGGCGCGTACCGCCTTGGCGAGGATCAGGCCGAGGTCGCCGCCGAGCGCGCGCGCCGACACTGGCGGCGGACCCTGGCCGCCGGCGCGGTGGCGCGCCAGCACCAGCAGGTCGCGGGTCTCACCGGTGGCCAGGCGCGCGTGATGCAGCGCGCAGCCGCTCAGCAGTTCGAACAGCACCGCGCCGAGTGCGTAGATGTCGGTGGCGGTGCCGATCGGCTCGCCGCGGATCTGCTCTGGCGATGCGTAGGCGCGTGTGAAGAAGCGCGCGCCGGTCGCCGAGGTGTCGTTCTCCGGGTCGGACTCGAGCAGCTTGGCGATGCCGAAATCGAGCAGGCGCGGCTCGCCGCGCGCATCGACCAGGATGTTGCCGGGCTTGAGGTCGCGGTGCACCACCAGTTGCCGGTGCGCGTGCGCGACCGCGTCGCAGAGCTTCAGGAACAGGCGCACGCGCGCCGGCGCGTCGAGCGCCTGTGCGTTTGCGTAGTCGCCGAGCGCGAGGCCATCGACGTACTCCATCGCGAACCAGGGCCGGCCGGCGAGGTCGACGCCGCCGTCGATCAGGCGCGCGATGTTCGGGTGGTCCAGGCGCGCCAGGATCCGGCGCTCGGCCACGAAGCGCCGCAGGATCTCGGCCGAGTCCATGCCGAGCTTGATCAGCTTCAACGCCGCGCGCTGCTGGAAATCGCGCTCGCTGCGCTCGGCCAGCCACACCGCCCCCATGCCACCGTGCCCGAGCAGCCGCAGCAGCACCCAGGGGCCGATGCGGGCGCCCACTCCAGGTTCGCCTGGCGTGGCCGCAGTCTTCAGGTTGCCCACGACCGCGGCGGTGGTTGCCTCGCCGAGCGGCGAGGTACTGGCCGGATCCTGGCTCATCGACATCCCGCGCGGCGAGAGATCGGCCGTGTGGATGCAGTTGCGGGAGCTTTCCCCGCACGAATCCCGTGCGTCATGTCGCCCAACAGACCGGATCGCGAATGCCTGCCGATTTTTCTCGTCCGCAATGAACGCCAGGAAGGCAGGTGGCCTGGATGTTCTTTGTGTTCCTGGCGTCCTTTGTGAACCAATTTGCTCTCCGAGGATCAACGTGCGGGCAGGTGTTCGGAGAGAGCGGCTACCGCCGCGAGTTCCTGAAGCACCGCCCGCAAGCGTTGGCCGGAATCAGCGCGCCCCCGCCGCCACCAGTTGCGCGAGCCGGCGCACCGCCACCGAAATGGTCGGGTAGTCCAGGGTTTTCTGCGTGCGGATCTCGTTGAACATGCCGAGGGTATGTCCGAGGTTGCCGTCCGCGGTCGCCAGCCACTCCTGGACGCGACTGCGTTCGAGCGGCGCCGGCTGCCGCAGCAGTTGCGCGGCGAGCGCGCGACGCTGGCCGAACAACTCGTCGCGCAGTACACCGCGCGCGTTGGCGTGCCAGCGGCCCTGCACCGGCAGGGATTCGATCGCATCCGCGAACCATTTCAAGTGCAGCGCCTCGCCGATGTCGAAGTAGACGCGCGCCGCCTCGGCCACGGCAACTTCACGCTCGTGCGCCAGATCGATCACGTCGAAGGCGGCGTTGAGCGCACCGAGCGCACTGATGCGGCGCGCCATCGTATGCGGATAGCCCGCCTGCGTCAGTTCGACTTCCTTGTCGCGGTAGCGTTGCTTGTAACTCTCCGGCAGTACCTCATCGAGCGCGCTCACGAGTTGCTCGAATCCATTCGCGAAGCGCTCCACGCAAGCGGCGATTTCGAGTTTCTGGGTAGGCAGTTGCAGCAGCCAGCGGGTGAGGTTGCGCAGCAGATTCCAGATGCCGAGCGTGACTTCGAGGTAGACCGCCTCCGGCACGCCGCCGCAACTGTCCATCTCCGCCCACCATTCGCGCGCGTGCACCACCTCGCGCGCGATCGTGAAGGCCTTGGCGATTTCCGCCGCGCTCTTTCCGGTGTCCTCCGCCATGCGCAGGACGAAGGTGGCGCCCATGCGGTTGACGATCGAGTTGGTCACCTGCGTGGCGATGATCTCGCGCCGCAGGCGGTGCTTCTCCATGGTGCCGGCGAAGCGCTCGCGCAGCGGCGTCGGGAAGTAGATCTGCAGCTCCTTCGACAGGTAGGCGTCCTCCGGGACGTCGGAGTCGAGCAATTGCTTGTAGAGCACGATCTTCGAATAGGACAGCAGAATTGCCAGCTCCGGCCGCGACAGGCCCTGGCCCTTGACCTTGCGTTCCTCGAACTCGCCGTCGGTCGGCAGGTATTCGAGCGCGCGGTCGAGCAGACCCTGTTGCTCCAGGGTGCGTACGAAATGCTGCTTGGAGCCGAGACGCGGGATCGACAGCGCCTGCATCAGGCTGATCGCAAGGTTCTGGCGGAAGTTGTCGAACAGCACCAGGCGTTCGACTTCGTCGGTCATCTCCACCAGCAACCGGTCGCGTTGCTCGAGCGTCAGTTGTCCCTGCTCGATCGCCGCGTTCAGCAGGATCTTGATGTTGACCTCGTGGTCGGAGGTGTCGACGCCCGCCGAGTTGTCGATGAAGTCGGTGTTGAGCAGGCCGCCGGCCTGGGCGTACTCGATGCGCCCGCGCTGGGTCAGGCCGAGGTTGCCGCCCTCGCCGACGATGCGACAGCGCAGCTCGCGGCCGTTGACGCGCAGCGGGTTGTTCGCGCGATCGCCGCACTCGTCGTGACTCTCGCCGGTGGATTTCACGTAGACGCCGATGCCGCCGTTCCACAGCAGTTCGACTGGCGCCCTCAGGATCGCGCGCATCGCTTCGGCCGGGGTGAGTTGGTTGACGTCCTCGTCGATGCCCAGCGCTTCCCGCACTTGCGGCGTGATCGGGATGAACTTGGCGCTGCGCGGGTACACGCCACCGCCCTCGCTGATCAGGCTCGCGTCGTAGTCGGCCCAGGAGGAGCGCGGCAGCGCGAACAGGCGCTCGCGCTCGAGGAAGCTGCGCGCGGAATCGGGGGTCGGGTCGAAGAAGATGTGGCGGTGATCGAAGGCGGCGAACAGGCGAATGTGTCGTGACAGCAGCATGCCATTGCCGAACACGTCGCCGGACATGTCGCCGATGCCGACGCAGCTGAAGTCCTCACGCTGGCAGTCCTTGCCGATCGCGCGGAAATGGCGCTTGACGCTTTCCCAGCCGCCCTTGGCGGTGATGCCCATCTTCTTGTGGTCATACCCCTTCGAACCACCCGATGCGAAGGCGTCGTCCAGCCAGAAGCCGTACTCCTGACTGAGCGCGTTGGCGATGTCCGAGAAGGTCGCGGTGCCCTTGTCGGCGGCGACCACGAGGTAGGGATCGTCCGGATCGTGGCGGACCACGCTCTCGGGCGGCTGCACCGCGCCGTCGACGATGTTGTCGGTGATGTCGAGCAGGCCGCGGATGAAGGTGCGGTAGCAGGCCACGCCCTCGGCGAGCACCGCGTCGCGGTCGCCGCCGACTGGCGGCTGCTTGACGGTGAATCCGCCCTTGGCGCCAACCGGCACGATCACCGTGTTCTTGACCTGCTGCGCCTTCATCAGGCCGAGCACTTCGGTGCGGAAGTCCTCGCGCCGGTCCGACCAGCGCAGGCCGCCGCGCGCCACCGTGCCCATGCGCAGGTGCACGCCTTCCACCCGCGGCGAATACACGAAGATCTCGCGGTAGGGTACCGGCTTGGGGATGCCTGGCACCTTCGAGGAATCGAACTTGAAGGACAGGTAGTCCTTCGGCCTGCCGTCGATGCGCTGGTAGTGGTTGCTGCGCAAGGTGGCGCGGATCACGTCCTTGTAGGCGCGCAGGATGCGGTCCTCGTCCAGACTGGACACCACCTCCAGCAGATCCGCCAGGGCCTGTTCCAGCAGCGCGATCTGTTCGCCGCGCGGTTTGACGTACATGTCGAGCACGGTCGCGACCAGGTTCGGCAGGCGCGTGCGCAGCTCGTCGTTGGCAAGCGCGCCGAAGTCGCGCTCCATGCGTCGCCGCGAAGCGTCTGCGTGCGCCTTCTGCTCGCGCGCGGGGTCGAAGCGCGCGTGGAACAGTTCGACCAGCATGCGCGTGGTGATCGGGTGCATCGCCAGCACGCGTTCCATGTAGGCCTGCGAATAGGTCACGCCGACCTGCTGCAAGTACTTGCAGTAGCCGCGCAGCATCACCACGTCGCGCACGTCGAGCTCGGCCGCGAGCACCAGGCGGTTGAAGCCGTCGTTTTCGACGCGCCCGCGCCAGATCTGCTCGAAACCCTGCTGGAAGCGCTCGCGCGCCACGTCCAGATTCTCGCTCAGCGGCACCAGCGGTTCGACTTCAAAGTCCTGGATGTGGATGTTGAAGCCGGGCACTTCCATCTCGTAGGGGTGCTCGGAATGCACCCGCAGGCCCATGTTCTCGAGCATCGGCAGCGCATCCGAGAGCGCGATCGGCGTGCCCATCCGGAACACCTTGAAGCGCAGCGCGCCATCGCTCTTCTTGCGCGGGCGGTACAGTTGCAGGCGTACGTCGTGGCTGTCCTTCAACTGCGCAGCGGCCTCGACGTCGGCGGCGGCCACCCAGGGCGTCACCGCTTCGATGTAGCCGGCCGGCAGGGCCTTGCCGAAACGACTGGACAGTTTGGTGCCGCGCTCCTCGCCGTGTTTCTGGATCAGGATGTCGCGCAGCTCGTCCTGCCAGTTGCGCACGATCTGGGCGAGGCGCTGTTCGATCTCGCGCACCTCGTAGACCGGCTTTTCGCCGGCCTTCGGACGGACCACCACATGCAGGCGCGCGAGCACCGATTCGGAGACCTGTACCGTGGAATCGAAGCGTTCGCCGGCGAAAGCGCGCCGCAGGGTCTGCTCGATGCGTTCGCGGATTTCGGAGGTGAAGCGGTCACGCGGGATGTACACCAAGGCGGAAAAATAGCGGCCGTAACGGTCGCGGCGCACGAACAGGCGTGTGCGCTGGCGCTCCTGCAGGTTGAGGATGCCGAGCGCGGTTGCATAGAGCTCTCCGACCGATGCCTGGAACAGTTCGTCGCGCGGCAGCGTTTCCAGGATGTGTTGCAGACGCTTGGCGCCGTGGCCGCTGCGATGCAGCTTGCTCTGCGCAAACACCGCGTCGACCTTGGTGCGGATCAGCGGGATGTCCTTCGGTCGCGTGGTGTAGGCGGTCGAGGTGTACAGACCGAGGAAGCGGTCTTCGCCGACCGGACGGCCGTTCGCATCGAAGCGCAGCACGCCGATGTAATCCATGTAGCCCGGATGGTGCACGGTAGAGCGCGCATTGGTCTTGGACAGGATCAGCAGATCAGGAAGGCCGCCCTCCTCCGACAGTTCGCGTGCGGCCAGCGTGGCCAGCGGGCGCACCGGCAGTTGCGATTCGTCGCCGCGCAGCAGGCCAAGGCCGCTGCCCGGCACGGCGCGCAGCACGTTCACACCGTCCACCTGGGCGGTCTCGTAGGCGCGGTAGCCGAGGAAGGTGAAGTGGTTGTCGGCGATCCAGCGCAGGAAGTCCGCGCACTCGGCGACATGCTCGGGATCGTGCAGCAGTTCGCGCGCGGCCAGGCCCTCGGCGAGGCCGAGCGCACGGTGGTGCATGGCATCGAAGTCGCGCACGCAGGAACGCACGTCGGCGAGCACCTGCTCGATGCGCTCGGTCAGCGCCTGGAGCCGGCCGGGCTCGGTCTGGCGGTCGACTTCGAGATGGATCAGCGATTCCGCGTGCTGGCCTTCGTCGCCGAAGGCGAGGATGTGGCCGGCCGGGTCGCGCTGGACCTTCATTACCGGGTGCAGGATCAGGTGCGTCAACACATGGTCCTGGGCGATCGCCATGCTCACGGTGTCGACCAGGAAGGGCATGTCGTCGTTGACGATCTGGATCACCGTGTGGGTGCTCTCCCAGCCGTCGTCCTCCTGGACAGGGTTGTAGGCGCGTACCTTCGCCGCATGCGCGCCGCGCTCGCGGAAGAAGCGCAGCAGATCCAGCGTCAGCGCTCCCCACGCCGGCGCCGGCCGCTCGCCGTACTCCTCCTCCGGCAGATGCTCGAACAGGCGCGCCGCGAAGGCACAGGCCTCCTTGAGCTTGGGGCCGGAAACCAGGGATTTCAGCGCTTCCTGGACCTGCGCCAGCGCGGGGCTGGCGATGCGGTTGCTTGCGCTCATCACGGCATCGTCACGGTGTGCGAGGAGGTGCGCAAAGATAGCGCTGCTAGGTTGCAGGCTCTATGGCCAGGATCAAGCCGTGGCCAGCGGGGCTTCAGGGTGAGGGTGTTCTGCCGCGGCCGACCCGCCTGCCCGCGGACGCGGTTCTCCGGCCGCCGCCCGCCGTCGCGCGAAGGGCGCTCGGCAACGCCCGCGCCGGATCGGATATTTCGCCCGGCCTGGCGCGCTGCACTTCCGTTAACGCAAGTCGGATCGCGATCCGCTAGCGTCGCCGACCATTTCCTCCCACCCGCCGGCTCTCCCCGTGCCGCGCTGCCTGCGTAGATCGATGACCCGACTGTGCTCCCTGCTCCTGCTGTGCTTCTGCGGCGTACTTGCCGCGCAGGCACCGACTCTGCCGCAACCGACGCTGCCGACGCCGAAGGCGCCGCCGGTGGCGGTGCCGGACCCGCCTTCGCTGCCGGTCAAGTCGGCGGTGCTGATGGAATTCACCACCGGCCAGGCGCTCGTCGCCCAACAGGCCGACGAGCGCGTCGAACCGGCCAGCATCACCAAGGTGATGGCGGCCTACGTACTGTTCCACGAGTTGCGCGACGGCCGCCTCAAGCTCGAGGACGCGGTGCGGGTATCCGAGAACGCCTGGAAGCGCGGCCTCGGTGGCTCGCGCATGTTCGTCAACGCGAACAGCGAGGTGAGCGCCAAGGACCTGCTGCTCGGCATGATCGTGCAGTCCGGCAACGACGCCACGATCGCGCTCGCCGAGCACGTCGCCGGCAGTGAGGACGCCTTCGTGCAGCAGATGAATGCCTGGGCGCAGCGCATCGGCATGGCCAATACCCATTTCACGAACGCGCCCGGCCTGCCCGACCCAGAGCACTACTCGACCGCGCGCGACATCGCCACGCTGTCGCGCACGATGATTGCGGAGTTCCCCGAGTACTACGACTGGTACGCCACGCCCGAGTACACCTTCAACGGCATCCGCCAGTACAACCGCAACGCGCTGCTGCGCCGCGACCAAAGCGTCGATGGCATCAAGACCGGGCATACCGAATCGGCCGGCTACTGTCTGGCGAGCTCCGCCGAGCGCAGCGGCATGCGCCTGATCGCGGTGGTCATGGGCAGCCAGAGCGAAGAGGCGCGCGCGCAGCAGAGCCAGTCCTTGCTGAACTACGGCTTCCGCTTCTTCGAGGCGCACAAGCTGTATGCGCAGGGACAGACGCTGGCCGAGCCCAAGCTGTGGAAGGGCGAGGTGGAAAGCGTGCAGCTCGGCGTGGCCGAGGACGTGCTGGTGGTGATCCCGCGCGGCAAGTACGAGCAGTTGCAGGCGCGCATGGACCTGCCCTCGCTGCTGGTCGCGCCGGTCGCGGCGGGACAGCAGGTCGGCAAGGTCAGTGTCAGCCTCGATGGCAAGCCGCTGGTCGACCGTCCGCTGGTGGCGA
This sequence comes from Lysobacterales bacterium, assembly GCA_019187485.1. Taxonomy (GTDB): domain Bacteria; phylum Pseudomonadota; class Gammaproteobacteria; order Xanthomonadales; family SZUA-5; genus JADKFD01. The sequence goes on along the minus strand of JABAQR010000025.1, from coordinate 33,361 downwards.
TCGCCGCCGCGCCCGAGGGCGGCCTGTGGCGGCGCATGGTCGATGGCTTCTGGCTGTGGTTCGAGGACGAGGAATGAACCGCGTCGAGGGGATCGACCCCAGCGCCGCGCCGGGCCTGCAGTTCCCGGCCGCGCACGTATTGATCGCGATGGGGCCCGCGCACGCGGACTTCCGCGATTCGCTGCTGGCGGCGCTGCTGGCTGCCGGAGCACGCCGCACGGATGCGCCGGTGGAGCATCGCCTGAGTCGTGCCGGGCGCTACCAGTCGGTGCGCATCGAAGTCCATGTGAGCAGCCGCGAGGAGCTGGAAGCGCTGTACGCGGTGGTCAGGGCTCACCCGGAAGTGGTCTACCGGCTGTGAGCACCGGGCTGCGCATGGTCTGGTGCACCTGCCCGCCAGAGGTCGCCGACACGCTTGCGCGCACGCTGGTCGACGAGCGCCTCGCCGCCTGCGTCAACCGCATCTCCCCGGTGGTCTCGACCTATCGCTGGCAGGGCGCCGTCGAACAGGCGCAGGAGGCTTTGCTCGCGATCAAGACCAGCGAGGCGCGCTACCCCGATCTGGAACGCCGCCTGCGTGAACTGCATCCCTACGAGTGTCCGGAAATCGTTGCCACCCCGCTGGTGGCCGGACTGGCGAGCTACCTCGATTGGATGCACGAAAGCCTCGTGGCCACGGCGTTGCAGGTGCCGCGTGCGCCACAAACCGGCCCCGCCTGAAACTTTTTGCGCCATTTCGCGGTCCTCATCCGGTCCCGCCGCGCCCGTATCGATCATGACCGCCCGCCTGACCGGATTCCTGTTCGCCCTGTTGCTGGTGTGGTCGCTGCCAGGCCGTGCGGTGGATGAGTCGGATCTGCTGCCGGTCGAACAGGCCTTCGCGCTCACGGCGGCAGCGCCCACGCGCGCCGCGGTGGAGCTGCGCTTCGCGATCGCGCCGGGCTACTACATGTACCGCCACCGCTTCGGCGTCGCCGCGGTCGGCGGCGAGCCGAAACTGGTTCCGTTCTCGATTCCGGACGGCGAGAAGAAGGTCGACGAGTTCTTCGGCGCGGTCGAGACCTACCGCGGCTCGCTGCTGCTGACGCAGGCGCTGCCGGAGCTGCCGGCGAGCGCGGGGGCGATCGAACTCGAGGTGCGCTACCAGGGCTGCGCCGACATCGGCATCTGTTATCCGCCGCAGAAGACGCGGATCTCGGTGGCGCTGCCCGAGGGCGGCGCGGCGCCGGTGACCGCCACCGGCGCGTTCGGCCCCGGCGTCTCGCAACCAGGCACGCTGAGCCTGGGCCTGCCGGCCGGCGGACTCTCCAGCGGCGGCGCCCAGGGCGCGCTGCCCGAGGACGAGGCCTTCCGCTTCGAGGCGATTGCCACCGGCGCGGACAGTGTGCTCGCGCGCTTCACGATCGCGCCCGGCTACTACCTCTACCGCGACAAGACGAAATTGCGCACCGCCGCGTCCGGCGTGCGCCTGCTGACGCCGCGCTGGCCGCCGGCGCAGGCGCACACCGATGCGCACTTCGGCGACGTCCAGGTCTATTTCGAATCCTTCGAGCTGCCGGTGCCGGTGGCGCGCGAGTCGACCGCCGCGCAGTCGATCGCGATCGACGCCGAGTACCAGGGCTGCAAGACCAACGACATCTGCTATCCGGTGATGCGACGCACGCTGCAGGTGGACTTGCCGGCGGGCCAAGGTGCCGATGACGAGGGCATGAAGGCGACAGGGAACGCTGGAATGGACGGCGGCGCGGGCGACGCGGGTGCCGCTGCGTCGGCGCCGCTCGGCCTCTTCGCCGCGCTCGGCCTGGCGCTGCTCGGCGGACTGATCCTGAACCTGATGCCCTGCGTGCTGCCGATCCTGTCGCTGAAGGCGCTGGCGCTCGCCGAGAGCGGTCACGACGCCGCGTACGCGCGCCGCCACGCGCTCTGGTACACGCTTGGCGTGCTGGGCTCCTTCGCCGCCATCGGGCTCGCCTTGCTCGCGCTGCGCAGCGGCGGTTCGGCGCTCGGCTGGGGCTTCCAGTTGCAGCAGCCGGCCTTCGTCGGGCTGCTGGTGTACGTGATGCTGGCGATCGGGCTGTCGATGTCCGGTGTGATCGCCTTCGGCGCCTCCTGGGGCGGACTCGGGCAGTCGCTGACCGAGGACGAGGGTTCCAAGGGCGCCTTCTTCACCGGCGTGCTCGCCTGCGTGGTCGCCAGCCCCTGCACCGCGCCTTTCATGGGCGGCGCGCTCGCCTACGCGGTCGCGCAGCCGGCACCGGCCGCGTTCGCGATCTTCCTCGCGCTCGGCCTCGGCCTCGCATTGCCCTTCCTGGTGATCGGCTTCGTGCCGGCGCTGGTGCGGCTGCTGCCGCGCCCCGGCGCGTGGATGGAAACGCTCAAGCAGGCGCTCGCCTACCCGATGTACCTGACCGGCATCTGGCTGCTGTGGGTGCTCGGCCACCAGGTCGGCATCGACGGTGCCGCCGCGGTGCTCGCCGGCGGCGTTGCACTGGCGATGGCGCTGTGGTGGTTCGAGCGCCACCGTCCGGACACGCGCCTGCGGCGCTGGGCGCTGGCGCTGCCGCTGCTGCTGCTCGCGGCCTGGCCGCTGCGCTTCGTCGCCGGCCTGGATGCCCCGGCGAAGAGCCTCGCGGCGATCGCCGATGTCGGCGAGGTCTGGAGCGAGGCGCGTCTCAACGAGGTGCTGGCGAGCGGCCGCCCGGCCTTCGTCAACATGACCGCCGACTGGTGCGTGACCTGCAAGGTCAACGAACGCGCGGTCCTCTCGCAAGCGGCCTTCCGCACGGCGCTGGAAGCCGCTGATGCGGCCTATCTGAAGGGCGACTGGACCAACGAGGATCCGGCGATCAGCGCCTTCCTCAAGCAGCACGGCGCGGTCGGCGTGCCGCTGTACGTGGTCTACCCGAAGAACGGCGGCGCCCCGCGCGTGCTGCCGGCCTTGCTGACCGCCGGCACCGTCGAGGAAGCGCTCGCGTGGGCCGCGCAGCCATGAGCTGGCGCGCGCAAGTCGCGATCGTCGTCGCCGCGCTCGCCGCCGGCGCCGGTGGCCTGTACGCCTCGCACGCGTGGTTCGGCCTGAATCCACCGCCGGACGCACTCGCGATCGGCGCGCCGGCGGTCGAGTTCGAGCTGCCGACCCTGGACGGCACCAGCGCACGCCGTTCCGCCTTCGACGGCCGCGTGCAGGTGATCAATTTCTGGGCGCCCTGGTGCGCGCCCTGCCGGCGCGAGATTCCGGTGCTGCAGCAGTTGCGTCAGGAGTTCGGCGCCGATCGCGTGGAGGTGCTCGGGATCGCCCTCGACGAGGCCGCGGCGGTGCGTGACTACGTCGGCGAGATGGGTATCGATTACCCCGTGCTGCTGGCGTCGATGACCGACTTCGCGCTGATGCGCGCCTACGGCAACGACCGCGACGCGCTGCCCTTCACGGTGATCGTCGATGCCCGAGGGCGCGTGCGCGCGCGCAAGCTCGGCGAGTACCGCGAAGCGGAGCTGCGCGGCGAGGTGGCGGCGGCGCTGCAGACGATGTGAGCAGCTCAGCGGCCCGACCGGAGCAGGATGAAACGTGGTTGCTCCGGTTGGCCTGAACAGCGTTGGACGCAAAGTACGCAAAGAGGAAAAGAAAGGACGCAAAGGAGAGCGGAAGCAGAATCGTCCTCCCTCCCTTGCCTTTGTTTGCGTCCTTCGCGCCCCTTTGCGTCAACGATCAGGCGCTGAATCGGGGCCAGTTGCCGGTTTCTTCCCGGCCGGCAGGGCAGCCCTGCCGTTCACTGCCGCGCCGGCGCTCAGCCCTTCGCCGCTTCCTTGCGCACCACCCGTACCGACAGCTCCTGCAACTGGCGCTCCGGCACCCCGCTCGGTGCGTCGGTCAGCGGGCACTGCGCGCTCGCGGTCTTCGGGAAGGCGATCACTTCGCGGATCGAATCGACGCCGCACATCAGCGTGGCCATGCGGTCGATGCCGAAGGCGATGCCGCCGTGCGGCGGGCAGCCGTAGCGCAGCGCTTCCAGCAGGAAGCCGAACTTGGCATGCGCCTCCTCCTCCTCGATGCCGAGCAGGCGGAACACCGCCGACTGCAGTTCCGGACGGTGGATGCGGATCGAGCCGCCGCCCATCTCGACGCCGTTCAGCACGCAGTCGTAGCCGCGCGACAGCGCATCGCCGGGGTTCGCCATCAGTTCCGCGACGTCCTCGATGGTCGGCGCCGTGAACGGGTGGTGCAGCGAGACCCAGCGGTTCTCGCCGTGGTCGAACTCGAACATCGGGAAGTCGGTGACCCACAGCGGCCGCCAGGCATCCTCGACCAGCTTCAGGTCGCGGCCGACGGCGAGGCGCAGCGCGCCCATGAAATCGGACACCGTCTTGTACGGACCGGCGCCGAAGAAGATCACATCGCCAGTCTGCGCGGCGCTCGTGCGCAGGATGCCGTCGAGCGCGGCGTCGTCCAGGAACTTGACGATCGGGCTGGTCAGGCCCTCGCGGCCCTTGGCGAGGTCGTCGACACGGATCCAGGCGAGGCCCTTGGCGCCGTAGCGGGCCACGTAGGGGCCGTAGTCGTCGATCTGCTTGCGCGTCAACGTGGCGCCGTTGGGGACGCGCAGCGCGGCGACCCGGCCGCCGGGGTCGTTGGCCGGGCCAGCGAAGACCTTGAAGCCGCTCTGCTTGACGAATTCGGCGACGTCGACCAGCTCCAGCGGGTTGCGCAGGTCCGGCTTGTCCGAGCCGTAGCGGCGCATCGCCTCGGCATACGCCATGCGCGGGAAGGGATTGGCGAGTTCGACGCCGATCACCGCGCGGAACACGTGGCGCACGAGGTCCTCGACGCGCTCCTGGATGTCCTGCTCGCGGATGAAGGCCATCTCGATGTCGAGCTGGGTGAACTCGGGCTGGCGGTCGGCGCGCAGGTCCTCGTCGCGGAAGCAGCGTGCGATCTGGTAGTAGCGGTCCATGCCGGCCATCATCAGGATCTGCTTGAAGAGCTGCGGGCTCTGCGGCAGCGCGTAGAACTGGCCCGGATTGACGCGGCTCGGCACCAGGTAGTCGCGCGCACCTTCGGGCGTGGCCTTGGTCAGGATCGGGGTCTCGATGTCCTGGAAGTCCTGCGCGTCGAGGTAGCGGCGGATCTCCTGCACCAGCCGCGTGCGCAGCCGCAACTGCTTCTGCATCGGCGTGCGGCGGATGTCGAGGTAGCGCCAGCGCAGACGCGCCTCCTCGTTCGGCGTCTCGTCGAGCATGAAGGGCAGCGGCGCCGACGCATTCAGCACCTCGACGGTCGCCGCCACCACCTCGATGCGCCCGGTCGCAAGCCGCTCGTTGACCTGCGTGGCCGGGCGCGCGCGCACCGTGCCCTCGATGCGCAGGCAGTACTCGTAGCGCACGCGGTCGGCGGCGGCGAAGGCCGCGGCGTTGTCCGGCTCGATCACCACCTGGACGATGCCGCTGTGGTCGCGCAGATCGATGAAGATCACCCCGCCGTGGTCGCGCCGGGTATTCGCCCAACCGCACAGGACCACGGTATTGCCGGCCTGCGTCTCGTCGACGCGGCCGCACAGGTGGGTGCGGAAGGAGGTTTCGGCGCTCATGGCACGCTCTCGGATCGAGGGGCGAAGGGGCCGCGCATGCTACGGACCCATGCGTGAGGCCGCAAACGAGCGTCGCCTCTCCTTGTTCCGACAGGAGCGGAAGAGCGTCGGACGCAAAGTACGCAAAGGGGGGAAGAAAGGACGCAAAGGAAAACGGCGGCCCAAGCGGTCCTCTGCCTGAATCTGCTCCTTTTGCGTGCGGCAACCGGACCTACATCCGCAGCACTTGCTTGCCGAAGTTGCGGCCGGACAGCAGGCGACGCAGGCAGGCGGCGAAGTTGTCGATGCCCTCCATCGCGTCGATCTTGCCCTTGAGTTTGCCCGTAGCCACCAGCGGCGCCATCGCCGTGATCGCCTCCTCGCCGCGGTGCAGGTAGTCGATGACGACGAAGCCCTCCATGCGTGCGCGCGCCGAGATCAGCGCGAGGTAGTTGCTCGGGCCGAAGGGTGTACCGCTGCCGTTGTACTGCGAGATGCCGCCACAGACCACGATGCGCGCGCGCAGCTTCAGGCGCTTCAGCACGGCATCCAGGATCTCGCCGCCGACGTTGTCGAAATACACGTCGATGCCCTCCGGGCAGGTCTCGTGAAGGGCCTTGCCGATCTGCTCGCGCTTGTAGTCGACGACCGCGTCGGCGCCGAGTTCGTCCTTCACGTAGGCGCACTTCTCGGGCCCGCCGGCGATGCCGACCACGCGGCAGCCCCAGGCCTTCGCGAGCTGGACGACGGTGGATCCGACCGCGCCCGCGGCGGCGGACACCACGACGGTCTCGCCGGCCTTCGCCTGGCCGATCTCCTTGAGTCCGAAGTACGCGGTGAAACCGGTCGCGCCGAACACATGCAGCGCCCAGGTCGGATCCGGCAGCGTCCTGGCGTCGAAGGGACGCAGGCCACGGCCGTCGGTGATGAGTTCCTCGGCCACGCCGGTCATGCCACCCACCCAGGTTCCGACCGGTAGACGTGGATTGCGCGATTCGATCACCTCGCCGACGCCGCCGGCGCGCATCACCTCGCCCAGTTTCACGGGCGGCCAGTAAGACTTCTGCTCGGTCATCCAGATGCGCATCGCCGGATCGACCGACACGTAGCGCACCGCGACGCGTGCCTCGCCGTCGTTGAGCGCGCGCGACTCGACCGGGCGCAGTTCGAAATCGGAGTCCTTGGGCTCGCCTTCGGGACGGGCGATCAGATGCAAGGCCTTGGGCATGGCAGCTTCTCCGGTGGCGTGTGGGACGGCAGAGCTGAAAGCGACAAGGAAATGGTGACAGACAGACCAGCCTGCTTTCACGATTCACTTTTCACACGCCCATTCCGCATGCAGGCGCTTGGGCGACACCGGCACGGTGTCCGCGTCGGCGTGGGTCCAGTCGCCGGGCGCGGTCGTGCAGCCTGCGAATTCGGGTACGCGACCGGTGCGTCCGCCGTGCAGGCCCTGCGCACTCTTGCGCGGGTGCGCCGCCAGCGCCTCGATGCCGACCGCCTGTGGCGCAAGCAACACAGCGGCCGCCAGGTCGGCAGTCCGCCCCGCCTGGGAAATTCCCCGCCGCGTTCAGCTCATATCTGATATCACTGGCACCCTTCCCTGGATGGAGATCGCCCCGTGGTCCGTTTTGCCGCCGCCACCTTGCTGCTGACCTTGTCCGCCACTGCCTTCGCACAGTCCAACCCGAAGGTCACGTTGAAGACCAACCAAGGCGACATCGTGATCGAGCTCGACGCCGCCAAGGCACCGAAGTCGGTCGAGAACTTCGTGGCCTATGTGAAGGCCGGTCAGTACGACGGCACCATCTTCCACCGCGTGATCGACAATTTCATGATCCAGGGCGGCGGCTACACCACCGAGCTCGTCGGCAAGGGCGGATTGCGCGCACCGATCCAGAACGAGGCCACCAACGGCTTGTCGAACCTGCGCTACACGGTGGCGATGGCGCGCACCGGCGATCCGCACTCGGCGACCAGCCAGTTCTTCATCAACGTCGCCGACAACAAGGCGCTCGACCACACCAGCACCGCCGACGGCCGCACCTGGGGCTATGCGGTGTTCGGCAAGGTGGTGGCGGGCACCGACGTCGTCGACAAGATCAAAACGATGCCGACCAGCCAGTTCTCACCGGAGTTCCAGAACCTGCCGCGCCCCTATGTGGTGATCGAGAAAGCCACGCTCGAGGAAGCCGCGGCCGAGATCGCCGCGCCGGCCGCGCAGTGAGCTGAACCCGTGGGCGCGATCTGGTTCGCGTCCGACCTGCACCTGACCGCGGTCGAGGACGCCGTCTTCGACCGCTTCAGCGAATTCTGTGGACGCGTCGCCGCCGACCGTGCGGCGGCGCTCTACCTGCTCGGCGATGTCTTCGAGGCCTGGGTCGGCGACGACGACGACGCCCCGCTGGCGCTGGCGGTGACGCAGCGGCTGCGTGCACTCGCCGATGCCGGAGTCGCCATCTTCATCACCCACGGCAACCGCGATTTCCTGATCGGCGCCGACTTCGCGGCGCGCGCCGGTGCGCGCCTGCTCGCCGAGGTCGAGATCATCGAACTTGCCGGACGGCGCGTCGCGCTGCTGCACGGCGACACGCTGTGCACCGACGATGTCGAGTACCAGGCGGTGCGCCGGCAACTGCGCGATCCGCGCTGGCAGCAGCAGTTCCTGGCGCAGCCGCTGGCCGCACGCCGCGACTTCGCCGCGCAGGCGCGCGCGCAGAGCGCCGCGCACACGGCGATGGCGCCCGCGGAGATCATGGACGTCAACGCGGGCGCGGTGTCCGCGCTGCAGGCGGACACCGGCGCCGACTGGATCATCCACGGGCATACGCACCGGCCGGCGGTGCACGAACTCGGAAGCGGTCGCCGGCGCATCGTTCTCGGCGACTGGCCGCGCGCGGCCTCGTGGCTGTGCGTGGACGGCGAGCAGGCGACGCTGGCCTTTGAAGGCACCGAAGTCCTCGTGTAGCAGCGCCGCCAGCGACGCTGCCGGCTGGACGCAAGGTGTCGCGGTCCCGGTCGCGGCGCTCCCGCATGGGCCGCGCCATCGCCCGATCAGGCCTTGCGCGTCGGTCGCTTCCAGCCCTTGATGGTGCCCTGCTTGGCGCGCGCCACGGTCAGCTCGCCGGCGGGTGCGTCGCGCGCGATCGTCGAGCCCGCGCCGATGGTCGCGCCGGCGCCGATGGTCACCGGGGCCACCAGCGAGGAGTTCGAGCCGATGAAGGCGCCGTCCTCGATGTGGGTGACGTGCTTGTTCACGCCGTCGTAGTTGCAGGTGATGGTGCCGGCGCCGAGGTTGACGCCGGCGCCGACCACGGCGTCGCCGACGTAGCTCAGGTGGTTGGCCTTGGAGCCGCGGCCGATGCGCGCCTGCTTGGTCTCGACGAAGTTGCCGACATGCGCATCGGCCTCGAGCTCGGTGCCCGGTCGCAGGCGCGCGTATGGGCCGATGCGGCAAGGGCCGTGGGTGACGACGCCGTCGAGGTCGCAGTGCGCGAGCACCTCGGTGCCGGGCGCGAGGCGCGCGTTGCGCACGCGCGTGTACGGGCCGATGTGCACGCCGTCGCCGAGCTCGACACGGCCCTCGACGATCACGTCGACATCGATCTCGACATCCTGGCCATGCGCGAGCTGTCCACGCACGTCGACGCGCGCCGGATCCGCCACGCGCAGGCCGGCGCGGCAAAGTTCGCGCAGCAGCCGGCGCTGGTAGTAACGCTCCAGTTCGGCGAGTTGCCAGGCGTCGTTGGCGCCGAAGGCCTCGTGCGGGTCGGCGCAGGGCACCGCCAGCGCGGCGCGACCCTCGGCGGCTGCGAGTGCGAACACGTCGGTCAGGTACAGCTCGCCCTGCGCGTTGTCAGGCCGCACCCGCGCCAGCCACGCGCGCAGCGCGCCGGCCTGTGCCGCGACCACGCCGGTGTTGACCACGTGCACGCGCCGCTCCTCGGCGTTCGCATCGCGCTCCTCGACGATCCGGTCGACGCGGCCATCGGCGTTCGTCAGCACACGTCCGTAACCGTGCGGATCGGCGAGGTAGGCGGTCAGCACCGCGAGCTCGGCGGGCGCCTCGGCGAGTGGGCGCAGTGTGTTTGCGGTCAGCAGCGGCACGTCACCGTACAGCACCAATACGCGGGTGTCGTCGGCGATTCCCGGCAGCGCCAGCGCGACCGCATGGCCGGTGCCGCGCTGCTCGGCCTGGTGCACCCAGTCGAGATCCTGCGCATTCGCACAGGCCGCGCGCAGTGCCTCGCCGCGGTGGCCCCAGACCACGCTGATGCCGGTCGGTTCAAGCGCACGCGCGGCATCCAGCACGTGGTCCAGCATCGGCCGTCCGGCGAGTGGCACCAGTACCTTCGGCAAAGCCGAGCGCATGCGTCGGCCCTCGCCGGCGGCGAGCACGATCACGTGCAGCGGGTTGGAATCCATCCGGACGTCCTGCGAGGTCGAGGGCGCGGATTATCCACGCAGGCCATCGTGGGAGCGACGCATGCGTCGCGATGGGCCTCGATCAGGCCGCCAGCGCGAATGTTTCGCCTTGCAACCAGCGCTCGGTGCAGGCGTACTGCGCGGTGGCGTCCTCGTGGCGCAATGCTTCCTGCCGGAAGGCTGGGCCATCCGCGCGCGTCTTCGCGTACCAGCCGAGGTGCTTGCGCGCGATGCGCAGGCCGTGGTGCTCGCCGTAGAAGGCGTACAGCGCGCGCAGGTGGCCGAGCAGGATGTCGGCGGTCTCGGCCGTGCCCGGCGGCGGCAGCTCGCGGCCGGTTGCGAGGAAGTGCGCGATCTCGCGGAAAATCCACGGACGGCCCTGGGCGGCGCGACCGACCAGCAGGCCGTCGCAGCCGGTGGCGGCGAGCACCGCCTGCGCCTTGTGCGGGGAGTCGATGTCGCCATTGGCGAGCACCGGGATGCGCAGCGCGGCCTTGACCTCGGCGATGGTCGCGTACTCGGCCTCGCCTGCGTACATGTCCTCGCGCGTGCGCCCGTGGATCGCCAGCGCGGCGATGCCGGCGCTTTCGGCGATGCGCGCGATCGCCAGCGCGTTCCTGACCGCACGGCACCAGCCGGTACGGATCTTCAGCGTGACCGGCACCGGCACCGCGGCGACCACCGCGTCGAGGATGCGCCCGACCAGCGCCTCGTCGCGCATCAGCGCGGAGCCGGCGTCGACCTTGCAGACCTTCTTCGCCGGGCAGCCCATGTTGATGTCGATGAGGTCGGCGCCGTGGTCGACGTTGAAGCGCGCGGCCTCGGCCAGCTGCTTCGGATCGTAGCCCGCGATCTGCACGCTGATCGGCGCCGGCTCGCCCGCATGGTCCATGCGCCAGCGGCTTTTCGGCGTGTCCCACAGGCGCGCGTCGGAGGTGGTCATCTCGGACACGGCGAGGCCCGCGCCGAGCCGCTTGCACAACTGGCGGAAAGGCTTGTCGGTGACCCCGGCCATCGGCGCGAGGACCAGCGGCGGGGAGATCAGGTGGGGGCCGATGTGGAGCATGGGGTGGGTGCGGGAGTAGCGGGGGAAGGGGCAGGGGGCGGGGGGACCAGCCTCGGGACCGCATCGTGCAGTAAGTCGGGCGGCTGGAAGAGGCGTCGGATGGGCGCGTCCAACGTTCGAGGCACTTGTCGTGACTCGAGTCAGGTCTCCTGACCCCTGCCCCGCTTCTTTTCCCCCGCTTCTCAGATTTCCGCCAGCACCGCCGTCGTCATCGCCCGCGTGCCCACGGACGGGCCATCGCCGGCGATGTCCGGGGTGCGCAGGCCTGCGTCGAGCACCGCGGTCACTGCGGCCTCGATGGCGCGCGCTTCAGCATCCAGCTTCAGGCTCCAGCGCAGCAGCATGGCCGCGCTCAGGATCGTGCCGATCGGGTTGGCCTTGTCCTGGCCGGCGATGTCGGGCGCGCTGCCGTGGATCGGTTCGTAGACGCCGGGACCGCCATCGCCGAGCGAGGCGGAAGGCAGCAGCCCGAGCGATCCGGCGAGCAGGCCGGCCTCGTCGGTCAGGATGTCGCCGAACAGGTTCTCGGTGACGATCACGTCGTAGGCCGCCGGCTTGGCGATCAGGTGCATGGCCATCGAGTCCACCAGCTGGTGTTCGAGCTGCAGTTCCGGGAACTCGGTTTCGACCACGCGCGTGGTGACCTGGCGCCACAGGCGTGAGGTTTCCAGCACGTTGGCCTTGTCCACCTGGGTCAGCCGGCCCTTGCGCGCACCGGCCAAGCGCGCCGCGAGGCGGACCACGCGCTCGACCTCGGCGACGCTGTAGCTGCACACGTCGACGGCGACATCGCCCTCGCGGCGCTTTTCGCCGAAATAGATGCCGCCGGTCAGCTCGCGCACCACCAGCAAATCGACCCCGACCAGCCGATCCGACTTCACCGGTGCGAGCTCGGCGAGCTGCGGATGCACGGTCACCGGGCGCAGGTTGGCGTACAGGCCGAGTTCGCGGCGCAGCTTCAGCAGACCCTGCTCGGGACGTACCGAAGCGTTCGGGTCGGACCACTTCGGGCCGCCGACGGCGCCGAGCAGGATCGCGTCGGACTCGCGACAGGCCCGCAGCGTTGCGTCCGGCAGCGGATCGCCGGTCGCGTCGATCGCCGCACCGCCGATCAGGGCCTCGTGGAAATCGAAGCTGTGGCCGAAGCGCTGGGCGATCGCCGCGAGCACTTCGGTGGCGCATCCGACCACTTCGGGGCCGATGCCGTCGCCGGGGAGCAGGGTGATGGTGGAGTGCATGCTGGGGGTGAGTAGTGAGTAGTTAGTAGTGAGTAGTGAGTGGTGAGTAGTGAGTGGTGAGTAGGAGCTGGCACGGACGCAGCGATGGGTGAATGCGGGTGGCCCTTGGCGTGGACAACCGGAACACGCGAAACCGTCCGTCTGTGCCCGCTCTTACTCACTACTCACCACTCAGCGCTCCTCGAACGCCTCGATCGCCGCGCGCTGCGCCAGCAGGTAGCCGAGCTGGTCGACGCCCATCATCAGGCAACGCCTGGCGAAGGCGTCCAGTGTGAACCCGGCGCGCCAGCCGTGGGGATCGCGGATGCTCATCGATTCGAGGTCGATGCAAAGCTCGATTCCGGGCCGCGCCAGCAGTTCGGCGTGCTGGTCGGGCGCGAGCACGATCGCGACCAGCCCGTTCTTCAGCGCGTTCGAGCGGAAGATGTCGGCGATCTCGCTGCTGATCACCGCCTGGAATCCGTAGTCCAGCAAGGCCCAGGGCGCGTGTTCGCGCGAAGAGCCGCAGCCGAAGTTGCGCCCGGCGACGAGGATCGCGCGGCCGCGCGATTCGGGTGCGTTGAGCAGGCTGTCAGCGCGCTCGTGCCCCTCGCCGTCGTAACGCCAGTCGTAGAACGCCGCCCGCCCCAGGCCGGTGCGCTCGGTGGTCGTCAGGAAACGCGCCGGGATGATCTGGTCGGTGTCGATGTTTTCCTGGGGCAGGACCAGGGTGGTGCTTTGGATGCGGGTGATGGGGTTCATTCGGGAGCGAAGTGAGTAGTGAGTGGTGAGTAGTGAGTGGCAGAAGCGGGCGAGCACGGAGTGCGTGGTTGAGCCGGTCTCGCCGGCCTTTGCCACTCACCACTCACTACTCACCACTCACTGATCCGCGCGCAAGGCGCGCGGATCCGCAATCGCTCCCGCGATCGCGCTCGCCGCGGCGGTGGCGGGGCTCGCGAGCACGGTGCGCGCGCCCTTGCCCTGGCGGCCTTCGAAATTGCGGTTGCTGGTCGACACGCTGGTCTGGCCGGGAGCGACCAGGTCGCCGTTCATCGCGATGCACATCGAGCAGCCGGGTTCGCGCCACTCGGCACCTGCGGCGCGGAAGACCTCGTGCAGGCCCTCGGCCTCGGCGCCCTGCTTGACCGCTTCGGAGCCAGGCACCACCAGCATGCGCACGCGCGGGTGCACCTTGCGCCCGCGCAACAGGCTGGCGGCGACGCGCAGATCGGACAATCGGCCGTTGGTGCAGGAACCGATGAAGACCACGTCGACCGGGTGGCCGACCAGCGCCTCGCCGGCCTCGAAGCCCATGTAGGCACGCGCCTTGACGGTCTGCGCGTCGTCGTCGGCCGGCACCGAGGCGTCGATCGCCGCGCCCATGCCGGGATGCGTGCCCCAGGTCACCGTCGGCGCGATGTCCGCGGCGTCGATGCGCACCACGCGGTCGAAGCTTGCACCGTCGTCGCTGGCGAGTGCGCGCCAGCGCGCGACCGCGGCCTCGAAATCCGCGCCCTGTGGCGCCAGCGGGCGGCCGCGCAGATAGTCGAAGGTGATCTCGTCGGGCGCGACCATGCCGCAGCGCGCGCCGGCTTCGATCGACATGTTGCACAGGGTCATGCGGCCCTCCATGTCGAGCCCGCGGATCGCACTGCCGCGGTACTCGATGGCGTGGCCTGTGCCGCCCTCGACGCCGATGCTCTTGATGATGTGCAGGATCACATCTTTCGCCGACACGCCTGCGCCGAGCCTGCCGTCCACCTCGATCGCCATCGTCTTCGGCTTGCGTTGCAGCAGGCACTGGCTGGCGAGCACATGCCCGACCTCGCTGGTGCCGATGCCGAAGGCGATCGCGCCGAAGGCGCCGTGGGTGCTGGTGTGGCTGTCGCCGCAGACGATGGTCATGCCCGGCTGGGTCGCACCGAGCTCCGGGCCAATCACGTGCACGACGCCGCGGTGACCTGAGCCGAAGTCGTACAGGCGCACGCCGAATTCGGCGGCGTTGCGGCGCAAGGTCTCGACCTGCATTTTTGCTTCCGCCGTGTAGTACGGCAGCTCCCCATTCGCGCCGGCCGGTAACGTCGGCGTCGAGTGATCCAGCGTCGCCAGCGTGCGCTCCGTCCGCCGCACCGGCAGGCCGCGTTGGCGCAGTTCCGTGAAGGCCTGCGGCGACGTCACCTCGTGCACCAGGTGCAGGTCGATGTACAACACCGCCGGCGCATCGGCCGTCTCGGGGACCACCACGTGGGCGTCCCAGAGTTTGTCGAAGAGGGTACGGGGCATCGTGTCCTTCGCTTTGAATGTTGTCTTCAATTAGGGGACGCTAAGGACGCAAAGGGGCGCAAAGGACGCAAAGGAAAGCAAGGTCGATGGGGTCGTCGGCGGGAAGTGATTTCCGCGAAAACCCCTCAATTGCTTGAATCATCAGCTCTTTTTGCGTCCTTTGCGCCCCTTTGCGTCCACGATCACGGCTTCGTCTAGACGCCGGCCTCCTCCACCGCCGCCGCAGCCGCGCGTGCGCGCGCCTTGAGCAGGCGGTTGGCGACGTCCAGCCAGGCCAGCGCGCTGGCTTCGAGGATGTCGGTGCTGGTGCCGCGGCCGATGTGTTCGCTGCCGTCCCATTCGGCTTCGACGGTGGCCTGGCCCTGGGCGTCGGAGCCGAAGCTGATCGAGCGGATGTGGAAGCTGCGCAGCACGATCTCGGCGCCGACCGCGCGGCCGAGCGCGCGGAACAGGGCGTCGACCGGGCCGTCGCCGACCGCGGCCTCGCAGATCTCGCCGCCGTCGGGCGTCGCCAGGCGCACGCTCGCGGTCGGCATGCGCGACTCGCCGGTCGCGGACTGGATCGACAGGCTCTTCAGTTGGTAACTGGAGGTGCTGCCGCCGGTGACCGCGAGCACCAGCGCCTCGAGGTCGGCGTCGTAGACCTCCTTCTTCTTGTCGGCGAGGGTCTTGAACGCCGCAAACACCTTGTCGGCCTCGGCGTCTTCCAGCGTGTAGCCCATGCGCGCGAGGCGGTCTTTCAGTGCGTGCCGGCCCGAGTGCTTGCCGAGCACCAGCTCCGACTTGACGATGCCGACGTCCTCCGGATGCATGATCTCGTAGGTCGCGCGGTGCTTCAGCATGCCGTGCTGGTGGATGCCGGCCTCGTGCGCGAAGGCGTTGTCGCCGACGATCGCCTTGTTGCGCTGCACCTGCTGGCCGGTGATCGATTGCAGCAGCCGCGAGGTCGGATAGAGCTTGCGCGTGTCGATGCCGGTGCTGAGGCCAAAGCGCTCCTGGCGCGTGCGCAGTGCCATCACCAGCTCTTCCATCGCGGCGTTGCCGGCGCGCTCGCCGATGCCGTTGATGGTGCACTCGACCTGGCGCGCGCCGCCCTCCAGCGCCGCCAGCGAGTTGGCGACCGCCAGGCCCAGGTCGTTGTGGCAGTGGCAGGAGAAGACCACGCCGTCGGCGCCGCGCACCGTGCGCTTGAGGTAGGCGAACAGCTCACGCACTTCCTCCGGCGTGCTGTAGCCGACCGTGTCCGGCACGTTCAGCGTGCGCGCGCCGGCCGCGATCGCGGCGGAGAACACCTCGACCAGGAACTCGGGCTCGGTGCGGATCGCGTCCTCGGCCGAGAACTCGACGTCGTCGACCAGGCTCCTGGCCAGCTCGACCGCGGCGATCGCGGCGTCCAGCACCTGGCCCTTGTCCATGTTGAGCTTGTGCAGCCGGTGCAGCGGACTGGTCGAGATGAAAGTGTGGATGCGCGGCCGTTCGGCACGCTCGATCGCGCGCGCCACCGCCTCGATGTCGCCGCGGGTCGCGCGCGCCAGCCCGGCGATGGTCGCGCCGCGCACCTCGCGGGCGATCCCGGCGACCGCCGCGAAATCGTCCGGGCTGGCGGACGGGAAGCCCGCCTCGATGATGTCTACACCCATTTCGGCGAGCGCGTGCGCGAGCCGGCGCTTGCCGCGCGGGTCCATCGAGAACCCGGGTGCCTGTTCGCCATCGCGCAGGCTGGTGTCGAAGACGAAAACGCGGTTGCGGTCGTGCACTGCCATGGTGCTTCTCCGATGCCATAAAGCGAAAGCCCCGCCCTCGTGTCCGAGGTGCGGGGCTTTCAGGTCTTGTTGCTTCCTGTCGCCGCGGGGAGTGTCAGACCCCTGGGCAGCCGCACACCTCGCAGGGGCGCGCAAGGAGTCGAAGCGCGAGCAGCGCGTCGACGGCGGCCATGTTGCGGTGCGGCAGAAATTTCATGGGCCGCAGAGTGCAGCGGCTTGCGTGGAGATGTCAACCCCGGCTTTGATGCAGTGGGTCGTGGCGTTCCCGCGCGATCGTGCAATCGTGGTCGTCGTAATCCTGGATCTCGATGGTGCTGTGCACGATCTCCGCGTGCGCGGCGAGGCGGGCACGCACTTGGTCCGGGGTCAGGGCCGGATCGTGGGTCACCAGCGTCAGCGCGCAGGCGTAGGCCTCGCGGCCGACGCGCCAGACGTGCAGGTCGACGACGCGGGTCGCGTGCGGGTCGGCCTCGATCGCCGCACGGATCTCGTCGACCACCGGGTGGTCCATCTCGCGGTCGAGCAGCACCTTGGCGGTGGCGGCGATCAGCCCGCGCGCCCACACGGCCACCAGCACCGCGCCGACGATGCCGATGGCTGGATCCAGCCAGGCCCAGCCCCACATCCAGCCACCGAGCAGAGCGGCGATGGCGAGCACCGAAGTGGCGGCGTCGGTGAGCACGTGCAGGTAGGCGGAACGCAGGTTCAGATCGGGTTGGGCCGTGCCCTGGGCGTGGCGGTCGTGCGCATCTCCGACGGTCTCGCCGTGCGCATGGCCGTGGCCACGACGGTGGTTCTCGCCCTGCGTGTGCGCGCGGCCAAGGATCAGCGCACAGCCGGCGTTGACCGCGAGACCGAGAATGGCGATGGTGATCGCTTCGACGTAGCGGATCGGCTGCGGGTCGGCGAGGCGTTGCAGCGAGGCGATCAGCATCATCGCGGCCACGCCGAGCAGCAGGATCGCGCTGGCGAAGCCGCCGAGGATCTCGATCTTCCAGGTGCCGAAGGCGAAACGCGGATCCTTGGCGTAACGGCGGGCGGCCGAGTAGGCGAGTGCGGACAAGCCGATCGCGACCGCGTGCGAACTCATGTGCCACCCGTCCGCCAGCAGGGCCATCGAGTTCAACCACCAACCGGCGGCGATCTCGACCACCATCATGGTGAGCGTGATCCACAGCACCGCGAAGGTGCCGCGCTCGGCGGTGCTGCTCCCGGCGTGGAAGCTGTGCTCGTGGGCCCAGCGGGAGAGATCGTTCGTGTGCATGATCGGGCTGCAAGGCGTTCGCGCCCATCATATCGACAGCGGCTGCGATCGCGAGGGCGAATGCGCGCGATGCGCAGGCAGCGCCTTCCGGCACGGGAGCGCGGCGCCATCGCGGCGTAGGATCGCGCGCCTGCCACCACAGCTTCCCCGCATGTCCCGTTTCTTCCTGACGCTGGCACTGTGCTCCACCACCGCCCTCGCTGCCGAGCCGGTGCTGATGATCGACGGCGTCGTCGACGAACCCGCGTGGACGCGCGCGCAGGTCTTTCGCGACTTCGTCGTGGTCGAGCCGTTCACGCTCGGCGCACCCGCCCACTCCACCGAGGCACTGCTGCTGTCCACGCCGGAGGGCATCGCGATCGCTTTCCGCTGCGCCCAGCCGGCCGGCGTGCCGCGCATCCGCGAACGCACCCCGCGCGACGCCGACATGCCGGGCGACCGCGTCAACGTGTTCGTCGATTTCAACGCCGACGGCGAAACCGCCTACAACTTCACGGTGGCGCTCTCGCAATCGGTGCAGGACGCGACCATCACCAACGAGAACCTGTTCAGCACCGACTGGGACGGCGACTGGCAGCACCGGGTCGCCGAGACCGCGGATGGCTGGAGCGTGGAGCTCCTGCTGCCGTGGACGGTCGCGGCGATGAAAGGCAGCGCGGCGCCGCGGCGCACGGTGGCGATCATGTTCGACCGCGTGCTCGGCCACAGCCGCGAGCGCAGCGGTTTTCCCGCGGCGAGTTTCATGCGTCCGCGCTACGTCTCCGAATTTCACCGCACGGAGATCGACCAGTACCAGGCCTCGGTCTTGCATGTGTTCCCCTACCTCACCGGCAGCCACGACTTCCGCGGCGATGCGCGCGAGGGCAAGGCCGGCGCGGATCTGTACTGGAAACCATCCGGCGATCTGCAACTGACTGCGGCGCTGAACCCGGACTTCGGCCAGGTCGAAGCCGACGAACTGGTGGTCAACTTCGACGCGATCGAGACTTTCTTCTCCGACAAGCGTCCCTTCTTCACCGAGAACCAGGGCCTGTTCGACCTGCGCACGCCCGATTCCGGCCTGCTGATCTACACCCGGCGCATCGGCGGACCACGCGACGACGATCCGGCGCGCGCCGCGGAAATCGACGCCGCACTCAAGCTCAACGGGTCTTTCGCCGGTTTCGACTACGGCGTGTTCGCGGCCCAGGAAGCCGAGCACGCAGACGATATCGGCAGCCGCTTCCTGGCCCAGCGCTTGTTGCGCGCGCGCGGGGCGTTGAGTCTGGGCTACCTCGGCACGCTCGCCGACCGGCCTTTTCTCGGACGCGAGGCCCAGGTGCACGCACTCGACGCCACCTGGCGCGCGAACGAGCGCTGGGCGCTGAGCACCCAGGCGATCACCAGCGACATCGCGCTGCCGGGTCGCGACCGGCGGGGTTTCGGCGCCTGGGCGCGCATCGACTACACGCCGGATCCGAGTGGGCGTCAGGAATTGGAACTGACCCACTTCGACGCCGGCCTCGACTTCAACGACATGGGCTTCCAGCGTCGATCCAGCCTCAACGAGCTCGAATGGACGATTCAGCGCGAGCGGGTGGTGGCGGACGAGCGCTCGCCCTTGCGCAGCCGTTCCTGGCTGCTCGAATTGCAGGTCCGCGGCAACGATTCGGGCGACCGCCTGCCGCTGGTGCTGGTCGGCAACCGTCGTTGGACTTATCGCAGCGGCGCCGCGCTCTCGCTGGACCCGATCATCGAATCCTCCGGCTACAACGACCTGATCTCGCGCGGCAACGGTCTGGTGCGCCTGCCGCACCGTGCAGCGGTCTACCTGGAGTACGACACGCGTCGCTTTGCGAGCGTCCAGTACGAGTTCGGCGGCGGGTACCGCGAGGAAGGACTGGGCGGCGCCGCCATCGAGGCCTGGGGTGGCGTGCGCTGGTTCGCGCGCGAGAATCTGACGCTGGCTTCCAGTTTCGGCTGGACCGACAGCGGCGATTGGCTGATCTGGGATTCCGGTACCCGCCTCGGCCGCTACCAGCGCGAACAGCTCAGTGTCGACCTCGACCTCGACTGGTTTCCGGCACCGCGCCACGAGTTTCGCGCCAAGCTGCAATGGCTGGCGCTCAGCGCGTTCGAGGCGCGCGCGCTGCGCATCGGTGCGGGCGGGCACTTGCATGCGGTCGGCGAGGAGCTCGACGACTTCGTGGTCGACAGCTTCGGTCTGCAACTGCGCTATCGCTGGGCTTTCGCTCCGCAGTCGGATCTGTATCTGGTGTATGGCCGCGGCGGCTTCATCGAAAGCGCCGGCCGCGAGCGCGACTTCGCGGCGCTGCTCGACGAGGCGCTCGAGCTGCGCGATGCGGATGCGTTGCTGGCGAAAATCAGACGGCGGTTCTGAGCGGGCCGGCGGTGCGCCAGGAAGCAACCGAGCGCCCAATCGAGCGCTCGATTCGCGGGCCGACCATCCTTGGCCGGCGTTTCATTCCTCGCGGGTCGGGAGCCCCGGCGAGAAGCTCAGACGTACTCGAGCCAGCCATGGCGATCCTCGACGCTACCGTCGAACAGACCGAAAAACTGCTGTTGCACCGCACGCGTGACCGCGCCGGGCTTTCCGGTGCCGATCTTCTTGCGGTCGACGCTGCGGATCGGCGTGATCTCGGCGGCGGTGCCGGTCATGAACACCTCGTCGGCGAGATAGATCATCTCGCGCGGCAGGTTCTGCTCGCGGAGCTCATAACCCAGGTCCTGAGTGATCGTGATCGCGCTGTCGCGGGTGATGCCCTGCAGAATCGAGGCGCCCATCGGGGGCGTGTAGATGGTCTTGCCGAAGATCAGGAAGATGTTCTCGCCGGCGCCCTCGGCGAGGTAGCCGTCGTGCGTCAGCGCGATGCCCTCCTGGAAGCCGAGGCGCTTGGCTTCGCGCGAGACCAGGATGCTGGACAGGTAGTTGCCACCGGCCTTGGCGGTTGCCGGCAGGGTGTCCGGCGCGACCCTGCGCCAGGTGGAGATGCAGGCGTCGATGCCGTCGGTCACCGCCTGCGCGCCCAGATACGGTCCCCACACCCAGGCCGCGATCATGCAACCGGTGGGGTTGTCGGCGCCGAGGCCAAAGCCGCCGGCACCGCGCCAGATCAGCGGCCTCAGATAGGCGGCGGTCAGGCGGTTGGCGCGGATCAGCTCGCGACCGGCGGCGAGCAGCGTGGTCAGATCGTATTCGGTGTCGAGATCGTAGATGCTGGCTGAGTTGTACAGCCGCTTCATGTGGTCGGTGTAGCGGAAGATCGCCGGACCTTTGGGCGTCTGGTAGGAACGGATGCCCTCGAATACCGAGGATCCGTAGTGCAGCGCGTGCGACATCACGTGCACCTGAGCCTCGGCCCAGGGAATGATCGAGCCATTGAACCAGATGTAGTCGGGCAGCGCTTGGCTCATGGCCGGATCCTCGGTTGGCGGGTGGAAGCCCTCGAATATAACCGCGCGAGTCTGGTGCAATGCCTTGCGGGGAAGAATCGATTCGGCGGCGACGGGAACTGCCATCGCGAGCGGACCGGCCGCTGCGCCGGGTGACGCGGGAAGGGTGCGCGGGTCGAGTACCATCGCGCCCCTGTTCCGATTCGGGTTGCCGGGCGCGAAAGCGACGCGAAGGTCGCGACCGTCCGGCAGCAGGCCCGTCGCCGCCCGAGTCGTCCCCGAAGCCAGTGAGGCAGGCCCATGAAATTCGTAGACGAAGCCCGAATCCGCGTCCACGCCGGCAACGGTGGCGATGGTTGCGCCAGTTTCCGGCGGGAGAAGTTCATTCCACTCGGCGGACCCGATGGCGGCGATGGCGGCGCCGGCGGCAGCATCTGGCTGGTCGCCGATGAGGGCCTCAACACCCTGGTCGACTTCCGCCACCAGCGCGTGTTCCGCGCCGAGCGCGGCCAGAACGGCATGAGTCGCCAGTGCACCGGGCGCTCGGGCGCGGACCTCACGATCCGCGTGCCGGTGGGTACGCTGGTCGCCGACGCCGACACCGGCGAGCAGATCGGCGACCTGACCCGTCACGACGAGCGCCTGCTGGTCGCGCAAGGCGGTCGCGGCGGCCTCGGCAACGTACACTTCAAGAGCTCGGTCAACCGCTCGCCGCGACGCACGGTGCCCGGTACGCCCGGCGAGGAGCGCGAACTCGCGCTCGAGCTCAAGGTGCTCGCCGACGTCGGCCTGCTCGGATTTCCGAACGCCGGCAAGTCCACCCTGATCCGCGCTGTCTCGGCGGCTACGCCGAAAGTCGCCGACTACCCCTTCACCACCCTGCACCCGAACCTCGGCGTGGTGCGCGTATCCACCGACAAGAGCTTCGTGATCGCCGACATTCCCGGGCTGATCGAAGGCGCCTCGGCAGGCGCCGGCCTCGGCACGCACTTCCTGAAACACCTCCAGCGCACGCGCCTGCTGTGGCACGTGGTCGACCTCGCACCCTACGACGAAACGGTTTCGCTGGGCAGGCAGGTGCGTGCGATCGAGCGCGAGCTGAAGGCCTTCGACACGGAATTGATGGAGCGCCCGCGCTGGCTGGTACTGAACAAATCCGACGCGCTCCCGCCGGGCGAGGCCCAGGTGCGCGCGCGCAAGCTCAAGGCCAGCCTGCGCTGGAAGGGGCCGGTTCACGTGATCTCCGCCGCCGAACGCCAGGGCCTGGAGGCGCTGGTGTACGCAACGATGCAGGCGCTGGACGCGATCGCGCGACCACTGGAGGACGACGGGGAGCGCGACTAGCGAGCGCCGGAGCAGGCCCGCAGGTCGGGCCGTGAACCGATCACAACCCAGGCGATCCGTGCAGGATCTTCTGCAAGGCCGCCCGCGCCGCCTGGAAGGAAAAATGTGCCTCGATGTTGGCGAGTCCGGCATCGGAGAGTTGCAGCCACAGCGCCGGATCGCGGTACAGGCGCACGATCGCGTCCGCGAAGTCGACGGCGGTGCTCGCCACCAGGGCCTCGCGGCCGGGCTCGATCTGCATGCCCTCGACGGCGATCGGTGTCGCCACCACCGGCTGGCCGTAGGCCATGCTCTGATTGACCTTGCCCTTGACGCCGGCGCCGTAGCGCAGCGGCGCCACGGCGATGCGGATGCCGTCGAGGAAGGGCTGCAGGTCCTCGACGTAGCCGTGCACCTGGACGCCATTGCCGGCGAGCGCGGCGATGCCGGCCGGCATCTTGCTGCCGACCACGTGGAAGCCCGCCTCGGGCAGTTCGGCGCGCACCCGCGGCCAGATCTCGGCGATGAACCACAACACCGCGTCGATGTTCGGGTGGTGCTGGAAGCCGCCGACGAACCACAGGTCCTTGCGCGCCTCGAAGCCGGCGCGGCGGCCGTGTACTTCGTGGATGTTCGACAGCACCTCGACTCGCCGGCCCGGCGCTTCCTGCGCCAGCAGTTCCTGCTCGACCGGGCTCACCACCAGGGTCACGTCGCAGCGGCGCACCAGTTCGAGTTCGGCCTCGCGGGTGGCCGCCGCCTGCTTCGCCAGCGCCTCGCTTTCCTCGACCGCGGCCGCGCGTTGTTCGCGCAGGTAGTGCAGGTCGACGGTGTCGAACAGCAGGCGCGCCTGCGGCGCATGCTCGCGCGCGAGTTCCACGTAGTGGCGGGCGACGTAGTGGCGCGAGAGCATGATCGCGTCGAACTCGTGGCCACGCTCGCGGAAGAAGGCGACCGGATCGGCCAGCCACGGGTGGAACTGCACTTCGACGCCGAGCGCGCGAAGCTGCTCGGTGTAGCGCGGGATGCAGGCGCGGTTGTCGGCGAAGAAGGTGCACTGCCAGCCGAGCGCGCGCAGCACGCGCACGAGGTTGATGTAGCGCACCGATCCCGAATCCTGGTCCGGCGTCGGCGTGGTCGCGTCGACCAGCAGGATGCGGCCCCGCGCGCGGTGCGTGGCGGCGCGCCAGATTCCCGCGTGGTCGGTCGGCGCGGGCTGGGTCGCCAGCGTTTCGCGCCAGCGTTCGAGGAACTTCTGCTGGTTGATCACCTGGTAGCGCTTGGTACCGCTCGTGGTGTCGGTGCCGCCGGTGACGCCCTCGAAATGGACCACCCGCGAGGCCGGCTGGTAGATCACGCGCAGGCCGGCCGCGCGCACCTTGAAGCAAAGGTCGGTGTCCTCGTAGTAGGCGGGCTTGTAGTAGTCGTCGAAGCCGCCGAAACGATCGAACAGCGCCTTCTCGATCAGGATCGCCGCGCCCGAGCAGTAGTCGGCCTCGCGCGGGTAGTCGTAGCGCGGGTCATCCGGGTGTTCGAAGCGCCCGTAGTTCCAGCCCGAGCCGTCGCTGAAGACGATCCCGCCGGCTTCCTGCAGGCGGCCGTCGGGATAGATCAGCTTGGATCCGACCAGGCCCACGTCCGCGAACTCGTCGTAGCTGGCCAGCAGCGGCTCCAGCCAGCCGGGCTGCACCGCGGTGTCGTTGTTGAGGAAGAACAGGTAGCGGCCGCGCGCCGCAGCCGCACCGGCATTGCAGGCGCCGATGAAACCGAGGTTCTGCGGGTTGCGCTGGTAGCGCACGCCGGCCACCTGCGGGACCACGCTCGCGGTCTCGTCGCTGCTGCCGTCGTCGACGACGATGACCTCGAAGGGCACCGTGCCGGCGGTGTCGGCGAGCGCCTTCAGGCAGTTCCAGGTGTGGTGCAACTGGTTGTAGACCGGCACGATCACCGACACTGTCGGAGTCTCGCTGCTGGCGATCGCCAGCGGCGGATAGCTCGCGACCGGCTGCGGTGCCTCCACCTGCACACTGGGCGGCAAGGGCTGCGAGGATTCGCGCAGTTCCTGCCTGGCGCGGCGCAGCGTGCCGCGGAAGCCGCGGCGCGCCAGGCTGCCGCGCACGCGGCCAAGCAGGCTGTCCAGGCGCGAGGCGCGGAAGCGCAGCGAGGCGCGCAGGTGCTTCAGCAGGCGGCCGATCGCGCGCAACGGCATGGTGATGCGCCAACTGGTGCTGGCGATCATCTCCGCACGGTGCGCGGCCAGGCTCTCGAATTCGCGCTGCAACTGCTCGCGGGCGGCGAGCAGTTGCTGCAACTGCTGCTGCAACTCGCGCTGCTGCGCCAGCAGCGCCAGTTGCTGTGCCTGCAGGTCGGCGTCGCGCGCGCGCAGCTCCGCGAGTTCGTTTGCCTGGGATGCGAGTTCGCTCTCGCGCGCTTCCAGCGCCTGCTGTCGCTGCCGGGATTCGTCCATGGTGCGGCGCAGCTCCTCCTGGAGCCAGGTCGATCGGGTTTCCAGCGCCGCGCGCTGTTCGTTGGCGGCCTGAATCGAATGCTCGTAGACCTGCTCGCGTTCGCTCAGCCACTGGCGGGTGCGTTCCAGTTCGCGATCCAGTTCCTGCGCCCAGCGGGTGCGTTCGCCGAGCTGGCGGTTCAGGTCGAAGCCCCATTCGGCGCGATGCTCGAGCTCGGCCTGCTGGCGCGCGAGCGCGGCCTGCGCGGCCGCCAGCCGCAGTTCGTGGTCGGCGAGCGCGTCCGCGTGCGAGGCCAGCGCCAGCGACTGCGGGTCGCATCGGCGCAGCGGATGGCGCAGCGGCGCGCGCTCGCCCTGCGGCAGCAGCGGCGCGTAGTCGGCCAGCATCTGCGCGAGCCCGCGATGTTGCATGCTCTGCAGCCTTGCGCGGATCCGGGCCAGCGGCGCGCGGTCCTGCGCGAGAGCGGCGACGCGCGCGAGCACCGCTGCGGCCTCCGGCGCAAGCAGCAGTCCGTTCTCGCCGTCGACGATGCGCTCGGCGAAGGCGCCGATGCCGGTCGCGATCGGCGGAATCGCCAGTCGCATCAGCTCGCTCAGCGTGTACGAGAAGGTCTCGGCGACCGTGGCCGGCAGCAGCGCCGCGTGCGGGCGGATGCGCGCGAGCAGGGTCGGCAGCTCGGTGTGTTCGTAGTCGAGCACGACGTGCACGCCGGAGACGCCGAACAGCGCCTCGGCCGCCTTGCCGGCGCCGACCAGGTAGAGGTCGCAGTACTCGGAAAGGCGCGGCAGCAGTTGCCGCAGCAGGTCGAGGCCCTTGGCGCCATTGATGCGCCCGAGCACCAGCAGGCGCAGGCGTCCGCCGAAGTCCAGCGGCTGCGCGCGCAGCTCGGCCTCGGCTGCGCCCCAGCCGGCGCTGCCGTGGGCGATGCAGTGTTGCGGGAGCTCCGCCAGTTCCGGCGCGACGCGAACGAGATTGGCGAGGGCACAGCGACTCGGCGCGATGAGTTCGGCACGCGCCTCGACGAGCGCCTGGACGGTGTGCGCGCGCACGCTCGTCCACCACGCGGGCTGGCGCTCGCCGAAGGGTCCGGGCTGCTTGAGGTCGCTGGCCAGTTCAGCGGCGTCGAAGCGTGCGTCGGCGGCGCCGAAATCCCGGTGCAGCGCCGGCCACAAGGGAAACAGGTCGTGCGCGATCCAGCGCACCGGCAGGCCGCGCCGCAGCGCGCCGAGCGAGTGTCCGATCAGCGAGGACACCCACAACTGCTCGACCGCGTAGTCGGCGACGATTGCCGCCAGCGCCTGCGCATAACCCTCGTGCTGCAGCGCGATCGCGCCGATCGCCGGGGTCAGCAGCAGCCGTCGCAGTGGCGGCCCGCCGCGGGCGTCGAGCAGTTCGAGGTACTCGCCATGCTGCTGCCGTTGCGGGTCGCCGTTCGCGCGCAACAGCAGGTGGTGGCGCGCGGCGTCCGTCCGGGCCATGTCGCGCACCCAGCGCTCGGCGCCGCCGCCCCAGCCGTGCAGCACGTGCAGCAGCACCGGACGCGCGTCGCGGCCGGCGCGCGTCCACGTCGACTCCGGCTGCACTCCGGCCACATGCAGCGCACGTCGCAAGGTCGCGAGTGGATGCGCCGGCCAGCGCTCGCGTCGGTCTGCCGGCGTCGGGCGCCCTTGCAAGCCGGCACCGGGGACATGCGCGTACAGGTGGTCGACGACTTCCAGGTCGGCACCCGGCGTGGCCTGCGGCGCGAGCACCAGCAGCGGCGGCGACTCCGCCTTCAGCGGCCACAAGCGGCGCTCGCCGAGCGCGTGCGCGGCGGCATCGATGGCCGCCGGATCCCAGTCGTCCATCCCGGTGTCGGGGGCCGCCGGCGTCAGTTGCGGATCGGCGTTGCTGAGCACGGTCAGGGGCCCGCGCGCGGCCGTCGCGGCCTTCAGCAGGCGCGCCAGGGCATCGTCGGCCAGCCACAGGTCGGCACGGCGGATGCGCAGCAGCATCGATTGCGGGTGGCGCTTGCGCAGCGCCGCCAGCTCGGCGCGCCAGTCCGGCGCGGGCGGATGCCGCAGCAACTGCGCGTCGACGCCATCGAGCAGCGCTTGCAACTGCGGTTCGAGCGCGTCCTCGGGCAGGCAGATCAGCAGCGCCGGGGCTGATGGGTCGGAGGTCGCGGATGCGGACATCGAATCGGGATTCGTGCGCCGGGAGTGCTCGGCGCGAGGCGCGGGGCGCGGATTATCGTGCAGGAGCGCATGGAATGGGAGCGCCAGGGCTGGCTCGTCGGCCGAGGCCACCGCGCCCATGCCGGTGGCATCGATCAGCAACCGGCAACCGACCCGTCGCATCGCCCGCCAATCTCCCGCGCGCGGACAGCTTCGATTCGGCATGCTCCGCGCATGCTCCGCCGCATGCAGCTCTGGTTCTGGCGATGGTTCTGGTTCGGCCTCGGGTTCACGCTCGGCGCTGCCGGTCCCAGCATCGTCTATCTCAATCGCCTGATCGACGCGCGCTTCGACCTCGGCCGCCAGCCGGTCGCGAGTCGCGTCTACGCGCGCCCGCTGGTACTCGCACCGGGGCTGCGCATCAGCGCCGACCTGCTGCAGATCGAACTTGCCGAGGCGCGCTACCGCAGCGATCCCACTGCGGCCTCGCCGGGCAGCTTCCGGCGCGACGGCAACCGCTTCGAGATCCACACGCGCAGCTTCGCTTTCGGCGATGGCGTGGAGCGTGCCGAGCGCATCCAGGTGCTGATCGAGAACGCGCGCGTGTCGCGCCTGCTGCGGCTGCCGGAGCGCAAGGCCCTGACGCAGAAGCGCCTCGACCCCGCGCGCATCGCGACCATCCTGCCGGCCGACGACACCGAGCGCCTGCCGCTGCCCATCGAGCAGATGCCAGCGCTGCTGGTGGCCGGCATCCAGTCGGTCGAGGACCGCAATTTCAAGGACCATCCGGGCATCGACCCGCTCGGCATCCTGCGTGCGATGTGGGCCAACCTGAAGGCGCGCAGCTTGGTCCAGGGCGGTTCGACGATCACCCAGCAACTGGTCAAGAACACCCTGCTCAGCAACGATCGCTCGCTGCGCCGCAAGCTCGTCGAGATGGGGCTGGCGCTGGTGATCGAGGTGCGTTTCGACAAGCGCACGATCCTCGAGTCCTATCTCAATCGCGCCTACATCGGGCAGAACGGCGCGCTGGCGGTGCACGGCTTCGGCGCCGGCGCCGAGTTTTATTTCGGGCGCCCGCTGGAATCGCTGGATGCGGCCGAGATCGCGCTGCTGATCGGCCTGGTCAAGGGCCCGAGTTACTACGATCCGCGGCGCAACCCGGAGCGCGCGATCACCCGTCGCCGCGTGGTGCTGGGGCAGATGGCCGAGACCGGACTGCTCAACCCGACGCAGCTCGAGGCGGCCCTGAAGGCGCCGCTTGCGGTGGTGCCGCGACCCCCGTCGCGGGTGCGCTATCCGGCCTTCGTCGAGCTGGTGCGCGCGCAGATCCAGCGCGACTACGACCAGTCGCGTTTGCAGAGCGAGGGGCTGACGATCCTGACTACGCTGGATCCGGGTGCGCAGGCGCTGGCGGAAGCGGCGATGACCAGTTCGCTGGCGGCGGTCGACAAGGAACAGGTGGTGCAGGGTGCCGTGGTGCTGACGCGTGCGCGCGACGGCGAGGTGCTGGCGCTGGTCGGTGGGCGCGATCCGCGCGCCGCCGGCTTCAATCGCGCGCTGGAGGCCAGGCGCCCGGTGGGCTCGCTGCTGAAGCCCTTCGTCTATCTGCTGGCGCTTTCGCAGCCGGCGCGCTACAGCCTGGCCAGCCTGATTTCCGACGATCCGATCGCGTTGAAGCTGGCCACCGGCAAGACATGGGCGCCAAAGAACTACGATCGCAAGAGCCATGGCACGGTGCCGTTGGTGGACGCACTGGCGCGTTCCTACAACCTCGCCACTGCCCGGGTGGGCCTGGATATCGGCGTGCGCTCGCTGGCGCAGCTGATCGGCAACCTCGGCATCCAGGCCCCGGCCGATCCGCAGCCCTCGTTGATCCTGGGGTCGATTGATCTGTCGCCGCTCGAAGTCGCCCAGCTCTACCAGGGCCTGGCGAGCGGCGGTCAGGTGGTGCCGATTTCGTCGGTGCGCGAGGTGCTGGACGGCCAGGGCAAGGCGCTGACACGCTTCCCGCGGCCGGCCGGTAATCCTTCGGGTGCGGATGTGGTCAAGCTGGTCACCGTGGCGCTGAACGAGACCACCCTGTCTGGCACTGCGAGCAGCCTGTCAGGCGGCAGCGGCATCCGTCTGGATTCGGCCGGCAAGACCGGGACCTCGGACGAGTCGCGCGACAGCTGGTACGCCGGCTACACCGGCGAACACCTCGCGGTGGTCTGGCTCGGTCGCGACGACAACCAGCCCACCCGTCTGACCGGCGCCAGCGGCGCGCTCAAGGTGTGGACCGCGCTATTCCGCCAACTCCCCAGCGCCGATCTGCGCCTGGAGTTCAGCGACGCGATCCGCTGGTTGCCCTTCGACACCGGCGATGGCTGCCAGCGCATCCGCTTCTATCCGGTGCTCCCGCCGTACCAGCCCGACAACACGCGCTCGTGCATGGAGGCGTTGACGGTGCCGCGGTGAGGCGGTCAAACGTGAAACGTGAAACGTGAAACGTGAATCGTAGAACCTCCCCCCGGGCAGTTGACTGTTCACGTTTCACTTTTCCGTACTGCGTTTCGCCGCCATTGAATCGCAGTTCACCTCGCCGTGAAACTGGCCGCCCGTAACATCCCCGATACAGTTCCGCCAAGGATGCCGGGGCCTGGCAGGCGCGGGCAAGAACCGCGAGCCCCGGGATGCGGAGCTTGCCCGGCCCGCTTGCGATCAATCATTTGGTCCGGTGGAAACCAGAACGGCGGCTGCCACTGACAGTGCCAGGCGGTGAGCCAGCCGCAACGAAAAAGGGCGGCCCGAAGGCCGCCCTTTCTGTTTCTGCTACCGCTGCAGACCGCGCCGTGGCGCGGTCCGGCGGTGGTCGCTTACGCCTGGCGGCGCACCGCCACGAAGCCCATCAGCGCCACCAGCAGGCCCAGCAGCATCAGGCCGAACTGGCTCAGCGTCGGGATCTCGGTGAACGGATAGCCAACGACCACGGACACGCCCGTCGCGTTGTTGTTCGCGACCGGGTCGGTGGTCGCGGACGTGGTGCTGGCGTTCACCGCGGTGTTGCCCTCGACGTTGCTGAATGCGACGACCGACAGGGTGCGCGTGGCGCCCGGAGCGGTGGCGCCGGCCCAGGTGCAGACGATCGCGCCGGTGTTGCCGATCTGCGGGGTCGTGCAGGTGGCGCCCGTCGCCGTGTGGCCGCTGTAGCGGAAGTCCGGCGTCAGGGTGATCGTCACCGAGACGTTCTGCGCGTCGGACGGGCCGCCGTTGGTGCTGACCGCGGTGAAGGTCACCGGCACGTTGATCAGCGCCTGGGTGGCCGAAGACGTCAGCGTCACCGACAGGTCGGCCACGGCGATCACGCCGGTGGTCGTGCTGGCGCTGTTGTTGGCGGTGTTCGGATCGGTCGTGGTCGAGGTCACCGACGCGGTACCCGTGATCGTGGTGCCCGACAGGACTGCCGGCGACACCGCGAACACGTAAAGGCTCTGCACCGAGGCGCCGGCGGCCAGCGTGCCGATCGGGCCGGCCGGACCGGAGACCAGCGTCGTACCGGCCGGTGCCGGCAGCGACACGGCGACGGCCTGCGCATCGCTCGGTCCGTTGTTCGACACGGTGACGGTGTAGGTCAGGTTCTGGCCGGCGGTCACCGGATCCGGGGAGTCGGTAATCGTGATCGACACGTCGGCCGAGGTGGCAACCGTGGTGGTCGTGGTCGCGGCGTTGTCCGGCGGATCCAGTTCATTGGTGGTGGAGGTCGCCGTGGCAGTGACGCTCAGCACCGTCGCATTCGCGGTGTTGGCCGGGACGGACGCAACCACCGTGACGTCGCGCTGGGTGCCGTTGGCGGTGTTGCCGGCCCAGGTGCAGGTCACGGTGCCGTTGGCGCCGACCGCGGGGGTCACGCAGGTGCCGCCCAGGCCCGGCGCGGCGGAGACGAAGTTGGTGCCAGCTGCCAGCGGCAGCGCGACCGCGACATCGGTCGCATCGGCCGGACCGGCGTTGTTGACGGTCGCCTGGTAGGTCACGTTGCTGCCGGCGGTCACCGGATCCGGGGTGTCGGTCAGCGTGGTGACGAGGTCGGTGCCCGGGAGCGTGCCTTCCAGCGTGATCGGGAAGCCTTGCGGGCCCACATCGGTCACTGGGTCAAATGCTCCGCCGGCAAGGCTCTGCAGGCCATTGCCCGTCGTGGTCTGGCCCACGATCGTGATCGGCGGTGCCCACGGACCTGAGGCCAGCGATCCGCTCAGCGAGAAGTCCAGCCAGTAGGTGCCGGCGGGCAGGTTGATGTTGAGGCCGCTGGCGCTCACCGCCATGATCGGGCGGTTGGTCGAGGCATTCCCGGTAGACTCCAGCGTGCGGAAGATGTTGGCGAAGGCTGCGCTGGTGAAACGGTTGGTCGTCGTGTCGCCGAAAACGACGGTGGAACCCATGGCGCCCGGCACGCCGTTCCAGATCCGGAAAGTCATGCCGTTGTGCGTCGGGGTGGTCGTGGAGTTGGTCTGGTAGGAATAGACCGTGACCGTGTTGATCGTGTAGCCGCCAGCCGGCACCACGAAATCATCCGCGACGCGATTCGAATTGACCTGCTGGGCGCCGAATCCGAAGAGGGTCATCGCCAGCGACGTATCCTGCGCCCGGCTGACGTCCGCCCCACCTGCACCAGCGCCAGGGTTGGTCACCAGCAGTGAGCGCTGGTCCTGCAGGATCGTGCCGCGCGGACCACCGGTCGGACCGGGGGTGTAAGCCGGACCCGGGCCTTCGTTGGGAACGATGGTTTCAAAGGCCTGCGAGAACGCAGTCGAACTGCCGAGCGCAAGCGCGCCCAACAACAATGGGGTGAGGAATCGCATGGGCGTCTCCGAGGTTCTTATGGGTATGTACCGCCCCGATAGGCTAGAGGAGAACCGGGTTTTGGTAAAGGAATGTCTGGCGGCCAACGGCTGGCATGCGGACGGCGCTGGTTCGCCGCCCGGCTTTGGCCGTAGCCTTGGCGCAACTCCCGCGGGTCGACGCACACCCCAGATGACCAACATTGCCCAGATGACGATCGCCCGCGGCGCGCGCGATCTTTCCCTGCTGACGCGCTACGCCAACCGCCACGGCCTGATCGCCGGCGCCACCGGCACCGGAAAGAGCGTGTCGCTGATGCTGCTGGCGGAGGAGTTCAGCAAGCGCGGCGTGCCGGTGTTCCTGGCGGACGTCAAGGGCGACCTCGCCGGCCTGTCGCAGGCCGCGGCGATGAGCGACAAGCTGCGCAATCGCCTGAAGCTGCTCGGCATCGAGGAACAGTGGAAGCCGGGCGCCAACCCGGTGGTGTTCTGGGATATCTACGGCCAGAACGGGCATCCGTTGCGTACCACGATCAGCGAAATGGGGCCGATCCTGCTGTCGCGCCTGATGGAACTGAACGAGGTGCAGGCGGGCGTGCTGAACATCGTGTTCCGGGTGGCCGACGAGGAAGGCCTGCTGCTGCTGGACCTTCCGGATTTGCGCGCCATGCTGAACTACGTGGCGGAGAACGCGAAGGACATCTCGGCCGAGTACGGCCTGGTGTCGGCCACCTCGATTGCCGCGGTGCAACGCGCGCTGCTCGGCCTGGAGGACGCGGGTGCGCGCGCGTTCTTCGGCGAGCCGGCTTTCGAACTGCGCGATTTCTTCGCGATCGACCCGGCCGGCCGTGGCGTCATCAACGTGATGGCGGCCGAGCAACTGATCATGAAGCCGAAGCTGTATTCGAGCTTCCTGCTCTGGCTGCTGTCGGAACTGTTCGAGCAGTTGCCGGAGGTCGGGGACCTCGACAAGCCGCGCCTGGTGTTCTTCTTCGACGAGGCGCACCTGCTGTTCGACGACGCGCCGCCCTCGCTGGTGCAGCGCGTCGAGCAGGTCGTGCGCCTGATCCGTTCGAAGGGCGTCGGCGTCTATTTCTGCAGCCAGAATCCGGACGACATCCCCGGCGACATCCTCGGCCAGCTTGGGCATCGCATCCAGCACGCGCTGCGCGCTTTCACGCCGCGCGACCAGAAGGCGGTGAAGACCGCCGCCGAGACCTTCGTCGCCAATCCCGGCCTGGATGTGGCGAAGGCGATCACCGAACTGGCTGTCGGCGAGGCGCTGGTGTCCTTCCTCGAGGAGGGCGGCCGCCCGGCGATGGTCGAGCGCGCCTGGATCCTGACCCCCGGCTGCCGCATCGGCGCGATCACGCCGGAAGAACGCAGCGCGGTGCGCGCGCAGAGCCCGGTCGGTGGCAAGTACGACACGCCGATCGATCGCGAGTCCGCACACGAAGTCCTCAAGCGGCGCGCCGAAGGGCCGGCGGAAGCGCCGCCCGAGGCGCCGGCGCAGCCGCAGGGTGGCGGCTGGAGCCTGAACTGGCCGTGGGGCCAGAAGCCGCAGCCACCGGCGGCACCGCCGGATCCCGCCCCGCAGGCGCCGCGCGGACGCACGCCCGCACCGC
>JABAQR010000007.1 GCA_019187485.1 Lysobacterales bacterium | reverse complement strand
CTTGCGGAGGGCTACGCCGGACGTGCGGCGCTGCGGGTCGCGGCGGAGCAGCCCGCATGAACGCCGCGGCCGCCTGCGGCCTGCTCGGCATCGCGCCGGGTGCCGACGCGCGCGAGGTCCGCGAGGCCTACGAGCGGCGCGCCTCGCAACTGGTCCGCGAGCGCGAACTGGCGATCACGCGCAGCCTGCGCGAGCGCATCGAACAGGACCTCTCGAACCTGCGGCGCGCGCGCGAGCTGCTGCTCGGCAGACGCGACGCCCAGCCGCCGGGCGCCGGCGAACTGCCGCTGACTTCACCGCCCGATCCGGCCATCGGCGCGCAAACGCCGCCGCCGCATTCGAGCACCGGCAACGCGCGCGTGCTCGATCGCTACGACATCGGCGAAAAGCTCGGTTCGGGCGGCATGGGCGAGGTGTACGCGGCCTTCGACCGCCTGACCTCGCAGCCGATCGCGATCAAGTTCATCGCCAGCCGCATCAGCGCCCGCGCCGACGCCCTGCAACGCTTCCTGTCCGAGGCGCGCCTGTCCTGCCGGCTCTCGCATCCGAACATCGTGCGCACCTTCGACGTGCACGAATCCGGCGGGCGCTACTTCATCACGATGGAACTGCTCGAGGGTCACACGCTGCGCCAGCACATTGCCTCGCGGATCGCCGCTGGAAAGCGCTTCGAACGCGGCGAAGTGCACGCGATCATGCACCAGGCGTGCGCGGCGCTGGCCTATGCGCACCGCGACCTCGTGCACCGCGACATCAAGCCCGAGAACGTCTGGCGCTGCGCGGATGGCACCATCAAGCTGATGGACTTCGGGATCGCGCTCGACGTCGCCGCGGCCGACCTCGCCGAGTCCAGCGCGGCGCTCGGCACCGAGGGCTACCGGGCTCCGGAACAAGCCACCGGCGCCGATCCGGTCGACCAGCGCGCCGACCAGTACGCGGCCGCGTGCATCGCGGTCGAGCTGCTGGCCGCGCCCTCGCCCTGCCGGCCGGCGCAGTTGCGCGGCGATGCGGCCGCGCGCGGCGACCCACTGCGGGCGGTGCTCGAACGCGCGCTCGCCGGTCGTGCGGCCGACCGTTACCCCAACATCCTCGAATTCGAGGCGGCGCTGCGGCGTGCGCTGCTGCGGCCGCGCTGGCGCAGCCGGCTGCCGCTGGTCGCGGCCGCACTGACGCTCGTGGCGGTCGCTGCCGCGGCTTGGGTCCAACTGCAACCCCCATCCCCCGAAGCGCCGGTGGTCGGTGGCCGGCCACCCGACGCGGTGCTCGACGCGCACGCGCGCCTGGGCGAGGCGCGCGCACTGCTGGAAGCCCTCGACAGCATCCTCGCGGACTCGCGCCGGGAGGTCGACCGCTTGCGCGCCGACCTCGAGCGCTCGGACCAGGGGCGGTCTGGGGGCGCCGACGAGGACCGCAAGGCACTCGAACGCGCCCTCGAGGACGCCGAGGCCTTCGCCATGCGTGCCGCGCGCTGGGCGCTGCTGGGTGATGAACGCAACCGCGTCCAGGGCCTGCTCGACGCCGCCCAGGCAGCGCTCGACCAGCAACGCCACACGGACGCACAGGCGCAGGCAGGCCAGGCGCTCGAACTGCTGCGCTCCAGTCGCGCCCACTTGCTGACGCTCGGCACGCAGATGCGGTCGCTGCGCGAGTTGCAGGAAGACGGCGAGAAACTCGTCGCACAACTCGGAGACGCCGCCCCGGCCGGCCTGACCGACGGGTTCGAACGCGACTGGCTGGCTGCCCGCGAGGCCGTGCTCGACGGCGAGCAGGCGGAGGCCCTGCGGCTGCGCAATGCATTCGCCGAAAGCCTGCGCCGCGCGACCGCGGACGCCGACGGGCTGTTGCTCCGCCACTGGCAGGCGCTGGCGACCCAGGCCGTGCGCCGCGGCGACCTGGCGAAAGCGCGCAGCGCCATCGCCGTGATCGAGGGACTGGCTGGCGGTGCCGCGCCGGCGCGCCAGTTGCGCGTCGCACTGGAGAGCCGTGAGCGCGGACTGCGCGCAGCCCAGACGGTGCGCGACCAGGCCATGCGGGAACAACAGGAGCTCGAGCGCGAGCAGGCGGCCTACCGGCCAGGATCGGGTGGATAGCGAGGTGGACCATGGCGGACAGCTTCAGCAGTACCGAATTCGGCAATGTGCTGCAGGACCTGCAGCAGGACCTCGAGCAGCAACTGGCTCCGGCGCTGCGCGAATCGGCGCAGGCGCTCGAAACGGTGCTTTCCGGCGCCCGCGAGCGCGTGCGCGAGGTCAACGCAAATCTGCTTCAGGCGCTCCAGCAGGCGCGCGAGATGGGCGAGGCCATGCGCACGGAGCTCGAGGCATTCGAGCGCGTGCACACACAGGCTTCCGATGCCAGCCGGGAGACCCTCGAGGCCACCCAGGCTCCGCTGGGCGACACCGCCGCGCAGACGCATGCGGCGCAACAGGCCTTGGCTGAGACCGTGGCGCGCCTGGCGTCGGCGCTGCCGCAGTTCCCGGAAGCGGTGGCCAGCGCCGGCGGCGAACTCTCGGAACTGGTCGAACAGGTCGCGGGCGGCACCCGCGAAGGTCTGGACGCGGCCGCCGACGCCGCGACCGCGCTGACCGACGCGCTGGCCGCGCAGGCGGACGAAGCCGAAACCGCGCTGGGCGAGCTCGCGCGCGCCTGCACCGAACTCGGCACCCAGGCGGCGCAACTGACTGACCGCCAGGGCGCGGCCACCGGCGAGCACCTGGTGCGCTCCGCCGGGGAGCTGCGCGCCGGCGTCCGGGATGCAGCGACTGCGGCGGAGAACGCGGCTGGTCTGGTGTTGGAGGGCCTGGAACTGTTCTCCGGCGCCAGCGACCAGATGCAATCGCTGTTCGGCGATCGCAGTGACGAAGTCATGGGCACGGTGCGCCGGATCGCCGAGCTGGTCGAAGCGATCCGCCCGTTCATCGAACTCGCCAAGAGCATCTGATCCAGGAGAGCCAGCGCATGGACACATCCGCATTCATCGAGCAGTTCGATGCCGCCACCGCAGCCCTCTCCAGCGCGCGCGAGGCGATGGTGGCGCAGATCCGCGAGTTCGACGCCGACGCGGCCCAGGTGGAACTCCCGCCCACCCGCCTCGACGATGTCGCCGGGCGCTTCGAAGCACAGTACGCCGCCGAGGAAACCACACGTCGCTCGACCCTCGAGAGCGCCCGCGCCGAGATCCAGTCGTTGCACGAGCAGCTCGGTGGCGCCACCACCGAGCTGCTGGACGACGCGCAGTCGCTGGCCGAGGACCTGGTCACGCGCGCCGCCGCAGCCGGAAGCGAAATCGAGGCCATGCAGCAGGCCTTCGAGGCCGCAGTAGTGCAGTTCGCGCAGGCCCAGGGCGAAAACACGGCGCGCATGCGCGAGGGCTACGACGAGGCCGCAGCCGCGCTCCAGGGTTTGGTCGACGCGCTGGGCGAGGATCGCGAACGCGTGAGCAGCGAACTGGCGCCCGCCCTGCAGGACGACATCGCGGCCTTCACCGACGCCGTCGACGGCAGCATGTCCGCGAGCATCGAAACCGGCTTCGAGCAAGGCGCACAACTGGCCGACGACGCCTTTCGCGCGGCCGCCGACGCGCTCGCCCAGAGCTTCCAACAGGCCCTCGGCGAGCTCGACAGCGGCGCGCAGGCGTTGCAGCGGCACGTCGGGGAGTCCCTGCGCGACGGCCTCGAGGAGGGCGCGCGCCAGCTTGTCGATGGCGCGACCCAGCGTCTCGCCGAGGAAGTCGTCGAGGGCGTGGTGACCTCGCAGGCGGGCGTGGCGGTGACCACCGCGCTCGGCCCCTACCTGCCGGCGCTGATCGCGATCCGGCGCGCTACCGACGTGATCAAGCACGGACTCGAGTTGCTCAAGCGAGTCACCACCCTCGGACTCGGATGAGGAATGACCATGGCTACCCCCGAAGAACTGGAAGCGCTCGCGAACTCGCTGCTGGCAGATGTGGCAACCCTTGGCCGCGAGGTCCAGGGCCTCGGCGAGGAAGCCATCGAGGCGAAGGCCGAGATCGCGCAGGCCGGCGCCGATCTGCAGGCAGAGATCGACGCCTGGGAGGATGCCTGCGAAGCGCTGGTCGAGGAGGCCGACAGCGCCCTGCAATCGATGTTCGAGATGGTCCAGGCGCTCGGCTCCGGCGCCGCCGAGGCCTACACCGGCGAGATCGGTGCGCTGCAGCAGTCGGTCGCGCAGATGCGTGAAGCGCTCGAACGCAGCCTCGTCGATGTCGGGCGCGTACTCGAGGAAAACCTGGCCGCAACCGAGACCGCCAGCGAGGAGCTGCGCGCGCTGGTCACGCAGGCGATGGAGGACGGCGCGCGTCTAGCCGAGGATGGCGTGCAGACGCTCCAATCCATGCGCGCCGCGGTGGACGCCGGCCAGACTGCGGCGGACCAGCGACTGGAAGAACAGGCAGCGCGCAACCAGGATTGGCAGGCGGCCGTGCAGGCGCATCGAGACCAACTGCAGCAGCACGTGGACAGCAGTCTGCTGCCGGCGATCGAGTCGGCCCTCGACGAGCTCTCCACCCAGGTGCGCGACACCAGCGAGCAGGTCGTAGTGGCCGGCATCGAGGCGATCCGCGAGCAGGCGCTCGAGATGCTCGATCAAGGTGTGCAGGCGGTGGTCGACAACGCGGTGAGCGAGTTGCTGCGCCTGATGAACGGACTCGGCGACGAGATCCTCGACAAGTCCGAAGGACCGCGCCTGGAGACCGAGGTTCTGCGCGAAGTGGTTGACCTGCTGCGCGACCTGGTCGAGCCACTGGTCGACCGCATCGGCGGCGTGCGTGGCCTCGCGGCGTCGGTCGGCGTCAGCGTCTGAAGCGCTCGCCGGGCATCCGCCGCCGGCAGTGCTTCGTCGATGCCACCGGCCGCGACCGACCAATTCCCACTCGAAATTCCCTGGAGAACGAGCATGTCCACGATCAGCGAACAGGTGCTGCAGGATTTCGCCAGCGGTCTCGAAAGCGCGCGCACGCGCTGCGGCGAACTGCGGGCAGCGGTTGCCGGCGCCCAGGCTGAGCTGGAACGCGTGCGCGCCGAGACCGCCCGCCAGATGGAAGCGCTGCGCCAGCAGGTGGCCGACGCCCTCGACGCCGCACGCGAGGCCCAGAGCCTGGCGGTGCAGGAGATCACCGGCAGTGCGGACCTTGCGAGACAACTGGCGGAACGGCTCGCCCAGTCGGGAGCGGAGGCGCGCGCCCTCGTCGGGCAGGTCGACACGAACGTAGACGACTGGTTGCAGCAGGTCGTCGGGGATTCGTCGGCCTTCGCGGACGCGGTGGCCGCGGCGAACGCCAGCGCGGACGACAACGGCGAAACAGCTCGCGCCTCCTGGGCACAGGCAGCGGAGGACTGCACGGCCCGCCTGGAGGAAGCGTCCAGCACCCTCGCGACGGACCTGCAGGGGCTCGCCGGGGAAGCGGATACGGCCTTCACGCAGGCACGCGAACGCATGGACGGCGCACTCCAACGCGATGCCGCGGAGCGCGGCGCGCTGACACGCGAGGAACTCGACGCCAGCGCCACGCGCCTGGCGGAGGAATCGCGCGGTCACGCACAGGCCCACCAGGACGAGGCGACAGCCGGCGTCGAGGAGCACCGCGAGGGCTGGACCACGCGTTTCTCCGAGCTGGCATCGAATGCGCGCGAGTTCAGCGGCGAGGTCGCCGCGGCCGGTGAAAACGTGCTCGGGATCGCACGCGCGATGACCGAGGGTGCGGATACCGTCACCGACGCGATGCAGGCCACCAACGTGGGGCTGCGCACCGTGGTCGGCATTTTCGACAACATGCGCTCGATCATGGACGACATCATTTCCTTCGCATGAACCAGCGGGCTGCCCGAATCGAAGGCGGCTTCGAGATCCCGGCGTCTCAAGAGCCGGCCTGGCCGCGCCGCGCTCCGCAATGGCCACCACAGGGCGACCATCGCGAGCGGCGCGCCTGAACGGCTGCGCGCCAGGGCCGCGGCGCATCGACTGGAAATCTCTGCGAACGACTGACGCACCCGCGCGCCAACTCCCATAATCGCGCGGCGGGGCGGGCCAGCATGCGCCAGCGCCGTGGACCGGCATGCTCGCCGCACCTCTGCCCCGCGCCCATGTGCGCTTGATCTCCCCATCATCCATGTCTTTCCGTCTCGTTCCTGGCCAACGCTGGTACTCCACCGCCGAACCCGAGCTCGGGCTCGGCACGATCAAGAAAGTCGACCAGCGCTCGCTCGAGTTGCTGTTCACCAAGGCCGGCATGCTGCGCCGTTATGCGCTGACGAGCGCGCCGCTGTCGCGCGCGGAGTTTCGGGTGGGCGATCAGATCTCGGCGGACGGCGCGCTGCGCCTGGTCGATGAGGTCGAGGACCGCGACGGCCTGATGCACTACCGTTGCGAAGGACTGTGGATCGCCGAAGCGCAACTGGACGACGTGCAGGCGGCGAGCGCCGCCGACGAACGCCTGACGGCCGGGCGGGTGGACACCAATGCGCGCTTCGTGCTGCGCTGCGAGGCACTTGCGCGGCGCGCGCAGGCGCGTTCGGCGCCCAGTTGGGGCATCGCCAGCGCGCGCGTGTCGCTGCTGCCACACCAGCTCGCCGTGGTCGAGGCTGCGCTCGCGCAAGCGCAGCCGCGCGTGCTGCTGGCGGACGAGGTCGGCCTCGGCAAGACCATCGAGGCCGGTCTGATCGCCGCGCGCATGATCGCCACCGGCCGCGCCCAGCGGGTGCTGGTGCTGGTGCCCGAGGCGCTGGTCTACCAGTGGTTCGTCGAACTGCTGCGGCGCTTCAACCTGCGTTTCTCGATCTACGACGCCGAGCGCGCGGATTCGATCGAACAGTCGGACGAGGCGCGCAATCCCTTCCAGGACGACCAGTTCATCCTGACCGACCTCGGCTTCCTGACGGGCAACGCCAAGCGCGCGCGTCAGGTGGTGGCGGCGGGCTGGGACCTGATGGTCGTCGACGAGGCGCACCACCTCGCATGGACGCCCGAGGAGACCAGCGCCGAGTACGCGCTGGTCGAACAACTCGCCCTGCAGACGCCGAGCGTGGTGCTGCTGACGGCGACCCCGGAACAGCTCGGCCGCAGTGGCCATTTCGCGCGCCTGCGACTGCTCGATCCGGCGCGCTACAACGACCTCGCCCACTTCGAACGCGAGGCCCAGGGCTACCAGTCGATCTCGCGGCTCGCCGAGGCCCTGCTCGCCGACGGCGAGATCGCCGCCGCGACCTTGGCGCAACTGGCCGAAGTGCTGCACGACGAGCCGGAGCTGCTGCCCTGGCTGACGCCGGACGCCAGCGCCGACGTGCGCCAGCGCCTGCTCGGCGCGCTGATCGACCGCCACGGCACCGGCCGCGTGATGTTCCGCAACCGCCGCGCCAGCGTCGGCGGATTCCCGCGCCGCGTGGTGCACCTGGACACCCTGCACCTGCCGCACGAGGACCAGCAGGCCTACCTCGCAGCTCTGCGCGAGGAGTTCGAGTGCGACGTCGGCCTGCGTGCGCCGCCAACGCCACTGACACTGCAACCCGTCGCCGAAGGCGAGGCCGCCGAGGCCGTGCCGCCCGCGGTGCTCGCGATGACGCGCGATCCGCGCCTGTTGTGGCTGGTGCAACTGATCGACCGCCTGGCGCCGGCCAAGCTGCTGCTGATCTGCCGCACGCGCGCCAAGGTCGAACTGCTGGAGGCCGCGCTGCGGCTCAAGAGCGGCGCGCGCGTCGCACGCTTCCACGAAGGCCTGACGTTGACCCAGCGCGACCGCAACGCGGCGTATTTCGCGCAGGAGGACGGTGCGCGCGTACTGCTGTGCTCGGAAATCGGCTCGGAAGGCCGCAACTTCCAGTTCGCCCAGCATCTGGTGTTGTGGGATCTGCCGGCCGATCCGGACCTGCTCGAACAACGCATCGGCCGCCTCGATCGCATCGGCCAGCGCGCCGACGTGGAACTGCACCACGCGGTGCTGCCGGGCAGCGCGCAGCAGGCGCTGGCGCGCTGGTACATCGAGGCGCTGGATGCACTCTCCACCAGTCCCGCCGATGGTCGCGAGTTGTACAAGCGCTTCGGCCCGCAGGTGGTCGCACTTGCGCTGCGCCACGCCGATGGCGAGGACCGCGCTGGCGTGCCGCTGGCCGAGCTGATCGAATGCACGCGCACCGCGCACCGCGCCCTCAGTGAGGCGATCATGCAAGGCCGTGACCGCCTGCTGG
This sequence comes from Lysobacterales bacterium, assembly GCA_019187485.1. Taxonomy (GTDB): domain Bacteria; phylum Pseudomonadota; class Gammaproteobacteria; order Xanthomonadales; family SZUA-5; genus JADKFD01. The sequence continues at coordinate 50,157 of JABAQR010000007.1, read as the reverse complement.
AGCTGGCGACCCGCTTCGGTGAGCGCGGCGCGGCGCTGCGTGGTGCGCTCGCCGCCGGCGACGCGCGGCGCGAGGACGACGACTTCGTGCTGAAGCTGCTGGAGCAGTTCGGCATCCAGACCGAGGAACTCGGAGGACGCAACCACCGCCTCGATCCCGAATACCTTTCGAGCGAGGACTTTCCATGGCCGGCCGATGGTGCGATCACCGTGACCTTTGATCGCGAGGTCGCGCTGGCGCGCGAGGAACTGCCGCTGCTGCGCCTGGATCAGCCGATGGTGCAGGGAGCGGTGGAACTGCTGATCGGTGGCGAAACCGGCAACGCCGCCTTCCTGATCGATCCGACGCTGCCGCCGCGCTCGGCCTGGATCAGTTGCGTGTTCCTGCTCGAATGCGTGGCCGACCGCAGACTGGATGTGGAACGCTACCTGCCCCCGCAGCCGATCACCGTGACCGTCGATTCCAGGCTGGTGCCGCGCGACTACAACCCGCAGCCGCAGGCGATCGCGCGCGCCGACGACAAACCGGTGGATCTCGCGAAGTTCCGGCCGATCCTGTCGGCGCTGGTGCCACCGATGAAGAAGGCCGCAGAAGAACGCGCAAAGACCAACGCCCAGAGCCTGATCGCCGCCGCGCTGCAGGCGCTCGAGAGCGGGCTCGGCGCCGAGTTCGAACGCCTGAAGGCCTTGCAGCACATCAATCCCGGCATCCGCGAGTCCGAGGTCGAGGCGCTCTGCTACCACCTGGAATCGCTGCGCGCCGCCCTGCCCGAAGCCCGCGTGCGCCTGGACGCGATCCGCCTGGCGGTCAGTCCGGATTTCATGCGTCTGGTGCCGGCCTGAAGGGCAACGCCGGACCTGGGTGCCCTTCCGGCAGCCGGTGAACGGTGGCTGCCGGGCGCAAGTCGCAGGCTTGGCGGACGCAAGCCCGGCGTGCGGACGGTGCCGACCTCATCGGCAAGCCTGACGAACGCCGGGCCCGGTCCGGATGTTTCGGGCGCCTTTGCCCGGTGGCGGCGGAACGGCTCGCCATCTCCTGCGGCGCGGCCAGTCGAAACGGACTTCGGCTTGCAATACTGCGGACCATCGGAGGAGCGTCATGCGCAAGCTCGGTTTCATGTGGTTGCTGCTCGGAGCGGCGGTGGTGGCCGCACTGTTGCGGATGGCCGGCTCGCCACCGACCGAGCACGGCGACGATGCCGCCGTGGCCACCGGTGCGGCCACGGAGTCGCCCTCCGAAGCACCGAGCGAAACCGCGACGGATGCACCGGCTCCACCGATGCAGGATTACGCCGCGCACTGCTTCCGCGAGCTGCGCGCGCGCAATCCGGTCGGCCGCATGCTCAAGCTCAACGCGAATCGACTGGCGAACCGTTGTTCGATCATCGTCGAGACCGCGCCCGGCAGCGGCCGCTGGATCTTCGACTGGCGCGACGGTGACAACGGCTGGCGGCACGAGGGCGAACTGCGCTGGCCACGAGCCTGGCCAGCGACCATCACAACGCGGGGGATCGATGCCACGGAACTGGCGGGCGAACGGCTCATGACGATGATGCAAAGCGCACGCGACCACTGGCCGGAGTCTGATCGCGACGACTGGCTGTACGAGATCGTCTGGGTGCCGGCGCCCTTCGAGCGGGCGCTGGTCTACATCACCTTCGACGACCGCCGTCCGCAGGCCGGGCCGCACGATGCGCTGTCCGTGGTCTACGACGGCGAGCGCCAACTCGAGGGCGAGGAGTACGCGCAGGCCGATGCGCTCTATCCGCTGACCCGTTTCGAGTTGCGCGAGGACCACAACTTCAAGGGCGCGCTGTACGAGTCGACCGCGTTGGCCGAGTCCGCGGTTTCGCTCGAGGGCGATGCCGGCGTCGACCACACGGACCCATTGCACGCCGGCATCGAGCGCTGCATGCACTGGCTGCACGAGGTCAATGCCGGCGCGCGCGTACTGCGCGTCGCGCTGGACGCCGACACCTGCTGGCTGCTGCAGGAGAACGCGCACGCCCGCGACGACTTCTACCTGTTCAGCGCGCGCGGCACCGAGAGCTTCGAGGAATCTCCGAGCCTGTCGCTGGAGCCCCCGCCGGCGGCGAACCTGCTGCTGGATCGCTCGCGCCTGAGCGCTGCGCGCCTGCGCGAACGCCTCGAGCAGGCGCGCGGCACGCCGGCAGGGCTGCGCGTCGAGCGCATCGCGATCGCCTGGGTCGATGGCGCCATGCTGTGGCAGTTCGACGGTCGTGCAGGCGGACGGCGCACGCAAGTCTGGCTGGGCGATGACGGCAGCATCGCGAGCCCGCCGTTGCGCTTCCCGCTGAGCGCGGAGGAGCTCGATCGCGGCTTCCCAGCCACCTCTCCGGTGCTGTCGGTGGCTGCCGAATCGGTGTTGCCATAGTCCCTCAACGCAGGATCCGCGGCTCGATCTCGAGCGTCACGCCGAAACGCGTCCGCACATCGGCAGCGATCACCGCCGCCAGCGCGAGGATGTCGGCGCCGCTCGCGCCGCCGTGGTTGACCAGTACCAGCGCGTGTGCCTCGTGGACGCCGACGTTGCCGGCGCGGCGTCCCTTCCAGCCGCATTGCTCGATCAACCAGCCAGCCGCGAGCTTGGCCTGGTCCGGCCCGACCGGATACACCGGCAGCCCGGGATGGCGCTCGCGCAGGACCTGCGCCTGCGCCGACGCCAGCAAGGGATTCTTGAAGAAGCTGCCGGCGTTGCCGATGCGAGCCGGATCCGGGAGCTTGCGCCGACGGATCGCGCACACCGCGTGCATGATGTCGGCCGCGGTCGGCCGGGCCACGCCGCTGGAAGCGAGCTCCTCGCGCACGCCGGCGTAGTCGAGCACCAGCTCGGCTTGCCGCAGCAAGGCAAACTCGACCGCGACGATGATGTGGCGACCATCCTCGCGCTTGAAGCGGCTGTCGCGGTAGCGGAAATCGCAGGCGGCGGCGTCGATGCGCAGGCATCGACCCGCGATGCGATCGAAGGCCTCGACGGCGACGACGAAACGTTCGAGCTCGACACCGTATGCGCCGATGTTCTGGATCGGCGCCGCGCCGACCGTGCCCGGAATCAACGCCAGGTTCTCGAGACCGCAGGCACCATGCGCGAGCGTGGCCTGCACGAACTCGTGCCAGTTCTCGCCGGCCGCCGCGCGCACGCGCATGCCCTGCCCGTCCGCGCACAGCCACTCGACGCCGCGCAGTTCCGGCAGCAGCACCAGCGCGTCGAGGTCGCCAGCGATCACGACATTGCTGCCGGCGCCGAGCACGTGCACCGGCAGGCGCAGGCGCTGCGCGTGCTCCAGTGCCCGCGCCACCGCATCGCGACTGCGTGCGCGCGCCAGCCAGCGCGCCCGCGCGGACACGCCGAAGCTGTTGAGCGCGCGCAGGTCGGCGCGCTCGACCAGTTCCAGTTCCGTAGCCATCAGCGTCCGATGCCCGCGCCGCGCAGCGCCTGCACGCACTCGCCGATGAGTTCCGGGCCGCGGTAGATCATGCCGCTGTAGCACTGCACCAGACTGGCCCCGGCCTCGAACTTCGCGACCGCATCGGCGCCCTCCGTGATGCCGCCGACGCCGATGATCGGCAGGCGCGTCCCGAGCCGCTCGCGCATGCCGCACAGAACCACGTTGGCGCGCGCCAGCAGTGGCCTGCCGGACAGACCACCGGCTTCGTTCGCGAGCGGATGGCCGGTGATCGCATGCCGGTCGACGGTGGTGTTGCTGCAAATCAGACCATCGATGCCGCTCTTCAACAGCACTTCGGCGATTCCATCCATTTCGGCAGGCGTCAGATCCGGAGCGATTTTCAGCAGCATCGGCTTGCGCGCGCGGTGACGAGCCGCGAGCAACTCCTGGTCCTCGCGCAAGGTGCCGACGAAGCGCGCCAGCGTGACTTCCTCCTGGAGGTCGCGCAAACCCTGGGTGTTGGGCGAGGAGATGTTGATCGTGAGGTAGCTCGCCAACGGGTAGACGCGCTCCAGGCACAGCCGGTAGTCCTCCACCGCGCGCTCGTTCGGCGTGTCCTTGTTCTTGCCGATGTTGATGCCGAGCACACCCTGGTAACGGCTGCGCTCGATGTTGCGCACCAGCGCCTCGACGCCGAGGTTGTTGAAACCGAGCCGGTTGATCACCGCGAGCCGATCCGGCAGCCGGAACATGCGTGGCTTCGGATTGCCCGGCTGCGGACGCGGGGTGATCGTACCGACCTCGAGGAAACCGAAGCCGAGCGCGGCGAGCGCATCGATGTGCGCGGCATTCTTGTCGAGCCCAGCCGCCAGGCCGACCGGATTCGGGAAGTCGATGCCGAACACGCGCACCGGCAATGCCGCCGGGCGCGCCGCCAGGAGCGGGTTCAGGCCCAACCGCCAGACGGTCTCGACCGCGCGCAGGCCAAGCTCATGCGCGCGCTCAGCATCGAGCCGGAACAACAGCGGACGCGCGAGGCGGTAGAGCGACATGCGGGCTCAAACCAGGGGCTTGGCGTAGACCTCGAACCAGAGGTCGTCGCGGGTCGGCAAGCCATAGCGCTCGTCGCCATAGGGGAAGGGCACGCGCTCACCGGTCGCTGCGTAGCCGCGTCGCTGGTACCAGGCGATCAGCTCGCGACGCATCCAGAACACCGTCATGCGCAGACTCGCCAAGCCCCAGTCGCGCGCGATCCGTTCACACTCGCAAAGGATCGCATCGCCAACCCCACCGCCCTGCACGGCAGGATCCACCGCGAACATTCCGAAGTAAGCGGCATCGCCCTGGCGCTCGAGGTTCGCACAGCCCAGCAGATCGCCGTCACGCTCGGCCAACAGCAGCAACGAACCTTCCTGGTCGATCAATGCGCGCACCCCGTCCGAATCGGTGCGCTGGCCGCCGAGCAAGTCGGCCTCGGTGGTCCAGCCGCGCCGACTGGAATCGCCCCGATAGGCGGATTCGACCAGTGCGACGACTGCCGGGATATCGGCGTGGGTGGCGGGACGGAAGGCGATGGACATGACTGGGTCCCAGGAGCTTATTGTCCGGAAGGATGCCAAGAAAAACGGGAGCACCCCTTTGCGTCCGTTGCGGACGAACACAACAGCGCGTCGTTCGCGAAGATCCGGAACGCAGCAGCGGGCCGGTACCGACCCTCACGACTCGCCACTCGCTCCCCCGATCATCGAAAACTTCTCCGCCACATAGGCCTCGATCATCCCGACAAACTCCTGGGCGATGTTGTTTCCGCGCAGTGTGGCGATCTTGACGCCGTCGACGAACACTGGCGCGCTCGGGGCTTCGCCGGTGCCGGGCAGACTGATGCCGATGTTCGCATGCTTGCTCTCTCCGGGACCGTTGACGATGCAACCCATCACCGCCAGCGTCAGGTTCTCGACGCCACGATGGCGCAGGCGCCATTCCGGCATGCGTTCGCGCACATGGTCCTGGACGGTCTTGGCAAGCTCCTGGAAGAAGCTGCTGGTGGTACGGCCGCAGCCCGGGCAGGCGGTCACCATCGGGGTGAAGGCGCGCAGACCCATGGTTTGCAGCAATTCCTGGGCGACGATCACCTCGCGCGTACGGCTCTCACCGGGTTCCGGTGTCAGCGAAATGCGGATGGTGTCGCCAATGCCTTCCTGCAACAACACCGCGAGCGCCGCGGTCGAGGCGACGATGCCCTTGGACCCCATGCCAGCTTCGGTCAGGCCGAGGTGCAAGGGATAGGCGGAGCGGCGCGCCAGTTCCCGGTAGACCGAGATCAGCTCCTGGACGCCGCTGACCTTGCAGGAAATCACGATGCGCTCGCTCGCCAAGCCCAGTTCCTCGGCCCGCGCCGCACTCAGCAAGGCCGACCGGATCAGCGCCTCGCGTCCGACCGCCGACGCGTCGAGCGGCGTCTCGGTCTGCGCGTTCTCGTCCATCAGGCGGGTCAGCAAGGCCTGATCTAGGCTGCCCCAGTTGGCGCCGATGCGTACCGGCTTGGCGTGCCGGATCGCCTGCTCGATGATGGCCGCGAACTGGCCGTCGCGCCGATGTCCGAAACCGACATTGCCGGGGTTGATGCGGTACTTGCCGAGTGCTTCCGCGCACGCCGGATGCTTCGTCAGCAGGGTGTGGCCGTTGTAGTGGAAATCGCCGATCAAGGGCACCGCCACCGACATCCGGTCCAGTTTTTCGCGGATGCGCGGCACCGCCGCCGCGGCCTCCTCGGTGTTGACCGTGATCCGCACCAGTTCCGAACCCGCACGCCAGAGCTTGGCGACCTGCTTCACCGTCGCATCGATGTCGGCGGTGTCGGTGTTGGTCATCGACTGCACCACCACGGGACTGCCGCCGCCGATGGTGGAGGCGCCAACACGTACCGCGATGGTGCGGCGGCGGGGCTGGGGGCCGTAGGCGTCGTGGTCGGTCATGTTCTTGCGGTGGTCTCGCAAAAGGCGGGATTGGGGACTGGGGGCTGGGGCGCGAGGATCGGAGCTCCCTGCCGACCGAAAGCCCGAGTTCCGGAGTCTTCCAGTTTCCATGGAGCCGTGATTCTCGCGCCCCAGTCCCCAGCCCCGCCTTGGCTGGTGGCCGCCCCTCACACCGTCGACCAGATCTCGTCCAGTTCCGCGGCTGGCGGCGCCTCGGGCGCGGCGACGCCGGACTCAACCACCTTCGGACCATAGCGGAACTGCTTGTAGGCACTGGAATATTCGAGCAGATCGAGCACATCCAGCGGCTCGACCAGCGGGCGTTCCTCGAAACCGGTGAGATCGGGCAGGCGCAGCAATTCCAGGCCACCGGTGGAATCGAGGATGGTCGGTACCAACAGCGTCGGCTGCTGCTGACCACTGATCGCCAGAGGCGCCAGCAGCAGGCCACGCAGGATCACGCGGCTGCTTTGCGCCTCGCTGGTGGCGCGCACCGCCACCGACTCGACGCGTCGACTGAGCAGTTGCACACCGGCCTCCAGGCTGTCGTGGTTGCCGCCCTTGAGCCAGCGCAGTACGCCGACCATCCAGTCGGGCTGGTCATCTTCGTCTTCGGCAGGCGCGGCGAGCGCAACCAGTTCGCCGACTCTGGCCTTGAGACCCTCCGCGTTCTCCCAGAACAGCCGGTAGCCGCCCAAGCTCTGGTCGACCACTCGCACTTTCAGCAACGATGGCGTGGATGCCTCGGAACTCGTCTGCGCCCAGGCCGCCGAACGCTCGCGGTCGGACACGGTGACGCCGCCGCCAAGTTCGGCCACGAACTCCTTGAAATCGCGCCGGCCGGCAGCCAGGTAATGCACCGCGTGCAGGCCGATGCAGGCTTCCATGTGGTGTTCCGCAGGCAGTCGCGGATGGCCGCGCTCGCCACTGAAACTCCAGGCCACCACCAGCTTCTCGACCACCTCGCCGCTGATCTCCGGCCCATGTCCCAGGCGCCCGCGCACGGCGACCGTCGCTTCGCGCGAATGCAGCGTGCGCATCTGGCCCTGCAGTGCCTGCACCAATGCGCTCGCATCCAGACGCCAGTAGCGTCCGGCGACCTCGGCGCGCGGCGACATCGGCGGCGTATCCGCGATCGGGTCGATCACGAAGGAACCACTGGCGCCATGCTGGTCGATGCGGCACTGCGCGGCCCACACCTTGGCGGCGGTCTCGACGTCGATGATCTCCTTCTGAGTCAGCCGGTAGGGATTGCCGATGAAGGTCAACAGGGTTTGCAGGTAGACGCTTTCCGGGGTCAGCGTGATGCCGGCGACCTGCGGATCCGTAACCGCCTTGTCGGCCAGTTGTGTCTCGAAGGCGAAGCCGACCAGCCGATGCAGCAGGCCCCAGATGCCGCCTGGAATCTCGGAATAGGCGATGTAGCACTTGCCGAGCGCCTGCGAGCCATGGCTCAGCGCACGCACCAGGGCGAGTGCCGTGCTGCGCCCGCGCAGGAAGGGCACGCTGCCCTTGGGCGCGCAGTAATCGTGCACGCAAATCGCGAAGCCGACCGCGAGTTCGCGATGAAAGTCGCGCATGACCGCACCGATCTGGCGCTTCTGCAAGGGCAGCGGCAAAGGCTGGCCGAGCACATGACGTTCCATGCTGGCGATCACCGCCGCCACCGGCTGACGCAACTGTTCGAGGATCTCGATGCGCTGATTGGGTTCGACCTCGAGCTGGTTCAGTTCCTTGAGGCCGTTGTAGAGCAGGCGCGCCGTGGCACCGCTGTTCGCCATCGGCAAGGCATCGATCCATTGCTTGACCGCCTTGCTCGAGGTCGGGAAGGCATCGCGACCGGGTCGCTCGCGCCTGGGCAATACCCCCCTCAACAACTCAAACGCACTGTCGGTCATGTCGGATCTTCCCGCCTCCGGAGCCTTCGATGATAACGCGTGCGCGAGTGCGCCCGGACAGCCGGCAGCCCCGTGTCGCGATGGGCACGGTGCAAGCTCGCGACCGCTCGCGGGCACGCAAAGATTGCCGATTGCAGCCGATGCGACGCATACCTACACTCCGGCTCCGGGATCGCGGGCGGGCGGGGAACGATGGTGGACATCGTCGATATCGCAATTGTCGGTTCCGGGCCAGGTGGCGTCAGTGCAGCGGCCCGCGCCGCCGAACTCAAGGTGTCGCACGTGCTGCTCGAGGCGGCTCCGCACCTCTCCAACACGATCTACCGCTACCAGAAAGGCAAGCATGTGATGGCCGAGCCGGAGGCGCTGCCTCTGCGCTCGCCGCTGCCCTTCGCCGCAGGCAGTCGTGAATCGATTCTCGAAGCCTGGGACCAGGGCGTCGCACGGCTCGCGGTCAACGTGCGCCACGGCGCCGAAGTCAGCGCGATCAAGAAGCTCGAGAACGGCAGCTTCGAGATCTCGATCGGTCGCAAGGAAAAGCTGCTCGCCAAGAATGTCGTGCTCGGCATCGGCCTGCAGGGCAACATCCGCAAGCTCGGCGTGCCCGGCGACGACGCACCCTTCGTGCAGTACCAACTGGACGATCCGGACGAGTACGAGGGCGAGACCATCATCGTGGTCGGCGCTGGCGATGCCGCCATCGAGAACGCGGTCGCGCTCAGCAAGCAGAACCAGGTGGTCGTGGTAAACCGCCGCGAGGAGTTCGCGCGCGCCAAGGAAGGCAACCTGCGCGCCATCCTGAAGGCGATCGAGGACGGCGTCGTCGAGTGCTACTACGGCAGCGCTCCCGAGCGCGTCGACAAGCTCTCGGTCGGCCGCAAGCCGGGTCGATTGATCCTGAACACGCCCAAGGGCCGCGCCCAGGTGCTGTGCGACCGCATCATCGGCCGCCTCGGCGCGAACCCGCCGCGCGCCTTCGTCGAGTCCTGCGGCGTGGTCTTCCCGAATGCCGATCCCTCGGCGGTACCGGCGATCAGCGAGAAGTACGAGAGCAACGTCCCCGGCCTGTACATCGTCGGCGCGCTCGGCGGCTATCCGCTGATCAAACAGGCGATGAACCAGGGCTACGAGGTCGTCGAGTACATCCTCGGCAACCAGGTCGAACCCGCCGACGAGCCCTTGCTGCGCGCCAAGTTCCAGCGCATGCCGGGGTTCAAGACGGTCTCCGCCGCGCTCGAGAAGGTGCAGTCCGCAGCGCCGCTGCTGGCGACCATCACGCCGCTGCAGTTGCGCGAATTCATGATCGACTCCGACATCCGCACGCCGAAGGCGGGCGAGGTGATCTTCAAGCGCAACGACTACACCAACAGTTTCTACTGCGTGGTCGAGGGACAGGTCGAGGTCCTGGTCGACGAGGCTGGCGGCAAGCGCGTCTCGCTCGGCCCCGGCGAGTTCTTCGGCGAGATGAGCCTGATCTCCGGTCGCCGCCGCAGCGCCACCGTGTACGCCGGCCAGGGCTGCGTGCTGATCGAGACCCCGCGGCGTTCGATGACCAAGCTGATCAACTCGGTCGACGCGGTCAAGAAACTGGTCGACCGCACCTTCGTCGAGCGCGCGATCCGCGCGCGCTTCGGCGACGAGGCGACCCCGACGCAGATCAAGGAGGTGGTCGCCAGCGCCTCGCTGCAGCGCTTCAAGGCCGGCGAGACCCTGTTCCGCGAGGGCGACGAGGGCGATGCGCTGCACCTGGTGCGGGTGGGTTCGCTGACGATCTCGCGCAGCATCGGCGGGCGCGACGTGGTGCTCTCCTACGTCCCCGCCGGCAACTACGTCGGCGAGATGGCGATCATCGGCGGCGGCAAGCGCACCGCCACCGCGCGCGCGGCGGTCGCCACCGAGACCATCCGCGTCGACCGCGAGGCCTTCCGCAAGCTGCTGAACCAGAATCCGCTGCTGCGCATGAAGCTGGCCAGGGAGGTCAAGCAGCGCACCGCCGAGAACATCACGATGCAGGCCGCCGCTTCCGGCGGCGACATCATCTCCTTCCTGGTCGGCCAGGGCCTCGGCGAGGCCACCGACGTGCTGCTGATCGACGAGTCGCTGTGCGTGCGCTGCGACAACTGCGAGAAGGCCTGCGCCGAGACCCACGGCGGCACTTCGCGGCTGGACCGCGAGGCCGGGCCGACCTTCGCGAACGTGCACGTGCCGACCTCCTGTCGCCACTGCGAGCACCCGCACTGCATGAAGGACTGCCCGGCGGACGCAATCCACCGCGCCCCGAATGGCGAGGTCTACATCGCCGACAACTGCATCGGCTGCGGCAACTGCGAGCGCAACTGTCCCTACGGCGTGATCCACATGTCCGCCAAGCCGAAGAAGAAGCCCGGCTTGCTGCAATGGCTGCTGTTCGGCTCGGGTCCCGGTCCCGGCGAGTCGCCCTACGATCCGGACAGCCATGAGAAGAAGGCGGTCAAGTGCGACATGTGCAAGGACATTCCGGGCGGGGCCTCCTGCGTGCGCGCCTGCCCGACCGGCGCCGCGATCCGCATCAGCCCTGAGCAACTGCCCGAATACGCCTATGCGCGGGGACCGTGACGATGCATGACTCGATCCTCGACTACCGCGGCTTCCGCTACCTGTGGGTGGCGCTGATCCTGTCCATTGGTTCGATCGTCGCCTACCTCTGGCACGACCCGATCGGCGTGCCGAACGGCGGCTCCTGGCTGGGGTACACGCTCGGCACCATCGGCGCGCTGCTGATCCTGTGGCTGCTGTGGTTCGGCATCCGCAAGCGCCGCTACGGGCGCGCCACCGGCACTGCGCGCGGCTGGCTTTCCGCGCACGTGTACCTCGGCACCACGCTGATCCTGATCGCCTTCCTGCACGCCGGCTTCCAGGTCGGCTGGAACATCCACACGCTCGCCCTGGTGCTGATGCTGCTGGTGATCTTCAGCGGCTTCTTCGGCGTTTACGCCTACCTGCGCTATCCGGCGCTGATGACCCGCAACCGCGCCGACTCGACGCGCGCGGCGATGATCGGCGAGATCCGCGAGCTGGATGCACAGGCACTGCAAATTGCCGACAAGGTCGACAGGAGCGTCCACGACGCGATCCTCTCCTCGATCCAGCACACCGAGTTCGGCGGCAGCGTATGGAAGCAGTTGCGAGCGCGCGACAACTCGACCACCGCCCTCGCCAGGCTCAAGGAGGCGGTGCTCGCGAGCGACGCCGGCGAGGCGCCCAAACCGCAGGCCGGCGGCAGTCAGACCATGGTGATGATGGTCGATTTCCTCGCCAACCAGGCCTCCGACACCCAGAGCGAACATCTGCGCCGGCTGATCGACCTGATCTCGCGCAAGCGCGCGCTCGCCACCCGCGTCGCCCGCGACATCCAGTTGCAGGCGCTGATGGAGATCTGGCTGTACTTCCATGTGCCGCTCTCGCTCGGTCTGCTGGGTGCGCTGATCGCGCACGTGGTGGCGGTGTTCTTCTACTGGTGAGAACGGCGGGAAAAGGGGAAAGGGAAAATGAAAAAAGGGAAGACAAAAGAGCAAAGCCGGCATGCCGCCCGCAGCCTGCTTTCCCGTTTCCCGTTTTCCTTTTTCCTTTTTCCTGCTCCCGCTGAGGGGCTCGCCCCATGAGATGGTTCATCCGCCGCGTCACCAGGAAGGGCAAGGGCAGCATCCAGTACGAGGAGGAGATCCATTTCGGCGAAACGCTGACCATCGGTCGCGCCGCGAATCAGGCGATCTTCGTCAACGATCTGCGCGCGGCACTCGAACACGCCACCGTGACCACGCTCGGTGGCGGCCGCCATTGCGTCGAATCGCTGGTCGCCGCCGGCCTGCGCATCGACGGCCGCTTCGAACAGAACGCGGTGGTCGGATCCGGCCACACCATCGAGATCGGGAATGTCCGCATCACCCTGATCGATCCGCCTCCCGACTTCGAGGCGGCCGTGGAAGTCGGCCTCGTCGACAAGGCCGAGGTCGCCGCACGCGAGCAGTCCGAGGCGCTGCCGCAGAGCCTGGCGGAAACCGGCCTGTCCAAGCGCCGCTGGGCCTGGACGCTGCTGCTCGCGACCTTGTTCTTCGGACTGCTGCTGCCGATCGTCGCGCATTACGTCGGCACCTTCCGCTCGTTGGTCAAGGAGACCCCCGCGGTCGGCCTCAACATCTGGGATTCCGGGCCGCTGGCGTCCGCCCACCACACCATGGCGAACGACTGTCAGAGCTGCCACGGCGAGCCTTTCAACGTCGTCCGCGACGACAAGTGTCTGGCCTGCCACGCCGGCACCGCGGCACACGCGGATCCGGTCAAGTTCCCGCTGCCGGAGATCGCCGAGTCGCGCTGCGCGCACTGTCATCGCGATCACAACGGCGACGACGGCCTGGTGCGCTCCGACCAGATCCTGTGCAGCGACTGTCACCGCAACCTGTCCGAACGCGTGGCCGGCAAGACCGAGGTGGGCGACGTCGGCGATTTCGGCACCCATCACCCGGACTTCAAGGTGCTGCTGCCGGCCTGGGACGAGCAAGGCAAATTCGCGCCTACCCGCGTCAGCATGGAGAAGTCGCCGCTGACCGAGACTTCCGGCCTCAAGTTCCCGCACGCCACCCATCTCGATCCCAAAGGCCTCAAGACTGCCGAAGGCCAGCGCACACTCACATGCGCCGACTGCCACCGTTCCGAACCCGGTGGTGCCCTGTTGGCGCCAATCGACTTCGAGCAACACTGCCAGCGTTGCCACAAACTCGACTTCGACCTGCGCATGCCGGACCGCCAGGTGCCCCACGGCAAGGTCGCCGAGATTCAGTATCAACTGGCGGAGTACTACTCGCGCGTCGCCCTGGAAGGCGGTTACGACGACATCCAGGCCCCGGTGTTCGTGCGTGAGCGGCGGCGTCCGGGCCAGGCCGCCGCCACCCAGGAAGAGACCCGCCAGGCGCTGCAATGGGCGCGCGAGCAGACCCTGCGGATGACCGACGACCTGTTCGGCAAGCGCACCTGCACCATCTGTCACGAGGTCAGCAAGGACCCGGCGGCCACTCAGTCCGGCTGGCGAGTCGCCCCGGTGCGCGTGTCTGGCGTATGGTTCGAGAAAGCGCGCTTCACGCACGCCAGGCACGCGACGATGGAATGCGCCGACTGTCACGTCGCCGCCCAGTCGATGAGCAGCGCCGATCTGCTGATTCCGCCGATCGGCGCCGTCGGTACGCGCAGCGCGAAACCGCCCTATGCATGCCGCGACTGCCACGGCGGCGAAAAAGCGGCGCGGCAACTCGGCAGCACCTGCATCGATTGCCACGGCTTCCACCAGGCGGAAATGCCGCTGCATCCGGGCGTGACGGCAAAATAAGGTTCGCGAAACAATCGAAGCGGAGCAGGTCGCGTTGTCTGCGTCGCGGGCTGCGCGAGGAACCGGAATCCCGGCGAGCGCCTGCCCGTGGGGGAATCGTGCAAAACCGCGAGTCGGTCCGGCAGCAGCCGGACCGGCTCGCGAATCATCGGCTGGATCTACTGCCCCGCGCCGAAACGAGCCCGGCAGCCGCGATCCACCCACAGTCCGCGCCGCGGCGTGTAGCCCCAGGAAATGCCCTCCACGCAAGGCTGTCGCGAATACTGGTCGAGCAGGTACGGACGGCCCCGACGGCCATCCCAGCTGCACAACGCGTAGGCACCGTCGAGGCTGGCGCAGTCGATCACGAAATCGCCGTACTGCGCCGGATCGTAGTAACCACCACTGGAGCGGTAGCCTTCGGCAAAAACACCGCCACAGCCGCGATCGACCCAGATCACACCAGGACGCTGTCCCCAGGTGCGGCCTTCCACGCACAGGCTGCTGCCACTGAGCTGTCGCAACAGCACCGCCACGCCGCGGAAGGCGACATTGCATTCGCGATAGCCGCGCACGCTGCTGCAGCTGACTTCAGGCATTTGCCCCGTGGCCGGGGCGGCTTCGATGAACAGCGCGCGGCAGCCGCGCGAGACCCACACGACGCCGGGCCGGTGACCCCAGTTGCGGCCTTCGGTGCAGCGCGTCGACGACAACTGGCGCTGGATCGACGGCGGGTTGCGGAAGCCGGTCAGGCACTCGCGGTAGGCGCCATCGCGTGAGGCGCATTCGATCACCTGGCCGCGGCCCGGGAACTCGTGTTGCCAGCCCGGCGTGGTCCATTGCTCCTGCGGCGGCTGCGTCCCCTGGTAGGTGTTGCCATCGACGCGGTCCTGGATCGAGGTCGCCATGTCCGCGGTGATCTGCGCGTAGGTCCAGCCGCGCGGGATCTGCTCCAGGTAGAACTCGAGTTGATCCTCGGGCAACTGCCGGCCCCCGGACAGCTCGGCGTACTGCTTCTCGAGCACGCGCACCTGCTCGGTCTGGGTCAGCCGCGTGAGGTCTTCGGGGGCGTAGGCCTTCTCACCCGGTTTCTGCGCCAGCAATGGCACCGCCACGACGGCGAGCAGGACGAGCCACCACCTTGCCTTGTTCATCGATCACTCCTCGGATTGCGCGCGGCAGGGCGCCACGCGGAGCGCGGATGGTAGCGCCTGCGGTCGAAGGCGCGCGCCATCCGCGGCGAGAGCAAGATCGCCTCGGACAATGCTTCTCATTCGTCGGCGTCACAAGGTTATGATCGGTTCAGCCGCGGTCGGTCCGGGAGGGACCGATGCTCTCAACTCGGGGAGGAAGCAGGATGGCTGGGCGACGCATTCGCAGCGTGGCACTGGGTCTGGTCGTGACGCTCGCCGGTGGATGCGGGGGCGGCGGTGGTCCCGACGGCGCCGGCACCGCCCCGCCCACCGGTGGCGCTCCGGCGCAGGGCTGCACCGGCAGTTGCGCAACCAGCGCTTCCTTCCTCACCGTCGCCGACGTCGGCACGGTGATCGCGCAAGCGGTCGCCGAGGCACAGGCACAAAACCTGCCGGCGACAATCGCGGTGGTCGACCGCGTCGGCAACGTGCTCGGCGTCTGGCGCATGAACGGCGCGCGGCCGACCGTGACGATCCATTCCGAACGCACCGTCGCCGGCGGCCTCGAGAACCTCCGGGTGCCCTCGGAACTGGCGGCGATCGCCAAGGCGATCACCGGCGCCTACCTGTCCAGCGAAGGCAACGCCTTCACCACGCGCACGGCCAGCCAGATCGTGCAGCAGAGCTTCAATCCCGGCGAGAGCAACGCACCTTCCGGTCCGCTGTTCGGCGTGCAGTTCTCGCAACTGCCGTGCTCGGATTTCATGGTCCGCTTCCAGGCGGGCCAGGCATCAGGCCCGGGACCGAAACGCTCGCCGCTCGGACTGTCGGCCGATCCCGGCGGCTTCCCGCTGTACAAGAATGGCGTGCCGGTCGGCGGCATCGGCGTCGCCGCCGACCCCGACTACACACTCGATGCGCGCATCAGTGATCGCGACCGCGACGCGGACGAGATGATCGCGCTCGCCGGCACCTTCGGCTTCGGCGCGCCGACCAACCGCCGCGCCGACGCCATCACCGCCGACGGCAAGACTTTCCGCTACTCCGACGTCGAGTTCACAGACCTCACGCGTCAACCCGGCAACGCCCCGGCGCTGTCCTCCAGTGCCGGCAGTTTCATCCGCGTGCCCGCCTATGCCGACGCACAGGTACGCGAGGGCACCGCCTTCGGCACGCCCGCGTCCGGCATCCGTCCGGCCGGCCCTGAGTTGGCCGACCTGGACGCGTTCGTCGTGGTCGACGCCGCCAACCAGAACCGCTTCGCGGCGCGCGCCGGCGAAGGCCCGGGCGCGCTCAGCGCCAACGAGGCCCTGACCATACTGCGCGAGGCGCTCAAGGTGGCCAACCGCCAACGCGCGCAGATCCGCCAGCCCTTCGGCTCGCAATCGCGCGTCAGCGTCTCGGTGGTAGACGCCGGCGGCCGCGTGCTCGCGCTCGGGCGCACCCGCGACGCACCGGTCTTCGGCCTCGACGTGTCGCTGCAGAAGGCGCGCACCGCTGCCTTCTTCTCCAGTGCGAACGCCGCCAGCACACTCAACGGTTTGCCGAACCCGAGCTACTTCAGCGCAACCTTGAACACCACGGTGACACCGCCGGAGGTGCGCTTGCAGACCGTCGGCACCGGCACGATCACCAGCACGACGGCGCGCACACGCGACTTCTTCGGCTTGCCGAGCGCGCTTGGCGACGGCGTGATCGCCTTCAGCGCGCGCGCGGTCGGCAACATCGCCCGGCCGTTCTACCCGGACGGCATTTTCGGCACCGCCGCCGGCCCCTTCAGCAACGAGTTTGATTCCTGGAGCCCCTTCGACGTCGGCCTGCAACTGGATCTCTCCTACACCTCGATCGCACTGCACGTCGCCCACTACCTGAACCAGGCCGGCTTCCGGCTGTTCCTCGACGGCGCCGAGCTGGCGCCGGCGCCGACCGCGCAGAACCCCACTCCGCTTCCGGATATCGGTTTCAACTGTCCGGGTCCGGCGGCCATCGCCAACGGCATCCAGATTTTCCCCGGCGGCGTGCCGATCTTCCGTGGCGAGCAACTGGTCGGCGCCATCGGCATCTCCGGAGATGGCGTGGACCAGGACGACATGGTCGCCTTCCTCGGTCTGCACAACGCCGGTGCGCTTCTGAACGGCACCATCCACAACGCACCGATGACGCGTCGCGCGGACACCCTCGTGCCCTTCAACGCGCGCCTGCGCTACGTGCAGTGCCCGCAGGCGCCCTTCATCGATTCCACCGAACAAAACGTCTGCGAGGGCAAGTGACATGAGCCTTTGTCTCTCCGCCGCGTTCGCCACGCTGCTGTGCCCGGCCGATCTGCCCGCGGCCATGCTGAGCCAGACCAGACCGTTGATCGGTGGCGCTCTGCCCGTCTATCTCTACGATCCGGACAGGCAGGCGCTGAAACGTCGACGCCCCGGCCACCCCGCACCCGGTCCGCGCTACCGCCCCGACCAGAACCCGAACAACGTCGATCCGGCGCCGGTGGACGCGGTTGGCGAGTTCATCCCGGTGCCGGACCGCTGGCGCCTGATGGAGACGCTCGGTTTCAAGCACCCGTGGTACGACCCCTACAACCAGAACCTCTGGAAGGGCGACAAGCCTCTGCACGACGACTGGTTCCTGTCGTTGCTGGCAATCTCGGACACCCTGCTGGAGCCGCGTTCGATCCCAACCCCGGTGGGCCCGCAGGCCAGCGAGAACCCCGGCGCGGTCGACATCTTCTCGGGCTTCGACCAGACCATCTTCGCGCAGACCATCCTCGCCGGCCTCGTCTATTACAAGGGCAACACCACCTTCAAGCCGCCCGCCTACGAGTACCGGCTGACGCTGGCCTTCAACTACAACCGCGTCGAGGTTGACGATGTGCGCGCGCTGACCATCGATCCGCGCAAGGGCACGATCCGCGACGACGGCTTCGTCGCACTCCAGGAAGTGTTCGCCGACGTCCACCTGCGCGACGTGACCCCGCGTTACGACTTCGATTCCATTCGATTCGGCATCCAGCCCTTCTCCAGCGACTTCCGCGGCTTCCTGTTCCAGGATCTGCAGTTCGGCGTTCGCCTCTTCGGCAATCGCGACAACAACAAGAAGCAGTACAACCTCGCGTGGTTCCGGCGCGTCGAGAAGGATCTGAACTCGGGCCTGAACGACGTTGCGCAGGGCCTGCGCGACGACGACATCTTCATCGCCAACTATTACTGGCAGGATTTGTTCGGCCTGCACGGTTTCACCCAGCAGGCGATCATCGCCTGGAACCGTAACCGCGAGGACGAACTGTTCTTCGACAGCAACGGCTTCATCGCACGCCCCTCTTCGCTCGGCACCGAACAGTTTCGCGAGTACGACGCGATTTACGTCGGACACAATGCCGACGGTCGCATCGGTTCGTACAACCTGTCGACTTCCGCCTACTACGTGTTCGGCGACAACCTCGGCACCTTCACCGGCCGCGATTCCGACATCCGCGCCGGCTTCCTGGCGGCCGAACTTTCGCGCGACTTCGACTGGATCCGGCCGCGCATCTCGGTGGCCTACGCCAGCGGCGACGACGATCCCTTCGACGACAAGAGCAATGGTTACGATGCGATCTTCGAGAATCCGATCTTCGCCGGCGCCGACACCAGTTACTGGATCCGCCAGAACATCCCCTTGATCGGCGGCGGCGGCGTCACCCTGGCGCCGCGCAACGGCATCCTGCCGTCGATGCGGCCGTCCAAGGAACAGGGCCAGTCGAACTTCGAGAACCCGGGCCTGCAACTGATCGGCGTCGGCGCCGATTTCGACCTGACTCCGGAGTCGCGCGTGTCCTTCAACCTGAACCACATGTGGTTCGACGACACCGCCGTGCTCGAGGCGGCGCGCAATCAGGCGCCGATAGCCCGCGAGATCGGAACCGACCTCTCGGTCGCCTGGATCTGGCGCCCGTTCATGACCCAGAACATCGTGGTGCGCCTGTCCGGCGCGCTGCTCGAACCCGGCGACGGCCTCGAGGACCTGTACGGCGAACGCGACCCGTTCTACACCGTGCTGGGCAATGTGATCCTGACGTACTGAGCGCGCGCGAGGCCTTCATGAAGCCCCCCTTCATCGCCCTGTTGATCATCGCGGCCATTGCCGGGACCATGACCGTCCCCGCCCTCCGTGCCGCCGAAGAGGAGCATGCGGTCGAACGCCATTACGTGAAGGCGCCGGACGCGCCGCGCATGCAGACCAAGGCGCAGGCGGCCGCGAAGAGCGATGGCTGCGTGAGTTGCCACAACCCGATCGACCAGGTCTCGATGCACGCCTCGCCCTCGGTGATCCTGGGCTGCACCGACTGCCACGGCGGCGACGCCACGGTGATGGGACCGAAGGGCGCCGACGACCATGTCGCACAGGCGCCGGGGCATGGCAATCCCGGCGAGCACGCCGCCGACGATCACGGCGATGGCCACGAGCATGGCGCTCACAAGTACGCGCCCGACTATTTCTCCGCGATGGAACGCGCACACGTGCTGCCGCGTTACCCCGGCGCCTGGCACTACCCGAGTTCGGCCAACCCCGAACGCAGCTACGCGCTGCTGAACCGCGAGGCGCCGGAGTTCACGCGCTTCGTCAATCCCAGCGACCTGCGCGTGGCGGACGAAGCCTGCGGCGCCTGCCACCAGCCGATCATCGAAGCCGCGAAGCGCTCGATCATGGCCACCAGTGCGATGCTCTGGGGCGGCGCTGCGTACAACAACGGCATTCTGCCCTTCAAACGCTACATCCTCGGCGAGGGTTATCAGCGCGACGGTGCCGCCGCGATCATCAAGGCGCTGGAACCGGTGACGCCACAGGCCGCGGTCAAGGGTGCGCTGGAGCAACTGGTGCCGATGCCCGCCTGGGAGGTGATCCCGCCGGGCGACATCTTCCGCGTGTTCGAACGCGGCGGGCGCAACATCAACACCACTTTTCCGGAAACCGGTTTGCCGAACTCGCTCGGCCAGATCCAGCGTCTGGAGGAACCAGGCCGCCCGGACTTCAGGCAGTCCAACCGCGGCCCCGGTACCGGCCAGCGCATCGCGGTGCCGGTGATCAACATCCTGAAGACCCGTCTCAACGACCCGAACATGTGGTTCATGGGCACCAACGACCAGCCCGGCGACTTCCGCAATTCCGGCTGCGCCGCCTGCCATGTCCCGTACGCGAACGACCGCGACCCGCGCCATTCAGGCAAGTACGCGCAATTCGGTCACATGGGTGGCAGCCAGCAGGCGGACCCGACGATTCCGAAGGGCCAGCCCGGCCATCCGCTCAAGCACGCCTTCACGCGTTCCATTCCGACCGCCCAGTGCATGAATTGCCACATGCACCAGCCGAACATGTTCATCAACACCTTCCTCGGCTACATCATGTGGGACTACGAGTCGGACGCGCCCTCGATGTGGCCGGAGCAGCAGAAGTACCCGAGCCACGCGGAAGCGCGCAAGGCGCTCGACCGCAATCCCGAGGAAGCGGTGATCCGCGGCAAATGGTCGGATCTGGAGTTCGTCAAGGAAGTCTCGGCGCTGAACCCGAAGCTCAAGGACACCCAGTTCGCCGATTACCACGGCCACGGCTGGAATTTCCGCGCGATCTTCAAGCGCGATCGCGTCGGCAACCTGCTGGATGCGGAGGGCAACAAAGTCTCCGACGACGACCCGAAGAAATTCGAGAAGGCCGTGCACATGTCCAGTATCCATGTCGACTTGGGCATGCACTGCGTCGACTGCCACTTCGCGCAGGACATGCACGGCAACGGCCACATCGTCGGTGAGGTCATGGCCGGCGTCGAGATCCAGTGCAAGGACTGCCACGGTACGCCGGACCAGTACCCGAACCTGATCACCTCGGGCCCGATGGCCAGCAAGCAGGGCCGCGACCTGTCCACGTTGCGCAACCCGGACGGCAAGCGTCGTTTCGAATGGATAGCCGGCAAGCTGATCCAGCGTTCGATCATGGAGAGCGGCCTGCAGTGGGAAATGACTCTGGTGAAGGACGTCTCCGATCCGGCCAGCGCGCACTACAACGCCAAGGCCGACCGTGCGCACACCATGCGCGCCGACCCCAAGAAGCAGGACTTCGGCAAGGACGTCCCGCCCACCGAGTACGCGCACGGCGAGGACAAGATGTTGTGCTACAGCTGCCACACCAGCTGGACGACCAGCTGCGGCGGCTGCCACCTGCCGATCCAGGCCAACTGGAAGACCGATCGCAAACACTACGAAGGCGGCTTCACGCGCAACTACGCCACCTACAACCCGCAGGTGGCGCGCGACGACGTATTCATGCTCGCCAGGCACGGCGAGATCAAGGACTTCAAGTACGCGCCGATGCGTTCCTCCTCGGCGCTGGTGCTGTCGTCCACCAACAGCAACCGTGAGCGCATCTACATCCAGCAGCCGCCGATCGCCGCCTCCGGCTACAGCTCGCAGGCGCTTGCGCCGCACTACCCGCACACCGAGCGCCGCACCGAGACCAAGACCTGCACCGACTGCCACCTGTCCGAGGAAGGCGACAACAACGCGATCATGGCGCAGCTGCTGGGTCATGGCACCAAGTTCATGGACCTGCTCGGCTTCAACGCCTGGGTCGGCGGCGAGGGCGAGATCAACGCCGTCCAGGTCACCGAATGGGAAGAGCCGCAGGCGGTGATCGGCAGCTACCTGCACCGCTACGCCTACCCGGACTGGTACCGCAACCATGAAGGCCACGGGCGCCAGTTGCAGCACGCTGCGCAGCACGACGCCGGCGTGGCCAACTGCATCCAGTTGCGCGGCGAATACGTCTACGTGGCCGAAGGCAGCAAGGGCATGCGCGTCTACGACGCGGCCTCGATCGCGAACAAGGGCGTCAGCCAGAAGATCGTCACGGCGCCGTTCTCGCCACTCGGTCACGACACCCACGTCGCGACGAAGAACGCCACCTGCGTGGTACTCGCCACCACCCAGCCGGTGCAGCCTTCACGCAACCAGGGCGATCTGATGCGCAAGACCAACCTGGAGCAGCCGGCGCATCCGATCTACCGCTATGCCTTCATCAGCGATGCCGAAGAGGGTCTGATCCTGGTCGATATCGACACCCTGCTGGACGGCGAACCGCGCAACAACTTCCTCGAGCGTGCGCTGACCTGGAACGAGAACGGCGTGCTCGACGGCGCTCGCCACCTGACCATTGCCGGCTACTGGTTCTACTTCGCGACGCCCAAGGGCATCGTGATCGTCGACATGAACGATCCGATGAAGCCTCGGTACGTGCGCACGGTGCCGATGCAGGACCCGCGCGGCAGCCAGCAGCAGTTCCGCTACCTGTTCGTGACCACCGCGCGTGGTCTCGAAGTGCTCGACATTACCCACCCCGGCCAGGCGACGCCGGTCGACGGTGCGTTGGTGCCGATCCGAGACGCGCACAAGCTGCACGTGGCGCGCACCTATGCCTACGTCGCCGCCGGCGTCGAGGGTCTGGTGATCGTCGATGTGACCCGCCCGACCGCCCCCAAGCTCTACCAGCGTTTCAACGGCGACGGTGCGATCGGCGATTCGCGCGACGTCACCGTCGCTTCGACCAATGCCTCGCTGTACGCCTACGTGGCCGACGGCCGCAACGGCCTGCACGTGGTGCAACTGACCGGACCCGACATCCAGCCGAAGTTCTACGGCTACAGCCCGGAACCGAAGCCCAAGCTGATCGCCAGCTACAAGACCGGCAAGCCGGCACTGTCGCTGTCGCGCGCGCTGGAACGCGACCGCGCGGTCGACGAGACCGGTGGACAGGTCGCCATTCTCGGCCGTGTGGGTGCGCGTCCGCTCAACGAAACCGAGCAAAAAGCCTTCTATCTCGACGACGACGGCCAACCGTGGTTCGTCACCGACCGGGTCGAGGGGCCACGCGGAATCACCTCGCCGGTACTGCCGTGGAAAAACAACCGTACACTCGAGCAGCAGCGCGCCGAAGCGAAGGCGACAGACGCGACCGCGCGGCCGGCGGGGTCGCACTGAGCGCCGTCGTGGAGCGCAGCGGCGCGCTCGGGCCCTGGTCTTGCCTCGGTGCGGGGCAGACCGGCGCGTGAGCATCACCGTGACTGGCGCGCAACGGGTCTTTCTCATCCTCGCCGGCCTGCTCGGTGCCAGTGCGGTCGCACTGGCGGCGCTCGGCACGCACGCCTTTTCCGACTTGCTGGTCGGGCCTGCCGCGGCGCGTTTCGACATCGCACTGCGCCTGCACCTGGCGCACGCTCCCGCCCTGCTGGCGCTGGCTCTCGCGATGTCGCGGCTGCGGCCGCGCTGGTGGTCAGCGGCATGTGCACTGATGGTGCTCGGCTTGCTGCTCTTTTGCGGCGGGCTCTATCTGGCGGCGCTGGGCATCGGCGAATGGCTGCTTCCGATGGTGCCTTTCGGTGGATCCATGCTGATCCTCGCCTGGATGGTGCTGACCCTGGCGACAATGCCGAGCCTGGATCCGCGCCGCACGCGCCCCCCCGGGTAGCGACCACTTCGACTCACGCACGACTCGGCACGAGCGGTCGCGATGTCGACCAGGTACCGACCGGCCTGCGTCGCCGGCCTCAGCGGTTGATCACTTCCCGATGCATCGGCGCCAGCACCGCCAGCAACTGGTTCTGCGCGCGCGTCGGGATCCCGCGCCGCTCCATCGTCAGTTGCAGATCCTCGACCAGGATGTTGAAGTCCGCATGGGTCACCTCCAGGCCATTGTGCGCCGCCACCATGTCGAGGCCAGTGTAGACGCAGTCGCCGCCGAGAATCACGCAGAACTGTTCGGCAAGCATGTCCTTGACCCGCTGCTGGTCGGCATTCTCGAAATGCGGGCGCATGCGCGGGTCGTCCAGCAAGATCTTCATGAAGTCGTCCATGAGGGCGACCAACCCAGGCCGTCCACCGAATTCATCGAGCACCCAGCTCAGGTCCGGGTGGGCCGGCGCCGGATTGGGAACCGTATGCGCAACTGCGGCGTCCGCGTGCGCGGCCCCCGACGACAGCGCCAGCGCGCAGGCGAGCACGCACCTCTTCGCCAATCGTCCGAGGTGGCGGTACCGATCACGGACGGGGCGGTCGGCGGACCGAAGTGAGACTGGCCAGACGGACATCGGAACGCTCCTCAGAATCCAAGCTGCACGGACAGGTAGGCGCCTCGCTGATCGGCGAGCACGACGTTGCCCAGATCGACCCAGGCGAGCGTGACCGAAATCTGGCGCGAGGGCGCCCAGGCGACGAACACATCCCACCCGTCGTCCTCGCGGGCGACCGCCAATTGGTCCGGTTTGCTGCGAAACTCGCCGCCGATCGCGAGTTTGCGCGTGGGCAACCAGGCGGCCGACGCTTCCCACTGCAGACTGCCTGAGCCACGTTCGCCGCCGAAGCCGAGGAGACCGAACTGATTGGCCTCCGTGTGGCGCAGAGTTGCATTGAGCAACAGGCTCCGCGCGAGGAACACCTTGGTCGCCGCCAGATAGATGTCGGTGCCGCTGGCGTCCGCGGCACCGAGCGCATGCACCACATCGCCCTGATGGTTACGCTTGTGTTGCACGCCGAGCGCGATCTGCGGCAACCAGGAATCCTGCTCGAGCACGGCATCACCGACGAGCCGCAGTTTGGCGCCAAACACGTCCTGTTCGAACTTGAATCCGCGCCCCAGTCCAAGCATGGCACCGACCTCGCGGGTGTCGATCCGCTGACGCGCGAAGCTGAATTCGAAACGATCGTCGATGCCGAGCATCAGGCCGCAAGCGTCGATCCGGTAATCGTCGAGTTCGACACGCGTGTAGTGCGCGTTTGCGCCGACCTGCCCGCGTGCACCATAGCCGCCGATCAGCGCCCAGGGTGTGAGGCCGCCACCGGCGGCTCCCTCGATCTGACCGACGCCACCGGTCAGCAGCAGCTTGCCGCCCTGCCCGATCGCCGCTGCGGGCAGGTGAATGGCCAGCGCCAGGACACCGGCAAAAATTGGACGAATGCACGGCATGTCGGCTCCCTGCGGTCAGCGCTCCCGGTGGCGCTGCATCAACCCGTCGAAGGCGATGGCGAAACGTCCGCGCGCCCCGTTCAGCCACGCTGGCGCGCGCAGGTGGCGTTCCCCCGACGCGGCGCGTTCGAGCAGACCAAGCGCGCTGTCGATGGGTTCCAGCAATTCATGCCAGCAGACCGCCAATAACGTCCACCAGAGCGCAGCGAAGCCCGCCGCCACCACCAACAAGGGCAATCGTTCGATGCCTTGCGCGCGGGCAGGCGCGGCGAGCAGCAAAGCACCGTCGGTGGCGGCCAACAGCGGCAGGCGCGCGATCGCGCCATCGGCCTTCGCGAGCGCCGCCAGCCAGTCCTGCTCGTCGCGCTCGCCGCTGCGTACCCATACGCGCGCCCGCATACCATCATCGACCAGCGCGAGTTCTCCGTCTGCCAGCGCCGCAATACGCGCCAGAAAGGCACCGTCGATGCGGCGCCCGGCGTATACGTAGGCCACCACCTCACCACCACGCAGCATTGGTTCGATCACGCCAAGGAACAGTCGCTCCTGTTCTCGCACCAGCCCGCGTGCGGCGCGGCGCCCTTCGCGCGCGGCCAGGTACAACGCATGCCCCGCGGGTTTGCCACCGGAGTCCTGCCAGGGCCGTGTGCCCGCGACCCAGTTGCCGGCGACGTCGATCACACCAACCGCATCCAGCCCGAGCTGGACCCTGCGTTCTTCGATCAGGTCGCTGATCGACGCGACGTCTGCACTGGCGTCCGCGAGGGCATCGGCAACATAGGACGCGCTCGCGGGATCGGTGGCCAACCAGGCGCCACGCAATGCAAGGTCCGCGGCGATGGCGTTCTCGACCTCGGCTTGCGCCGCCACCAGTCGTGTCAGGTGCGCCTGGACGGCGCGCGCCCGCAAAACCTGCTGCTGCCACAGAGCGAGTGCGCAGAAACCGGCCGCGATCAGCAGCAGTCCGAGCGCCCCGACACCTGCAAGGCGTCGCTTCATGGTGTTCGAACCGCCCGCGCACGCGTCAGCACGAGACGACGCTCGACCGGCTGGCCGCTCGGCAGCGACAGCGGCAGCGACTGCAAGCCGGCGCGTGGATGCCAGTAATGCAGAGTGCCGCGGCCTGCGGGCAGACCTTCGAGATGGAAATGGCCTTCGTCATCCGTACGTGCATGGTGCACGGTCGGCAACACCAGCACCTCGGCCTGCATGGCGCGGTGCACGTTGCAGTTCAGCAGTACCAGGCCCGGGCGGTCGAATACCCGCTCGCGACTGTCGCCCTCGCCGTAGAAGCCGAGATCGAAGGCCGCGCCCGGGGTGGGCGAGTAGACGTTGTGGCGAATGGGATCATTGTTCGGAAAGCTGATGGTGCTGCCGACCGGTACCACAAGGTAAGGCGGATCGAAGGCCTTGCCCTGGGTGTAGATGCTGTAGCGCCCGGGCTTGGGGCGCATCCCGCCCTGTTCCGGCACGTAGTAGACGACCGTCTGCCGGTGATCGCCGGGCTGTGGCCGCAGATCACCGTTCTCGCTCAGTTGGATGCGACCGGTCAGACGGATGGTGTGCACGACCGCAGTCCCCGCGACGGGTCGCGGCGATGGCACCGGCATCCGTGCCGGTGCCGCCGGAGCGACCGGCGTCGTCGGTGGCCGATTCGTCGCGGCCTGCCCGGTCGGACTCGACAGATTTGGGGGCGCGGGCGCGGGCTCGGACGCGGCGGCGGTCGAAGTCGTCGCGGGTTCGGTGGCGGTCGCGGTTGGCGCCGACACAGCGCCCGCATGCACCGGTGTCGCGACCGAACTGCTCGATCGCGCAGCCGCCCCGCGATCAGAAGTGCTCGCGGGGCCTGGAGACGTCGGCATCGGCACCGACTCCGACGGTACCGATGCGGGTGCCGGGCTGGCGGGTTGCCGACGCATGCCCGGCGCGCCGGCGCATGCGGCCAGCACCCAGACCAAAACCAAAGAGAGGTAGCGCATACGCCGTCCCAGTCGTCGACCTGATGCCGACGGCACCCGGTACTACGGCGACCAAGCTGGATCCGGATGCATTTCCGAATACGGCAACCCGCCCTCGA
The DNA here is from genome assembly GCA_019187485.1 of Lysobacterales bacterium. GTDB lineage: Bacteria > Pseudomonadota > Gammaproteobacteria > Xanthomonadales > SZUA-5 > JADKFD01. The sequence goes on along the minus strand of JABAQR010000007.1, from coordinate 23,340 downwards.
AGGCCTGCTTTTCGGGTGTCGGGCCAGCGGCGGCGACGCGATGAAGTGCCGCGCTCAATGTGCGCCGAGGTGGCACTCCAACGACTGCGAACGGATCAGCAGCAGGGCACCGCAGGGCGCCGCCAGCGGCGAGTGGCGACTGCCGGCCCGGGCGTGCAGATAATCGCCGGCCTGGTACTCGATGCCGTCCTGCAGAATCGAGCCCTCCAGGATCAGGCATTCCTCCTCGTCTTCGTGGGCATGCGGCGGGATCACGGCGCCGGCTTCCAGGCGCCACAACGTGGTCTCATTGCCGCGTTCGCTGTCGACCCGCAAACGTTTGACGGTCACGCCCGGCGCCAACGTACACCACTGCCCTGCGTCCTGGCGCACCACATGGATGCCGGCGGCACGCTCGATCACGCGTCCGCGCAAACGCTCGCGCAGACCAGGCTCGATCGACACGATTCGCAGCGCGGCGCCGAGTATCGCCACGTCTTCGGCGTCCAATGCCCGCTCGCCACCTTCTTCAGCCATGTATCCGTCCCCCTTCCAACTGATCCCGCAATGCCGTCATGCCCCGCCGGATATGCGATTTCACCGTGCCCAGCGGCATACCGGTGCGCTCGGCGATCTCCGCGTGGCTGGCACCCTCGAAAAAGGCCATCAGGATCAGTCGACGCTGCTCGACTCCCAGCCGGGACAGGGCCAACTTTAACCGGTGACCATCGACAAAAGACTCCAGCTCGTCGCTCGTGACATCCTCTTCACAATCTCCATACGCAACCTCCACACCGGCTGGATGCAAGGTTTCAATCGATTGCATAGGTTTCGCACGTCGCCGACGATCACTGGCACGACTCCACGCCAGCATCGACAGCCAGGCCATCACGTTGCCACGTGCGGAATCGAAGTCGTCGGCGTGCTCCCAGGCGTACTGAAAGGTGTCGGCCAGCACTTCCTCGGTATCGCGTGGGTCCGGGCAGATGCGCGCCACCAGCGTGTGCAGGCGGTCGACGCTCGCCTCGTAGATCCGCTCGAGGGCGCGCACCTCCCTGCGGCGCATGCCTTCCACCAGACCACGCAGATGCCCTTCGGCACAGGCCGAAGCATCCAGCAGTGTGTCCTGTCCGATGTCGCCTGAAGCCATGGATTCCGTCGTCGATTCCACGATGTGCAGATCCTGTCGGGAAAAGCATACGCCGGGTCGGGACGATCAGGCGCGCAGCGCGCCTACACGCAGGCGGGCGTTCGCAGGGGCCGCGATGTGCGCCTGCGTTCGGCTCGATCGCAGTCGTCGAAGGGCTCGCGCCTGCGCAACGCGGAAGTCGATGTGGTGCGCGCACCGGGGCTGGTGCCGTCACCCGAACACCGTGCAGAGCCGCTCGCCGCCGCGCGCGCCATAATCGGTTCCGATCACGCATTGGCGGCCCGAACAGGAGGATGCGATGAACCACCGCACTGTCGGCCGCGTATTCCGCGGCATGCCCACATCGGATGGCGCCGGTGTGCGCCTGACCCGCGTCATCGGCTCACCGCAGCTGCCCGACCTCGATCCCTTCCTGCTGCTCGACGAGTTCGGCACCGACCGCCCAGAGGACTACATCGCCGGTTTCCCGGACCACCCGCATCGCGGCTTCGAAACCGTCACCTACATGCTCGACGGACGGATGCGACACCGCGACAACCACGGCAATTCCGGCCTGCTGGTGCCTGGTGCGGTGCAGTGGATGAGCGCCGGCCGGGGCCTCGTGCACTCGGAGATGCCGGAGCAGCAGGAGGGCCGCATGCGGGGGTTCCAGCTGTGGATCAACCTGCCGGCGCGCCTCAAGATGAGCGAGCCGCGCTACCAGGAATACGGTCCGGAGCGGATTCCGACCGTCAATCCGGCGCCAGGCGTGGCGGTCAAGGTGATCGCCGGGGAGGTCGCGGGTGTACGCGGTCCGATCGAACAGCCGGCGACCGAACCGGTTTACCTCGACGTTCATCTGGAGACCGGAAGCACTTTCACGCATGTACTGCCGCATGCGCACAACGCATTCCTTTACGTGTATCAGGGCGCGCTGGCCATCGCCGGCGCGATGCCCGTCCTTGCACAGCAACTGGCGGTGCTCGGCCCGGGCGAGACCGTTGCGGTCGATGCGACCGCGACCGGAGGCACCCGTGCGATCCTGGTCGCGGGACGCCCGTTGCGCGAGCCTGTGGCTCGCCATGGTCCTTTCGTCATGAACACTCGCGAGGAGATCCTGCAGGCGATGGAGGATCTGCGGGCAGGACGGTTCTGAGGTTTGCTGGAAGGGCGTTGCGATCGTCGATCCAGGAAGGAACCGATCGGATCTGGGCGAGTCCCTTCCGAACTTGTTCAGACCTTCCCTGGCCTGGAGCCCGGCATGATCGAGAGCGATGCCCTCCGTATCCTCCTGCTGTGGCTCACCGCCGCGGTGTTCACACTGCTCGCGCTGCGCAGCCTGGTCTCGCCGCAGGCGGTCGCGCACGAACTCGGCTATGCGATAACCGATCGCAACGGCTGGAGCGAGCTGTACGCGATCTACGTCGGCCTGTGGCTGGCGCACGCGCTGCTCGCCGGCTACGCCGCGCTGCACGTCGACCTTGCCGTACTCGGCGACGCGCTCGCCGTACTGATTCTCGGCCAGCCACTGGGTCGGCTGATCGCGGTGCCGCGATCGGGCTGGCCGGGCGGACCCTTGCTGGCCTTCTTCGTGCTCGAGGTCGTCGGCGGCGTGCTGTTGCTGTTGGTGCGGCCGGCCACGTAGCGGTTCCTGCCGGGCTTGGCGTCGCGCAATCCGCCTTGCGGACAATGCGACACACGCTCGCCACCTCCGCGCCCTGAGCACCAGCCGACCTCCCTCGTGCTCGTCGCCCGGCGCCTCCTCCATTCATCCAATCCGCACCATTTTCACGCCGCCCGCCCCTCGGTCCATTCAGTCTCGCTGGCTATACTGCCCACCCGCCGGCGCCGTGCTGCGCCGCACCACGCAGACTTTCCCAACTGGCATCGTCGTGTCCAACCTGACCCAGTTCCAGCAGTCCTCGCAACTCTCCGGCGGCAATGCCGCCTTCGTCGAGGAGCTCTACGAAACCTGGCTGGCCGATCCGGCATCGGTACCCGAGCGCTGGCGCAGCTATTTCGAAAGCCTCCAGGGCCAGGGTGACATCGCCCACGGTCCGGTATTGCGGCGCATCGGCGAACTGTCCCGGCAAACGCGCAAGAGCGCGATTTCGCAGGCGGTCGGCGAGGCGCACTCGGTCGACCAGGCGCGCCAGGGCGCGGTGCTGCGGCTGATCAACGCCTATCGCACGCGCGGGCACCTGGCGGCCAACCTGGATCCGCTCGGACTGACGCCGCCCGAGGCGGTGCCGGACCTCTCGCTCGAGTTCAACGGGCTGGCACAGACCGACCTCGACACCGAATTCGATTCGAGCACGCTGCACGGCCCGCGTCGGCGCCCGCTGCGCGAGATCGTCGCCCGCCTGAAGGCCGCCTACTGCGGCTCGATCGGCGCCGAGTTCATGCACATCGCCGACTACGCTCAGCGACGCTGGATGCAGGAGCGTTTCGAGGCGGCCGCCTTCGGTTTCGGTTATGACGCGGCCCGCAAGCGCCGCGTGCTCGACCGCCTGACCGCGGCCGAGGGCCTGGAGCGTTACCTGCATACCCAGTACGTCGGCCAGAAGCGCTTCTCGCTGGAGGGCGGCGACAGCCTGATTCCGCTGATGGACGAACTGGTCCAGCGTGCCGGTGCTTCCGGAGCCAAGGATGTGGTGATCGGCATGGCCCACCGCGGTCGGCTGAACGTGCTGATCAACATCGTGGGCAAGCCACCACGCGATCTGTACGACGCCTTCGAGGGCAAGTACGAAGAGCATCCGGACCCGGCACACTCGGGCGACGTCAAGTACCACCTCGGCTACTCCTCGGACGTGAGCACACCGGGCGGCACCGTGCATCTGGCGCTCGGCTTCAACCCCTCGCACCTGGAGATCATCGATCCAGTGATCGCGGGCTCCGTGCGCGCGCGCCAGACGCGCCGGCGCGACGGCGAGCGCGACCAGGTGATTCCGGTCCTGATCCACGGCGACTCGGCCTTCGCCGGCCAGGGCGTGGTCATGGAACTGTTCCAGATGTCGCAGGCGCGCCACTACGCGGTCGGCGGCACCATCCACATCGTGGTCGACAACCAGGTCGGATTCACCACCCACCATCCGCAGGACACGCGCTCGACGCGCTACTGCACGGACGTCGCCAAGATCGTCTCGGCGCCGGTCTTCCACGTCAACGGCGACGATCCGGAAGCGGTGCTGTACTGCGCGCAACTGGCGCTCGACTATCGCCAGCAGTTCAAGCGCGACGTCGTCATCGACCTCGTCTGCTACCGCCGCCACGGCCACAACGAGGCCGATGAGCCGGCGGCGACGCAGCCGCTGATGTACCAGAACATCCGCTCGCGCCCGACCACGCGCGAGCTCTACGCGCGCCAGCTCGAGTCCGAGGGCGTGATCGCCGCCGGCGAGGCGAAGGCACTGGTCGAGCATTACCGCACCGCGCTCGAACGAGGCGAGCCGGTGGTGACCGAGTTGACCGCACCCGACCCACTGCAGGCGCACGTCGCCGTCGACTTCTCGCCCTACCTGCACGGCAAGCTCGGCGACAAGGTCGCGACCGCGCTGCCGACGGCGCATATCCAGGCGCTCAGCACGAAGATCCACGCGCTCCCCGCGGGGCTCAAGCTGCATTCGCGCGTCGCCAAGGTCTACGAGGACCGCCTGAAGATGGCGGCCGGAGAACTGCGCATGGACTGGGGCTTCGCCGAGACCATGGCTTACGCGAGCCTGCTCGACGAGGGCTACCACCTGCGCCTGTCCGGCCAGGACTGCGGCCGCGGCACCTTCTTCCATCGCCACGCGGTGCTGCACGACCAGGCCACCGGCGCCACCCACCTGCCGCTGCGCGAGCTCACCGCCGGGAATCCAGAGCGCGTGACCATCATCGACTCACTGCTGTCCGAGGAAGCGGTGATGGGTTTCGAGTACGGCTACGCGACCGCCGATCCGCGCACACTGACCATCTGGGAGGGCCAGTTCGGCGACTTCTGCAACGGTGCGCAGGTGGTCATCGATCAGTTCATCAGCTCCGGCGAGGCCAAATGGGGTCGGCTGTGCGGGCTGGTGCTGTTCCTGCCGCACGGCTACGAAGGCCAAGGCCCCGAGCACTCCTCGGCGCGCCTCGAGCGCTTCCTGCAACTGTGCGCGCTCGACAACATGCAGGTGTGCGTGCCGACCACGCCAGCACAGATGTTCCACATGCTGCGCCGGCAGATGCTGCGCGGCATCCGCAAGCCGCTGGTGGTAATGACGCCGAAGTCGATGCTGCGCCACCGGCTGTCGACCTCCACACTCGCCGACCTCGAACACGGCGAGTTCCAGCTCCTGATCCCGGATACGCTGGCAAAGGACCCGCAGGCGGTCACGCGTGCGGTCGTGTGCAGCGGCAAGGTCTATTACGACCTCATCGAGGAATACGAGAAACGTCGGATCCAGGACGTCGCGGTGATCCGCGTCGAGCAGCTCTATCCTTTCCCGCGGGTCGAGTTGCGTGCCGAGCTGGCACGCTTCCCGAAGGTGCGCACGGTGGTCTGGTGTCAGGAAGAGCCGATGAACCAGGGTGCCTGGTTCCAGATCCACCACCACCTCAAGGCCTCGATCACCGAGCGCCACGAACTGCACTACGCCGGCCGCCACCGCTCGCCGGCGCCGGCCACCGGCAACAGCCAGACGCACGCGCGCGAACAGACGGCGCTGGTCAACGAGGCACTGTTGGCAGTCGATCTCGGCAATCTGCCAAAACCGGAGTAGCGACCTTGGCAGTGCCAAGGCCGCTCTGCGGCGTTTCCCATAACCCCTCCCAGCCCTCCCCGAACATCGGGGAGGGGGTTCACAGCAGAGCCGGCACGAAATCGCGTCGAGACAAGGAATTCCTCATGACCGTCGAAGTCAAAGTCCCCATCCTGCCCGAGTCGGTCGCCGACGCGATCATCGCCACCTGGCACAAGAAGCCCGGTGACGTGGTCAAACGCGAGGAGAACCTCGTCGACCTGGAAACCGACAAGGTCGTGCTCGAAGTGCCCTCCCCGGTCGATGGCGTGCTGGTGTCGATCATCAAGCAGACCGGCGACTCGGTCACCAGCCAGGAGCTGATCGCGACCATCGCCGAGGGCACAGCGGCCGCCGCGCCGGCTCCTGCTTCCCCGAGTCCCGAGTCCCGGGTCCCGAGTTCCGGCTCGATCGACCAGGCGCCGTCGGTGCGTCGCATCGCCGCCGAGACCGGCATCGATCCGGCCGCCGTCGAAGGCTCCGGCCGCGGCGGACGCGTGACCAAGGAAGACATGCTGAAGGCGCAGGCCCCGGCACCCGCGGCCGCCCCGGCGCCGGGCAAGGCGGTCGCGCCGGTGCCCGCGCCGAGCACCGCGATCAGCGTGCCGGCCGGTGCGCGCGCCGAACAACGCGTGCCGATGACGCGCCTGCGTGCGCGCATCGCCGAGCGCATGATGCAGAGCAAGAACAGCATCGCCATGCTGACCTCGTTCAACGAGATCAACATGAAGCCGGTCATGGACCTGCGCAAGAAGTACGCCGAGACCTTCGAGAAGGTGCACGGCGTCAAGCTCGGTTTCATGAGCTTCTTCGTCAAGGCCTGCACCGAGGCGCTCAAGCTGCACCCGATCGTCAATGCCAGCGTCGACGGCAACGACATCATCTACCACGCCTACCAGGACATCGGCGTCGCCGTCGCCACCGACAAGGGCCTGGTGGTGCCGGTGCTGCGCAACACCGATTCCCTGAGTCTGGCGGACATGGAGAAGGCCATCGGTGGCTTCGCGAAACAGGCGCGCGAGGGCGGCCTGCAGCTCGAGGACCTGCAGGGCGGCACCTTCACGATCACCAACGGCGGCGTGTTCGGCTCGCTGTTCTCCACCCCGATCGTCAACCCGCCGCAGAGCGCGATCCTCGGCATGCACGCCATCAAGGAACGTGCCGTGGTCGAAGACGGCCAGGTGGTCGCACGGCCGATGATGTACGTCGCGATCAGCTACGACCACCGCATCATCGACGGCAAGGACGCGGTGCTGTTCCTGGTCGCGGTGAAGAACTTCCTCGAGGATCCGGTGAGGTTGATGTTGCATCTCTGATCGGGCGCTGCCCGATCGGTGAGTGGTGAGTGGTGAGTGGCGGAAGCCGCTTCGAGCCACTCACGGAACGCGAAAGACCGCCTTTGCCACTCACCACTCACCACTCACAAGCGCTCTCGCCGCAAACCGGCGGGCAAGCCAGAAAAGCGGGAGATCCCATGCAAGCCCTCTACGACGTGATCGTCATCGGCGCCGGCCCGGCCGGCTATGTCGCCGCCATTCGCGCTGCGCAGCTCGGCCTGAAGACCGCCTGCATCGACGACTTCGTCGGCAAGGACGGCAAGCCCGCGCTTGGCGGCACCTGCCTCAACGTCGGCTGCATCCCGTCGAAGGCCTTGCTGGAGTCCTCCCAGCAGTTCCACGCGCTCCAGCACAGCTTCAAGGACCACGGCATCAGCGCCGGCGAGCCGACGATGGACGTCGGCGTGATGGTCGCCCGCAAGGACAAGATCGTGAAGCAGCTCACCGGCGGCATCGGGATGCTGTTCAAGGCCAACAAGGTGCAGTCCATCGCCGGCCGCGGCAAGCTGTTGTCCGGCAAGCGCGTCGAAGTGACCCGCCACGACGGCACGGTCGAGACCCTCAGCGCCAGCCACATCATCCTCGCCTCCGGCAGCGTGCCGATTCAGATTCCTGGCCTGCCCTTCGACGGCAAGCACATCGTCGACAACGTCGGCGCACTCGATTTCGACGTCGTGCCCAGGCGCTTCGGCGTGATCGGCGCCGGCGTCATTGGCCTGGAGATGGGTTCGGTGTGGAAGCGGCTCGGCGCCGAGGTCACGATCCTCGAAGCGCTGCCGGACTTTCTCGGCTCCTGCGACGCCGACATCGCGCGCATCGCCGCCCGCGAGTTCAAGAAGCAGGGCCTCGACATCAAGCTCGGCTGCAAGGTCAATGCCGCCGAAGTGCGCGGCGAGGAAGTGCACGTCGGCTACACCGACGCCAAGGGCGAGCCGCAGACCATCGTCGTCGACCGCCTGCTGGTCGCCGTCGGCCGCCGCGCGCATACGCGCGGCCTGCTCGCCGACGATGCCGGCGTGAGCCTCAACCCGCGCGGCCAGATCGAGGTCGACGAACACAACCGCACCAGCGCCGACGACGTGTGGGCGATCGGCGACTGCGTGCGCGGGCCGATGCTCGCGCACCGCGGCTCCGAGGAAGGCATCGCGGTGGCCGAGCGGATCGCCGGCAAGGCCGGCCACGTCAACCTCGACACCATCCCGTGGGTGATCTACACCGAGCCGGAAGTCGCCTGGGTGGGCAAGACCGAGAAGGAATGCAAGGACGCCGGCATCCCGGTGCGCACCGGCAGCTTCCCCTTCGCCGCGATCGGCCGCGCGATGGCGATGAACGAGACCTGCGGCCAGGTCAAGATCGTCGCCCACGCCGACACCGACCGCGTGCTCGGCGTGCACATGATCGGCCCGATGGTCTCCGAACTGATCGCCGAGTGCGTGGTCGCGATGGAATTCCAGGCCAGCAGCGAGGACCTCGCGCGCATCTGCCACGCGCACCCGACACTGTCCGAAGCCGTCCACGAAGCGGCGCTGGCGGTCGACAAGCGCGCGATCCACCGGGTCAACTGAGCGCGCCCGCCGCGAGCGAGGCGACATGGATCGGCCATCGCCCGGATGCCGATGTATTCCCGATGAGCGCGGGATCGCAGGCGTATAGCGATCCGGTGGGCCGACAACCCATCGTGTCCGCATCCACCGCCCGCGGTCGCGCATCGACCTCGATGCCGGCGCATCTCCCGCCTGCGACTGGGTGCTCGCCGGCGGTTTCGAGTTCTAAGTGTGGGGGATCTCCTCCGCACGTCGGCTGTCGACTGTCGCAGCGTGCCGGAGCGAGCGACTACAACCGCGGCCGCAGCAGCGTCCCGAAGTTCAGATACAGCGAGCGGTCGCCGCTGTCGGCGAAGCCATAACCCAGGAAAATCGGTCCGAAGGGCGAATCCAGCCCCAGGAAGAAACTGCCGGCGTGGATCAGGTTCTCCAGGCTGATCAGGTCGTCGCGGTTGTCGTAGACATTGCCCGCCTCCAGGCTGGCGCCGACGAAGGCCGGCACCGAGAACAACTCGCCGCTGTCGCCGAGGCGGCGGTACCAGACCGCGCGCATCAACGCGAGGTTCGGGCCGAGCAGTTCGCGCTCTCCGTAGCCGGACAGGTTGGTGAAGCCGCCGAGCGGGGCGAGCGCTTCCAGCAGGCTCGGTGCGTCCCAGGTGGCGTGCACGCGCGCACCGAGCAGGTAGCGGTTGGCGCCGCGGCTGAGCGCCTTGTCCCAGCTGAACTCGAAGGTCTCACCGTCACCGTCCGAACCGAGGCCAGCCAGTTCCGAGACCAGCAGGGCCTCGCCGCGGCTGCCACTGCCCGGGAAATCGGCGTCGTCGAGGGTGTCGCGCACGAAGCCGAGGCGCAGCGCGCCGGTACTGGCGGAGCCATCGGGCAGCACGCTGCCGTCGCCGACGCTGACGCTGGCGCTCGCGTGGCCGCGGTGGATTCCGGCGTACCAGCGGGTGTTCTGGTCTGGTTCCCAGCCAATGTCGAGTCCGAGGCCGCTGCGCCGCAGGCGATGGGTGGACAGCACGATCTCGCCGACCCGCAGGGCCTGGTCGAAGGCGCGGTGTTCGAAGTAAGGCTGCACGAAATACTGGCCGCGCTCGCCGGCGGGCTGGAAGAACTCGCTGCGCACACCGGTGATGCGGCCGATCTCGGCGCGCGAGCGCCACTCGCCACCGTAGCGGTTGAGCCCGGTCATCGTGTACTCGGCACCGAGCTGGTAGTCGGAGCGGCCGTCGAAGTCGTCGCTGATCTGCAAACCGAAGGTCAGGAAGTTCGGCCCCCAGCCCTTGTCGACCGGCAACACCTCGATGCCGGTCCGCCCGCCGCGCTCGACCGGCCGCCAGGCGATGCGCTCGTAGTTGCCTTGCGCGTAGGCATTGCCGATCGCGCGCTCGAGGGTGTCGAGGTCGAGCGGCGCCCCGGCGAGCCCGTCGAGTTCGCGCTCGACGTATCCGGCGGTTTCGCTGCGATGTTTGAGCACGTCGAGGAAAGCCACCAGTGGCGGATCGAAGGGCTGCGCGCGATGCCGGCGTAGCCAGCGCGCGTATTCGGCCTCGTCGACTGCGAAGGCGCGCAAGCGCTTCTCTTCCAGCTCGGCGGCCGCCTCTCCGTGCGGGATCGCGTCCAACGCATGCACGAAATCGGCGCTGCCGAGGCTGCCAAGCTGCGGCAGGATCTTGACGTCCTCGGGCGCCATCGTCGACAGCACCTGCGCGGTGCGCTGCTTCATCAGCACGTCGAGCATCTGCATGGTGATCGCGAGCGGCGAATTGAGGTCGGCATCGTCGGCCAGCGGCGCGCCGACATCGACCACGATCAGACGCTCCGCGCCCATGGCGCGCACTACATCCACCGGCACGTTGTTGACGATCCCGCCGTCGACCAGCAGGCGCCCATCCACGCGCAGCGGCGCAAAGGCCGCCGGCACCGACATGCTCGAGCGGATCGCGAGCGCGAGATCGCCCGAATCGAAGATCACCGGCTCGCCGCGCACGATGTCGGTGGCGACCGCGCGAAATGGGATCGGGAAGTCGTCGAAGCGCTCGCTGCGCCAGGTGTGCAGGGTCAGGCGGCGCAGCAACAGCAGCAGCTTCTGGCCCTGGATCAGTCCGCGCGGCAACTGGATGGCGCCATCGCGCAGTCCGAACCGGAAATCCAGCAGGTAGCGCAGGGTGTCGTTCTTGCGCCGCATCGGGAAGTCCTCGCGCGGCGGGTCGTCATCGAGCACATCCTTCCAGTCGATCGCCGCGAGGATGGCCTCGATCCGTTCCGGCGAGTAGCCGGAGGCGTACAGGCCGCCGACGATGGCGCCCATGCTGGTTCCGGCGATGCGGCAGATCGGCACACGCTCGCGCTCGAGCACCTTGAGCACGCCGATGTGCGCCGCGCCGCGCGCCCCACCGCCGCCGAGGACGAGGCCGATGCAGGGCGGAGTGGTCGCACCGGTTGTCGAACCAGAGCCGTCTTTTCCTTTCGCGACCTCCGCCACCGCCTCGGATCTGATTCCTGCGCCATCCACATCGCCGCCAAACCCATCGCTGGCGGCGGCGAGGCCGGCCGCGCCCTCCGCCCACGCAGCCGCGCTCGCCAGCGCCAGCGGCAACAAGCAACCCAGCAGTCCCTTCGTCAGACGCATGCCTTCGATCCACAACCCAAGCCTGGCCAGTCTAGTGCCCGCAAGCTGTCGCCCCGCTGCATCCGGCGATATCGTCGCCGCTCCCAGCCGACGGAAGGCCGACATGCAGTCCCTGCGCATCGAAAAGCACAGCCCCGGGATCGCCGAACTGGTGCTGCTCGGCCCCGGTCGCGGCAATGCGATGGGGCCGGACTTCTGGCGTGAGCTGCCGGAGGCGATCACCACCCTGGAAGTCGATCCGGAGCTGCGCGCCTTCATCGTGCGTGGCAGCGGCGAGCACTTCAGCTATGGCCTCGACCTGGCGGCCATGGGCGCCGAACTCGGCACCATGCTCGGCGATGCCGCGCGTGGGCGCGCCGCCATCGTCGACCAGGCACGCCGCATGGAAGCCGGCTTCGGTGCGATCGCGCGCTCGCGGCTGCCGGCGATCGCCGCCATCGACGGCTGGTGCATCGGCGCTGGCATCGAGATGATCGCCGCCTGCGACCTCCGTCTCGCCAGTCGGCGGGCACGCTTCGCGCTGCGCGAGGTCAAGGTCGGCATCGTCTCCGACCTCGGCGGCATCGCACGCCTGCCGTACCTGGTCGGCGAAGGCTGGACGCGGCAACTGGCGCTGACCGGAGAAGAGATCGACGCGGACACTGCCCAGCGCATGGGCCTGGTCACCCAGCTCTGTCCGGATGCGGAGGCGCTGCTCGGAGCGGCGCGCAGCCTCGCCAGCCGCATCGCCGCGAATCCGCCGATGGTGGTGGCCGCGATCAAGCGCACGATGTCCGAGCGCATCGAGGCGCAGGTGCAGGCCGGCAATCGCGCCGCGGCCATCCAGAATGGCATGCTGTTGCAGTCGGAGGACTTCGCCGAGGCCGTGCGCGCGTTCATGGAAAAGCGTGAGGCGCGATTTCAGGGGCGCTGAGGCCGCGGTTCTCGCTCTCGCAGGTTGCGCGGCCTGCCTCGTGGGCAATGCGCCATGACAAGAGCAAATGCTTGCGATACCACACTGCTCAGCGCCAGATCTTCCAGCGCTGCCAGGGACGCACCCGCGAACCACTGCCGTCGATACAGCGCAACCACGCCGCGTGCGGGCGCAGGCCGGCGTCCCAGGCCTGCTGGAGGTCGCGCGGGTGGCGCAGGTCGCGCAGCACCGGCAGCGGCGTGGGTTGCGACGGCTCCAGCAGTTCTCGTTGCCAGTGCCGCGCCAGCGCGCATAACTGGGGATCGCGGGAAGCCACCTTGGCCAGCGGCAGGCTCGGACACTCGGCCGCGCTGCCCTGTCCCCAGAACCACAGACTGTTCCAGCAGCGCTCGCCGCGCTGCATGCGGCCTTCATTGAGCGATTGCTGCGCGAGCACGATCTGCAGCTCGTTGAGCCGCCGCTGCCAGCGCAAGTCCGCTGGCAATGCCTCGCGCAGGTCGAGACCCAGCAGCGCATCGGGTGCGAGCGTGCCCGGGTCGCCGTGGCTCGCCGGGCAACGCAGCAGCAGGCGCCCGTGCTGAGCCTGCGCGATCTCGATCGCCTCGTCGGCAAGCCAGGGTCGCAGCGCTTCGATCAGCGCCAGCCGGTCGGGATCGTCCTGCGGCGAGTCGGCTGCGAGCGCCATCACCCGCGCCCCCGCCTGCTCGGCGCGCAGCCAGATGAGGTCGGCGGCGAGCCAGGGTGTGATCGAGTCCGCCGCCTCACCGGCCAGCAGGGCGGCCCACGGCGGCGCCCGCGACCAGCCGAAAGTCGCGCGCAGGGCTGCGTCCAGGCCCGGTTCGATCATCGTCAAGGGGTCGGCGCGACGCGCCAGGCGCTCCCAGCCGGCGAGCCCGAGCGCCTGCACCTGCGCCTGCGACGGCAGCAGCCAGAGGTCCATCAGCCGGCCGCCGCAGCGATCAGACGCGTCAGTTGCGGCAGACCGTCGAGGACGGCCGCCGGGCCGGGTTGCAGGATCACCGCGCTCTTGATCTCGTGCAGCGCGCCACGCCGGACCGCCGGGATCGCGTCCCAGCCCGGTCTCGCGCACACGCGTTGCGGCAGGAACTTCTTGCCGCACCAGGATCCGAGGATCAGTTCCGGCGCGCGCCGGATCACTTCATCCGGATCTGCGAGGATGCGATCCTTGGCGAGTGCGCAGTCGGCACGCTCGGGAAAAATATCCACCCCTCCGGCGATGCGGATCAGTTCGCACACCCACTGGATCCCGCTGATCGGGGGTTCGTCCCATTCCTCGAAGTAGACGCGCGGCGCGTGCGGCAGGCGGGCCGCGGCGGCGCGCGCGCGCTCGATCGCCGTCTGCATTTCGTCCACCAGCGCCTGCGCGCGCTCGAGCGCGCCGACCATCGCCCCCAGGCGCAGCGTGTAGCCGAGGATGCCTTCCACCGATCGATGGTTGCTGATCCAGACCTCGACGCCGGCGCGAATCAGTTCGCGTGCGATGTCCGCCTGGATGTCGGAAAAACCGATCACGAGGTCCGGCTTCAGATCGAGGATGCGATCGATCTTCGCGCTGGTGAAGGCCGACACTTTCGGCTTCTCGCGGCGCGCCCGCGGTGGTCGCGTCGTGAAGCCGGAAATGCCGACGATGCGGGCCTCCTCGCCGATCCGGTAGAGGACCTCGGTAGGTTCCTCGGTGAGACAGACGATCCGCGCGGGATGGAGGGGCAAGGCCAGGATCCAGTCTCGGTGGTCGGTTGTCGGCAACTCGCCTGAAACGTATTTCGCTGCGTTCCGCTGCTTCCGCTGCCGACAAGCGGGAACCCGCATCAGGGATACAGCGCGCGCTTGCTCCACTCGTCGTCGACCGACTCGTAGCGCATGCGGTCGTGCAATCGAAAGTCGCGGCCATACCAGAACTCGATGACGTCCGGCACCACCCGGAAACCGGACCAGTGCGGCGGCCGTGGCACGTCCTGGCCTTCGAAGCGCTGTTCGAACTCGCGCACGCGCGCCACCAGTTCCTCACGGCTGGGCAGCGTCCTGGACTGTTTGCTGGCCCAGGCGCCGATCTGGCTCAGCCGCGGGCGCTGCGCGAAATAGGCATCGGCCTCGCAATGGCTGACCGGTTCGGCGCGTCCCTCGATGCGCACCTGCACCTGCTGGTCCAGGGTCTTCCACAGGAACAGCAGCGCGCACTGCGGATGCGCGAGGATCTCCTCGCCCTTCTGGCTCTCGTAGTTGGTGTAGAAGACGAAGCCGCGACCATCCAGTTCCTTCAGCAACACGGTGCGCGCGGAGACCCTTCCGCGACCGTCGGTGGTGGCGAGGGTCATCGCGGTAGGCTCGGGATCGCCGGCGCCGCGCGCACGCTCCTGCAGGTCGCGAAAGTGGCTGAATGCCTCGAACAGCAGACTCATGGCTTCGATTCCGGGTGTAAACAGGTCCAGCCGTCCCGGGCCGAGCATAGCCGGGAGCAGGCTGCGGATGATCGCGGGCGCTTCCGCGATCGGCCTTGCCGCGAATCAAGCGACTGCGGTGGCGCGCGAACGCGCTGCCCAAGCCTGCCCCGTCCCGCCGCGCGCTCGGCAGATCGGCATGAACCCACCCGGCCCGACCCGTGCCGGCGCCCCTCAGCCGGTCGCGGCCGCAGGCGCCATCGGCGGTGCTGGCGGTGGGCCGCGGCGGCGGCCGCGCGAGATCCAGCGCAACCACAGCAGCCACACCACGAGCGCATCGATGATGATCAGCGCCTGCCACAGGTAGAGGTGAAACCATTCGAACCAGGTCATGCTCCACTGGCCCATGTAGAACAGACTGATGATGCGCACCAGGTTCAGCGCCTGAATGGCGAAGAAACCGATGCCGAAGCCGATCAGCTTCTGCTTCCAGGTGGACGGAAAGGCGGCCAGCGCGGCGATCAGGATGATCACCGCCTCAATGCCGTTGCAGCCGCGCTCGATGGACACCGCAAAACCGTTGGCGGTGCTCTGGATGATCTTGCCGTGGCTGAGCACGTCGTCGTCGAAGAGCTTGATGATCCAGGCGCTGAACTGCGCAAGGGCGTCGGTGAACGGCACCACCAGCCAAGTCTCGCCGAACTTGCTGATCTCGAACCAGAACAAGCCCGAAAGCACCCCCATGAACACCACGAAGAAACGGACCATGCGCACGCAATCGGATGGAAAACGAAAGGCGCGAATGCTAGCCGATGGCGCATGAAGGATTGCACGCCGGGCACGACCGGGTCTGCCAGAACCGCGCAGCGAGGATCGTGTGCGACCTCGGGTTAGCATCGAAGCCATGAATCCCGCATCCAATCTCTTCCTCGTCGGGCCGATGGGTGCCGGCAAGAGCACGGTCGGCCGACGCATCGCGCATGCGCTCGGACTGCGTTTCGTCGACCTCGACCGGGTGATCGAGGAGGAAGCCGGCAGCAGCATCGCGCTGATCTTCGAAATGCAGGGAGAAGCCGCTTTCCGTGTGCGCGAATCGGAGACGCTGGCGCGACTGGTGGCGCAGGACGGAATCGTGCTCGCGACCGGCGGCGGCAGCGTGCTCGCCGAAGGCAATCGGCGCCTGCTGCGCGAACGCGGCTACGTGCTTTGGCTGGAGGCGCCGGTGGAACTGCAGCTGGAGCGGCTCGCGCGCGATCGCACGCGACCGCTGTTGCGCGCGCCGGACCGCGCCCGGCGCCTGCACGATCTGGCCCAGGTGCGCGATCCGATCTATCGCGAATTGGCGGACCTGACCATCGCCGCCGACCGCGCCGGTCCTGGCGCCACCGCACGGCGCGCGCTCATCGCGCTGGAACGGTGCTGGCAGCGCAGCGAACGGTCGCCGGAGACCTCCGATGAGCGCTGAGCTCGAAGTTCCACTGGGCGAGCGCGGCTACCGCGTCCGGATCGGTCAGGGCCTGCTCGCCGATCCCGATCCGCTGCGCGCGGCCATCCGTGGCCGCCAGGTACTGCTGCTCAGCAACACCACGGTGGCGCCGCTGTACGCCGCGCGTGTCGAGACGGCATTGACCGGCATGCAACTGCGTACCGTGTTGTTGGAAGACGGCGAGCGCCACAAAACGGTCGAATCCGCCGCGCGCATCTGGCAGGCGCTGGCCGAGCTCGGCGCACAGCGCAACGCCACGCTGCTTGCGCTCGGCGGCGGCGTGATCGGCGACCTCGGTGGATTCGCGGCGGCCTGCTGGATGCGCGGCATCGATTTCATCCAATTGCCGACCACGCTGCTGGCGATGGTCGATTCCTCGGTCGGCGGCAAGACCGGAGTCAACTTGCCGCAGGGAAAGAACCTGGTGGGTGCCTTCTGGCAGCCGCGGCTGGTGCTCGCCGACATCGATACGCTGGCGACGCTGCCGGCGCGCGAGTACCGCGCCGGCCTCGCCGAAGTGGTCAAGTACGGTGCGATCTTCGACGCCGCCTTCTTCGACTGGCTGGAAAGGCACGCCGATGCGCTGAGCGCGCGCGCACCGGAGACGCTGGCGCAGGCGGTGCTGCGATCCTGCCGGCACAAGACGGCGGTGGTGGTGCGCGACGAGCGCGAAAACGGCGAGCGCGCGCTGTTGAACTTCGGCCACACCTTCGGTCACGCGCTCGAGACCCTCGGCGATTACAGCCTGCTGCTGCACGGCGAGGCGGTGGCGATCGGCATGTGCATGGCGGCGCAGTTGTCGGCGGAGCTGGGTCTGGCGCCGACTGCCGATGGCGCACGCCTGCGCGAACTGCTGCGGGCGCTCGGACTGCCGACCACGCGGCCATCGCCGGTCGCGCCGCGACGCATGGTCGAACTGATGAGGCTCGACAAGAAGACCCTGTCCGATCGCCTGCGGCTGATCCTGTGGCGCGGCATCGGTCGCGCCGAGATCTTCGACGGGATCGACGCCGAGGCGGTCGTCGCCAGTCTCGCGGACGATGCGATAGACTGATTTTCATGCGTATTTTCATGCAATCCCTGCCCGGCGCGCCCGAACCGCAGCGCTACGTTCAGCTGATCCTGCAACAGGACCTGCTGGGTGGCTGGACCCTGATCCGTGAAAGCGGCCAACAAGGCGCGCGCGGCACCCTGCGACGTGAGCAGTTCCTCGATCTCGACGCCGCCCAGAGCGCGCTGGTCAAGGCGCGCGACCAGCACTTGCAGAAGGGTTACAAGGTGATGTTCAGTCAGGGCGCCGACGAGCCCGGGCGCGAGCGCGGCGCATGAGCGGCGCACTCGCTCTGGCCTTGCTGCTGACGATGAGCGCACAGGACGAGCAGCGCATCGTGTGCGTGCCGGATGCGCAAGGCAGCGGTTGGGAATGCGGCAGGGGTGCGGATGCGCCGAAATCGCGCGGCGTGCGCAACCACCCGGCGGCTCGAATCACTGCCCCGCCGCCCTATCTGATGGATCCCGCGCGAGTGCCGGCGGTGATGCGCGACTCGGTCTACGCGCCCACGACGGGAACGCCGGTGGCGGATCTGGCGCCCTCGGACGCGAAGCCGGTGGTCCAGGAAGTGCCGATCCAGCGGCCGCCGCCCGCGGTGGGTCCGGAACCTGTGGCGACAGTCGCATCCGCGCCCGCGGCGTCCGCGGCCGCGCCGCGCGAGCCGGCCAGCGCGGCAGTCGATCTCCCCGCGACGCAGTCCGACACGGCGGCGCCGCCCGAGTCGGAACCACCGCCCTCCCCGACCGGGTCGCGTGCAGAGGCGCAGCCCCAGCCCGTGCGCACGTTCACCTCGGTCGCCCGCGATGCGGCCGATCTGCTGGCCTTGCCATCCTCGCACTACACGGTGCAACTGGTGGCCTCGCGCAGCTTCGAGGGCTACGCAGATTTCCGTCGGCAGCTCGGGCTCGCCGTCGAGGACACCTTCGTAGTCGAGGTCCGACGCGACGGTGAACGCTGGTGGCTGCTGCTGTGGCGGGATTTCCCGGATCTTTCCAGCGCGCGGGCCGCAGCGAGCAGGCTGCGCGGGCAGTTCTGGCCGCGCCGATTGGCCCCGCTGCAAGCCGAGGTCGCGGCGACTCCCCACTGACCGGAAATCCATGCCAACGATGACCATCGACGACGACTGCGGTCGCCACAACCGCTTCCTGCGTGCGCTGCGGCGCCAGCGCGTGGACACCACGCCGGTCTGGGTGATGCGCCAGGCCGGGCGCTACCTGCCCGAGTACCGCGCGACCCGCCAGCGCGCCGGCAGCTTCATGAACCTGTGCCGCTCGCCGGAGCTCGCCTGCGAGGTCACGCTGCAACCGGTCGAGCGCTTTGAACTCGACGCCGCAATCCTGTTTTCCGACATCCTGACGATCCCCGATGCGATGGGACTGGGGCTCGGTTTCGTCGAGGGCGAGGGTCCGCGCTTCGCACGTCCGCTGCGCACGCTCGACGCGATCACGCGCCTGGCGGTGCCGGACCCGGAAATGGAGCTGCGCTACGTGCCGGACGCGGTGCGTCTGATCCGTCGTGAACTGCGCGGACGGGTGCCGCTGATCGGCTTTGCCGGCAGCCCGTGGACGCTGGCCTGCTATATGGTCGAGGGCGGGCCGAGCGAAGGCTTTGCGCGCATCAAGAAGTTGATGTGGGACCATCCGGAGGCACTGCACCACCTGCTCGGCGTGCTCACTCAGGCGGTCCGCGCCTACCTGGAAGCGCAAGTGCGCGCCGGAGCGCAGGCGATCATGCTCTTCGACTCCTGGGGCGGCGTACTCGCCCCCGGCGACTACCGTGAGTTCTCGCTGGCCAACCTGTGTCGCCTCGCGCAGGGCATCGACCGTGGCCCGGAGCAGGTGCCGCTGATCGTGTTCAGCCGGGGCGCCAACGGCCATCTGGAAGCGCTCTCACAGTCTGGTGCGGATGCACTCGGCATCGACTGGACGCAGGATCTCGGCGAGGCCCGTGCGCGCACCGACGGTCGTGTTGCCCTGCAGGGCAACCTCGACCCGGCGGCGATGTACGCAAGCCCGGCCAGCCTGCGTCAGCAGGTCGATCTGGTGCTGCGCAGCTACGGCGACGGCCCCGGCCACGTCTTCAACCTCGGTCACGGCATCACGCCGGACGTCGATCCCGAGCAGATGCGGGTGCTGGTCGACGCGGTGCACCAACTGGGGCGGCCGCGCGACACCCTGGCCTGAGCGAACATGGATCGACCCCATGGCGCGCGCAAGCCGGTGCCACGGCTGACCAGCGCGTCGGGGATGTGCCTTCCGGGCACCCGTCCGGCTCACCTGCACAAGCGCCGGATGGCCACAAGGAGTTCGTCGGGCCGCACCGGCTTGTCGAGGTGCGCAGCAAACCCGGCCTGGTGACCGCGGGCGTGGTCGGCGGGCGTGGTCCGACCGGTGACCGCGAGCAGCTTCATCGCCGGAAACTGCACCCTCAAGGTGCGCGCCAGGTCCAGCCCGTTCAGGCCCGGCAGGTCCCAGTCGAGCAGGGCTGCATCGAACACCTGCTGTTGCGCGAGGATCAGCGCCGACAGCGCCTCGGGCGCAAGCCGTACCTGCGCGCCGGACCGCTGCAACAGCGCCTGCATCCATTCGCGGGCGCCGGCATCGTCGTCGACGACCAGCAGGCGCAGACCATCGAGCGCGATGATGGCGTCGTCGGCAGGCGCATCGCGCACCTCGCCGGGCGGCTCGGCCGCCGCCAGTTCCAGCGTGAAGCAACTGCCGACGCCGGGCTGCGAGCTTGCGCGCAAGGAACCGCCCATGCGTTCGGCGAGGCTGCGGCTGATCGCCAGACCAAGGCCGGTGCCGGGCGCCGCACGCTCGTCGCCGACGCGCTCGAAGGGTTGGAACAGCCGCTGCAACTGGGCGTCATCCATGCCCGGCCCGCTGTCGCGCACCTCGATGCGCACTCGTGCGGCGACGCGTTCGGCATGCACCACGATGTCGCCGTGCGCGCTGAACTTGAGCGCATTGCCGACGAGATTGTCGATGATCTGCCGCAGACGCGCGCCTTCGGCGAGGACCGCCAGTTCCGGCGCAATTTGCACCCTGAAACCCAGACCACGCTCGCGCGCCTGCTGCGCATGCAGCGCGAGCGCATCGGTGAGCGCAGCCGCCAGCACCAGCGGCTGCACCGTCGAGGGCCTCGCACGCGCCTCCAGCCGGCTCCAGTCGAGCATGTCGTCGAGCAGGCGCAGCAACTGGCGGCCGGCATCGACGAGCAGGCCGAGGTGGCGCCGGCCACGCTCGGGCAACTCCAGCTCCTGCAAGAGCCGGGACATGCCGAGCATCCCGTTCAACGGGTTGCGGATCTCGTGGCTGAGTTCGGCCATCCATCGCGTGCGCTCGGCGGCGAGCTGTTCGGACCACTGCGCCTGCCGGCGCGATTCGGCGAGCGCGGCGAGCGCGCGCGCGCGGCGTCTGCGCCAGGCGAACACGGCCCACGACAGCAGACCCGCGGCCGCTGCGTAGACCAGTTGCGCAGGCAACCCGAACCACCACGGTGGCGCCACCCGGAATTCCCAGCGCACGGTGTTGGCGGCAGCCCGGCCATCGCCATCCCAGGCGCGCACCTCGAGGACGTAGCGACCGGCCGGCAGGGCGCCGAAGTGGCGCACCGGAGAGGTGGTGGGCGTAGTCCAGGCCTCATCCCAGCCGTGCACGCGGAAGCTGAAGCGCTGCGCATGCGCACGCGCCAGCGAGGCGAGCCGTACCGCCACTTCGAGTTCGCGATCATCGGCGTGCAGGCCGACGGCGTCTTCGCTGCGCAGGAACACTCTCTGCCCGGTGCGCTGCAAACCGATCGACTCGAAGCGCAGCACGGCCGCGGGCCGTCGCGGACGCTTCGACACCGGGTCCAGGCGCAGCAGACCCTCCTCGCCGCCAATCCACACCGCGCCCTGGGAGTCGACATGCGGCGGACGATCACTCAATTCGGTGGTGGCCAGGCCATCGCGGGTGTCGAAAGACTCCAGCAAATCCCGTTGCGGCCAGTAGCGATGGAGACCCTGCGGGCCGATCAGCCAGAGCGCCTCGCCCGCGGCGACGATGCCACCGAGCGTCTGTAGTTCGGTGAAGCTGCGTGGCGCCCAGTCGGCGTCGCGGTAGAGCGCATCGCCGCGCACGACATAGCGCGCCAGTTGCCCGTCGACCAGGGCGTACACGCGATCGTCTCCAACGCGCGCCCAGGCGTCGACGCGTGCGCCAGCCAGGCGCGTGCGCCAGCATGCGCAGGCGGAATCGAAGGCCGCCAGCCCGTCGTCGCTGGCAAGCCAGAGCCGACCGCCCGGCCCGTCGCCGATCTGCTGCACTTCCTGGCCGGGCGGTCCGCCGGCACCGAAGGGATGGCGAGTGACCGCGCCGCTTGCCGGATCGATGCGGTCCACGCCGCCGCCCATGCTCGCGGCCCAGACGGCGCCGTCCGGCGTGCGGTGCAGCAGGTCGACGATGGTCCCGCTCAAGTCCCGCTCACCCCACTCCCGCAGCGGCTGCAGCTCGCCATCGACGCCAATGCGTGCACGCAACAGACCTTCGTGGTGACCGATCCAGAGCTCGCCGCCGCGATCCGCGAGCAGACTCCACACGCGCGTGCGCGCGCCCCCTGGCAGCGCCACCGCGACGATTGTCCCGCGTTCCGGATCGAGCCTGTGCAGCCCGGCGTTGAGGGTGCCGATCCAGACCCGGCCGTCCGGATCGCGCGCGAGACCGCGCACGCGACCATCGCGCAGGCCGCTGCCGGCAACCGGATCCGGCTGCCAGACGTGGAAGCGCGCAGCCACCGCCGGCAGCTGCAACAAACCACCTCCAGCGCTGCCGATCCACAGGTCGTCATCGCGATCGTGCAGCGCGGTCCACAGCGCGGCGCGTGGCAGGCCACCGCGCACGCCGGGTTGATGAGCCACTCGCTGCGGCATTCCCGCGGGATCGATGTGCAGCAGCTCACCGAGTCCGCCCACCCAGTCGCCCTGCGCACCGGCGAGCAGCATCCTGGCGCGGCCGGGCAGCGCAAGCAGCGGCAGCGCTTCGCAGTGCGCACGCAGTCCGGCGGGAATCGAGCACAGGCGGCCATCGCGAGTGCTCGCCCACGGTCGTCCACCCCGATCGCCGAGACCATAGATTCGCAATGGCTCCGCGTCCGGCGCCATCACCGGGTCGAAACGACTGCTGCGTGGATCGAAGCGCCACCAGGACTGATCCAGCGCCACCAGCCAGAGCTGGCCATCGGCGCTCGCCAGCACGTCGAGCAGATGACCGTCTCCCGGCGGCCGATGGCGCGCCCGCACCTGGCCGTCGAGATCGATTTCGAGCAGGCCGGCGCCATGGGTGGCGGCCCACAGCCGATCGCCCTGCGCGGCCAGGGACCACAACTCGAAGGGAGCGCCGGCGACAAGATCCTTGAGTTCGATGCGCTCGAAGTCGTCGCTCGCGGCGCGCCAGCGCGCCAGATGCCCGCCCTCGGTGGCGACCCACACCCGGCCGCGCGCATCCAGCGCAAGCGCCTCCACCGAGTTGGTCGCGAGCGCGCCTTCCCGATCCAGGCGTGCCGGAAAGCGCCGGAAACCGTGGCCGTCGTAGCGCGCCAGCCCGCCAGCCGTGCCGATCCACAGACGCGCGTCCTGATCCTGCAGGAGCGCATGCACCTGGCGCGAGGGCAGCGCCTGCTCACCGCCGACCGGCACGAACACCGGCGGCGCCTGCAGCGCATGCGCGCCTTGCCAAGCGAGCCCCACGCCCGCCAGCATCGCCGCGCACACCCACATCTGGCCCGTCCCCAGCGACATGCCCGCCGCTCCCCTGACCCCGCGCATCCGCCTGCTGCTCGCCGTGCTCGTGGTCGCGAGCACGCTCGGCCTGCTGCTGAGCGTGGTCTACGCCACCGACGCCGCCTTGTCGATCATCGAGCGCCTGCAACGCCTGCCGGGCTGGCTCGCGATCCTCACCGGCGCGCTGATGGCGGGCGTGCTCGCGCTCGCCGGCTGGCTGCTGTGGAAGCTGCTGCGGCCGGTCGGGCGCAAGGCGCCGCCGGTGCGCGTCGCGAAGGTGGACCGCGGCGGCATCGAGGCGCGCGCGAGTGCGCTCGGCGACGCGGCCGCGCCGATCGCCGCCGAACTC
>JABAQR010000050.1 GCA_019187485.1 Lysobacterales bacterium | reverse complement strand
AGGTGCGCGCCACGCTGGCGGCGATCGCGGCGGCGGGCGCGCAGGCCGAGTACCGCAGCGTGGCGGTCGAGGACGCCGCCGCGTTGGCGCGCACGCTGGCCGAGGTGCGCGCATCGCTCGGCCCGATCCGTGGCCTGGTCCACGCGGCCGGCGTGCTCGCCGACAAGCGCATCGCGGACAAGAGCGATGCCGCCTTCGAGTCGGTCTTCCGCACCAAGGTCGGCGGCCTGCGCGCGCTGCTCGAAGCGACGGCCGGCGACGACCTCAAGCTGCTCGCGGTGTACTCCTCGGTGTCGGCGCGCTGCGGCAACACCGGCCAGGCGGACTACGCGATGGCCAACGAGGTGCTGGCGAAGGTTGCGCTGGCGCAGGCGCGCGCGCGCCCCGGGCTGCGCGTGAAGTCGCTCGGCTGGGGCCCGTGGGAGGGCGGCATGGTCAATCCCGCGCTGCGTGAACGCTTCGCTGTACTCGGCGTGCCGATGATCCCGCTTGGTGTCGGTGCGCGGATGTTCGTCGACGAGATGAACGATGCCGGCGCGGTCGAACTGGTGCTCGGCGGCGAGCCGCGCCCGCAGGCGCTGCTGGCGGACGGCGCGGACGCGCGCGTGGACGCACTGGAGCTGAAGGTCAGCGAGGCCAGCCACGCCTTCCTCGCCGGGCACGCGGTGGCCGGCCAGCCGGTGGTGCCGCTGGTGCTGGTGGCCGAATGGCTGGCGCGCGCCGCGCAGAGCTGGCGGCCGGGCCTGAAGCTGGTCGCGCTGCACGACCTCAAGGTGCTGAAGGGCATTCGCCTGGGGCATTTCGGCAACGGCGGCGATCGTTTGCGCATCGAGTCGCGCCCGCAGCGCGACGGCGTCAACCTGGAGCTGCGCGTGCTCGGCGCGCGCGGCGAACTGCACTACAGCGCGCGCGCCGAACTCGGCCAGGCGGCGCCGCCGCCGCAGGCGCAGCCACGCATCGACCTGCAGCAATGGAGCGGCGCGCCGCTGTACCAGGACCTGCTGTTCCACCGCGAACGCTTCGAGCTGATCGACGCCGTCGATGGCATTTCCGACGCCGGCATCGCCGCCCGCGTGCGTGGCGTGGCAGATGCGCAGTGGCCCGGCGAAGCCTGGCAACTCGACGCCGCGGCGCTCGACGGCGGCCTGCAGCTCGCCGTGCTCTACGGCCAGCGCATGCTCGGCGGGCCCAATCTGCCGATGGCGATCGAGCAACTGCGCACCCACGCAGCGCCGTCCCCCGGCCCGGTGCACGCCACCGCCCACGCCCGTCGCGTCGGCAATGGCGTCGCCACCACCGACATCTACGTCGATGGCGCCGATGGCCAGCGCGTCGCGGAGCTGATCGGGGTGCGGAATGTGGCTGTTGGTGAAGCGGGGAAAGGGGGCAGGGGGCAGGGGACCGGCATCGGGGCGCAGTCGGGCACTGAGGCAGTCGGGTTGCATCGAGACGCCGTGCCGGCGGACGGGACGCACATCGGAGCCGCGGTGCATCAGAACGCGGCAAGCGCAGGGACGGCCACGGTCCAGTCCCCCCGCCCCCTGCCCCCTTCCCCGCTTCCGCTCCAGCCCCACCCATGACCCCCATCGCCATCGTCGGCCGCGCCTGCGTGCTGCCGGGCGTCTTGTCGCCGCAGCAGTTGTGGGATGCGGTGCTGGCCGGGCGCGACCTGACGCGCAGCGCGCCGGCGGGGCGCTGGCGGGTGCCGCCGCCGCTGTGCGCGGCCGATGCGCCGCAGGCGGACCACTGCTGGTCGGATCGCGGCGGCTATGTCGAGGGCTTCGAGGCGATCTGGGATCCGCGCGGATTCGCGCTGCCGCCAGAGCAGCTCGCGGGCCTCGACCCGCTGGTGCACTGGCTGCTGCACTGCGGCCGCGAGGCGCTGGCGCAGGTGCAGCGCCCGGCGCGCGTCGGTGCGGTGGTCGGCAACCTGGGCTTCCCCAGCGAGGCGATGGCGGACTACGCGGACCGCGTCTGGCGCGGCCTGTCGCCCGGCGATCCGCGCAACCGCGCGATGAGTGGCGGCACCGCGGCGGTGCTGGCGCAGGCGCTGGCGCTGAGCGCCGGCAGTTGGTGCCTGGACGCGGCCTGCGCGAGTTCGCTGTACGCGATCAAGCTGGCTTGCGACGCGCTCGCCGACGGCGAGGCCGATTTGATGCTGGCCGGCGCGGTGCAGCGCGCCGACGATCTGTTCCTGCACCAGGGCTTCGCCGCGCTCGGCGCGCTCAGCAAGAGCGGGCAATCGCGCCCTTTCCATCGCGACGCCGATGGCCTGCTGCCGGCCGAGGGCTGCGCGTTCCTGGCACTCAAGCGCCTGGAAGACGCGCGCCGCGATGGCGACACCATCCACGCGGTGATCCGTGGCATCGGGCTGTCCAACGACGGCCGCGGCAAGGGCCTGCTGGTGCCCGACGAGAGCGGCCAGCGGCGCGCGATGGCCGCCGCGGCGGCGGCCGCCGGCATCGACCCGGCGCAGGTCTCGCTGCTGGAGTGTCACGCCACCGGCACCCCGGTCGGCGACGGCACCGAGCTCGCCAGCACCGCGCAGGTCTACGGCGCGCGCCCGCTGCCCATCGGCTCGCTCAAGTCCAACCTCGGCCATTTGATCACCAGCGCCGGCGCGGCTGGCCTGATCAAGCTGACCGAGGCGCTGCGCCACGGTGTGCTGCCGCCCAATCGAGCGGTCGACGCGCCCATCGCGGCGCTGGCCGCCTCGTCCTTCCGCCTGCTGCAGCAGCCCGAGCCCTGGCCGGCGGATGCGCCGCGCATCGCCGCGATCTCGGCCTTCGGCTTCGGCGGCAACAACGCGCACCTGATCCTGTCGGCGGACGATCCCGCCATCTCTGCGGCGGCGGCCGGCGCGCCCGCCACACCCATCGCCATCGTCGGCCTCGGCGCCTGCATCGGCGGCGCGATGGACCGCGCGGCGGTCGGCGCGGCGCTGTTCGGCGAGGCTGTGACCGATGCGCGGATGGACGCGATCGAACTCGATCTCGCCGGCCTGCGCTTCCCGCCGAACGATTTGAAGCAGGCGCTGCCGCAGCAACTGGCGATGCTGCGCGCCGCGCGCGAGGCGCTGGCGCAGTCCGGCCCGCTGCCGCCGTGCAGCTCGGTGCTGGTCGGCATGGAGCCGGATGCCGAAGTCGCGCGCTACGGCACGCGCTGGCGCAGCGCCGGGGCGGTGAAGGACGGCGTGATCGCGCCCCTGGAAGCGGCCGGCGTGCTCGGCTGCATGCCCAACATCCCGGCCAACCGGCTGTCCTCGCAGTTCGACTGCGGCGGCCCGTCCTACACCGTGCAGGCCGGCGCCGACTCCGGCGCCGCCGCACTCGCGATCGCCTGCCGCGCGCTGGCAAGCGGCGAGATCGACGCCGCGCTGGTCGGCGCAGTCGACCTGTGCGACGAGCCGGTCACCCGCGCCGCCGGCAACGCGCAGCCCGGCGACGCCGCGGTGGCGCTGGTGTTGAAGCGGCTGGCGGATGCGGAGCGGGAGGGGCTGCGGGTGCTGGCGGTGGTGGGGCTTGCCTCCCGGCATCCCTCGACGGGGCCAAGCAGCGGGGCAGGGGGCAGGGGGCAGGGGACCCACCGTGTCGCACTGACAGGCCTCGTCGAGGATTGGGGAGTCACGAGCTACATTGAAGGCGATCACGAAGCCCAGGGCAACACCCCCTGCCCCCTGCCCCCTGCCCCCGCTTTCGAACATGGTGGGCAGGGGACCGACCGCGTCGCGGAGCCCGGCCCTGTCGAGGATCGGGAGGCCGCGAACCGCGTTGAAGGCGATCGCGAAGCCGCAGGCAACACCCCCTGCCCCCTGCCCCCTGCCCCCGCCTTCAACTACGGCGCCGCCACCGCCCTGGTCCACGCCGTCCACGCCACCCTCTGCCTGCACCACCGCCGCCAGGCCGACGGCCGTCCGTGGCTGGGCGCGGCGACGCGCACCGTCGACCTGCCGTTGGCGGGGCGCCCGGGGATCCGGCTCAGCGAAGCCCGTGGTCATCGGCGCGTCAGCGAATCGCCGCAGCCGCGGCTGCATCTCTACGCCGGTGCCGATCGTGCGGCGCTGGTCGCCGCGCTGCGCGTGGACCGACCGGGCGGCGACGGCCCGACGCGCGTGGTGCTGGTGGCGCGGCCGGACGAACTGGCGGAAACCCGCCAGCGCGCGCTGGCGCACCTGATCGACGGCGCGCCGGCGGGGCAGTCGGTGCACTTCTGCGAGCGTCCGATCGGCGGCGAGCTGGCCTTCTGCTTCGCCGGTGCCGGTGCTTCCTATCGCGGCATGGGCCGCGAGCTGCTGCTGGCGCTGCCGCAGTTGCTGGAGCGCCTCGCCGCGCGCAGCGCGCGCTTGTGCGAGGTGCTCGATTGGTCCTTCGACCAAGCGGCTCCGCCGCCGTCGGCGCTGCAGCAGTTGTGGGGCGCCTCGGGCTTGTCGCAGGCGCACGCCGAATTCTCCGCCGTGCTCGGCCTCAAGCCCGATGCCTGGCTGGGCTACTCGTCGGGCGAGACCAATGCGCTGGTCGCCAGCGGTGCCTGGCGCGATGCCGACGCGCTGATGCACGAAATGGAATCGAGCGGCCTGGTCACGCGCCTGCTCGGCGGCGCCTTCGAGGCGGTCGCGCCGCAATGGGGCAGGGCCGTCGACTGGGCCAGCTGGACCGTGCTCGCCCCACTCGCCGAGGTGCGCGCGGCGCTCACCGGCGTGCCGCGCGTGCACCTGGCGATCATCAACTCGGACAGCGACAGTTTGATCGCCGGCGAGGCCGAGGGCTGCGCGCGGGTGGTCGAACGCCTCGGCGCGCATCGCTGCCTCAAGCTCGACTACCCGCTCGCGGTGCATGTGCCGGAACTCGACGCGGTGGCCGGCGAATGGCTGGCGCTGCACCGCCGGCAGACCCATCCGACCCATCGCGGACGGCTGTACTCGACCGCCGCGGCGCGCGCCTACGCGCCGGAGCGCGAGGCCTGCGCGCAAGCGATCCTGGCCCAGGCCAACCGCACGCTGGACCTGCGCCCGCTGGTGCTCCAAGCCTGGGAAGACGGCGTGCGCGTGTTCGTCGAGCACGGCCCCGGCAACAGCTTCGCGCGCGCCATCCGCAACATTCTCGGGCCGCGCGAGGCACTCGTCGTCGGCCTGGACCGCAAGGGCGCCGGCCTCGACGGCGCACTCGCCGCCGCCGCCGCGCTGCTCGCCGCCGGTGTCCCGGTCGACGTGGACGCGCTGCACGCCGAACTGCCCTGCGTCGCGCCGTCGCCGGCGCCGCAGCGGCCGATGCGCTTTGCCGCGCACTGGCCGCCAGTGCGGCTGCAGCCGCCCGCCCAGCACATGCCCCCGGCGCCCGCGCTGCCGCCGGTGCTCGACGGGTATCGGCAGCGGGCTGTGACGCGACCGGTGGCCGCCGTCGCGGAAATCGTGCGCGCCCCCGCAGCACAGGCTGACCGGCAAGCAGCGCCCGCGATCATCCATCGCGCACCCGCCAGCATCGCCGCCATCAGCGCCCTGCAACGCACCGTTGCCGACCTGTCGGCCGCGCACCAGGGTCATATCGCCGCGCTGGCCGGCGCACAGCAACAGTACCTGGCGGTGCTGGGCAAGGCGCAGGGCTTGCTCTTGCGACGACCAGAACGTAGCCCGGTGTGCGGTGCCAAGCCGCTCACGGGGTACTTGCCGCAAGCACCCGGTGAACGCGCTGCGCGCGCACACCGGGCTACGCGGGCGGGCGCCCCCACGCCTGCGCCGCAGCACGAAGGTGCCCCGGTGCCCGCCCCCCGCCCCCTGCCGCCTGCCCCGCTTCCGGCATCTCCCCGCCTCACCCGCGCCGACCTCGAAACCCACGCCTCCGGCCGGATCTCGGACATCTTCGGCCCGGCCTTCGCCGGCCAGGATGGCTACACGCGCCAGGTGCGCATGCCCGAGCCGCCGCTGCTGCTGTGCGACCGCGTGGTCGCCATCGACGGCGAGCCGATGGGCATGGGCAAGGGCCGCATCGTCACGCAGACCGAGGTCGCCAACCACGGCTGGGCCTTGCTGCACGGGCGGCTGCCGGCCGGGGTGATGATCGAGGCCGGGCAGGCGGACCTGATGCTGATCTCCTGGCTCGGGGTGGACGCCC
Source organism: Lysobacterales bacterium (assembly GCA_019187485.1). GTDB lineage: Bacteria > Pseudomonadota > Gammaproteobacteria > Xanthomonadales > SZUA-5 > JADKFD01. The sequence goes on along the minus strand of JABAQR010000050.1, from coordinate 52,250 downwards.
TCAACCGCGGCGAGCGGGTCTACCGCCTGCTCGGCTGCGAGCTGACCTACCACGGCGATCTGCCGCGCGCGGGCGACACCCTGCACTTCGACATCGTGCTCGACGGGCACGCGGCGCAGGGCGATGTGCGCCTGATGTTCTTCCACTACGACTGCGTCAACGGCGGACGCGCGCAGCTCAGTGTGCGCGGCGGTCAGGCGGGCTTCTTCACCGATGCCGAGCTGGCGGCGTCCGCCGGCTGCCTGTGGTCGCCGCAGGCGCAGGCGATCGTCGATACGCCGCGACTGGATCCGCCGGCTGCGGCCTGCACCCGCACGACGCTCGCTCGTGCCGACCTGGAAGCCCTCGCCGCCGGCGACGCCGCGAGCTGCTTCGGCGCGGGCTTCGAGCGGGCGCGCACGCACACGCGCACGCCCTCGATCCACGCCGGACGCATGCTGCTGCTCGACCGCGTGACCGAGTTGGCCATCGACGGCGGCCCGTGGCGGCGCGGCTATCTGCGCGCCGAGCTCGACATCCACCCGGCGCAGTGGTTCTTCGCCGGGCATTTCAAGAACGATCCGTGCATGCCCGGCACGCTGATGTTCGAGGCCTGCCTGCAGGCGATGGCGGTCTACCTCGCCGGCTGCGGCTACACCCTGAAGCGCGACGGCTGGCGCTTCCAGCCGGTGCCGGAACTGCCCTACCAGCTGCAATGCCGCGGCCAGGTCACGCCACGCTCCCGGCTGCTCGTCACCGAGGTTTTCGTCGAGGAGCGCATCGCCGAGCCGCGGCCGACGATCTACGCCGATCTGCTGTGCACCGTCGACGGCCTGAAGGCCTTCCACGCGCGGCGGGTCGCGCTCGAGCTGGTGCCGGACTGGCCGCTGGCGGATGCGCCCGCCGATGCGCCGGTCGACCTGCACGCCCCGGTCGTCGATGGCTTCCGCTTCGACCGCCATGCGCTGCTGGCCAGCGCGCTCGGGCGTCCGTCGCAGGCCTTCGGGCCGATGTACGCGCGCTTCGACGGCAGCACCCGCGTGCCGCGGCTGCCGTCGCCGCCGTACTTCTTCATCAGCCGCATCGCCCGCATCGACGGCCCGATCGGCGTGATGCAGGCCGGCGCCCGCGTGGTCGCCGAGTACGACGTGCCCGACGAGGCCTGGTACTTCCGCGACAACGGTGCGCCGGTGATGCCCTTCGCGGTGCTGCTGGAAGCGGCGCTGCAACCCTGCGGCTGGCTCGCCAGCTATGTGGGCTCCGCGCTGACCGCCGACGGCGAACTCGGCTTCCGCAACCTCGATGGCGAGGGCGAGGTACTCGCCGAGCTGACTCCCGGCTGCGGCACCCTGGTGACCGAGGTCGAACTGACCCGCGTCTCCGCCAGCGGCGGCATGATCATCCAGGGCTTCGCCGTGCGCTGCCACCTCGGCGGTCGCGATGTGTACCGGCTGCAGACGGTGTTCGGCTTCTTCCCGCCCGAGGCCCTCGCCGCGCAGGCCGGCCTGCCGGAGGATGCGGCGATGCGGGGGGTGCTGGAGGGTGTGGAAGAGCGGGGTTGGGGACTGGGGGCTGGGGCGGCTGCGATGAAGCCCGCCGCTTTGTCTGGCAAGCTGCCGGGTGCCGCAGAACCTCATCCGTGCGCCCCAGCCCCCAGCCCCCAGCCCCGCTCCTGCCCAAACCTCCCGCACGGCAAGCTCCGCCTCCTCGACTCCAATCCGCGCATCGACCTCAACGCCGGCCAGGTGTGCGCCGGACGCCAGGTCGATCCCGGCGAGTGGTACTTCAAGGCGCATTTTTTCTCCGATCCGGTACAGCCGGGCTCGCTCGGGCTGGAGGCGCTGTTGCAGGCGCTGCAGTGCTACCTGATCGACTGGAATGCGCATGCGCACCTGCCGCAGCCACGCTTCGAGTGCATCGCGACCGGCATTGCGCACCGCTGGAAGTACCGCGGCCAGGTGTTGCCGCACCACCGGCAGGTGCAGCTGACGCTCGAGATCACCGCACGCGCGGTCGATGCGCGTGGCGTGCTCGCCATCGCCAATGGCAGCCTGTGGGTGGATGGCACGCGCATCTACGAGGCGCAGGGGCTGGGCGTGCGCATCGTCGCCGGCACATGAGCGGGGCCCGCGTGATGGTGCGCCGGGTGGACGCGCTGCTGGCGCAGGCGCCCACGGCCGCGACCTGGCTCAGCGAGTCCGAGCAGGAGCGTGCCGCGCGCCTGCGCGCGCCGCAGCGCCATGCCCAGTACCTCGCCGGCCACTGGCTGCTGCGCACCCTGCTGGCGCAGGCATTCGGCGGCGATCCCTCGGAGCATGCACTGATCGAACGCCACAACCTGCCGCCGGTCGCCCAGGGTGCGGCGCTGTGCCTCTCGCTCAGCCACGGGGGCGACTTCGTGGCGGCGGCGCTCTCGTCGACACCGATCGGCATCGATCTCGAAACCCGCGGTCCGCGCCCGGCGCTGCACCGGTTGCAGCACCTGCTGCGCGAGCCCGAGGAGCCCGTGGACAGTCTCGACGAGGACGCGCTGCTGCAACGCTGGGTGCTCAAGGAAGCGTGGATCAAGCGCGCGCACGGCAGCGCACTGCCGGAGACGCTGGCGGCATTGCACCTGCGACCGGCACCCGTCGGGCCGGCCGAGCTCCGTCTTCACATCGCCGACGAGTGGCTGTTGGCGGTCGCGTCGGGGATGATCGCTGCCGTCGATGCGCAGGTGCCGACCCGAGCTTCGCTGTGGCGCTGCCTGGAAAGGTCGGGTGCCAGCCCGGAGCTTTCATGAACTCGCGGGAAAATGGCCGGATTCCATCGCCGTGATGTGGGAATCCGGCAGGTGCACGCTCGCCCGCAGGCCTCCGAGCGCGCTGCGGGCGTACACCAGGGTGCCCGCGTAGCTCTCGACGATGTCGCGGCTGATCGACACCCCGAGCCCCGCGCCGGACTGTTCGTCCAGGCGCTGCCCGCGCTGCCCCAGCCCCGCCAGCGCTTCGGCGGGCAGACCAGGTCCATCGTCGTCGATCTCGATGCGCAGCTCGGCAGTTGCGCGCTGCGCGGTGATGCGCACGCGCCTGCGGGCGACGCGACAGGCGTTGTCGATGAGGTTGCCGAGCAGTTCGCTCACATCGTCCGCCTCGACCGTTGCGACCAGCGTCGGCGCACATTCGACCTCGATGTCGAGACTGCGCGCGGCGTGCAGCTTGCGGAACATCGTCGCGAGCGCCTCCAGCGCCGGCGCCAGCGCGGTTCGCGCGCGTTCGCGGCGCGCCTGCGCGGAGGCCTGCGCGAGGTGTCGCTGCACGATCCCGTCCAGACGTTGCAGCGCATCCCTGGCTGCGGTGCTCCCCGCCAGCGCGGGGTCGCTGCGCAGCAGTGCCAGCGGCGTTTTCAATGCATGCGCGAGATCGCCCGCCAGCTTGCGTCCACGCGTCGCCATGCGCTGATCGTGATCGAGCACGGTGTTGAATTTCTCCACGAGTTCCGCCAGCTCGGTCGCGGTCGGCCGATCCAGACGCGCACGCGCCCCGGATTCGATCTCAGCCAGTTGTTGCCGCAGGTCGCGCAGTGGGCGCAGGCCCAGGCGCACCTGCAGCGCCAGTGCCAGCGCCGCCAGCAACAGCCCGCCGAGGGTGCCGGCGACGAGCAGGCGCGCGAAGGTGGCGAGTTCGGCGTCGATGCCGCTGCGCGGTGCGCTCACCACGAAGCGCAGCGGCTGTGCGCGCGCCGCGCGCCGTACCTGCCGGTGCGCGAGTCGCAGCGCCCGCCCGTCGGGTCCGATCGCATCCTGGTGAGCGACACTCCCGTCCGCGGGCGCGGCCGGCAGCGCCAGCTCGGCGTCCCACAGCGAGCGCGAGCGGCGCAGCACGCTGCCAGCATCGTCGATCTGCCAGTACCAGCCCGACCGCACCTGCGCGTAGCCGGATTCGGCGAGTGGCCGGCGCTGGGCCACGCTGCCGTCCACACGTACCTCGGTGCCCGCCACCAGCGCGTCCAGCGCCGCCGTCAGGCGCTCATCCCAGGCGCCTTGCACCGCCGCGGCGAAAGTTGCGTGCAACCACCCGGCACCGGCCGCGAGCAGCAGCACGAGCGGCGCGAGCGCGGTCCACAGCAGGCGCGCGTGCAGGCTGCCCTTCACTCGGCCGCCAGCCGGAAGCCGAGTCCGCGTTCGGTGTGAATCAGCGCGTGCGGCGCCAGCTTGCGGCGGATGCGCCCGACGAGCACGTCGATGACGTTGGAATCGAGGTCGAAGTCGCGGTCGTAGATGCGCTCGGACAGGTCGCTGCGCGACAGCGTGCGCCCGGCCTGGTGCATCAGGCAGGCGAGCAGGCGGTACTCACCGGCGGTCAGCGCGAGTTGCGCACCGTCCAGGCGGAAGCGGCAGGCGAGGGTGTCCAGTTCCAGCGGCCCGCAGCGCAGCACGCTCGCCGCGTGTCCGCCGGCGCGCCGGATCAGGGCCTTCAGGCGCACCACCAGCTCGTCCATTTCGAAGGGTTTGGTCAGATAGTCGTCGGCGCCGGCCGAGAAGCCGGCCAGCTTGTCGGCCCAGCGCGAGCGCGCGGTCAGCAGCAGCACCGGCAGCCGGCGGCCGGCCTCGCGCCAGCGTTGCAGCACCGAGAGGCCGTCGAGCTGCGGCAGGCCGAGGTCCAGCACCGCCGCGTCGTAGCGCTCTTCCTCACCCAGCCACTGCGCCTCACGACCGTCGGCCACTGCATCGACCACGAAGCCCTGCGCCGCGAGCGCCGCTTGCACGCGCTCGCGCAGCGCCGGCTCGTCCTCCACCAGCAGCACGCGCATCAATCGTCCTCGTCTTCGTCCAGCAGCGCGCCGCTGGCGCCATCGATCTCCAGTTCGCGCACGCGGCCGTCCGCGCCGAGCAGTTCCAGCTCGTATTCCCAGCGACCGGCCTCGTGTTCCACCTCGACCTCGAGCAGGCGTTCGCCGGGCCGCGGCGGATGCAGCGCGAGGATCCGCTCGAGTGACAGCAATTCGCCACGGCGCACCGCCTCGCGGGCGTGTTCGTGATCGTCGTCTTCGGCGCACGCCGAAGACGACAGCCACAGCACACACAGCAGGGGCAGGCAGTTGCGCATGCCGCGAAGTCTGCGCGCAAAGTCTAAATGGAGCATGAAAACGGCCGTCAAACCGGATTCAAGGCCGCGGCGCGAGCATGCGCAGCGTCCACTTCCGGACCCTCAGGAGCAAGCCATGAAGAACACTCTGGTCCTCGTCGCCGCCGTTGCGCTGGGCTTCGGCGTCATCGGGTTCGCCGCCCCGGGTGCGCTGTCCCCGGACGACGCGCTGGCGCGCGTCAGCGCGGCCGGTTACAGCGCAACCGGCGAGATCGACCTCGACGACGGCGTCTACGAGATCGATGCCCGCGATCGCGACGGGCGCCTCGTGGAAGTCCACGTCGACGCCGCCAGCGGCGAGATCCTGTCGCCACCGCAGCCCGGTCAGGTCGCGCTCACCGCCGACCAGATCCGTGCGCGCTTGACGCAGGCCGGGTACAACGAGGTGCGCGAACTCGAGCGCGACGACGGCCTGTGGAAAGCCGAAGTGCGCCTGCCGGACGGCAGCGAGCGCGAGTTGCGGATCCATCCCTACAGCGGTGCGATCGTCGGCGAGGAAGTCGAGGATTGAGGCATCTCCGCGGCCTGGTCCGGTCCTGACGAAAATCGCGCCACCACCACGCGGGGATGGCCAACTTCCCGTCCTCCCGCCGCACTCCGGGTCGGAAGCGTCGCATTCACCCGGCCGGCACCACCGCCAGCTCGCGCTGCTGCGCGTCGCGCAGCTTGAGCTTCAGGTCCTGCGCGCCGCTGGCGCCGTAGCTCGGCCGGCTGAGCACGCGGATGCTGGTGCTGTGCGCGCTGCCCAGGCAAAAGGCGGCGAAGCCGGACACGCCTCCAAACGGGTGCGCGGCGTGGTAGCCGCCGACCACCGCGCCGCCCTGGAAGCCGCCGCCGGGACGGTCCACGAAGCTGGTGGTCAGCTCGAAGAAGAACTGGCCGTCGGCCGCGCCGCCGGCCACGCCGGCGGTTGGCGTCACGGAGACCGCGTAGAAGCCCGGCGGCAGGTTCACGCTGTTGACGTAGGCGCTCGCCAGCGTCAGGTTGGTGCTGGCCTCGAACACGGTCACGCTGGTGTTCGCGTCCGGCCGGCGCTCGATGCGGATGGCCACCGCCAGGCTGCCGCTGCTGGAGCTCGCCGGGCTGCCGGTCACGCGCAGGTTCAGGCGCTGGTTCTCGTTCGCCGGATTGGCGAAGTTGAAACCGGCGAAGCCGGGCTGGCCGGCATCGACGAGGCCGCCGAAGTTGAGGCCGCCTTCGAGTCGGCGCGTGCCGGGATCGTCGAGCAGCAGTTCCATGCCGAAGACGCCGGGGGTCAGGCCGGCGCCGGGGCCGTCCTCGGCGCTGGCGATGAAGAAACCGGCCGGGCAGGAGGCGTTGGGCGGGTTCGGTGCCGGCAGCGGGAAGCCGCTCAGGCCCGGTTCGTCCTGGGTGCCGCTCGCCGGTGCGAGCGCGAAGGCGTAGCCGTCCGAAGTGCGGTGTTCCCAACCCCATTTGCGCCAGGGGCTGACGCGGAAGGCCGGCAGGCCGGAGGCCGGGCCGGCCGGGCGGATCCAGTAGTTCACGCCGATGTCGTAGCTGGCGTAGAGGTTCTGCGCCGCGGTGCGGAAGGCGGTGGGCGACTGGCCGGTCGCCTCGGCGAAGTACGCGCTCCACGCGAGCGCGCCGGCCACGTTCAGCGAGTGCTCGATGTCGGTGCCGTTGCGCTGCCCGCTCGTGCCATCCAGCAGCATCGCGTAGCGCGGCTGCCACAGCGTGCCGCCGTAGTCGGTGTCGCTGGCCTGCTCCAGGGTGGCCGCGAGGAAAGTGCCGAGGCGGCGCACGAAGTTCGCCGTCGCGACGTCCTCGCCGGTGGCGTAGGCACGCACCGCCGCGTCCAGCAGCAAGCCGGTCATCCACGAGGAACCACCGAGGTCCGTGCTGCCCCAGTCGCCGGCGTGCTGGTCGCCGGTGTGGTAGAGCCCGCCGTCGATGCGCTGCGCCGGGATCGCGCCGTTGGCGCCGTCCTGATGTGCGCGGTAGTCCGCCAGGATCTGCTCGACCGCGTCGCGCCTGGCGCTGCCGCCGAGCACCTCGTACGCGACCACGTTGGCGAGCAGCTTGTAGGCCGCGTGGCGCTCGGTCCAGAAGTTGCGCTGCGGCGTCCACGCATGCGGGAAGCCGGTGTGGGCGCCGGGCACGAGGCCGATCTTCGCCTCGGCGAGCGGGTCGGCGACGGTCCACAGCGTGTACGCCAGCGACTCGTTGTAGGCGTACTTGGAATCGCCGGCGGCGAGCGTGAAGAAGCCCTGCGCGTCGAGGCGATCGGCGTAGAACTGGGTGGCCTGCACCGCCTCGCGCAGCGCGCTGAAGAAGCCCGAGCGGAAGTACAGGATGAACATGGTGCCGCCGCGGTCGTACAGCCAGGGTTCGCGGTCGGTCTTGTACGGGCATTGGTTGGCCGGCGTGACCAGCGGGTCGTCGCGGTTGATGACGTTGTAGAAGTTGTTCTTGAGTGCGCGCTCGGCCTCCTGGGTGCCCGGCCAGCTCGCGATGCCGTCCATCGTCGCCGGATCGTCGCGCGCCTCGCCGTTGCTGGCGTCGAAGGGCGTGCTGCGCGAGGACTTCAGCAGGCCCTGCGCGAGCCAGGATCCGGGCAGGACGGCGTAGACATCGGGTTCGAACACGTTGTCGGCGGCGATGAAGGAACCGCTGGCCACGCGGTGCCAGGCGCTGCGCGCGTCGGCGAGCGCCGGCACGTCGAGCGTGCGCGGCGGCCCGCCCCAGGACAGCGTGATCGTCTCGCTGGCCGGGAAGGTCGCCGCGAAGCTGTGGCGGATCTGCACGCGCGCCACGCGCACCGAGGCGCCGTCGATGCTCGCGTTGCTGCGGTGCCGCCAGGGCGTCAGCAGCGAGACGTGCGCCGGCTGCTCGACGCCGTCCTTGAGCACGCGCACCGTGGCCAGTTGCGCCGGCGTCAGCGAGCCACGCGGCAGCGGCAGGCCGAAGGTGACCAGCACCGGCGTCCCCGGCGTCACCACCTCGGTCGGATGCAGGCGCACCGTCAGGCTGCCGGAGGGCACGGCCGGCGCGTGGAAGGGCTGCGCGGCCTGCGCGAGGCCGGCCAGGCACAGCAGCAGCAGGAGCAGGATGCGCATCGCGGTTCTCCGGGCTCGCCTGGGGCGGGACGATAGTCGCGCTGCGGGGCCGCCGTCTGTGCCGTGCATCGGCATCCGCGGTCTGGGTCGTCGGGTCCATCGGGCGCGCTCGCCGGCGCGCCTGCGCTGCCATCCGCCCCGAAACTTGCGCATGATCGGTGCCGGACTCTCGTTCGGGCGCGCTCCGCCATGACCCCCACACCCGCCGCCCTCGACGCCTTCCTCGCCCGCTGGTCGGTCCACAGCGGCAGCGAGCTGGCCAACTACCAGCTCTTCCTCACGGAGCTGATCGCGCTGCTGGATTTGCCGCGGCCGGAGCCGGCCAGCGAGGACACGCGCGACAACGCCTATGTGTTCGAACGCCGCGTGCAGTTCGCGCATGGCGATGGCAGCAACTCGCTCGGCCGCATCGACCTCTACCGGCGCGGGCACTTCGTCTGCGAGGCGAAGAAGGTCAAGGCCGGGGTACACACCAGGGGCTTCGACCTGGCGCTGATGCGCGCGCGTTCGCAGGCGGAGGAGTACGCCCGCGCGCTCCCGGCCGATGAAGGCCGGCCGCCGTTCCTGATCGTGGTGGATGTGGGCCGCACGCTCGATCTGTACGCGGAGTTCTCGCGCTCCGGCGCCACCTACACGCCGTTCCCGGATCCGTCCTCGCACCGCATCCGCCTCACGGATCTGCGCCGGCCGGAAGTGACCGAGCGCCTGCGCGCGATCTGGCTGGATCCGCTGTCGCTGGATCCTTCGCGCGTGTCGGCGCGGGTCACCCGCGAGATCGCGGCGGACCTGGCCGAGCTGGCGCGTTCGCTGGAAGCCACCGGCCTGGATGCCGAGCGGGTGGCCGGCTTCCTCACGCGCTGCCTGTTCACCCTGTTCGCGGAAGACGTGGAGCTGCTGCCCGCCGGCAGCTTCACCGGCCTGCTGGCGGACTGCGAGCCGCGGCCGGCGAGCTTCGTGCCCCTGCTGGCCAGCTTGTGGAAGGACATGGATGGTGGCGGCTATTCCGTGGCACTGCGCACCGAGCTGCTGAAGTTCAACGGCAAGCTGTTCAAGCAGCCCGAGGTGCTGGCGCTGAGCCGCGAGCAGATCGGCCTGCTTTCGCGCGCCGCGCGGCACGACTGGCAAACCGTGGAGCCGGCGATCTTCGGCACCCTGCTGGAACGCGCGCTGGACCCCGACGAGCGCCACGCCCTCGGCGCGCACTACACCCCGCGCGCCTATGTCGAGCGGCTGGTCCTGCCCACCGTCATCGAGCCGCTGCGCGCGGACTGGAACACCGCGCAGGCCGCCGCGCTCACGCTGCACGCGGAGGGCGATGCGAAGGGCGCCATCGACACCCTGCGCAGCTTCCACCACCAGCTGTGCAGCGTGCGCGTGCTCGATCCCGCCTGCGGCAGCGGCAACTTCCTCTACGTCACGCTGGAGCACTTGAAGCGCCTGGAAGGCGAGGTGCTCAACCGCATCGCCGAACTCGGCGACGCGCGCGGCGTGCTGGACCTCGCCGGCAGCACGGTCGATCCGCACCAGTTCCTCGGCATCGAGCTGAACCCGCGCGCCGCCGCCATCGCCGAGATGGTGCTGTGGATCGGCTACCTGCAATGGCATTTCCGCACCCGCGGCCATGTGGCCCCGCCGCAGCCGGTGCTGAAAGACTTCCACAACATCGAGTGCCGCGACGCCGTCCTCGCCCACGACGGCGCCGAGATCGTCACCGACGAGGCCGGCCAGCCCGTCACCCGCTGGGACGGCCGCACGATGAAAGCCCACCCCGTCACCGGCGAACCCGTGCCCGACGACCGCGCGCGCATCCCGCTGTACCGCTACCGGAATCCGCGCAAGGCCGAGTGGCCGGACGCGGAGTTTGTGGTGGGGAATCCGCCGTTTATTGGGACCAAGCGCATGAAACAGGCGCTGGGCGAGGGCTACACAGAGGCGTTACGCACGACTTGGGCTGAGGTTCCTGAGTCCGCGGATCTGGTCATGTACTGGTGGGAGCACGCGGCACAGCTCATCGTCGCGCGAAAGCTTCACCGGTTTGGATTCATCACCACCAACAGTCTCACTCAATCCTTCAACCGCCGAGTTCTGGAACGGCATCTCGGTGGCGATGGCGCGGATGCCGTTTCCCTCGTGTTCGGCATTCCGGACCATCCATGGGTTGACTCCAGCGATGGAGCCGCCGTTCGCATCGCGATGACGGTCTGCGCTGCGGGAGAGCGTCAATCTGGACTCAGGCAGCGCGTACTTCTGGAAGTCGACAACGGCGGAGACTCGCCGGATGTGGTTCTCGAGAGTCGTACTGGACTGATCCGCGCAGATTTGAAGATCGGCGCCGATGTTCCCAGCGCACGGCCGTTGCGGGCGAATTCGCTGGTTGCAGGAATGGGGGTGGCTCTGCACGGTGCTGGATTCATCCTCGATCCGGATCGGGCCAATACGATCCGCGATTCGGGTGCCGCCGTCGTCAAGGGCTACGTCGCCGGTCGTGACTTGCTTCAGGTGCCGCGGGAGCGCTTCCTGATCGACTTTACGGGCATGTCCGAGCGAGAGGCTCGCGACAACAATCCTGCTGCATACCAGCATGTGCTGAACTACGTGAAACCAGAGCGCGACGAGAATCGCCGTGAAATCCTGAAGCGTTTGTGGTGGCGATTTGGCTGGGAGCGCCCGGTGCTGCGCAAGGCACTGCTCGGATTGCCTCGTTACATCGGAACTACCGAAACCTCCAAGCATCGCCCGTTCCAGTTCATCGATGGCGCGGTGCTGGCTGACCATTCGATTGTGTGTATCGCTTGCTCGGATGCGCTGGTGCTTGGAGTACTTTCCAGCGCGTCGCACGTTCGATGGGCGCTTGCAGCAGGTGCCCGCCTTGGGGTCGGAAATGACCCGAGGTACAACAAGACGCGCTGTTTCGATCCATTCCCATTCCCCGCGCTCGAAGATCCCGCCCTCACCACCCGCATCCGCACCCTCGCCGAGCAACTCGACGCCCACCGCAAGCGCCAGCAGGCGGCACACGCGGACCTGACCTTGACCGGCATCTACAACGTGCTGGAAAAGCTCAAGGCCGGCGAGGCGCTGAGCGCCAAGGAAAAGCGGATCCACGAGCACGGGCTGGTCTCGGTGCTCAAGCAGTTGCACGACGAGCTGGACCTCGCCGTGCTCGCCGCCTACGGCTGGCAGGACCTCGCGCCGCTGATGCAGGCCGTGAACGGCAACGCGCCGCACCCGGACGGCCGCAGTCGCGAAGACGCCGTGCGCGAACTCGACGAGGCGCTGCTCGAACGCCTGGTCGCGCTCAACGCCGAGCGCGCCGCCGAAGAGGCGCGCGGCCTGATCCGCTGGCTGCGCCCCGAGTTCCAGAACCCCGGCGCCCACACCGCCACCCAGGCCGAGATCGACACCGGCCAAGAGGAACCCGGCGACGAAACCCCCGCCGCCGTCCCCACCGCGCGCATCGCCTGGCCCAAGGACCTCACCGCCCAGATCCGCGCCGTCGCCGACGCCGTCGCCCAGGCCCCCGCGCCGCTGACCGAAGCCGCCATCGCCGAGCGCTTCAGCGGCCGCGGCCGCTGGCGCGAGCGCCTCCCGCGCATCCTCGAAACCCTGCTCGCCCTCGGCAACCTCCAGCACGGCGAAGGTCGGTACCGCCGCGCCTGAGCCGGCGCGCGGCTACGCCGGCGACTCGATGAGCTCCTCCAGCCGCAAGCGCGCGATGCGCTCGATCTGCGCCAGCGCGGTCGCGATCTCGGTCTCGCGCGCATTGCCGAGCCGCGCGACCAGGTTGGCGATGATCGATTCGCGCGTGTGGCCACGCACCGCCAGGATGAAGGGGAAGCCGAAGCGCGCCTGGTAGTCGGCGTTGAGCGTGTGCAGGTGCGCGTATTCCTGCGGCGTGCAGCGGTCCAGCCCGGCACCGGCCTGCTCACGCGTCGAATGCTCGGTCAGCTCGCCGCGGATCGCGAGCCGGCCGGCCAGTTCCGGGTGCGCCCGGATCAGCGCCAGTCTGGCGGCGTCGTCGGCCGCGGCCAGGGCCGCGCACATCGTCGCGTGCAGCGCGTCCACACTCGCGAAGGGCCGCCGCGGCCAGCTCTCGCGGGCGATCCAGGGCGAGTGCTCGAAGATCCCGCCGAGCGCGGCGGTGAAGGCGTCTGCATCCAGGGCGTTGAGTTCGTCTAGGGTCATGGACGGGGCACCGGGCATGGGGACGAGGCAAAGACAAGAGCGAAGCCCCGGACGGCGTCCGCCTGCCGGATCCTCGACGGCACGAGCGCGCAGCATACGCCGCGCGAAAAGTGGCTTGGGAATTCCTATCCTCCATCCTTTCCCTGGTCCACGACCCCGCATGCCACAGGCCGCTCCGCACACGATGCCAGCCACCCTGCGCGAATACTTCGCGATCAGCGAGATCGACGATGCGCAGTTGCTCGCCGGGCCACTGTTCCGGCGCAAGTTCGGATCACCGCCACCGGCGGTGGGCCACCACCTCGTCGCGCTCCATCGCGACGAGGTCGGCGCGCTGCGCGTGTGCGGCTATGCGCATGCGGGCGAGTTCGGCGATGTCTGCCTCATCGGCGGCGCCTGCACCGACGGCGAGGTCATGCGCGCGCTGCCCCTGTCGCACGCGCAGGCGATCCGTGCCGCGGGCGGCGTGTGGTACCTGCTGATCAAGTACATGTTCGCGCGCTACGCCGGCCGCTGCGAGGCCTTCTTCGGCTACTGCGGCGACCCGCGCGCGCTCGAGGTCGACCTCGCCGCGGGTTTCGTGCAGGTCGCCCCGCCCTATCTGCTCGCGCACTGGCACAAGGAACTGCCCGAGGTCGTGCGCCGCGCGCTCATCGCCAAGGTCCAGGCACTCGGGCCGTTCTGAGGTCACCGCGATCGCGGCAGCCACGGATGCCGCCGCTTCCAGTGGCGGGCGATGTCGATGCGCCGGCACACCCACACGCGCTCGTGCCTGCCGATGTGGTCGAGAAAGCGCTGCAGCGCGATGAAGCGGCCGGGCCGGCCGAGCAGACGACAGTGCATGCCCACGCTGAGCATGCGCGGGCTCTCCTCGCCCTGCGCGTAGAGCACGTCGAAGCTGTCGCGCAGGTAGTCGAAGAACTGGGTGGCACAGTTGAAGCCCTGCGGCGTCGCAAACCGCATGTCGTTGCAATCCAGCGTGTACGGCACCACCAGATGCGCGCGGCGTTCGCCATCGCCGCACTCGACCTCGGTCCAGAAGGGCAGTTCGTCGCCGTAGTAGTCGCTGTCGTACTCGAAACCGCCGTGTTCGACCACCAGGCGCCGGGTGTTCGGGCTGTCGCGTCCGGTGTACCAGCCGAGCGGGGCGCTGCCGGTCAGTTCGCGGTGGATCGCCACGGCGGTCTCCAGGTGGGCGCGCTCGCTGGCCTCGTCGATGTTCTGGTAGTGGATCCAGCGCCAGCCGTGCGAGGCGATCTCGTGGCCGGCGGTGAGACAGGCGCGCACGAATTCGGGGTGGCGCTGCATCGCCATGGCGACGCCGAACACCGTCAGCGGCAGGTCGCGGCGCGCGAATTCGTCGAGGATGCGCCAGCCGCCGACGCGCGAACCGTACTCGTAGATCGACTCCATGCTGAGGTGGCGCGCCGGATAGGCGGCGGCGCCGATGATCTCGGACAGGAACTGCTCGCTGCCGGCATCCCCGTGCAGCACCGAGTTCTCGCCGCCCTCCTCGTAGTTCAGCACGAACTGCACCGCGATCCGCGCCCCACCGGGCCAGTCCGCGTGCGGCGGGTGGCGACCGTAGCCGACGAGGTCGCGGGGGTAGGCGGGCATGGCGACGTTCCGGATGGCAGAGGTCGGCCGAGGATAGCGAGGCGGAATGACGACAGGGCCGGGATGGGGACGCGGGATCGGAAGCTCAGTCCGACGCGGACAAACCGAGCGCGGCGCGCGCAGCCGGCAGCGCGGCCTGCGCCCAGCGCCGGTAGTCCTGCGCGGAAGGGTGCAGGCCATCGTCGGCGAGCAGTTCCGGTCGTTCGGCGGCCTCGCGCGTCAGTGGCGTGATGTCGACGAAGGCGACGCCGGCGGCCGCGCAGGTGGCGCGCTTGGCGGCGTTGTAGGCGTCGATGTCGGCGGTGATGCGGGCGCGCTCGCGACCCTCCGCGAAGGGGGTGACGCCCCAGTCGGGAATCGACAGCACCAGCACCCGCGAGGCGTCACCGCCTGCATAGCCGATTGCGCGCGCGATCAGCGCGTCGAGCTGTACGCGGTACTCGGCGACCTCGCGACCGCGGTACTGGTTGTTGACGCCGATCAGCAGGCTGACCAGCTGGTAGGGCGGCGCCGGCGGCACCGCGGCCTCGCCCATGGCGTTGGCGACCTCATCGCCGCGCTCCAGCGCATCGAGCGCCGCCGCCAGCTCGTCGGTGGTCCAGCCGGTGCGGGCGACGATCTGCGGCGGTGCCAGCTCCACGCCCTGCGCGCGCAGCAGTTCCGCGAGCTGGTTCGGCCAGCGCGCGGCGACCGGCACCGATTCGCCGATCGTGTAGGAGTCGCCGAGCGCGAGATAGCGCGCCGGCGGTGCCGGTTGGGCGGCGAGCATCGACAGCAGGGTGGCGAGGGGCATGGGGGAGCTGGGTCGAAGGCACGGGGGCACGAGGGCGCGGAAAAACGCGGGCGCGCGCCGACTGCGCGCGCCCTCATGCCTTCATCATGCCCTCGTTCCGTCCACATCCGGGCCGCCGCGACGTCTGCCTCACGCCACCCGCGGCGTCGCCCGCTGCACCAGCGCCCCGATGAAGTCGTCGATCTGGTCGATCACACGTTCCATCAAGGCCGCTTCGGGCAGCAGCGTGATCCGGAAGTGATCGCGATAGGCGACGTTGAAGGAGGAGCCCGGCACGATCAGGATCTGGCGCTGATCGAGCAGCTCGTAGGCGAACTGCTGGTCGTCGAAGCCCGGCAGCGCGCGCGTATCGACGCCGACGAAGCCGTACATGGCGCCCATCGGCGCGACCACTCGCAGGTGCCGCGAGCGCGCGACCGCGCGCAGCAGCGCCGCGCGGGTCTCGTACAGGCGCCCGCCGGGCCGGCACAGCGCGCTGTGGGTGTCCGGCCCGCGCAGCGCGGCGGGGATCGCCCACTGGCCCTGGACGTTGCTGCACAGGCGCAGCGCCGCCAGCAGGTCGAGGCTCTTCAGGTAGTCGCGCGCGGCCTGGATGCGGCCGCTGGCGACCATCCAGCCGACGCGGTAACCGCAGGCGCGGTGCATCTTCGACAACCCGCTCATCGTGATGCACAGCGATTCGCGCACCAGCGGCGCCAGCGCGTGGAACTGCGCGCCTTCGTACAGCAGGCCTTCGTAGATCTCGTCGCTGAACACCACCAGCCGGTGCTTCTCGGCGAGCCGCGCGATCGCCTCCAGCAAGGGCTTCGGATAGACCGCGCCGTTCGGGTTGTTCGGGTTGATGACCACGATCGCGCGCGTGCGCGGCCCGATCAGGCGCTCGATCTCGGCCGGGTCCGGCAGGCCCAGGCGTTCCGGCGGACAGGGGTAATGCACCGGCTGGCCGTCGTTCAGGATCACCGCGGCGGTCCACAGCGGGTAGTCCGGCGCCGGCACCAGCACTTCGTCGCCGGGATTCAGCAGCCCGCGCAGCGAAAGATCGATCAGCTCGCTGACGCCGTTGCCGATGAAGACCTGCGGCACGCCGACCTCGTGCACGCCGCGTGCGTGCATGACCTCGGCGATCGCCTCGCGCGCCTCGGTCAGCCCGCCCTGGTGGCAATAAGCCTCGCTGTCCTTCAGGTGGCGCGCGATGGCCTCGCGCACATGCGCCGGCGCCTCGAAGCCGAAACGACCGGGGTTGCCGATGTTCAGGCGGACGATGGACTTGCCCTGCTGTTCCAGCTCGAGTGCGCGGGCGTGCAGTGGCCCGCGGATGTCGTAGCGGACGTCGGCGAGGCGCTCGTTGTGCGGGATGGGACGCAACACGGAGTTAGAAATTCGTGAAACGGGTTTTCAGCGTACCGCGCATCGCCCCGATTGCTCAAGGCGAATGCGGGCAGCCGGATGACGAAACCGGGCGGCGTGCGCGTCCGTCGCCAGGTCGATCCGAGCGGTTCGCGGAACACCACCAGCGCGACCGGCGCAACCATCCGGCACGGTTTGCGCCTCGACGGGGAGTGCGCGATGCCGGCGCGCGGGCCTTGCGCCTGCGCTCAGAACTGCGAGTGGTCGAAGTAGGGGTCCGGGTTGTCGGCGCCACCGCCTTCGGAGAGCCGGATCTTCAGGGCCAGACCATCGCGCGAGTCGGCCTTGCGCAATGCTTCCTCGAGCTCCACTTTGCCTTCCTTGTAGAGCCGGAACAGCGCCTGATCGAAGGTCTGCATGCCCTCGGCCAGCGAGCGATCCATCGCTTCCTTGAGCTCGTGGATCTGACCGCGGCGGATCATGTCTCGGATCAGCGGGGTGTTCAGCAGGATCTCGACCGCCGGTAGCCGACGACCATCCTTGCCGACCACCAGGCGCTGCGAAACGATCGCGCGCAGGTTCAGCGACAGGTTCATCAGCACGTTCTTGTGCGCACTCTCCGGGAAGAAGTTGAGGATGCGCTCCATGGTCTGGTCGGCGTTGTTCGAGTGCAGCGTCGACAGGCATAGATGACCGGTCTCGGAGAAGGCAATGGCCGCCTCCATGGTTTCGACGTCGAGGATCTCGCCGATCATGATCACGTCCGGCGCCTCGCGCATCGCGTTCTTCAGCGCGTTGTGGTACGTGCGGGTGTCGAGGCCGACTTCGCGTTGGTTGACGATCGACTTCTTGTGCCGGTGCAGGAACTCGATCGGGTCCTCGATGGTGAGGATGTGGCCGGCGCTGGTGGTGTTGCGGTAGTCGATCATCGACGCCAGAGTGGAGCTCTTGCCCGAACCGGTGGCGCCGACCATCAGGATCAGTCCGCGCGGTTCGACGATCAGATCCTTCAGGATCGGCGGCAGCTTGAGCTGCTCGAAGGACGGGATCTCGCTCTTGATCGCGCGGATCACCATGCCGATCTCGCCGCGCTGCTTGAACACGTTGATGCGGAAGCGGCCGGCATCCTTGACCGCGATCGCGAGGTTCAGTTCGAGATCGCGCTCGAAGGCGGGCACCTGGCCCTCGTCCATCAGCGAGTAGGCGATCTTCTTGACCATGCCGCCGGGCAGACCGGTGTTGCCGAGCGGGTAGAGCTTGCCTTCCACCTTGATGTTCACCGGCGCGCCGGTGGTCAGAAACATGTCCGACGCGTTCTTCTCGGTCATCAACTTCAGGAAGTAGCCGATATCCATGCGTCACCTCTATCCAAGTCGGTTGCCGTGAATGTCGTTCAACGCGCGGCTCTCCCTCCCCGATGTCGGGGAGGGCCGGGGAGGGCTCAGGCAAGACCGCTTCGCCCCGGTCATGGCGAGCACGACTTTCATGCTTGCGGGTGACGCATGCGCCATGACCATTGCGGCGCCCGGTGCCGCTCCCCACAATACCGAGCCAGTCTGCTCGTGGTGCGTACACAATGCTAGCCCGGAAGCTTCATCAGATCGCAACAACCAGACCCGTCTTGCGCCGCGGCGCGCCATTGCTGGCCGCGCTGACGCTGGCCGCCTGCGCCAGCGCGCCGCCGCCGACGGCCGAACTGGGACGTGCGCGTGAGGCGCTCGGTCGCGCCGAGAGCGCTGGCGCCGGCGAGTTGGCGCCGGTCGACTACAAGATGGCGCGCGAGAGTTTCGATGGCGGCCGCGCCTTGATCGACGAGCGCGAAAACGCGGCGGCGAAGGAGTTCTTGCAGAAGGCGGAAGTCCGCGCCGAGCTGGCGCTCGCCAAGGCCACGGCCGCGCGCCTGCGCAACGAGGTGCAGAAGCAGGAGGCCGAGAACCAGGCGTTGCGGCGCGAGCTGCTCGGCGAGGGGCAACGGCCGTGAATCGATCTTCGATGACCATCGTCTTGCTGCTGACGCTTGTCGGCTGCGCCTCGCAACCCAGGCGCGATCTCGATTACGAACGTTTGCAGGCCGACTGGCACGCGCTCGACTCGCGCGACGACCGCGCCCGCGCGCCGCTGGAATCGGCGCGCGTCGACGACGCGATTGCCGCGATTTCGGCCACGCCGAAGGGCGAGCGCGAGACCCGCAAGCACCTCGCCGACCTCGCCGAGTTGCGCATCGCGATCTACACCGCCGCGGTCGCCGCCGCGCGCGACCGCGAGCGCCTGGCCGAGCTCGCGGACGAACACAAGTCGATCCTGCTGGAAGCGAGCCGGCGCGATGCCGAGCTCGCGCGCCTGGAGGCGGAAAAACTGCGTCTGCAGTCGCTGGCGCGCGCCGAGGAAGCCGAGCGCTTGCGCGAGGAAGCGGACGCCGAGCGCCTGCGCAGCGCCGAGGTCAGCGCCGACGCCGAACTCGCACGTCAGGAGGCCGAGGCCGCGCGCCGGCTGGCCGAGTCGCGCGCGCTCGAGGCCAACCTCGCACGCCAGGAGGCCGAACTCGCCTCGCTGCAGGCGCAGACGCTGGCGCAGCAACTGGCGCTGCTGCGCCCGGTGACGACCGCCCGCGGTCAGGTGCTGACCCTCGGCGACGTGTTCTTCGCCTCCGGCCAGGCCGAGCTCAAGGCGGAGGCGCGCAGCAACCTGAAGCCGGTGCTCGATTTCATCGACCGCCATCCCGGCAAGCCGGTGAGCATCGAAGGCCACACCGATGATCGCGGCGCCGACGCCGCCAACCTCGCGCTGTCCGAACGCCGCGCCGCCTCGGTCCGCGACGCGCTGGTCGCCCTCGGCGCCGACGCCGCGCGCCTGAAGATCGTCGGCCGCGGCGAAGCCAGCCCACTCGCCGACAACGCCAGCGCCGAAGGCCGCGCGAAGAACCGGCGGGTCGAGGTGGTGGTGGAGGGGACGTAGCCGGGGCACGCGAAACGGGGCACGGGGCACGGAAAATCGGGCAGGTCGTGAATCGCGCTTCGACCCCACCGAAAATCGAGGCTTGACGCCACCCCCGGGACCGCGAAGCCTTCCCGTGCCCCGTGCCCCGTGCCCCGTGCCCCGTGCCCCGTGCCTCGTGCCTCGTGCCCCGTGCCCCGTGCCCCGTGCCTCGTGCCCCGTGAAATGACTCCCGCCCACTGGCCTGAATCTCCTCGCAAGTTCCTGCTCGACGGCCCCACGGGTGCGCTCGAGGTCGCCGCCACCGGCGGCCGCGCCGATCCCGAGCGGATCGCGGTGGTTTGCCACCCACATCCGCTGCACGGCGGCACGATGGACAACAAAGTCGTGACCATGCTCGAGCGCACGCTCGGGGACCTCGGCGTGCCGACGATGCGCTTCAATTTCCGTGGCGTCGGCGCATCGACGGGACGTTTCGACGAAGGCCACGGCGAGGGCGAGGATCTTGCGGCGGTGGTTGCGCAGGCGCGCGCCTGGGTGCCCGGCGCGGCGCTGTGGCTGGCCGGATTTTCCTTCGGCAGCTATGTGTCCGCGCGCATGGCGGCCGCGCTCGATGCGCGCCTGCTGGTCAGCGTGGCGCCGCCGGTGGGACGCTTCGCTTTCCGTGCGCTGGCGCGCCCGCCGTGTCCGTGGATCGTGCTCCAGGGAGAGGTCGACGAAGTCGTCGACCCGGCGCTGGTGTTCGACCATTTCGCCGGCATCGAGCCTGCGGTGACTCTGCTGCGCTTCGTCGACACCGGGCACTTCTTCCACGGCAAGCTGGTCGAGATGCGCACGCGTCTCGCCGACGTGCTGCGGGAACACTGAAGTGCGGATCGCCGCGGATTCGCCACTGGCGCGCTACCAGGCGGGTGTCGACGCCGGCCACTGGCAGGACGATGCGCACCAGCGCAAGGTGCTCGCCGAGCTGAACCGCATCCACGAGGAACTGCGCGTGCACGCCGCGCGGCCGTGGTGGCGGCGCTGGCTCGGTGCCGGGCAGGCGCCGGTGCGTGGCCTGTACCTGCACGGCGGGGTCGGCCGCGGCAAGACCTTCCTGATGGATTTGTTCTTCGACGGCCTGGCCGACACGCGCAAGCTGCGCCTGCATTTCCACCGTTTCATGGGTCGCGTGCACGCCGACCTCGGTGCGCTCAAGGATCAGGCGGACCCGCTCGCGATCGTCGCCGATCATTTCGCCGAACGCGCGCGAGTACTCTGCTTCGACGAGTTCTTCGTCTCCGACATCGGCGACGCGATGCTGCTCGGGCGCCTGCTCGGACAGTTGTTCGCGCGCGGCGTGGTGCTGGTGGCGACCAGCAATGTCGCCCCGCGGGATCTCTACCGCGAGGGTTTGCAGCGAGCGCGCTTCCTGCCGGCGATCGCCGCGCTCGAAAAACATTGCCGCGTGCTCGAACTGTCGAGTCCGCAGGACTACCGCTTGCGCGCGCTGAGCCAGGCGCCGGTCTACCACCACCCGCTGGACGCGGCCAGCGAAGCGCAGATGCAGGCGGCCTGCGCGCGCCTCGCGAATGCCGCGTGCAGCGGCGCCCACGGGATCGTCGTCAACGGCCGCGAGATCCCGATCCGTCGGCGTGCCGGCGAACTGGTCTGGTTCGATTTCGACGCGCTCTGCCGCGGCGCACGCGCGGCGGCCGACTACATCGAGATCGCGCGGAGCTTCCCGACGGTGCTGCTGAGCGGCATTCCCTGCATGGGCGGCCACGAGGAGAACGAGGCGCGTCGCTTCGTGCACCTGATCGACGAGCTCTACGACCGCAGCGTCAAGCTGGTCGCGAGCGCGGCGGCGGCGCCGAGCGCGCTCTACGCGGGCGACCGATTGCGCCTGGAGTTTGCGCGCACGGCCTCGCGTCTGATCGAGATGCAGAGCCAGGACTATCTCAGCCGGCCGCACCGGCCCTGAGGTGTCGTCCGCGGCCGTCGGTTAGTCGAGCCGCGACGTCTTGCCCGCGTTCACGGATCCTCGAAGCCGCTGCGACCGATGGGCGAGGGGAAGAACAGTTGTCGGCGGACGATCACGCTGGATTCGTACAACGGCCAGCCCGGCTGCTGTCCCATGCATACGTGGTTGACCGCGTCGTAGATCTTGAGATGGGCCTGCCGGGTGTCCGGATAGGGGCCGTCGTACAGCGGGTAGGGATTCAACCAGCAGTAGCGTGAGGTCAATGAACCCATGCCCGGATCCCACACCAGCGGATGCAGGTAGCAGTCGAGCAGTGCGCGCGCCAACCCCGACGGTGGGCCGGGAATGCCCGGCTGAACTTCGGTGCTCCACTGGCCCTCGCTCGGCGCCCAGCCCTCGGCATTGGTCGCTGGATTGCCGGGGAACTTCGCCTGGATGCATTGGAAGGCTTCCGTGCTGAGCGTCGCGTGCGGATCGAACATGTAATTCCAGATCGGCGGTTCGGTGACGACGAAGCCTTCGACCAGGGTGGCGACGATGCCGCCGGGGGAGCGCGTCGCGACGACATCGCGGAAACCCAGATTGGCGTTCGGTGCGATCGTCAGCGTCGCATTCGCGGTCGTCGCGTTGACCACCACCAGATCGGACACGGTGATGCCGGGTCCGAAGCTGAAGGTGGTGTCGGGCTGGAAACCGTAGCCGTCTATGCTCACCGCCAGACTGGTGCCGATCACGCCCTGCCCGGGATTGACCTCGATCACGTTGAACTGGGTGATCGCCGGAACGTCGCCGAAGGAGGTCGCCGACAGCACCGTGCGGCTGCCGAAGGACGGCACCATGTAGCTCCATTGCAGGGCTGCGCCGTTGTCGATGCAGCCGGTGGAAATGGCGTTGTTCAGGTTGTTGGCGTTGATCTGACTCCACACGCTGGAGTATCCGGCGCCGGTGTACTTGGTCGCTGGTGTCAGCGGGATGTGCAGGATCGTGTACGGTGGGGTCACGCCGGGGCAGGTGTTGCCGCCAGGGCTGGACGAGGTCGGCTCCAGGAAGGGCACGCCGGCGTCGCTGTTGGCGAGATAGATGTCGCTGCCGAGGAAGATCGTCGCCTGGACCGCGTTGCCGCCGGTGTTGATCAGCCGGAAGCGCTCGCTGAAATAGTTCTCACCGTTGACGTAGCTGATGGTCTTGACCGCACGCAGGCCGGTGAGTCCGAGGCCGACCGAGACCGACACGGTGTACGGGGAAAGTGCGCTGCCGTTGCCGGACAACGGGCTGAGCGCGGTCTCGACGAAACGCTGGGCGCCGCCGAAACTGGTCGCACTGCCGCCCGGATGTTCCTCGAAGTTCGGCGTGTACAAGGTGCCGCTGACGTTGACGAACCAACCCATGTCGGCGGTTTCCAGGGCGGTCGTCGGGTAGATCTGGCCGGGGAACTGGCCGCCCTGCTGTGGCAGCGTGGTGTTGAAGATCTGGTAGGACTGGTCGGCGCCGACGTTGATCCGCAGCGGATTGCCGGGAATGGTCACGAAGGCCGGTGCGGCGCGGGTGGCCTTGTGCGGCGCGTGCACCTGCTTGGCGGACAGGGGTGCGGCCAGCAGCAGCACGGCGAGCAAAGCGAGCAACCTGTTCATCGTTCTCGACCTCATGGCGGGCCACGCCGCGACCGCGTCGCTGCATGGCCGGTGGGCGGGTTCGCAGTCCCGCGCGCTCGACACAGCGCTTTCAGGATATCACAGCGCTTATTCCTTGCAGAACGGCGGTTTGCGATGCATTCCTCAGCTTCCGGTTCAGGCTGAGACAACGCGCGGCGCGCGCGCCGGCGATGCAGTGCTAAGCTTCCCGGTTTGCCCCGACGGTTGCTGCGACGACGATGTGGGCCCCACGACCCGAAGACCTGCGCGCGAACTTTGCCGAGGCCGATCTGCGGCGCGGACGGCGCTACGCGTGTGAGGGCCACGTGCTCTGGCGCGAGCTGCGTGAGCAGGGCCAGGAACGCACGCTCATCGGCGAAGTGCGTGGTTCCCGGCGCAGGCCCTGGCGGGTGCTGCTGCGGGCCTGGCCACGCGCAGAGCGCTGGCGCATCGAATCGCATTGCAGTTGCCCGGTGCAGGTGGCTTGCAAACATGCGGTGGCCCTGCTGCTCGCCGACCTCGCAGGCGCCGGCGAGGCGCCGCCCGCCCCCAGCGACCGCCACGCGTCGGCTTTGCAGCCGCAGGAGGGTCGCATCGGCTGGCTGGGAGCGAGTCTGGGCGAGCAGCGGGTACTTGGGCTGCGTCCGGGCCGCTGGCTCGCCGCCACCGGTGGCGGCTGGCGCTTCGAGGCGTTGAACGTGACCCAACTGAGGAACGCACGACTACCGGCGCAGGACGAGGCATCGGCGGCGCTGCTGGCGGTGGTGGAGCGCACACGCCCGCTGTGGTTCGAGGGCACGCATTGGTGGCTGCCGGGGGCGGCGCTGTTCGATGCCTTGCTCGCGCTAGCGCGCGAAGGCATGTGCGCCTGGCAACGCCCCGGTCTGCTGCTCGCCGAGGGTGCGCCACGCGCGCTCGACTGGCGCTGGCGGATCGACGGACGCGGCTGCCAGACGCTGCACATCGCCGCCGGCGGCGGCCAGTGCCTGCGCATGGGTGATCGTTGGTTCTACGTGGACCCGCTCGCGCGCGAACTCGGTACGCTGCCGGACTCGCCGGAAGCGACGTTGATGGCCGAATTGGTGGCCTTGCCGTCGCTACCGGCGGAAGCCGTGGCCGGTTTCGTCGACAGCTACGCGCGGCGCCTGCCGCCCGGCTTTCCGCTGCCGCGCGAACTGGTGGTGGAGGCGCCCTGCGTGCTGGCGCCGATCCCGATCCTGACGCTGCATCAGAGCGCCAGTGCGGAGGAATCGCGTGGTCGGCGCCTGGCGCACCTGATCGCTTTCGCACGCCTGTCCTTCCGCTACGGACCGACCCGCGTCGGCGAGGCCGACCCGATCACCGAACCCAGCGTCTACGACGGAGAGCGCGTGCGCCGCTATCCGCGCGATCGCGGCCGCGAACGCGAACTGGCGACCCGCCTGAAGCAGCTCGGGCTGATTTCCAACCGCCACGCGATGATCGACCACCCGGGCCTGCAGCAGAACGACTGGCTGATCAATCCCGACGGTGATCCACAGACGCTCAACGAGTTCTGTTACGCGATGTTGCCGCGCCTGCGGGCGCAGGGCTGGCGACTCGAGTACGGTCCGCGCTTTCCGCTCAAACTGGTCGACGCGGATTACCGGTTCTACGGCGAGGTGCAGGCGGAAGAAGCGGGCGGGCTTGCCATCGAGCTGGGGATCGAGGTCGACGGTGAGCGCATCAATCTGCTGCCGGTATTGCGCGAAGGCCTGCGCGAGGGTCGTTTCAACGAACTGCCGAGCGCGACCGACGCGATCGTCGCGCTGACCCTGCCCGGCGAGCGGCGGCTGCCGATCGCCGCGGGGCGCTTGCGCTTCATCCTCGACACCCTGAACGAACTCGCGCAGAGCGGCGCGGCCGACCAGCGCCGCCTGCAACTGCCGCGCGCACGCGCCGCTGCGCTGGTGGAACTGGAGGGCGAGCTCGGCGCGGGTCGCCGGCTGTGGCCAGGCAGCGGCGCGGTGCGCGAGCTCGCCGACCAGCTTGCGCGCTACGCCGGCCTGCCGGCCACGCCGGTGCCGTCGGGTCTGCGCGCCACCTTGCGGCCCTACCAGGTCGAGGGCCTGTCCTGGCTGCGTTTCCTCGGCGCGGCCGGTCTCGCCGGGATCCTTGCGGACGACATGGGCCTGGGCAAGACCGTGCAGGTGCTGGCCTGGATCGTCGGCGAGCACGAAGCCGGGCGCCTGGACCGTCCGGCGCTGGTGGTCTGCCCCAAGAGCGTGCTGCCGAACTGGGCGGCCGAGATCGCGCGCTTCGCGCCGCAGTTGCGGGTGATGCTGCACGCCGGTCCCGAGCGTGGCCGGCGTCGGCGCGGCATCGCCGATGCCGACCTGGTGCTGACCACCTACCCGGTGCTGGCGCGCGATGTGGAGGCGCTGGCCGCGCAGTCCTGGCATCTGGTCGCGCTCGACGAGTCGCAGATGGTGAAGAACCCGACGACCCTGGCCGCGCGCGCCGCGCGTCGCCTGAATGCGCGCCTGCGCGTGTGCCTGACCGGCACGCCGCTGGAGAACCACCTCGGCGAGTTGTGGGCGCAGTTCGACTTCCTGCTACCGGGCCTGCTCGGTTCCAAGGCGGATTTCACCCGTCATTTTCGCAAGCCGATCGAGAAGGGTCGCGACCGCGATGCGCGCGAACGCCTGCGCCGGCGCATCCGCCCCTTCCTGATGCGACGGACCAAGGACCAGGTGGCGGCCGACCTGCCGGAAAAGACCGAAGTCGCGCGCGCGATCGCGCTCGAAGGCCGCCAGCGCGATCTCTACGACACCCTCGCGGCGGCCTGCGCCGAGGAGCTGCGCGGCTACATCGCCGCGCAGAGCTTCGAGCGCAACCGCATGCGCGTGCTCGAAGGCCTGATGCGGCTGCGCCAGGTCTGCTGCGATCCGCGCCTGGTGGCGCCCGAGCGGGCGCGCGCGGCGAACTCGGCGAAGCTCGACTACCTGATGGACATGCTGCACGAGCTGATCGCGGCCGGCCGCCGCATCCTCGTGTTCAGCCAGTTCACCAGCATGCTCGAGCTGATCGAAGCCGAGCTCGCCGCCGAGCGCATCCGCTACGTCAAGCTGACCGGCCAGACCGAGGACCGCGCGGCGCCGGTGCAGCGCTTCCAGCGCGGCGAAGTCCCGGTGTTCCTGATCAGCCTGCGCGCCGGCGGCTTCGGACTGAACCTGACGCGCGCCGACACCGTGATCCACTACGACCCGTGGTGGAACCCGGCGGTGGAATCGCAGGCCACCGACCGCGCCCACCGCATCGGCCAGGACAAGCCGGTGTTCGTCTACCGGCTGATCGCCGCGCAGACCATCGAGGAACGCATCCTCGCCCTGCAGGCGCGCAAACGCGAGCTCGCCGATGCGCTGTTCGACGAGTCCGGGCAGAGCCTCGCCTCGCTGCTCGCGCCGGAGGACTGGCTGGCGCTGCTGGAGGGCTGAAGCAAACGTGTCCGCGCGCGGTTTTGCAGAACGATTCAGCGTGTGCGAGGCTCGCAGACCTACAATGTTCGTCATCAAAACTAGGCCTGCGGAGGTTCCCGGTGCGAATCAGCCTGCTCACGACGCTGCTCTCGATCTGCCTCGCCGTCTCCGTGCACGCGCAGGACGCGAAGCCCGGCAAGCTCTACAAGTGGACCGACAAGGACGGCAACGTCCATTACAGCGACTCAATCCCGCCGGAGGCGCAGGAGTACGCGCGCGAGCGCCTCTCGGGTCAGGGCGTCTCGGTGGAAAAGGTCGACCGCGCGATGACCAAGGAAGAGCGCGCGGCCAAGGAAGCCGCCGAGCGCAAGGCCGCCGAGGAAGCCGCGGCCAAGGAAGCGCAGCGCAAGGCCGATGAGGCGCTGCTGAACTCCTACGCCACCGCCGACGATCTGAAGCGCTCCTACGACCAGCGCATGGACCTGCTGGCGCAGACCATCGACGCGCGCCGCATCGAGATCGATTCGCGCGAGCAGAGCCTGTCCAAGCTGGTCGCCCAGGCCGCCGAGATGGAGCGCGGCGGTCAACCGGTGTCCGATGCCCTGAAGCAGATGATCGGCGGCGAGCGCGCCGAGATTGATCGCCAGAAGGAGTTTCTCAAGCGCAAGGAAGCCGAGAAGATCACCGCCAAGGCCGAGTACGAGTCCAACCTTGCCAAGTACAACTCGGCGATGGCGCGCTACGAAGCGAGCAAGAAGGCCGCCGAGAAGTGAGTCCCGGCGGTTTACGCGTCTGCGTCTATTGCGCCTCCAGCCAGGCCGCCGACGCCGTCTACCGCGATCAGGCGCGCACGCTGGGCGCCGCGCTCGCCGCGGCCGGTTGCAGCATCGTGTACGGCGGCGGCAGCCTGGGTTCGATGGGTGCGGTCGCCGACGGTGCACTGGCCGCCGGCGGCGAGGTCATCGGCATCCTGCCGCGCTTCATGGCCGACCTCGAATGGGGTCACCCAGGCCTGACCCGGTTGGAGCTGGTCGAGGACATGCGCGAGCGCAAGCACCGGCTGCTGACTGGCTCCGACGCAGTGGTCGCGCTGCCCGGCGGCTGCGGCACGCTGGAAGAACTGTTCGAGGCGATCACGCTGAAGCGACTCGGGCTGTATTTCGGCCCGATCGTGCTGCTGAACACGCGTGGTTTCTACGACGACGTCGTGCGCGTGCTCGAGCGCAGCGTCGCCGAGCGCTTCATGAATCCCGAACATCTCCAGATGTGGACGCTGGTACGGGACGCCGAGGAGGTGCTGCCGGCGATCGCCGCCGCGCCGCGCTGGCGCGAAGACGCGCGCGCGCTGGCGGCGGCGAGATGAGGTTTGAAGCGGTGAAAGGTGGAAAGTGGAAAGTGAAAACCCTGCGTCGTTGAGGGATCGGTTTCTGATACGGCGCGAAATCGGTCTCCCCGCCAGCCCGTGCGTTCACGGTCCCTTTCATCTTCCACTGTTCACCGTGCCACCCGCATGCCCGAACTCCCCGAAGTCGAGACCACCCGCCGCGGCATCGAGCCACATCTGGTCGGGCGCCGCGTACGGCGCCTGCTGCTGCGCGAGCGGCGGCTGCGCTGGCCGGTGGCCGACGCGGTCGCCGCTGGCCTGGCCGGAGCCGGCATCGACGGTGTGCGCCGGCGCGCCAAGTACCTGCTGATCGACAACGCGCGCGGCAGCGCGATTGTGCATCTCGGCATGAGCGGCAGCCTGCGCGTGCTCGTCGCCGAGGCGCCGGTGCGCGCGCACGAGCACTGGGATCTCGAATTGGACGACGGTCACGTGCTGCGCTACCACGATCCGCGCCGTTTCGGCTGCCTGCTGTGGCAACCTGCGGACGACGTCCACCCGCTGCTCGCCGATCTCGGACCCGAGCCCTTCGACGCGAGCTTCGACGGCGCCCGGCTGCACGCGCGTGCGCGGGGCCGCAGCGCGCCGGTCAAGCACTTCCTGATGGACCAGAGGATCGTCGTCGGGGTCGGCAACATCTACGCCGCCGAGGCGCTGTTCCGCGCTGGCATCGATCCGCGCCGCGCCGCCGGGCGGGTGTCGGCGACCCGCTACGAGGTACTCGCGCAGGCAGTTCGGACCATCCTCGCGCACGCGATCGAACGCGGCGGCACCACCCTGCGCGATTTCCTGCGCCCGGACGGCGAGCCCGGCTATTTCGAGCAGGAGCTGATGGTCTACGGCCGCGCCGGCGAGCCCTGCAGGATCTGCGGCACGGCGGTACGCACCGCGGCCATCGGTCAGCGCTCGAGCTACTGGTGCCCGAGCTGCCAGCGCTGAGCAACCGACAACCGCTTCACAGGTTCTGGTAATTCGGCCCCGACCCACCCTCCGGCGTCACCCAGTCGATGATCTGGTAGGGATCCTTGATGTCGCAGGTCTTGCAGTGCACGCAGTTGGCGCTGTTGATCTGCAGGCGTTTGCCGGACGCCTCCTGGACGATCTCGTAGACTGCGGCCGGGCAGAAGCGGGTGCAGGGGTTCTGATACTCCTGCGCGCAGCGCTCGACGCAGATCGAAGGATCGGCCACCTTGAGGTGCACCGGCTGGTCTTCCTCGTGTGCGGTGGACGCGTAGTAGACGCCCTGCAGGCGATCACGCGGGGGCAGCGTGCGCTCGACCCAGCCGCGTTCCGGTGGGCCGTAGGCGTCCACGCGTTGCATCTGGGCGTAGTCGGGCCGGGTGCGCAGCGTCCACGGCGAGGCGCCGCCAAGCACGGTCTCGAAGCCGGCGTTGGCCAGCCCTGCCCACAGGCCCCGCTTGAATGCCGGTTTGATGTTGCGCACGCGGTACAACTCGTCCATCACCGTCGAACCGCGCAGCTTGGCGTTCCAACCCTCGGCGCGTCCGGTCTCGGCGTAGTGTTCGGCGGCGAGCATGCCGCTGCGCATCGCCTGGTGCGTGCCCTTGATTTTCGGCACGTTGAGCAGACCGGCGGTGTCGCCGATCAGCATCGCCCCCGGCATCTCCACCTTCGGCAAGGCCTGGTAGCCTCCCGTGACGATCGCGCGCGCACCGGCCGAGAGGATCGATCCGCCCTCGAGCAGTGGCCGGATGTAGGGGTGGTGTTTCCATTGCTGGAAGGCCTCCCAGGGCTGGAACAGGGGATCCTTGTAGTCCAGGCCGACGACCACGCCGAGGGCGACGCGGTCCTGGTCCAGGTGGTAGAGAAAGCTGCCGCCGTAGGTCGCGCGGTCGAGCGGCCAGCCGATGGTGTGCACGATCAGCCCGGGTTCGGCGACGCCGGCGCGCAACTGCCACAGCTCCTTGATGCCGACCGACCAGGTCTGCGCATCGCAGCCGGCATCCAGATCGAAGCGTCTGATGAGTCTTTTGGTCAGATGCCCGCGCGCACCCTCCGCGAGGATCGTGAGGTGGGCGTGGAGATCGATGCCCTGGGTGTAGCTGTCCTTGTGGCGGCCATCCTTGGCCACGCCCATGTCGCCGATGCGCACGCCGATCACCCGCCCGGACTCATCCACCAGAGTTTCGGCGGCCGCAAAGCCGGGGAAGATCTCGACGCCGAGCGCTTCGGCCTGCGACGCCATCCATGCGCACATCGCCGACAGCGAGACGATGAAATTGCCGTGATTGTGCATCTGCGGCGGGGTGGGCAGCGACCAGGCGCGGGTGCGCGTCAGCAAGCGGAAATCGTCGCGGCGCGCGGGTACGCACACCGGCGGCGGCGCTTCGCGCCAGCCCGGCAGCAACTCGTCCAGCGGCGCCGGCTCGATCACCGCCCCGGAGAGAATCTGCGCGCCCACCGCCGAGGCCTTCTCGATCACGCAGACCGACGCTTCGGGCTTCAACTGCTTCAAGCGGATCGCGCAGGACAGTCCGGCCGGTCCGGCGCCGACGATCACCACGTCGTACTGCATGACCTCGCGTTCGCTCATGGTCGTCGCCTGCCGAATCCTGGGTGCGGATGAGTATAGGCAGCGCGGATGCGAGCGGCCGAGTGCATCCGCCGCGTGCGGCTCGGCTAACAGCGGCCGAGGATGGACGCGGTCGCGACCAGCTCCTCCAGCAGCGACATCGAGACCTTGCCGGAGACGGCGTAGGGATCGAGCGCGGCGCGTTCGGAGTACTTCAGCAGCAGCGAGGCGTTGACTCTCGCGAGGTTGACCTGACCCATGGTCCATGCGGCGAAGCGGCGCTCGGCCACTTCCTCGTAGTGCAGGATCACCGCCTCGCGGTGGCGCGGATCACGAGCGATCCTGTGGTAGAGCGCGTTGACCGCGTCGCGCCCACCTTCGAGCACCTGCAGGAAGACCTCGCCGCCATGGCAGAGAATCCCGGTGACGCCGCACTCGGGGTTGTGCCGGCGCGAGGATTCGAGGATGGCGTCGATCGACTTCGTGCAGGGCTGGCCGGCGGTGCGCGAAGCGTAGAGCAGACGGACGAGCATGGGTGGGCCTCAGGGTCTGGCGGGCGCGCTGGTGGTCGAGGGCACGAGGGCACGAGGGAACGAGGGCACGCCACGGCCACCAGCGAATCGCCCTGGCTCTCGCCGGCACCAGCTCGCGTGGCACGAGGACGCGCGCGTGCCTGAATGTGTCCTCGTGCCCGCGTGTCCTCGTGCCCTCATCGTCATCACCGTTGCCGGTTCAACAAACTCAGGAATTCGCGCCGCAGCGCCGCGTCCTTCAGGAACACGCCGCGCATGACGCTGTTGATCATCTTCGAATCGGAGTCCTTGACACCGCGCCAGTGCATGCAGAAATGGTCGGCCTCCATGACCAGCGCGAGACCGTCGGGCTGCATCATCTCGTGGAGCAGTGCAGACAGTTGCGTGACCGCCTCTTCCTGGATCTGCGGGCGGGACATCACCCATTCGGTCAGGCGCGCGTACTTGGACAGGCCGATCAGGTTCGAGTGCTCGTTCGGCATCACCCCGATCCAGACCTTGCCGATGATCGGGCACAGATGGTGCGAGCAGGCGCTGCGCACCTTCACCGGGCCGACGATCATCAGCTCGTTGAGCTGCTCCACGTTGGGGAATTCGGTGACCGGCGGCGCCGGCACGTAACGGCCGCGGAAGATCTCCTGCAGGTACATGCGCGCGACCCGGTGCGCGGTGTCCTGGGTGTTGTGGTCGCTCTCGGTGTCGATCACCAGCGCGCGCAGGACGCCGGACAGATGCCCGGCGACTTCGTCCTGCAAGGCTTCCAGTTCGCCCTCTTCGATGAAGGCGGCGATGTTGTCGTTTGCGTGGAAGCGCTGCCCGGCCGCCAGCAGCCGTGCGCGAATGCGCTCGGAGGCGGTGCCGAGAGGATTACGCAGACTGCGCGATCTCTGCTGCGCCATGGCGATTGCACGGGTGGGAACGAGACGGCTGTCGATGCTGGCAGAAAAGCGCCGAGTGGCAAGTGGCAAGGGCTTCGTCGGGTGTGTCCGTCAGCGCCCCGGTGCACCCGGTCGGATCGCCGACACCCTGGTCGCGTTGCCCCGCCGCAATCCGGTTTCGCGCAAGGACTTCCGTACCCGGCATGCCCCAGTCGTCGCCGCGCGTGGCAGACTTGGCGCCTACCGTCGGCCGTCGGCGGCTGGCATCCAACTGGCTGGATCGAGGAGGCACCATGCGACACTCGAGCATCTTCCGCAGCATCGTCGCCGCGCTCGCGCTGGCCCCGGGTCTTGCGTCCGCGCTGACCGACGACGAGATCAACAGCGGTATTCAGTTCAATTTCTCCAATCCGGGCGCGCGTTCGCTCGGGCTCGGCGGCGCCTTCACCGGGCTCGCCGACGACGCCACCGCGGTGTACGCCAATCCGGCCGGCCTCACCATCCTGCGCAGCCAGGAGTTCGGCAGCGAGGTGCGGCACACCGCCTTCGACACGCCGTACACCACCGGCGGCAATGTGCGCAACAACGCCTTCGATCCCGGCGATGCCGGTCGCGACATCGCCTCGGACTCACTGACCCAGGTGTCTTTCGCCTCCTGGGTGAAGCCGCTGGAAAGCGCCACGCTGGCGCTCTATTACCACCGCATCGGTGACTTCAAGAGCGAGTTCGTCACCGACCCAACCGAGTTCCTCGACGCGAATGGCAATGGCACCGACCAGGTGCTGGCGAAGGTCGCCGAGTTCGAGTACCAGGTGGACACACTCGGCGTCGGTGTCGGCTATCGTGTCTCCGACCGCTTCTCGGTGGGCCTGACGGTCGCTTATTCGGACTTCTCGATCGATTCCAGCACGCTGCGCTTCTTTGACGACGAGCCGCTCAACTTCCAGCGCCAGCGTGGCGACGACCAGGACTTCGCCTACACGGTCGGCGCGCTGTGGCAGATCAGCCCGCAGTGGAATCTCGGGCTCGCCTACCGCGCCGGCGCCGACTTCGAATACGACGCCTCCAACGAGGTGATCGGCACCACGCTGCGGCTGGATCGCGAGACCGGCTTTGACCTGCCGAATGTCTTCAGCGTGGGCCTCGCCTACCGTCCCAGCGACAACTGGCTGTTCACGCTGGACGCCAACCGGGTCGAATACAGCCGCATCTCCGACGGTCTGGTGACGTTGTTCAGCCTGACCGGCCCGCCACAGGCGCTCGCGATCGAGGACGGCACCGAAATCCGCCTCGGCGGCGAATACGCCTTCCTGGACATGGACACGCCGTTGTTCCTGCGCGCTGGCGTGTGGCGCGATCCGGACCATCGCCTTTCCTACCAGGACGCGGTGCCGACCACCTGCACGCCGGACAATGTGCAGCGCTGTTTCGCAGCCGTGATCTACCCGGAGGGCGAGGACGAGATGCACTACAGCGTCGGTCTCGGCTGGGCCTTCCAGAAATTCCAGCTCGACTTCGCCGCAGACTTCTCCGACCTCGTCGACACCTACGCGGCTTCCGGGGTGGTGCGATTCTGAGCGCGATTCCCGTCGCTCGCCACGACCGGGGACCGCAAAGGCCGATGGACTGCATCGTCTACCGCAGCGAGAGGCGTGTCGGAGCCTATGTGTACGTGTCCGATGCGGCGGCACTGGAGCGCCTGCCGGCGGTGCTGAAGCAGGGCCTCGGCCCGCTCGTCGAAGTGCTGCGCCTGGAACTGACGCCGGAACGCAGGCTGGCGCGCGAGGATGCCGGACGGGTGCTCGCCAACATCGCCGGCGTCGGCTACCACGTGCAGTTCCCGCCAACCGGGCAAGTGCCGGGGGAGGGGTCGCTGACCGGTGATCGCGACCACGCATGAAGGATGAGCCGCTCGCCGCGCACTGGCGGCAGCCCGTCGACGACTTCCTCGCGCACCTGACGGTGGAACGGCGGCTGTCGCCGCGCACCATCGTCGCCTACCGCGCGCAACTGGGCGAAGTCGCGCGCGCGCTCGCGCCGGTCGCGCCGGGATGGACGCAGGTGCGACGCGACCAGTTGCGCAGCGTCGTCGCCGACGCGCACCGTCGCGGACTTGCGTCGCGCAGCCTCGCGCTGATGCTGGCGGCGACGCGCAGCTTCTACCGCTGGCTGCGCCAGCATCGCCATTTCGAACCGGTGAGTCCGGCGCAGGGTCTGCGCGCGCCGAAGCCGGCACGACGCCTGCCGGCGGTGCTCGATACCGATGCGGTCACGCGTCTGGTCGAGATTCCGGCGGACGAGCGTCTGTCGATTCGCGACCGCGCGCTGCTCGAACTGTTCTATTCCAGCGGCCTGCGTCTGGCGGAGGTGGCCGCGCTGCGCTGGGCCGATCTGGACCTCGCCGACGCCAGTGTGCGCGTGCTCGGCAAGGGCGGCAAGACGCGTATCGTGCCGGTCGGCAGCCAGGCGGTCCACGCGCTGCGCGCGCTCGCCGCGGAGGGCGGCGCGGAGCCCGCGCAGCCGGTGTTCGGCAACGGCCGCGGCGGCGCGCTGTCGCCGCGGGCGATCCAGGCCAGGGTCAGGCACTGGGCGCGGAAACAGGGCATCTGGCAGCGCGTGCACCCGCACCTGCTGCGACACTCCTTCGCCAGCCATCTGCTTGAGTCCAGCGGCAACCTGCGTGCGGTGCAGGAGCTGCTGGGCCACGCCGACATCGGCACCACCCAGATCTACACCCACCTCAACTTCCAGCACCTCGCCGAGGTCTACGACCAGGCGCATCCGCGGGCCCGGCGGAAAAGCGGTGAGTAGTGAGTGGTGAGTAGGGAGTAGAACCCGGTGTCTGAGCGGCCGCGACGTGACAGAGACCGAGTTGAACGCAAATGCGATCCTGCGGTCTGGCCCATGAGCGGGTGATCTACGGGTTTTACTCACCACTGAGCGCGGCGCAGTCGCGCGGACCACTCACCACTCACCGTTTGATCAGGCCTCGGGGAAAGCCGCCTTCATGAACTCCGGCATGGCCAGCGCGGCCTTGTGGATGTCGACGTTGTAATAGCGGGTCTCGAACTTCTTGGTCGCCGCGCCGCGCTCGCGGAAGGAGTTGAGGTCGATGCCCTTGCGCGCCATCGTGCAGCTCCACCAGCCGGAGGGATAGCAGGGCTGCGGGAAGCACAGGGTGCGCAGGAAGCCGAAACCGGCACCCTTCATCTGCGTGCGCATCGCGGTGATCAGCGGCAGGTGCACCAGCGGCGATTCGCTCTGCTGCACGAGGATCCCGCCGGGCCGCAGCGCCTTCAGGCAGGACTGGTAGAAGGCGCGGTTGAACAGGCCCTCGGCCGGACCGACCGGATCGGTGGAATCGACGATGATCACGTCCAGCGAGTCCGGCTCGTGTTCGGCCATGTACCGGATGCCGTCGCCGAACATCAGCTTCGCGCGGGGATCGCCGTTGGAGGCGCACAGCTCCGGGAAGTATTGCTCGGCGAGGCGGGTGACGCGCTCGTCGATGTCGCACTGCACCGCTTCCTCGACCTCTTCGTGCTTCAACACCTCGCGCAGCGTGCCGCAGTCGCCACCGCCGATGATCACCACGCGCTTGGCGCGCGGATGGGTGTACAGCGCCGGGTGCGACATCATCTCGTGGTACAGGAAGTTGTCGCGCGTGGTCAGCATCACGCAACCATCGATCACCATCAGCTTGCCCCAATCGGTGGTCTCGTAGATGTCGATGGTCTGGTACGGCGTCTTTTCCGAGTGCAGCAACTGTTTGATCTTGAAAGAGATCGCGGAATTCGACCCGGCGTGGGCCTCGGAGTACCAGTGGTCGTCCAACTTGTGCATCGGGGCGGCTTTTCGTGCGGCGTGAACGGTCCATTCTAGCGGTTGCAGCCGGGACTCGGGACTCGGGATTCGGGACTCGGCCGAATTGCCCGTCCGACAACGATTTCCTCGAACGAGGCCGACAAGCACTCGAGAGCACCGACGACCCCGAGTCCCGAATCCCTCCCACTTCCGTCACGTTCGCCGCACGCCTCGGTGCGCCTATGCTCGGCGACCCCGCGCACCCGGAAGCCGCCGATGATCCGCCCCGCCCTGTCCCTCGCCCTCAGCCTGGCGCTCGCCGCGCCGGCGCACGCCGACACGCGGCTGCTGCGTTTCCCGGACGTGTCCGACACGCACATTGCCTTCGTCAACGCGGGCGACCTCTACACGGTGCCGCGCGCCGGTGGCGTGGCCACAAGGCTGACTTCGCACGAAGGACTGGAGCTGTTTCCGAAGTTCTCGCCGGACGGGCGCTGGATCGCGTTCTCGGCGCAGTATTCGGGCACCCGCCAGGTGTGGGTGATGCCGGCCGACGGCTCGGCGCCGCCGCGGCAACTGACCTGGTACTCGGACATCGGCCCGATGCCGCCGCGCGGCGGCTACGACTATCGGGTGCTCGACTGGACCCCGGACGGCCAGCACATCCTGGTGCGCATGAACCGGGTTGCGACCGATGAGCGCGCCGGGCGGCCGTACCTGGTGCCTTTCGAGGGCGGCATGGAGACGCCGCTGCCGGTGCCGGAGACCGGCGGCGGCATGCTCTCGCCGGACGGCAATTCCTATGTCTACACGCCGATCGACCGCGAGTTCCGCACCTGGAAGCGCAGCCGCGGCGGGCGCGCCCAGGACGTCTGGATCTACGATTTGGCGAACAACGATTCGCGCCGGCTGACCGACCACCGGGCCACCGACAACCAGCCGACCTGGGTCGGCGAGCGCATCTACTTCACCTCCGACCGCGAGTACACGCTGAACCTGTGGAGCATGGACCCGCAGGGCGGCGAGCCGGTCAAGGTCACCGATTTCAAGGACTACGACGTGCTCTGGCCGAGCGCCGGGCGCGACGCGATCGTGTTCGAGCAGGCCGGCGCGCTGTGGCTGTACACGCCGGCCGACGGCGCGCTGAAACAGCTCGACATCAGCGTCACCGGCGACCGCCCCGATTTGCTGCCGACGATCAAGAACGTCGCGGGGCAGATCGAGGGCGTCGATATTTCCCCGCAGGGCGAGCGCGTGCTGGTCTCGGCGCGCGGCGAGCTGTACACGGTGCCGGCCAAGGACGGCGAGATCCGCAACATCAGCCGCAGCCCGGCCGCGCGCGAGCTCGGTGCGAGCTTCTCCCCGGACGGCAGCCAGGTGGCCTACCTGTCCGACGCGAGCGGCGAGTACGAGATCTACCTCAAGGCCTCGGACGGCAGCGGCGAGCCGCGCCGGGTCACCCGCGACGGCGATATCTGGCGCTTCCCGCCAGCCTGGTCGCCGGATGGCAAGCGCCTCGCCTACGGCGACAAGAAGAACCGCCTGCGCGTGGTCGAGATCGCCAGCGGCAACACCAGCGAAGTCGACCAGACCGATGTCGGCAACGAGATCACCAACTACGTGTGGTCGCCCGACGGGCAGCACCTGGTGTGGGTCAAGAGCGATGTCGCCGGCCTGCAGCGGCTCTGGCACTGGCCGGTCGGCGGGCGCGCCGCGCAGCTGACCCACGGCGATTTCGACAGCTTCGCCCCGGCTTTTGATCCGCAGGGCCGGTACCTGTACTTCCTGTCGAACCGCGACCACAACCTGGCGTTTTCCTCCTACGAATTCAATTACCTGTACA
Source organism: Lysobacterales bacterium (assembly GCA_019187485.1). GTDB lineage: Bacteria > Pseudomonadota > Gammaproteobacteria > Xanthomonadales > SZUA-5 > JADKFD01. The sequence continues at coordinate 15,186 of JABAQR010000050.1, read as the reverse complement.
CCAACGCCACGCGCATCTACGCGGCGACGCTGGGCGCCGACGGCCCCGCGCTCGGGCGTCCGAAGAGCGACGAGATCGGCCAGAAGGCGCCCGAGCCGGCGAAGGACGGCGTGCCCGTGGTGCGCGTCGACCGCGAGGGTTTCGACGCGCGCGTGACCGCGCTCGGCCCGGCCGCCGGCACCTACGGTGGGCTCGAAGCCGGCAAGGACGGCGTGTACTACGTCGCGGTCGCCAATCCGCAGGGCGGTGGCGGCGATTTGCGCTACTGGAGTCTCGCCGACGAGAAGGAATCGACGATCCTGCGCGGCATCGCCGGCTACGTACTCGCGCGCGGCGGCGACAAGATCTTGTTCCGCGTCGGCCAGGACCGGCTCGGCATCGCCGACGCCAAGCCCGATCAGGACAGCAGCAAGACGCTGAACCTGACGCACCTGGAGGCGCGCATCGACCCGCGCGTCGAGTGGGCGCAGATCCTGCGCGACGGCTGGCGCATCTGGCGTGACTGGTTCTACGACCCCGGCATGCACGGCAACGACTGGGAGGCGATCTACCAGAAGTACGCCGCGCTGCTGCCGACCGTCGCGCACCGCAACGACCTCGACATGCTGATCAACGAGATGGCCGGCGAGCTCAACGCCGGGCACATCTACGTCGAACGCGGCGACGAGCCGCAGGTGGCGCGCAAGCCGGGTGGTTTCCTCGGCGCGAACATCGTCGCGGCCAACGGCGGCTTCCGCATCGAGCACATCTTCCCCGGCCAGAACTGGTCCGAGCCCTTCCGCTCGCCGCTGACCGAGGCCGGCGTCGGCGTCAAGGAAGGCGAGTACATCGTCGCGGTCGATGGCGTTCCCGCAAGTTCGGTCAAGAACTTCTACGAGCTGCTCGAGAACAAGGCCGGGCGGATGCTGGAACTGCGGGTTGCGTCCAGCGCTGCGGGCACCGATGCGCGCACGGTCCGGGTGAAAGCGCAGACCAGCGAGGACAGCCTGCGTTACCTCGACTGGGTGCAGCAGCGGCGCGCGATGGTGGACCAGCTCTCCGGCGGCCGGATCGGCTACATCCACCTGCCGAACACCGCCATCGAGGGCAACCGCGAGCTGTTCAAGCAGTTCCCGGCGCAGATCGCCAAGGAGGCGTTGATCGTCGACGACCGCTACAACGGCGGTGGTTTCATCCCCGACCGCATGATCGAGATCCTCGCGCGCAAGCCGCTGAACTACTGGAAGCGCCGCGGCCTCGCCCCGCAGGCGCAGCCCTTCCTCTCGCACCGCGGGCCGAAGGCGATGCTGATCAATGGTCTGTCCTCCTCCGGCGGCGATGCGCTGCCCTTCTATTTCCGCGAGCTGAAACTGGGTCCACTGATCGGTACCCGTACCTGGGGCGGACTGATCGGCCTGTCCGGCAATCCGGGCCTGGTCGACGGCGGCAGCGTGCTCGCGGCGACCTTCCGCTTCACCGACAAGGATGGCCAGTGGGCGGTCGAGAACGCGGGCGTCGGCCCCGACGTCGAAGTCGTCGACAGTCCGCACCTGGTCGCCCAGGGTCACGACCCGAGCATCGAGAAAGCGGTCGAGATGCTGCTGGCAGAGCTGAAGCGCAACCCGCTCCCGGCGATCTCGACGCCCCCGGCGCCCAGTGACTTCGGTGCGCCGGGCAAGCCGTTGGATTGAGTCGCGTAGCGGGAACACCCGACCCGCCGGGAACGAAACGTCAGCGTCGGATGGCGCGTCGACGGGGCCGGAATGGGCTCGTTCAGATCGGATCGGTCCCTTCCCGGTTCCGCCCTTGAGAATCCGTCCTTCCTCACGCACCCTAGGCGGCCTTTTCAACAGCTTCGGCGAATCCGATGGACCTGATCGACGATCTGCTCTGGCGCGGCCTGCTGGCCGACTGCACCGACCTCGACGCGCTGCGCAAGCGCGTCGCCGAGGGGCCGATCACGCTCTACTGCGGCTTCGACCCCACCGGCGACTCGCTGCACGTCGGCCACCTGATGGGCCAGCTGACGCTGCGCCGCTTCCAGCGAGCCGGGCACCGGCCATTGCCGCTGGCCGGTGGTGCCACCGGCATGATCGGCGATCCCTCCGGCAAGAGCGCCGAACGCAACCTGCTGACGCGCGAACAGCTCGCGCACAACGTGGCGTGCATCAAGGGCCAGTTGGCGAGGCTGCTCGACTTCGACTGCGGCGCGAACTCGGCGCAGCTGGTCGACAATGCCGACTGGACCGCGCCGCTGTCCTTCCTCGACTTTCTGCGTGAGGTCGGCAAGCACTTCCCGCTGTCGGCGATGCTGGCCAAGGATTCGGTCAAGTCGCGCATGGGCAGCGATGCCGGCATCAGCTACACCGAGTTCAGCTATCAGTTGCTGCAGGCCTACGACTTCTACCACCTGTACCAGACGCATGGCTGCCAGTTGCAGATCGGCGGTTCTGATCAGTGGGGCAACATCACCGCGGGGGTCGATTTCGTGCGCCGCAAGGCCGGCGGTCTGGTCTGGGGCTGGACTTTCCCGCTGATCACCAAGGCGGATGGATCGAAATTCGGCAAGACCGAATCGGGCGCGGTGTGGCTGGATCCGCAGCGCACCAGTGCGTACCGCTTCTACCAGTTCTTCGTGAACACCGAGGACGCCAAGGTTGGCGAGTACCTGCGCAAGTTCACCTTCCTCGAACGACCGGCGATCGAGGCGCTGGAGGCCGCGCACGCCGCCAACCCGGGCGCGCGCGAGGCGCAGCGCGCACTGGCGCGCGAAGTGACCTCGCTGGTGCACGGCGCGCCAGCCTGCGAGGCGGTGATCGCCGCCAGCCAGATCCTGTTCGGCGCCGAGATCGGCGACACCCCCGAGGCGGTATTCACCGACGTCATCGCCGAGCTGCCGAATGCGCCCCTCGACGCAACCCTGCTCGACGGCGCGGGCGTGGCGCTGGTCGATCTGCTGGTCGCGAGCGGACTGTGCGCCTCCAAGGGCCAGGCGCGCCGCGACCTCGAGGGCGGCGGCATCTACGTCAACAACCGTCGCAGCAGCGGCGTCGAGCAGCGCATCGGCCGCAGCGACCTCGCCTTCGGCCGCTGGCTGCTGCTGCGCAAGGGCAAGAAGAGTTATGCCGCGCTGACGGCCGCCTGATCCGTCGCAAGACGGAGCCCGGCTCGGTTGCGGGTTGGAGCCGGCCTTGCTACGTTGCGGGTTCGCCCAGAGAGGATCATCCCGATGAAGCACCGCAGCGACCCTGGTGCCGCCTTGCTCGCGTTCCTGTGCCTGTCCGCCGGCGTCGCCGCCGCAGCCGAACTGCCGCGCGGCACCTTCCGCAGCGCCACCACGGCGGTGCAGTTCGATGTGTCGCCGCCGCTGCGCGAGATGGCGGTGATTCCGCCTGCCGATGCCGACGGCGATTTCTTCGGCGCGCTGATGATCGACCCGGATCCACCGGGCAAGCGCACGTACGGGCCGCAGGACATCGATGGCAGCGTGCAGACGCACTTTTCCGCGCCGCTGGTGATTCCGCCGCCGATCGCCAATTTCAACGTCGGCACCGGCACCGCCAACCCGCCCGATCCGGTCGGCGACGTCGGCCCGAACCACTACCTGCGGATGTCGAACTCCTCCTTCCAGGTGTTCAACAAGACCGGCACTTCGCTGTTCGGCCCGGCCAACATCAACACGCTGTGGGCCGGCTTCGGCGGCCCCTGCCAGACCGAGAACGCCGGCGATCCGATCGTGCTGCACGACCAGATCGCCGACCGCTGGCTGCTGACCCAGTTCACGGCAGCGGGCCCGACCTTCTTCAACTGCGTCGCGCTGTCGACCACCAGCGATCCCACCGGCACCTACTTCCGCTGGGCCTTCGCGACGCCGAGCTTCCCCGACTACCCGAAGTACGGCATCTGGCCGAATGCCTACCTGATCAGCACCCGCGAGGTCAACGCGAGCCAGATCGGCGCCTACGCGATCGACCGCGCGCAGATGATTGCCGGCAACCCGGCACCCACCCTGATCCAGTTCCAGGTACCGGTGAACGAGTTCTCCGGCGACGGTCTGCTCCCAGCCGACCTGGACGGTAACGCGCTGCCGCCGCCCGGCTCCCCGGCCTGGTATCTCGGCGCGATGGACGACGGGGCTTCCTATGGCGCTCCCCAGGATGCGCTCGCCCTGTGGGCCTTCAACATCAACTTCACGACGCCGGCGAGTTCGACCTTCGGGGTCGTCGCGACCATCCCGATCTCGCCCTACGACACCATCTATCCCTGCAACGGGCGCTCCTGCATCCCGCAGCCATCGCCGCTCGGTGCCGTCGACATCCTGTCCTACCGCCAGCGCCCGGTGCACCGCGCCGCCTACCGCAACTTCGGCAGCTACCAGTCGATCGTCACCAACCAGTCGGTGGAGGCGGCGCCGAACATGGCCGGCATGCGCTGGTGGGAGATCCGCAATCCCGGACCCAACCCGACGCTGCACCAGGACAGCACCTACGCGCCCGGCATCGTCGATGGTGTGCACCGCTGGATGGGCTCGATCGCGCAGGACAGCAACGGCAACATGGGTTTCGGCTACAGCGCCGGCGGCCCCACGCTGTTCCCGAGCGTGCACTACACCGGACGCCTCGAGGGCGATCCGCTGAACGAGATGAGCCAGGGCGAAGGCATCTTCGTGACCGGCGGCGGCGGCCACACCGCCGCCACCCGTCGCTGGGGCGACTACACCTCGATGAACGTCGACCCATCCGACGATTGCACCTTCTGGTACGTCAACGAGTTCTTCGCCGCTTCGGGCACGCAGTGGACGATGCGCGCAGGCTCCTTCAAGTTCCCCGGCTGCGGCGATCCCAGCCTCGGCATCTCGGTGAGCCCGCCGACGCGCCAGGTGTGCACGCCGAACGCCGCCGTCTACAGCGTGGATGCGCACGGCTACGAAGGCTTCACCAGCCAGACCGCGCTGGTCGCCACCGGCGCGCCGGCCGGCGCGACCACCAGTTTTGCGCCAGCCAGCATCAATCCGGTTCCGGGCAGTTCCACCCTGACGGTCGGCACCGCAGGCGTCGCCACCGGCAACTACACCCTGACGGTCACCGGCACCAGCACCAGTCCGGCACAGACCCGCGCACGCACCATCGGTCTCGATGTGTTCGCGGCCGCGCCCGCGGCGCCGACGACGGTATCGCCGACGAACGGCGCCGGCGGTCTGCCCTTTGCACCGACGCTGAGCTGGACCGCCATTGGCGCCGCCCAGAACTACGTCGTCGAAGTGGCGACCGACGCCGCCTTCAACAACATCGTCTACACCAGTCCGGCGCAGAGCGGCACCAGCCTGACCCTGCCGACCCCGCTGCAGGGCGCCACCACCTACCATTGGCGCGTACGTGGCGCCAATGTCTGCGGCAATGGCACGCCCTCGGCGGCCGCCAGCTTCACCACACGCGCGGCGCCGGGCGTCTGCGCCGATGGCGAAGCGATCGCCACCGCCTTCAGCGACAACATGGAGAACGGCAGCAACGGCTGGACCACCGATCCGGTGAGCGGCGTCACCTGGACGCTCAGCAATGTGCGTCCCAGCAGCGGCAGCTTCTCCTGGCTGGCGGTGGACGTGACCAGCACGAGCGACCAGAAACTGATCTCGCCCGCGATCAGTGTGCCGGCCACCGGCAACTCGCCGACCCTGCGATTCCGGCACGACGTCAACATGGAGGAAAACGGCGCCAACGCCTGCTTCGACGGTGGCTTCGTCGAGGTCTCGACCGACAACGGCAACAGCTGGGCGGTGCTGCCGCCGGCCTCGATCCTCGAGGATCCCTACGACGGTCCGCTCGCCAGCGGCCAACGCGCCTGGTGCGGCACCCAGCCCTACACCACGGCGAGCTTCGACATGGCCGCCTACGCCGGCAGCAGCATCCGTCTGCGCTTCCACGCGCTCACCGATTCCTCGGTCGGCGATGCTCCGCACGGCTGGTATCTCGACGATGTGCGCCTCGAGAGCTGCCAGACCAGCGACTCGGTCTTCGCGAACGGCTTCGAGTGATCGACCGGCCCGGCCCGCGGTTTGCCGCGGGCCGGGTGGGCCACCTCGTCACGGCCCGGTCGCGGGATGAAACCGCTCCCGCGTACAGGACTGGGTCCTCAAGGCCGCCGCGCCAGGTACCAGCGGTCGATCAGTTCGCGCTCTTCATCGGTCATCTGGGTGAGGTTGCCGGGCGGCATGATCTTCAGCAGCACGGTCTGCTGATGCAGCTTGTCGGCGCGCTGTTCGATCTCGGTCTCGCTCTCGAACACCGCACCCAGCGGTGCGCTCGGCATCAGCGTCGGCGCACGCGCGTGGCACTGCACGCAACGTTGCGCCAGCACCGCCTGCACCTGGGCGGTGCTCGGCGCTGCGAGGTCGGGACTACTGCCCGGCGCCGGGGCGGCCTGTGGATGTGGCGCCAGCCAGGTGAAGGTCGCGAGCAGCAGGCCGCCACCGAGCGCGAGCAGCCACCAGGCGCGCCCGCCGGAATGCCAGAGCACGAAGAACTGGCGGATCAGCGCGCCGGCGAGCATGAACAGCGCGAGCACGATCCACGCATGCTGGTGCGCGTGCGCCGGCGCATAGTGGATCGACAGCATCGCGAACACCACCGGCAGCGTGAAGTAGGTGTTGTGCACCGAACGCTGCTTGCCGCGCTTGCCCGGAAGCGGGTCCGGGGTCTCGCCGCGCGCGAGCGCCGCGACCATCCGCTTCTGGCCGGGGATGATCACGAAGAACACGTTCGCGGACATGATCGTGGCGAGCGTCGCGCCGACCAGCAGGAAGGCGGCGCGGCTGGCGAAGAGCTGGGTCGCAAGGAAGCACAGGCCGAGCACGAAGGCGGCCACGATCGCGCCGAGCAGGGCGTCGCGGAAGCCGACCAGGCGGCAGACGCCGTCGTAGACGACGTAACCGCCGGCCAGGAAGCCGAGGGCGGCCGCGATCGCCTGCGCCGGCGTCAGCGCCGCCACCGCCGAGTCGATCAGCCAGATCCCGGGTTGCGCCAGGTACAGGATCGCCAGCAGCGCGAAGCCGGACAGCCAGGTGGTGTAGGACTTCCATTTCGACCAGTGCAGGTCCTCCGGCAACTGCTCCGGCGCCGGCAGGAACTTGCGCTTGTGGTAGAAGCCGCCGCCGTGCACCGACCACAGTTCGCCGTGCACGCGCGGCTCGTAGTGGCGCGGCGGCTTCAGCGCGCGGTCGAGCATCACGAAATAGAAGGACTCGCCGATCCACGCGATCGCCGCGACCACGTGCAGCCAGCGCAGCAGGAAGCTTGCCGCCTCGATCCAGAAATCCGTTGCCACGCTCAACTGCCCCGGTAGGTGCTGTAGCTGTACGGCGAGACCAGCAGCGGCACGTGGTAGTGCGCGGCGGGGTCGGCGATGCCGAAGCGCAGCGTGACGACATCGACGAAGCGTGGCACCGGCAGCGCCACGCCGCGTGCCGCGAAATAGTCGCCGGCGGCGAAATCGAGTTCGTAGCGGCCAGCCACCAGGGCCGCGCCTTCCAGCAGCGGCGCATCGCAGCGGCCGTCGGCATTGCTGGTGCGTTCGGCCAGCAGCGTGCGCGCGTCGGCGTCGAGGCGATACAGGCGGATCGCGATGCCGGCGCCGGGACAGCCGTGCGCGGTGTCGAGGATGTGGGTGGTCAGTCGGCCCATGAGAAGCGGTTCGCGTGCGGAGGCGCGCAGTCTAGCCCGGACCTTTCGTGCGGGAGCGATGTCGCAACGCAATCGGAAGCTCCCACCAGGGAAGCCAATCCGGGACGGTCACGCCGCCAATCCGCCGCCGCGGCCGTATGCTTCTCGCCGCCCCTTCCACCGCCGACGTCCGTGTCCGAACTTGTCGTCCCGGTCGCTGCCGCCAACGTTCGCGTGACGGTGCGCAGCCCGGTGCTGTGGACTCTGCTGCTCGCGCTGTTGCTGGCGCTGTCCTTCCAGGGCGAACGCGGCCTGTGGGGCCCCGACGAAGGGCGCTACAGCAACATCGCCTTGCAGATGATCGAATCCGGGGACTGGCTGACGCCGCGCCGACACCCCGAACATGCGCATTTCGCGAAGCCGCCGCTGACCTGCTGGGCAATGGCCGCGAGCGTGCTCGCTTTTGGCGCCAACGAGGCGGCGCTGCGGCTGCCGAACGCGCTCTCGCTGCTGGCCACGGTGGTCTTGCTGATGCTGCTGGGGCGCCGCCTGCTGCCGGCCGCACCCTGGCTGCCGGGCCTGGTGTTCGCCACCAGCCTGGTGCCCTTCGTCGCCGCGCATCTGATCAACGCCGATTTCCTGCTGACCACCTTCGAGACCCTCGCGGTGTACGGCTATGTACGTCTGTGGCAGGCACGCGATGGCGCCGATGCGGCCGTGGCGCGACGCTGGATGTGGTTGGGCTTCGCGCTCGCCTTCCTGACCAAGGGACCGCCGGGGTTGTTGCCGCTGCTGCCGCTGCTGGCGCACCGACGCACGCTGCCGCAACCACACCCGGCGTTGCTGGACCGGCCTTCGGCGACGCTGTTCGTGCTGCTCGCCCTGCCCTGGTACCTGGTGGTGGTCATCGCCAACCCCGGCCTGCTCGGCTATTTCCTGGGCTACGAGGTCTACGCGCGTGTGTTCACCGCTGTGCACGACCGCAACGGGCACTGGTACGGAGCGATCGAGGTCTATCTGCCGGTGTTGCTGCTGGGCCTGATGCCGTGGTCCTGGCGATTGCTGCGCCGGCTGCCGGCACTGCCGCGACGTGCTGCGGCCTGGCGCGATTGGTGGGCGGCACGTGCGCCCGAGGACCGCTTTCTGCTGCTGTGGCTGCTGCTGCCCCTGGTGGTTTTCTGCCTGGCACGCTCGCGCCTGCCGCTGTACCTGCTGCCACTGCTGGCGCCGATGGCGCTGCTGGCGGCGCGCCGCTGGCGCGTGCAAGAGGCCGGTGAGTTCCGCCTTGCCTGGCGTACCGCGTTGCTGGCTGCGGCCCTGCTGCTGGCGCTGAAGGCACTGCTGCCGCTGCTGCTGCCGCACGCCAAGGACACGCGCGCGCTCGCGGTCGAACTGCGCCGGCACTGGACCGATCCGGGCGAGGTGGTGTTCGTCGACGAATCCGCGTTGTACGGGCTGCGCTTCTACCTGCGGGTGCCGGTGGCGCGGGTGTCGATGACCGCGCGCGCCGACCCGACCTTCGACCGCACGCTCGCCGAGGTCCTCGGCGAAGCCGAGCGACGGCTCTTCATCACCACCACGGAACGCCTGCCGCGGCTGCGCCAAACCCTCAGCGCCGACGGCTGGCGTTTTCGCGAACGCACCCGCTTCGAGCGCTATGTGGCCGGCGATATCTTGCGAAGGCGCGACTAGCGATCATGCATGGCCGACCCGCAAGTCGAACGCGCAAATATTTGATTTTTATCGCATCGATCAGCGTCGACGCTCGCTCCAGATCAGAAACAGGCCGCTGGCGACGACGATGCCGGCTCCGGCGAGGACCGGTGGTCGCGGCAGGGTGTGCCAGAACAGCCAGTCCAGACCGATGCCCCAGGCCAGCGCGGTGTATTCGAAGGGCGCGATCAGCGAAGCCTGGCCACGCTTGAAAGCCTCGGTGACCGCCCATTGGCCGAGCGAACCGGTGACGGCGATCGCCAGCAGCGCCCAGCCGTGCGCCCATTGCACCGGCTGCCAGTCGCGGCCGGTCAGCGCGGTGGCACCGAGCGCGACCACGACCATCAGCCAGAACACCATCGACACCGAGGTGTCGCTGCGCCCCAGGATGCGCGCCGCGATCGCGGTCGCGGCGTAACAGGCGGTCGACACCAGAATCGCAAGCCCGCCCCAGGAGAGCATGCCGGATCCGCTCGGACGCAGGACCACCAGCACGCCGAGCAGTCCGATGGCGATCGCCCACCAGCGGTTCGCGCCGACGCGCTCGCCCAGGATCGGCGCCGCCAGCGCCGTGATCAGCAGCGGCGCGAAGAAGAAGATCGCATAGGCCTCCGACAGTGGCACCGTGCGCAGCGCGAAGGCGAAGCTCGCCAGCATCAGGATGCCGAGCGCGCCGCGCAGCAGGTGCAGTGGCCAGCGCACCTCGAACAGCCGCGCGCGCCGCCCAAGAACCGCCGCCCAGACGAGGATCACCGGCAGCGAGGCGTAGCCGCGCAGCGCCGCGACCTGACTGGGTGGATAGTGCGGCGCCAGCAGCTTCAGCGCCGCATCCATCAGCGCGAAACTGCCGACCGCGACGATCATCATGACGATGCCGCGCACATGATCGGCGCGCTGGGTCTCGGGATTCATCGGCGGCGGCGCGGGGGCGGGCGGCGCAGGATAGCGGTCGCGGGCGTCGGGGTCGTTCCGGGTTCACCACGTGTAGCGCACGGTCGCCCCAAACTGCCGCCCGGGCTGGGTGTAGAGGTCGATCTCGCGGGCGTTCTCGGGCAGGCCGCGCACGCCGCTCCACAACCAGTAGCGGCGGTCGCCGAGGTTGAAGGCGCCGAGATCCAGTTGCACCCGCTCGGCCAGCGCGATGCGCCAGTAGGCGTCCAGCGTGGCGTAGCCCGGCGCACGGAACAAGGTCCCCGCGCTGTCGTCCACGCGCTGCTTGGCCTGCACCGCGTTGGCCACCAGCTCGATGCGGTGGCGGCCCGAGAGGCTGTCGTAGGACAGGCCGAGGGTGAGCTTGCCGGGCTCGACGCTGTTGAGCGGCAGATCGCGCGTCTCGTCGGTGCCGCGTGTCCACGCCAGCGCGCCATTCAGCGCGAAACCCGCCCACGGCAGGCTGGCCTCGCCGCGCAGTTCGATGCCGAGGATGTGCGCGCGGTCGCGATTCTGCGACTGGAACACCAGCGTGCCGGCGGCATTGACGCCGAGGCTGACGCGCGATTCGATCAAGTCGCGGTAATGGTTGTCGAAGCCGACGACTTCCAGCGATGCGAACTCGCCGGCGTAGCGCAGCCCGAGTTCCAGACCGTGCGAGCGTTCCGGCCGCAGGTCCGGGTTCGGGATCGCCATGTAATTGAAGCTCGGGATCGTGAACCCGATGTTGACGTCGGACACCGGCGGCGCGCGGAAGCCGAAGGCGTACTGCGCGAATACCTGGGTCGTGTGGTTGAGCTCGTGGCGCAGGCCGAACTTGGGCGTGAACTGCGATTCCGACAGGTTCACCGGGGTCAGTCCGGGATTGTCGGCGACGAAGATGGCGTCGGTGCGGGCCTGCACCCGGTAGCGCTCGTAGCGGATGCCCGGAATCAGCGTCAGCGCGCCATCGCCGGGTCGGATCTCGTCCTGCCAGAAGGCGCCGAACTCGGTCGCGGTCGAATCTGGAAAATCGCGTACGGGATAGCGTTCGCCGGCGATCAGATTGGTCTGTGCGCCGGTGATGAGGTTGGTCTCGATGGCGTCGCGCAGCTCAGACAGGCGGGTCTGCGAAAGCTCGATGCCGTACACCTGCCAGTGTTTCGCGCCGAAGCCCTCGAAGCGCCCCTCTGCCTGCACGTCCACGCCCACCGCCTGGGTCTTGAGCACGAACAGGCGATCCCGGAAGCTCGGCGGTGTGCGTGGAGCCACCGCATCGCGCCATTGGCGGGTGTTCTGGCCGCTGCGGCTGCGCTGGCCGTAGACATTGACGCGGAGATCCTCGAAGCCGGTCAGGCCCGGCGTGTAGAGCGCGTCCAGCGAGGCGCGCGTGCGCCCGAAGCGGTCGTCGCCGAGGATGCGGTTGGTGCTGGCGTATTGCCCGCTGCCGTGGACGAGCGAGCGGTAATCGGTCTGCACGCGTTCGTGAGCCTGATCGAACATCAGCCCGTAACGCCCAGCCCCGCCCGCATCGAAACCCAGCTTCAGCAGCTCGCTGCGTTCGTCGCGCTCGGCCGGGTTGCTGGCGAGGCCACCCTCGCGCGGCCGGTTCTCGCGTTCCTCGCCACTGCGGCGCACCAGCCCGGCGAGCAGCTCGAAAGGACCGCCGCGAAAGGCCGACAGCCCACTCGCGGCGACGCTGCCGTCGCGCGTCAATGCGTTGGTTTCCAGGCGCACACCGATGTCGCCGCGGACACCCGCGAGCAACTCTTCGGGCGTCCAGGTGCGCATGCTGACCACCCCGGCCAGCGCGTCCGAGCCGTACAGCGTGGAAGCCGGTCCGCGCAGAATCTCCATGCGCGACAGGAAGGCGGTCTCGATCGCGCCGCGCGAGGCGTTGGACAGGTAGTGGCCGATGGCGAAACCGTCCGCCACCGGCACGCCGTCGATCTCCATGCCGACGCGATTGCCGGACAGGCCGCGGATGGCGAAGCCCTGGATGCCGAAGCGGCCGGCGTCCTCCGGCGCGGACACGCCGGGCTCGTAGCGCACCGCGTCGGCCAGATCCTGCACCAGCGTCTGATCCATGCGATCCCGCTCGACCAGCGAGACCGTGCCCGCCACCTCGCGCGCCGGCTGGGCGCTGCGGCTGGCGACGCTGACCACCGCTTCGAGCGGCTTCTCCGGAACTGCCTGGACGGCCGTGGCGAGGGCCATTGGCAGCAGCAGTGTGGCGTACATGACGGGCTCCGGAAATCGATGGCGGCAGACTGCGGGAGCGCTGCGCGCGGCGCGATGATGTGGGTCAAAGGCCTTTCCCTTCCGGCCCGGCCTCCCGCCGCGACGCGGTGAGCACGCCGATGCCGACCAGCACCACCGCGGTGCCCGCCAGTTGCACCGCGCTGATGCGCTCGTCGAGCAGCCAGTGGCCGAGGAAGAGCAGCGAGACCGGGCCGAGCATCGACAGTTGCGAGGCGCGCCCGGCGCCGATGCGGACGATCGCGAACATCGTCAGGAACACCGGCGCCACGGTGCAGGCGAGCGCGTTGACCAGCGACAGTTGCAGCACCGGCAGCGGTTGCGCGAGGTCGCGCAGCGGGTGCACCAGCGCGTAATGGACCAGGCAGCAGGCGCTCGACACCAGCATCACCCAGGACACCAGCCGCAGGCTGCCGACGCGCTGCACGATTTCGCCCGACTGCACCAGGTAGATCGAGTAGGCGAGCGCGGCGCCGAAGACCAGCGCGCTGCCGAGCCAGACGTTGCCGGCATCGAAGCGCAGGTGTTCGACAAAGACCAGCACGGTGCCGGCGTAGCTGATCGCGAGCGCGATGCGCTGCCGGCGCGGCACCGGCCGGCGGTACAGCAGCACCGTCAGCAGCAGCACCAGGGTCGGCGTCAGGAACAGGATCAGCCGCTCGAGCGCCGCGGCGATATGGGTCAGGCCCCGGAAATCGAGGTAGCTGGAAATGTAGTAACCGACGAAGCCGAGCAGCCCGATCTGGCGCCAGTCCGCCGCGTCGAGGCGATGCCCGCGCCGGCGCGCGCGCCAGGTCTCGACCGCGGCGACCGTCGCGAACACCGGCAGCGCCAGGCCCATGCGCAGCGTCATCAGCGTGATCGGGTCGATCCCGTGCCGGTACAGGAACTTGGCCAGGATCGCCTTGGCCGAGAACAGCACCGCCGCGGTCGCCGCGAGCGCGTAGCCGATGAGTTCGCTGCGGCGGGAGGTGGTCACGCGTGGGCTCGCGGGGCGGGCCTTCCAGCATCAGGCTCGGCACGCAGGGGGTAGCCCGGATATTTCATGAAGTCGCGAGGAAATGACTCGATATCATTGATTTTACGTGGGAATCGGACAACGCTTCGCGATGGCAGACCGTACGCACCATTTCCTCGCTCACGCGGCCCTCGCTCGTTCTTTGCGCCGGGCTCTTCGTTGCTCGTCGTCGCAATGGAACAACCATTCCTCCTCCTCACGCCTCGATCCCGGCGCAAAGCCCTTCGCGATCATCCGCGTGCCTTCATGAAACATCCGGGGTAGCTCGGCGCGCGGCAACTGCATTTGTCCGCAAAGGACCAGATCGCTCTTAGACTCCCGCCCCCGGTCCGATCCCCCCGCCCCCGATGCTCAACCCGCAACAACAGGAAGCCGTGCGTTATCTCGACGGACCCTTGCTGGTGCTCGCCGGCGCGGGCTCGGGCAAGACCAGCGTGATCACGCAGAAGATCGCGCACCTGCTGCGTTCCGGGCTGTACGGCGCCAACGAGGTCGCGGCGATCACCTTCACCAACAAGGCCGCACGCGAGATGCGCGAGCGTGTGGCGCGGCTGCTCGGCGAAGGCGGTTCGGACGGGTTGACGGTGTCCACTTTCCACGCACTCGGGCTGCGCTTCCTCGAGATCGAGCACGCCCACGCGGGTCTGCGGCGCGGCTTCTCGATCCTCGGCGAGGACGATGCGCGCGCGATCGTCAAGGAACTGGCGCCCAAGGGTGCGGCCAACGACGTGCTCGAACGCCTGCGCAGCCTGATCGGGCGCGCCAAGAGCCAGGGGCTGTCGCCCGAGCAGGCCTGCGCGCTCGCGCAGACGCCGCGCGAGCGCGAGGCCGGCGAGCTCTACGGCGCCTACGCGCAGCGCCTCGCCGCCTTCAACGCGGTCGATTTCGACGATCTGATCGCACTGCCGGTGCGCGTGCTGGACGCGCAGGAAGACGTGCGCGCCAAATGGCAGCGCAAGCTGCGCTATCTGCTGATCGACGAATACCAGGACACCAACGACGCGCAATACCGGCTGCTGCGCCTGCTCGCCGGCGAGCGCGGCCTGTTCACCGCGGTCGGCGACGACGACCAGTCGATCTACGCCTGGCGTGGCGCCAACCCGGAGAACCTCGAAGGACTTGGTCGTGACTACCCGCGGCTCAAGGTCGTCAAGCTCGAACAGAACTACCGCTGCGCGCAGCGCATCCTGCGTGCCGCGAACGCGGTGATCGGCCAGAACCCGCACCTGCACCCGAAGAAGCTGTGGAGCGCGCTGCCGGAGGGCGATCGCATCCGCATCGTCGCGCGCGGCGGCGACGGCGACGAGGCCGAGTTCGTGGCGATGGAGATCGTGCACCGGCGCCTGGTCGACCAGCTGCCGCCGCGCGATTTCGCGGTGCTGTTCCGTTCCAACCACCAGGCGCGCGCGCTGGAACTGGCGCTGCGCGCGCAGAAGCTGCCCTACCACCTGTCCGGCGCCACGTCCTTCTTCGATCGCCAGGAGATCAAGGACGTGATGGCCTACCTGCGCCTGCTCGCCAATCCCGAGGACGACGCGGCCTTCGTGCGCGCGGTGGCGACGCCTAGGCGCGACATCGGCACGGCCACCCTGGAGAAGCTCGCGCAGGCGGCGCGCGGCCGCGGCCTGCCGCTGGCGCGCGCGGCCGATTCGC
>JABAQR010000039.1 GCA_019187485.1 Lysobacterales bacterium | reverse complement strand
CCGACGCGCTGCAACCGCCGCTGCAGCCCGCGGGCCGTCCCGTGCGCCCGCGCGGAAAGCTCAGCGCCGAGAAGGTGTGCAAGGCCATCGGCCACCTGATGCCGGAGCGCGCGATCATCGTCGACGAGGCGATCACCTCCGGCTTGATGCTGCCGATGATGACGGCCGGCTGCCCGCGCCACGACCTGATCACGCTCACCGGCGGCGCCATCGGCCAGGGCCTGCCGAGCGCGATCGGCGCCGCGATCGCCTGCCCCAACCGCCCGGTGCTCGCGCTGATCGGCGACGGCACTGCGATGTACACCATCCAGTCGCTGTGGACGATGGCGCGGGAAAAACTCGACATCACGGCGATCATCTGCAACAACGCGTCCTACTCGGTGCTCAACGTCGAGCTGGAACGCGTCGGCGCCCAGCGCATCGGCGACAAGGCGCGCTCGCAGCTGGACCTCAAGAGCCCGGTGCTCGATTTCTGCCGCCTCGCCCAGGGCATGGGCGTGCACGCCGCGCGCGCCGACGACGCCGAGGACTTCTGCCGCGCCCTCGAATACGCCCTGTCCCACCCCGGCCCGCATTTGATCGAAGCCGTGGTTCCCGAATCCCTGAGCCCCGCCAAACGCCAGGTCCTGCCGCTACTGCTGCGCGCGCTGCCGAAGCTCCCGGCGCCGATCGCGCGGGCGCTGAAGCGCAAGCTGGCGCCGTGACGTCTTTGCCTCCCCACTGGCTGATTGATGAAAATAAGTTAAGAATGTGTGACAAGATTTGCCCAAAATCCTGCGCATCCGGTGAACTGCCGGCGGCGCAGGCCGCGAAGCAAACCCCAACCACAATCCGATGTGAGGAAGATCCGATGAAGCACATGCGTCGCAATTCCGCCGTCCATGCCCTCGCGCTGGGAGTGCGACTGGCGCTTGGCAGCCTGGCGGTGTTCGCCGTCGACGGCTCCGCCATCGCCCAAGGTACGCCCCCCCCCGAGAACAAGACCACCACGCTCGAACCGGTCTCGGTGCTCGGCACACGAGGCGCCGGACGTTCGGCCACCGACTCGGCGGTGCCGATCGACATCATCGGCGGCGAGGAACTGCACAACCAGGCCGCGACCGACGTGCTCGACCAGATCCGCACATTGGTGCCCTCCTTCAACGTCAGCACCATCCCGATCGACGACGCCGCCACCCTGGTACGTCCCGCCAATCTGCGCGGCCTGCCGCCCGACAACACCCTGATCCTGGTGAACGGCAAGCGCCGACATCGCGCGGCCGTCATCACCTTCCTCGGCCACGGCCTCTCCGACGGTGCGCAGGGCGTGGATCTGTCGGTGTTCCCCTCGCTCGCGCTGGAGCAGGTCGAGGTGCTGCGCGACGGCGCAGCCGCACAATACGGCTCGGATGCCATCGCCGGCGTGATCAACTTCGGCTTGAAGGAACTGCGTGAAGGCGGCGCGGTCGAGGTTACCGCCGGCGAGTACTTCAAAGGCGATGGCTTCACCCAGCAGTACGCCGGCCAGTTCGGCATGCCGCTCGGCGCCAGCGGCTTCGCCACCTTCACCGCCGAGTACCGCAAAGCCGACCCGACATCACGCAGCGTGCAACGCGACGATGCCGCCGAAGCGATCGCGGCCGGCTATCCGAACGTCCCGGATCCTGCCCAGGTCTGGGGCTCGCCGGAGGTCGAGGACGACAGCAAGCTGGTCTACAACATCGGCCTGTCCGGCGAGGATCTGGAGTTCTACTTGTTCGGCAACTTCGCCGCGCGCACGACCGATGGCGGCTTCTACTACCGGCACCCGACATCGCGCGCCGGCGTCTACTCGAACGACGGCGGCCAGACCCTGCTGATCGGCCGCACCTCTCCAGGCGGCGCCTGTCCGACGATCGCGCTGCGCAACGCCAGCGGCGCACTGATCCCGTACAGCACGGTGGCGGCCCAGGTCGCGGCGCTGCCGAGCAACTGCTTCACCTTCCTGGACGTCTTCACCGGTGGTTTCACGCCGCACTTCGGCGGCGAGATGAAGGACACCGGCGTCACCACCGGCCTCAAGGGCAGCTTCGGCGATGGTTACGACTGGGATTTCAGCGCGTCCTACGGACGCAACGAGATCGATTTCTTCATGTACAACACGGTCAACGCCTCGCTCGGCCCGAACCAGCCGGCCAGCTACTTCTTCCGACCCGGCGGCAACGAGCAGACCGAACGCAGCTTCAATTTCGACCTCAGCAAGGACTTCGACCGCTTCCATCTGGCGGCGGGCACCGAGTTCCGGCGCGAGAGCTTCGAGATCTTCGCCGGCGACGCGGCCTCGACGGCGATCGGTCCGCTGACCTCGCAGGGTTTCAGCATCGGCTCCAACGGCTTCCCCGGCTTCAATGCGGTCACCGCCGGCAAGCACGACCGCGACAACTGGGCGATCTACCTCGATGCCGAATCGCGGATCACCGACCAGTTCCTGCTGGCCGGCGCGGTGCGCTACGAGGACTACGACGACTTCGGCGGCACCACCAACTGGAAGCTGACGATGCGCTACGACTTCAGCGAGAGCTTCGCTGGTCGTGCCGCCTTCAGCACCGGCTTCCGCGCGCCGACGCCGGGCCAGGCGAATGTCAGCCAGGTCACCACCGCCTTCATCGACGGCGAATTGCGCGACACCGCCACCCTGCCTCCGACCAACCCGATCGCGGCCTTCTACGGCGCCGAAGCACTGACGCCGGAAGAATCCGAGAACGCCTCTCTCGGTGTGGTCTGGAGCGAGGGCAACTGGTCGGTGACCGCCGACTGGTACCACATCAAGGTGGAGGACCGTATCGCGCGCAGCACCGATTTCACGCTCAGCGACGCCGACCGCGCGGCGCTGGTGGCGGCCGGTCAGGCCCAGGCGGCATCGCTCAGCCGCGTCGGCTTCTTCGTCAACGACTTCGACACCACCACCACCGGCCTCGACATCGTCGCCAGCGTCGGCACCGAACACTTCGGCGGCGACACCACCTATGCCCTCGCCGTCAACTTCAACGACACCGAAGTCGACGATTTCACGCCAGGCATCATCACCGAGGCGCGCATCAAGAAACTGGAAGAGTCGCTGCCGCGCACCAAGGGCTTTTTCTCCTTCAACCACCTGCACGGCCCCTGGCACCTCAACATGCGCGTCAACTATTACGGCTCCTTCTACGAGGATCACCTGGACAGCGACGTCGTCAGCGCCGCCGACGGCGGCCTGCCGATCTTCGGTGGCAGCGCGGTCACGGTGGACCTGGAGACCGGCTGGAAGTTCGAATCGGGCCTTTATGTCAATGTCGGCGCGCAGAATCTGTTCGACAAGGTTCCGGGCGACAACCCCTGGGGCGGAGTCGCTGGTGCCGAGTACCCGGTGCACACGCCCTACGGCTTCAACGGCGGCTACTACTACGCGCGCCTGGGTTATGCCTTCTGAGTCTTCGCATTGACGGCGCAGGCAACGGGCGGCTGCGGCCGCCCGTTGCGTTCGTGCGGGTGCGTCATTGAGCAGTTTGATCTACCGCCTTCGCGCGCAGCCATCCGCAAACATCAACGTCCCGCGCGATCCATCAGTCCCAGTTCTTGCCGTCTGACCTTCTTTCGGCCCTCTGCGCTTCAATTTCGACCCGAGCTTGCAAGCCTTCGCTTTCGGCCGAGCATCGGCAACAGAGCCAACATCGGGAGTGTCTCCCATGCGCGTGGTACGCGTACTGAACCGTTCCTCAGAAGCGCAAGGACGCCCTCGCCCCACCCTCGCCACGCGGCTCCAGTTCGGCAGTCCAGCCGTACAGCGCGCACAGGCGCTTGACGATCGCGAGACCGAGGCCGGCGCCCTGACTGCTGCCGGCGCTGCTGCCGCGCACATGGCGCTCAAACAGTTGCGGCGCTTCATCGGCGCGGATGCCAGGGCCGGTGTCCTCGACAATCACCGCGTCGACCGTCACCCGGACGCGCACTTCACCCTCGCGGGTGTACTTGACGGCGTTGCCAACCAAATTATTCAACACCACTGCGATCACCGCTTCGGGCGCGGCAACTTCGGGGCGGCCCTCGCTCTCCAGGATCAGCTCGACCGGCTTGTTTCCGATCTGCGGCCGCAATGACTCCACAACCTCGACGGCGACGCGGGCGACATCAGTCTCCTCGCCGTCCTGCGGGCCCTGACGCTCGCTGCGCGAGAGCAGCAGCAGCGCCGCGATCAGCTCGGTCGATTGCTTGGCGGCGCGCTCGATCCGTTTGAGGCGCTCGCGCATCTTGTCGCTCAGTTCCAGACTGCCCATCACCAGTTCGGTGGTGGTCTGGATCACCGCGAGCGGCGTGCGCAACTCGTGGCTGACATCGGAGTTGAACTCGCGGTCGCGCTCGACCAGCGCAGTCAACTGGCCGGCGTAGTCGTCGAGCGCGCTCGCCAGCTGACCAACCTCGTCGTCCGCGAAATGCGGTGCCAACGGCTCATGACGCCCACGCCAGCGAATACCTTCCAGACGACGCGCCAGTTCAGCGACCGGCGCCATCACCCGCGAGGAGGACCAGAAGGCGATCACCCAGGCGAGAATCGCGAAGAAAGCCACCGCCACCGTGAGCGCGCCGATCAGCAACCGGCGACCGCGCTCCTCCTCGGTGACGTCGTATTCGAGAAAGAACCAAACATTGGCATCCTTGCGCACCGCCAGCTTGTAAGTCACCGGGCCGCCAGCGCCAGTCTCGGTGATGCGATGCACACCGTTGGGCAGGCGCTGGCGGTCGAAGCTCTGATTGGCGAAACGGTTGGGGCCGACCACCCGACCCTTGATCTTGGAGAACTCGAACAGCAAGGGCGCGTCGCCGTCGCGGGCCCGATACCAAGCGTCGGCGTAACGATCGAGCTCGCGCTGCAACGTATTCCCGATCAGTCCTTCCTCGAGATAGCCACGCAGGAAGATCGCGGCCGCCGCGAACAGCGCCGTCAGCGCCGTGCCGAACAGCGCGATCGCGATGACGATGCGGCTGCGGAGGCGCTTACGATGCCGCTTCGGGATCGACGAGGCGGTAGCCAATGCCGTGGCGCGTCTGGATCAAGGGCTTGTCGAAGGGCTTGTCGATCGCCGCGCGCAGGGTATGGATGTGCACCCGCAGCGAATCCGAATCCGGCAATTCCTCGCCCCACACGCGCATCTCCAGTTCCTGGCGCGTGACCACCGAGGGGCTGGCCTCCATCAGGCACTGCAGAATCTTGAGCGCGATCGGGTTCAACTGGATGTTCTTGCCCTGGCGGGCCACCACCAGGGTATCGAGGTTGTAGGACAGGTCGGCCACCTGCAGCACCCGTGCCTGCTGCGGCTTGGAGCGCCGCACCAGCACCTGGACGCGTGCCTCCAGTTCCTGTAGCGCGAAGGGCTTGACCATGTAGTCGTCGGCACCGGTCTCGAAGCCCGCAAGTTTCTGTTGCAATGCGTCGCGTGCCGTCAACATGAGCACCGGGGTGTGCTTGCGCGCTTCCTGGCGCAGTTTGCGGCAGACCTCCAAGCCGTCCATGCCCGGCAACATCAGGTCGAGCACGATGCACTCGTAGTCGTTGACTACCGCGAGGTGGAGGCCAGTGATGCCGTCGCCGGCGAAGTCGACCACATTGCCGCGGTCGGACAGATAGTCGCCGACGTTGCTGGCGATATCGGGATTGTCTTCGATGACGAGGATGCGCATGCGAGAACTCTACACCGTCGCGCGCGGATATCTGGCCGGCGCTCGGGAAGACGGGCAAAAGAAAGCCCGGGTGGCGTCTCATGGGGGAATCCGCCGTGCCCGGGCCACGAAAGTACTGCCCCGATCACCGATGGCGCTCTGGGCGAAGCCCCGGATCACCACGATGGAAGCGACGCTAGCGAAGGGGGTGTTAGATCGAAGTTAAGTGGGGGTTGGAGGGGCGTTAAGAACGGGGCACGGGGCACGGGGCAAAGCTCGCATGCCGGTGCGCCCTGCAAGTACATGTCTCGATCCGATTCGTGACAGAGCGCGACCACCGTCCTTGTCCGAGGTCTTCCCGTGCCCCGTGCCCCATCCCTCACTCGCCCGGCAGCGGCGCCGTCTGTGCCTCCGGCGCGGGCACGACGGAGGCCGGGCGCGGGATCGGTACCGGCGGAGCCGGAGTGCCGGGCAGGAAGCCGAGTTCCTGCATCGCGCCCTTGACGATCTGCAGGCGTGCGCCAGCGAACTCGGCGAGCGACTTGCCGTCCAGGTTCAGCGCGTAGTACCAGACTTTGCCGGGCTTCTCCACGTAACCGACCAACCAGCCGAGGTAGCTGTCATCCGTCTGCGGGCAGGATCCGTACTTTCCATAGATCGTGTAGTCCGGCGTGCGCTCGATCACCAGCGCTTCCTGCAACAACCTGGTGACGCCGGGATTGAATCCCAGCTTGCCATCGCGGAAGGCGCGCAGGAAATCGAGCTGTTCGAAGGCGCTCACGCGCAAGCTCGACATCCAGAAGCGCTCGAGACCACCACCGACGTCCGCGTTGCCGTACTTGATTCGTTTGAGGTTCCGCTGCAGGCGCTCGCTGCCCATGCGGACGGACAGCTCTTGCGCATACCACTGCACCGAGTCCTTGAGCGCGCTGGCGTAGGTCTGGTCGCGCCTCCATGACGACGGCCAATTCGCGCTCTCGGGATGCCGGGCGGCATCGAATTCGATCCGGCTGTCACTGCTTCTGAGCACGCCGGTACCGAGCGCGATCGCAAAGTGCGGCAACAGGTAGGTCGAACACGGTGGCAGGCGTTCGGAGAGCCGTGGCGTGTTGACGCGGAAGGAGAGTTTGCTCTGCGCGTCGTAGATCTCCAGCGCGCCATAGCGTCGGCCGAAGTGACCGGCGAGCATGGCATCGGCGGTGGAGGCGGCAAGGGCGGCAAGGGCGGCAAGCGCGAACAGCAGGACGGAGGCGGGGCGCAAGATCGGTTCCAAAGGGACACGGCGACGGGCGCGCATTGTATAGAAGGCGGCGAGAGCGAACGCTGGATTCCGCCAGTCGCTGCACACGCCTCACTGCTATGCGCCGGTGTCGAACAAAGCCACCACCCGTGCGAACTGCGCATCCAGTGGCGCCTGCACGCACACGGGGGCGCCGTCCGGGTCGACGAAGTGCAGCGCGCGTGCGTGCAGGAGCAGACGATGCACGTCGTAGTGCTGTCGGAACAGCCGGTTGTGCTCGCCCTTCCCGTACTGGACGTCGCCGACGACCGGGTGCGCGGCGTGCTTCAGATGACGCCGGATCTGGTGGTGGCGCCCGCTCTCGGGATGCGCCTCGATGAGGGCGTAGCGCGCCTCCGGATGACGCAGCAGCGGGATCGGCAGGCGCAGGCGCGCCAGCGTGCGGAAACGCGTCAGCGCCGCCTTCGTCGCGCCCCGGCCGTCGGCACCGGCGAGCGCGTGGTCGACGACGAACTCGTCCGACGGCTCGCCACGCACCACCGCGAGATATTCCTTCGCGACCGCGCGCGACTCGAATTGCGCGGACAGCCGGGCCGCGACGCGCGCGTCCAGCGCGAGCAGCAGCACGCCGCTGGTGGCATGATCGAGGCGATGGACCGCATGCACCCGCGCCTGCCCGAGCTGATGGCGCAGAATGCCGAGCACGGTCTGTTGCAGCGGACCGGTATAGCTGGACTCGTGCACCGACAGACCGGCGGGCTTGTTGACCGCCAGCCAGTGCTCGCCGCGGGCGAGGATGTCGAGGGCGGGGATCAAGCCGGCGCGTGTCCTCAGCGCGTGCGCCGCCGCACCGCGCGTTCGATGTGCGCGATCACGCTGCCGGCCACATCCACACCGCTCGCGGCCTCGATGCCTTCGAGTCCGGGCGAGGAGTTGACCTCCAGCACCAGCGGGCCGCGATCCGAGCGCAACAGGTCGACGCCGGCCACGCCAAGGCCCATCGTAGCCGCGGCGCGAATCGCGGTTTGGGTCTCCTCGCGACTGAGCTGGATCTTCGAGGCGCTACCGCCCCGGTGCAGGTTCGAGCGGAACTCGCCTTCGCGCGCCTGGCGCATCATCGTCGCCACCACCTTGCCACCGACCACGAAAGCGCGCAGGTCAGCGCCCCTGGCCTCCCGGATGAACTCCTGCATCAGAAAATGCGCCTTCAGGCCACGGAAGGCTTCCGCGAGGCTGACCGAAGCCGATCGGGTCTCGGCCAGCACCACCCCCTGCCCCTGGGTCCCCTCCACCAGCTTCAGCACGTGCGGTGGCTCGCCGAGCATCGCGACCAGATCCTCGGTGTCGTCGGGATTGTCGGCGTAGACCGTGGTCGGCATGCCGATGCCTTGCTGCGAGAGCAGTTGCGTCGAGCGCAGCTTGTCGCGCGCACGCCCGATCGCATCCGAGCCGTTCAGCGTGTACACGCCCATCGACTCGAACTGGCGCACCACCGCCATGCCGTAGAAGGTGATCGAGGCGCCGATGCGCGGGATGATCGCGTCGAAGCCCTCGAGCACGCGGCCGCGGTAGTGGATCTCGGCGAGGCCTGGACTGATGCGCATGTAGCAGCGCAGCGGATCGACCACGCGCACCTGGTGACCGCGCAACTGCGCGGCCTCGATCAGCCGGCGAGTCGAGTACAGCTTGCGGTTGCGGGACAGGATGGCGATCTTCACTCAGGACTCCTCGGCCTGCGGGCCGAACACATAGGACAGTGCCGGGTCCACCAGCAACCGCTGTTGCTGCATCGCGGTGCGTCCGAGCAGCATCGGGAACAGCATGTGGCGGCGATCGGTCAGGTTGATCTCGATCGGCCAGCAGACATCGCCGAGGCAGACATCCGCGCGGATGAAGGGACGGCGGGTGGTGTGGCCGCCGGAGTCGGTGACGAAACGCTCGTCGACGATCGGCGTGGCACATTCGACACTGGGCGAACCGGATCCGTCGCTCTCGACCGCGAAGCGCACCCAAGGCTCGCCGCCGACGTGGAAGCGTTCCTGCCAGACCACATGCAGCGCCGAAGAGCGCGCGCCGGAGTCGACCTTGGCCTTGATGCGCGCGACCCCGAGCGAGGGCAATGCCAGCCACTCGCGCCAGCCGACGATGCGCGGCGCCAGCGGTGAGCCGGGGATGGTTTCGATTTCCATGCGCGGAACGCTAGCACGGGGCATGGGGCACGAGGCGCGGGGCGCGGGAAGACGTCCGGCAAGATCAGGCACTTCGCTTCGGCGCCGGATTGCAGAAAGCCCGAGTGGTGCGACGCGGCCTGCGAGCCTCTCCCGTGCCCGTGCCCGTGCCCCTGCCCCGTGCTAGCGTTGTCCGACAGCGCCGCATTCGGACGGCACACATGGGAGCACCGACATGAGCTTCATGAGCGAATTCCGTGACTTTGCGATGCGTGGCAACGTGGTCGACCTGGCGGTCGGCGTAGTCATCGGCGGCGCCTTCGGCAAGATCGTCGGCGCGCTGGTCGACAAGGTCATGATGCCGCCACTGGGGTGGGTGCTCGGCGGCATCGACTTCGCCGACAAGAAAGTGGTGCTGCAGACGGCTGTGATGGAAGCCGACAAGGTGGTCAAGCCGGAAGTCGCGGTCGGCTACGGCGAGTTCATCAACGCCGCAATCCAGTTCGTGATCGTCGCCTGGGCACTGTTTCTGGTCATCAAGGCGATGAACCGGCTGAAGAAGAAGGCCGCCGAAGCGCCCGCCGCGCCGCCGCCGACCCCCGAGGACGTCGCGCTGCTGCGCGAGATCCGGGATTTGTTGAAGAGGCAGTGAGCGGTCCGCGCGGCTGCGCCGCGCTCAGTGGTGAGTGGCGAGAAGCACGCGAACTTGCGGCTTCTGCCACTCACCACTCACTGCTCACTGCTTCAAATGCGCGTCCAGGAACTTGAGCACCGCCTCGTAGCCGCGCTTTTCGTTCTCGCGCTTGACGAAGCCGTGGCCTTCGTCGTCGAACACCAGGTACTCGACCGGCACGCCCTTGGCCTTGACCGCGGCGACGATCTCGTCGGACTCCACCTTGAGCACGCGCGGGTCGTTGGCGCCCTGCAGCACCATCAGCGGCTTGGTGATTTTGTTGGCGTGGAACAGCGGGCTGATGCGCATCAGACGTTCCTTGTCGGCCACCGGATCGCCGAGTTCGGCGTAGAGCGCGGTGCGCTGCGCTTCCCACCAGGCGGGGATGCTTTCCAGCGTGCGCAGCCAGTTGGCGACACCGAAGATGTCGACGCCCACCCGGAAGGCATCCGGACGGTAGGTCAGCGCCGCCAGGGTCATGTAGCCGCCGTAGCTGCCGCCGATGATGCCGATGCGCTCCGAATCGATCTTGCCGGTGGCGACCAGCAGCTTCTTGCTCTCGACCACGTCGTCCAGGTCGGCCTCGCCATGGCGGCGGTCGTCGGCGGCGAAGAAGCTCTTGCCGTAGCCGGAGCTGCCGCGGTTGTTGATCGCGTAGACCGCGTAGCCGTGGTTGACCAGGTACTGGATCAGCGGCGAGTAGTTCAGGCGCGACTGCCCGCCCGGGCCACCGTGGACCCAGACCATCGCCGGCACCCTGGCCGTGTCGCTGGCACCATGCGGGGTGTACAGGATGCCGGGGATCTCCAGGCCGTCGTAGCTCTTGAAACGCACCACCTCGCCTTCGACCAGGTCGTCGACGTTGATCGCCGGATTCAGCGCGGAGACCAGTTCGCGCGCCTGGCCGCCGAGTTCCGCGGTCCACAGCGAGGACGGGAAGCGGCTGGAGGCCACCCAGAACACCAGCTTCTTGCCGTCTTCGGAGAAGTCGACCCCGGTGATGTCGCCGGCCGGCACGCTCGGCAGCGCCACCGGCTGCAGCGTGGCCGCGTCCAGCATGACGAGTTCGGTGCGCGCGTCGGCATTGACGTAGACCAGCAAATGGCCGTCGTCCGGCGTGTAGTCGGCGCCGGCGACATCCCAGGTGGTCTCGTACACCACCGTGCTCTCGCCGCTGCCGAGATCCATCCGCATCAGGCGGCTGAACTCGCCTCCGCGGTTGCTGGTGTACAGCAGCGCGCCATCCGGTGCGAAGGCCACGGCCTCGTTGCTCTCGGTGCCCTCGTGCGCGGTGAGGTTCTTCTCCTTGCCGGTCTCGCGGTCGAGCAGCACGATGTCCGAGTCGTTGGTGGTGTGGACCTTGCCGAGCGCGACATAACGCTTGTCGCGGCTGATCGCGCCGGGGAAGTAGCCGCTTTCGTTCTTGAACAGCAGGGTGCGCGCGTAGCCATCGACCGCGTATTCGTAGCCGTCGAAGTAGCGCTCGTCGCGCTCGTTGCTGAGGACGAAGAAGGACTGGTCGTCATCGGCCCAGCCGCCGAACATCGCCTTGTGCTTGTCGCCCGGCGTCAGGTCCTGGACCGTGCCGTCGACCTCGCGCACGTAGATGTGATTCAGCTCGTTGCCGCCCTGGTCGGCGGTGTAGAGCACGCGCCCGTCCTTCGGGAAATAACCCAGCGCGTACAGCGAGTCGGTGGTCGACGCGGTCAGCGCCATCGGCTCGCCGCCGGCTGCCGGCACTTCGTAGAGGTTGATCACGCCGGTCTGGTTGGACGAGTACAGCACCTTGCTGCCGTCCGGCGACAGGTCGGAGCTGGACAGGCGCAGGTTCGACAGCAGGGTATCGATGTCGTAGCGCTTCGCCTCGCGCTGCGGCGCGGCCGGCACCTGCGCCCGCGCCTGCGGCGGCGCGGCGACCGGCGGCGATGCGGGCTCGCCGCAAGCGGCGAGCAGACTGGCGAGCGATACGGATAGCAGCGTCAGGCGCACGATGGTTTTCATGTCGGGATTCCGGTTGCGAATTGAACGCGCAGGCTGCGCGTGCCACGTCCGACGGGCATGTGCCGAAGGCTGGGGGCTGAGGGCAGGACCGGCCGCGGGACCTGTACAAGCGGTGCCGTGTACCCACGCGGCTGCGGGGACTGCCGTCGTGATCGTGGCCTTGGACCACGCGCATTCGGTCGTCATCCCGTCCCTGCCCCTGCCCCGCTTCAATCCTGCTCCGGCGGCACCCCGGCCGGCAACACGTTGGTATCCGGGTGGATGCGCACTTTCTCGTATGGAACGCCCGCAGGCGGCGGTTGGTCGGACACCTGCCAGCGGCCCCGTGCGTCCTTCCACTTGTACAACGTGGGGTTGTGCGCCTCCGAGGATTCAGCGACCGGCAGCACCTCGCGCCAACCCGCGGGCAACGCCTGTGGCCAGAAATACCACCACGCCAGCGCCGCCGCGGCCAGCAGCAGGAGCAGCGTCGCGACGGTGCCGACGCGCATCCCGGATCAGCCGGCGGGCGCGGCTTCCGGCACGCCCGCGCAGTCTTCCAGCGCCTTGCGCGTGGCCTCGGTCTGCAATGCACGCTCCTCGGTCTTGAGCGGCCGGGTCAGGCCGTTCTCGGAGATCTGCAGGTCCGGCGAGTTGGCCTCCAGCAAACGCAGGTTCTCGCGCAACTGGGTACAGCGCGCGAGCTTGTTCGCATCCGGTGCATCCACAGTCGCGGCGGGCGCCGATTGCAAGGTCGGACCGCGGCGCAACTGCACTTCCTGGGTCTGCCCTTCCTCGGGCGGCTTGGCCGAGTAATGCACGGTGCCGTCGGCGTCCGTCCACTTGTACATCTTCGACGGTTTGTCCGCCGCAAGCGCCTGTGCGCACAGGCCGAGCACACCACAACTGATCCACAGAATCGTCGTCCAACGCATGGCCTTCGCTCTCCATGTCCGCCGTGACCGGGATGCCGCAGCGGCTTCCCGACGGCTTGCAGTTATACAATGCGCCACCGCGGCGGTCGCCATCCGCCCTCACATTCTCCCGTGATGAGCGATCCCGAGATCCCCCCGCGCCGTCGCCCACCCGGCATCTACCTGCTACCGAATCTGCTGACCACCGGTGCGTTGTTTTCGGGCTTCTACGCGATCGTCGGCGCGATCAACGGTCAGTTCGTGCCGGCGGTGATCGCGGTATTCGTCGCCGGTCTGTTCGACGGGCTCGACGGCCGGGTCGCGCGCATGACCAACACCCAGAGCGAATTCGGCGTGCAGTACGACAGCCTCTCGGACCTGATCAGCTTCGGGCTCGCACCGGCTCTCGTGGTGTACATGTGGGCGCTCGCCGGGCTGCGCGAGTACGGCAACTTCACCGGCAAGCTCGGCTGGCTGATCGCCTTCCTGTACACCGCGTGCGCGGCGCTGCGGCTGGCGCGCTTCAACACCCAGGTCGGTCACAGCGACAAGCGCTTCTTCACCGGGCTCGCCAGTCCGGCGGCGGCGGGCACGCTGATGGCCTTCGTGTGGGCGATGGAGAACTTCTCGCTGGTCGGCGGCAACATCCGCTGGATCGCGCTGCTGCTGACCCTGGCGCTGGGCCTGGCGATGGTCTCGCGGATTCCCTACTACAGCTTCAAGGTGTGGCCGGAGCGCGTGCCCTTCTTCTGGATCCTGGTGGTGGTGGTCGCGATCGTGCCGGTCGCGGCGCACCCGCCTTCGGTGCTGCTGGCGATCGGCCTGGTCTACGTGGCCAGCGGACCGAGCGTGTGGTTGTGGCGGCGCGCGCGCCGCCACCGTGTCCCCGCGGACCCGCCGGCGTCATGAGCGCTCCCGCCGAGGCCTTGCCGGCGCCGGTCGGGCTGGCCCGCATCGGCCCCGAGGAGGTCGGCATCCTCGCCGATTTCAGCCACGCCTTCGCGGCGACCCTGGACATCGGCGAGACCCTGCGCCGGGCGGTGGTGCAGATCGCCGAGCACATGAATGCCGAGGCCGCGGCGGTGTTCCTGGTCGACCCCGCAGCCGGCGACATCGAATGCCGCGCCTGCGCCGGGCCGGTCGACGTGGTCGGCCTGCGCGTGCAGCGGGGACGCGGCATCGTCGGTCGCGCGATCGAGGAAAACCGCGTGCAGATGGTGCGCGACACTCGCACCGACCCCGACCACCTCGGCGACCAGCGCGGTTTCCAGACGCGCTCGATCCTGTGCGCGCCGCTGCACACGGCCGAAGGCGCCATCGGCGCGCTGCAGGTGCTCAACAAGCGCGACGGCGCGCTCTTCGACAGCCACGACGCCGACGTGCTGCGCTTGCTCGCCGTGCCCACCGCGCTGGCGCTCAACAACGCGCGGCTGACCCGCGAACTGGTCGAGCAGAACCGCATCAAGCGCGAGTTCCAACTGGCGCGGCAGATGCAGAAGACCCTGCTGCCGGCGCGCCGCAAGGATTACCCGGTGACCGCGCTGAACCTGCCGGCGCGCGAGATCAGCGGCGATTTCTACGATTACTTCGACCTGCCCGACGGGCGCATCGCCTTCTGCCTCGGCGATGTCGCCGGCAAGGGCATGGACGCCGCACTGCTGATGGTGCGCGCCTCGAGCTGCCTGCGCTGGGCCGGGCGCGACGCGGCGCCGCCGGGCGAGTGGCTCGCGCGCGTCAACCGCGAGCTCTGCGAGACCGTGACCCGCGGCATGTTCGTCTGCGTGGTCGCCGGCTACTACGATCAGCGCTCGAGCATGGTCGAGCTCAGCAACGGCGGATTTCCGCCGCTGCTGCTGCGGCGCGCCGACGAGCGCGTGCAGGAGCTGCGTGCCGACGGACCTCCGCTCGGCATCGTCCCCGACTACGTCTACGAGAGCGCCCGCTTCGCGCTCGCCGGGGGCAGCCTGTACGCCTTCTCGGACGGCGTCACCGACGTGCGCGGTCCGGAGCGCCGGCCGATCGGCATCGAGGGCGTGCGCGCGCTGATCGAGCGCGTCTCCGGGCTGTCGCCGCGGGCGCGGGTGCGCGCCATCGTCGGCCAGTTGCGCAAGATGTCGCTGGCCGACGACACCACGCTGATGCTGATCGCCGACGATCGCGCGGAGCCGCGGCTGCTCGGACGCATCGACGGCAGCAGCGATCCGGAGAACCTGCGCAGCGTGCGGCGCAAGGTCGCGGCGATTGCCAGCGACCTCGGCTACGACGAGGATGCGCGCGGGCGCATCGTGCTCGCGGTCGACGAGGCGGTGGCGAACGTGATCCGCCACGCCTACGGCGGCTGCTGCGACGGCCGCTTCGAACTCGCGATCTGGCTGGACGCGGACGCGCTGCGCTTCGAGTTGCGCGACTGGGCGGCACCGGTAGACCCGGGCCGCATCAAGCCGCGCGACCTCTCCGAGTGCCGCCCCGGCGGCCTCGGCATCAACCTCATCGATTCGGTCATGGACCGCTGGCTGTTCCGCCAGCCCGAGGACGGGCACGGCAACCAGCTCACCATGATCAAACGCCTGCCTTGAGACGCGCCCATGCCTGCACCGATCATGGCCCGCAGCCTGCCCGAGCATTCGAAGGTCACGCGCGCCGCGCGCCGGACCCGGATTTTCTGAAAACGCAACGGAGACCCACGTGAGCGAGAACGACTGCGCCACCAGCGACCACCAGGGACTGCGCCTCGTCAAGGTGCGCGGCGAAGTCGACCTCTCGTGGTCGCAGCGACTGCGCAAGACCATCCTCGAGGCCCTCGCCAGCGCACGCCCGGTCGCGGTCGACCTGTCGGCGGTCACCTACATCGATTCCTCCGGCATCGCCGCGCTCGTCGAAGGCTTCCAGAACGCCCGCGGCAAAGGCCAGCGCTTCGCCCTCGTCGCCGTCAGCCGCCCGGTCATCGCAGTGCTGGAACTCGCCAGGCTGGACCGCGTGTTCCCGATCTTTCCGACGGTGGACGAGGCGTTGAAGTGACCAGGAGCTGGGAAAAGGGAAAAGGGAAAAGGGAAGAGCGGGGGCTGCGCGGTCTGGCAGCCGCATCGCTTGATCCACACCGTCCCACGCTTGCGAGCTGTTCCCTTTTTCCTTTTCCCTTTTTCCTTTTCCCTTTTTCCTTTTTCCTCCCCAATGACCCCCCTCTACAACGGCATCTCGAACTTCGGTCGCGGCGCGGTGCGCATGGTCGATGAGCTCGGCTATTTCGGCGCGCTGTTGATCGAGACTTTCTATTTCACCTTTGCCGGCTGGCGCGTCGGCCAGCCCTTGCGGATCAAGGCGGTGTTCGAGCAGATCCGCCAGATCGGGGTCGATGCGGTGCCGATCGTCGCGCTGTTGGCGGTGACCATCGGGCTGTCGCTGGCGATCAACGGCATCGCCCAGCTCGAGCGTTTCGGCGCCGAGAGCGCGATCGTGGTCGGGCTCGGCATCGGCGTGACCCGCGAGTTCGGGCCACTGATCACCGGCATCGTGATCGCCGGGCGCTCGGCTTCGGCGCTGGCCGCACGGCTGGGATCGATGACGGTCTCGCAGGAGGTCGACGCGCTGCGCGTGATCGGTGTCGAGCCGGTGCGCTATCTGGCGGCGCCGCCGATGATCGCGGCGCTGGTCATGATGCCCTGCCTGACGATCATCGCCGACTTCTTCGCGATCCTCGGCGGCGCGCTGTTCTCGCTGTCGGCGGTGGACATGAGCCTGTCCGGCTTCCTCTACCAGTGCCTGATCGTGCTCGAACCATGGGACATCAACCAGGGCCTGATCAAGAGCCTGGTGTTCGGCTGCCTGATCGTGCTGATCGGCTGCGCCACCGGCTTCTCGGTGACCGGCGGCGCCGAGGGTGTCGGCCGCGCGACCACGCGTGCAGTGGTGCTCAGCATCTGCGCGATCCTGGTCGCCGACATGATCTTCAGCTTCTTCCTGAATCGCTGAACGCCGACAGCCCGCTGTCGACCACCCGGGCGGCACTGCGCGAGCGGGCGCCTTCGCATCACTTGCACACCGGGGACTGCGCCGGCACGGGAGCGGATCCTGCCGGTGGATCGCGCTACTCCGACCGGACCTCCAACGCCGCGTCCACCGCCGCCAGCATCGCGTTCAGCCCGACCGCGAGCGCGCCTTCGTCCATCAGATATCTGGGCGAGTGGTTCGAGGGCGCAGCGAGCGGGTCGATGTCCTTGCCGGTCGAGCCCACGAAGAAATACAAGCCCGGCACTTCGTCGGCCAGATAGGCGAAGTCTTCGGCGACCGTGGACATCGGCATCTCGACCACGCGTTCAACGCCCGTCGCGCGCGCCAGCGCCGGACGCAACCGCTCGGTCAGCACCGGATCGTTGCGGGTCACGCGGGTGTGTTGCTCGAAGGAGATTTCGGTGCTCGCGTGGTGCGCCTGCGCGGTGTGCTCGGCGATGCGCCGGATTTCGGACCAGATGAAGTCGCGGGTGGGAGTATCGAAGCTGCGCACGGTGCCGATCAGCTCGACCTCGGCGGGAATGATGTTGTAGCGGATGCCCCCCTTGATGGCGCCGACCGAGACCACCGCCGGCGCCGCGGTCAGATCCAATCGGCGCGACACGATGCCTTGCAGGCCATCGACGATACGCGCCGCCGCATGCACCGGATCGACGCCGCCCCAGGGGCGCGAGCCGTGCGTCTGCACGCCACGCACGAGAATGCGAAAGCTGTCCGACTCGGCCATGAACGGACCGGCGCGTACGCCGATGCTGCCGACGTGCAGGGTCGAGAACACATGCAATCCGAGCACCATGTCGGGCTTGCGCGGCGGCGCGAACAAGCCTTGCTCCAGCATCAGCGGCGCGCCACCCTGCTCGCCCGCGGGCGGGCCCTCCTCGGCCGGCTGGAACACCAGCAGGATCGATCCCGGCAGCGACCCGCGGCGCCCGGCGAGCGCGGCCGCCACGCCCATCAGGACCGCGGTGTGGGCGTCGTGGCCGCAGGCGTGCATGACCCCGACCCGTTCGCCGCGGAACTCGGCCTGCACTTTCGAGGCGAAGGGCAGATCAAGCTCCTCGCGCACCGGCAGCGCATCCATGTCGGCACGCACCGCGATCAGCGGGCGCTCGGCAGCGCCGCGCAGATATCCCACCACGCCGGTGTGGGCGACACCCTCCCGGACCTCCAGTCCAAGGCGCTTCAAATGCGCCGCGACGATCCCGGCGGTGCGCGTCTCACGATTGCCGAGCTCCGGGTACTGGTGGAAATCGCGGCGCCAGGCTCGCACCTGGTCGAGGAGCTCCGGCGGCGCGGCCGCCGCAAGCGGCGGCGCGATACAAAACAAGGCAGTCAGTAGCGGCAGTCTGCGCATTCGGATTTCCGGTCGATTCCTTCATCAGCAGTGTGCCAGCATTCGCGCTCCGATGCTCCCCGGTGCCGAAGGCCCGCGCATGCGCGTCACCACCCTGCCCAGCCTCGCTCAAGAGTACTGGCGCGCCTTTTCGCGGCGGAAGCCGGAACTGGAGTGCGCGCAGCAGATTCCGCGGCTGTCGCTGGAGATCGAACAGGTGCGCGTGGACGCGGCGGCGCTGGCACGCTATCGCGCCTTCGTCGGCAACCCGCATCCCTTCCCGCTGGCCTATGCCTACGTGCTCGCGCAACCGGCGCATTTCCACCTCGTGAACCTGCCGGAGTTCCCGGTGCGCGCCGCCGGTCTGGTGCATGTCGACAATCGCATCGTGCGCCATGCCGATTGCGACCCCGCGCGCGCGCTGTCGTTGCGCGTCCACGTCTCTGGCGAGCGTCCACGCCGACAAGGGCGCGAGTTCACGCTCGCAACCGAGTTCCACCAGGACGGGCGCCTGGTGATGGAAATGCACAGCGGTTGCTTTACGCGCGTCCGCGCCCCTCGGCGTGAGCACGCTCCGACCACGGCGCCGCCGGCGGCGGTGCCGGAGGGCACGGCGCTGGCCGAACTGTGCTTCGCGGCGCACTTCGGACGTCGCTACGCGCGCGTTTCCGGCGACTGGAATCCGATCCACCTGGCTCATTGGCTCGCGCGACCCTTCGGATTCCGCCGCGCGATCGCCCACGGCGCCGGAGCGATGGCGCTCATCGAGGCGGAACTCGACCGCCGCAGCGGCCGCGCCACGCGCGCGTTCTCGATCACCTTCCGGCGACCACTGGAACTGCCGCAGCAAACCCGTCTGCACCGACGCGCGGATTCTGCGGAAGGTTATCTACTGCTGGATGCCCAGAGCCGCGAACTGCTCCATGGCGAGCGTTGCTGAACGCCATCCAGGCTTGCCCACCAGCGCGTGCGCGGCATACTGGCACGGACAGGATTCGACCGACTGACGACGATACCGATGGCCACCGCGGAAGAGCCCGCGTGAGCCGTCTGAGGGCCGCCGCCTGCGCGCTCCACCAACGAAAGGGAACACGATGCTGGAAATCGATGGGACACCGTTGCAACCGCAGGAACTGCTTCGCCGCAAGCGCCTGGGCGGGGAACTTGCCGATGTGGAAATCGCCGCACTGGTCGCAGGCATCGCCGACGGTCGTCTTGGCGACGCCCAGGTCGGCGCCTTCGCGATGGCGGTGTGCGCGCGCGGCATGGATGTGCGCGAAACCACCGCGCTGACGCGCGCAATGCGCGATTCCGGACGCGTGCTCGACTGGCGTGCGGCCGGCTTCGATGCGCCGGTACTGGACAAGCACTCGACCGGCGGCATCGGCGACGTGGTCAGCCTGATGCTGGGGCCGATGCTGGCCGCCTGCGGCGCGCTGGTGCCGATGCTCTCCGGACGCGGACTCGGCCATACCGGCGGCACACTCGACAAGCTCGAATCGATTCCCGGCTATCGCGGCGTCGTTGATGTACCAACCACCCACCGCTGCCTGCGCGCAGCCGGTGTCGCGATCATCGGCGCCGGACCGGAGCTGGCGCCGGCTGATCGCCGCCTGTACGCAGTGCGCGACATCACCGGCACGGTCGAATCGCTGCCGCTGATCACCGCCTCGATCCTGTCGAAGAAATTGGCGGCGAACACCGATGCGCTGGTGCTGGACGTCAAGACCGGAAGTGGTGCCTTCATGCAGCGTCGCGAGGACGCGCGCGAACTCGCGCGATCGCTGGTGACGGTGGCCAACCGCGCCGGCCTGCGCACACGCGCGCTGATCACCGACATGGACCAGTCGCTGGCGCCGGCGGTCGGCAATGCGCTGGAAACCCGGTTGGCGATCGACTATCTCGTCGGCCGCCGGCGTCCGGCGCGCCTGCACGCGCTCACCGTGCGCCTCGGCGCCGAGGCGATGCAGCTGGCCGGCATGGTCACCGAGGTCGCCGAAGGCGAACGTCGCATGTTGCAGACGCTCGCCAGCGGCGCCGCCGCCGAACGCTTTGCGCGCATGGTGGTCGCGCTCGGCGGACCCACGGACATCCTCGAGAACGCTGCGCACTTCGCAGCGGCGCCGGTGATCGCGCCGGTGCATGCGGATCGTGCCGGAATCGTCGCCCGCATCGACGCCCGTGCGCTCGGCGTGGCCGTGGTCGGCCTCGGCGGCGGACGCAGCCTGCCGACGGACGTGATCGATCCGCGCGTCGGACTGACCGAGGTGCTGGAACTCGGCGTCGCGACGGACGCGGATACTCCGCTGGCGATCGTGCATGCGGCGGACGAATCCGCGTGGGCGCGCGCGGCGACGGCCGTGCGCGCCGCGTACACGCTGGACGAGCGCGGCGAACCGCCAGAACTGGTGCAGGAAGTGGTAGGCTGAAGGTCCCTGCCGGATCCCCGCGGGACGTGGGACGCGGAGGGTTCCGACTGCACCCTTCGCGCCCTGCGCCCATGACCTGAAATGAATGACCGGCCCGACGGCCGGCGGCTTTGCCTTCCACGTATTCCTGTCGTCTACTGCGGCCGGGTCCGCCGGGAGGAAAACCATGCGCCGCGCCATGCTGATCGTGCTCGACTCGCTCGGGGTTGGCGAGCTGCCGGATGCCGACCGCTATGGCGACACCGGCGCCGACACCCTCGGCCACATCGCCGCCTGGTGCGCGCGACCGGTGGCCGCCGGTGGGCGCGGGCGGGCACTGGCGATTCCAAACCTGGTGCGCATCGGCCTCGCCGACGCTGCCGCCAGCGTGCGCGGGCGCGCACTCGACGGCGTGCCCGCAGCGGCCAACGGCCGTGCGCGACATGGCGCGGCGCGCGAGCGCTCGACCGGCAAGGACACCATCAGCGGCCACTGGGAAATCGCCGGGGTGCCAGTGCTCTTCGACTGGGGCTATTTCAGCGACAAGACCGACTCCTTCCCGCCCGCGCTGCTCGACGCCCTGGCGCGCGAGGGCGGTGTCGCCGGCTTCCTCGGCAACTGCCACGCCTCGGGCACCGAGATCATCGCGCGCCTGGGCGAGGAGCACATCCGCACGGGATTGCCGATCGTCTACACCTCGGCCGATTCGGTCATCCAGATCTGCGCCCATGAGGAGCACTTCGGCCTGCAGCGCCTGTATGACCTGTGCGCGGTCGCGCGCCGACTGGTGGACGATTACCGCATCGGCCGCGTGATTGCGCGACCCTTCGTCGGCACCTGTGCCGCGGACTTCAAGCGTACGCCGCACCGCAAGGACTACTCGGTGCCGCCGCCGGAACCCACGCTGCTCGACCGCCTGCAGACGGCCGGCGCCGCGGTCATCGGCGTCGGCAAGATCAGCGACATCTTCGCCGCGCAGGGAATCACGCGTTCGGTGAAAGCGAGCGGTCTGGATACACTGGTCGCGAAGAGCGTCGAGGCTTTCGACGCCGCAACGAAACCGACCCTAGTGTTCACCAACCTCGTCGATTTCGACCAGGAATACGGGCACCGCCGCGATGTCGCCGGTTACGCGGGCGCTCTCGAACACTTCGACGCAATGCTGCCCACGCTGCTCGGCCGCCTCGGCCCGGAGGACCTCGCGATCTTCTGCGCCGACCACGGCAACGATCCCACCTGGCCCGGCAGCGACCACACCCGCGAACACATCCCCATCCTCGCCACCGGCCCCGCGCTCGAACCGGGCAGCATCGGCATCCGCGACAGCTTCGCCGACATCGGCGCCAGCCTCGCTGAATGGTTCGGGCTGGCGCCGCTCGGGAATGGGAAGTCGTTCCTGACCTACGCGTCGGGCTGATGCCTGATCGGGAGCAAAGGCGGGGCTGGGGACTGGGGGTTGGGGCGCCGCGCTTCTGTTTCAGGGCCAGTCGTGCCGCGCTTGAAGGCTTCCCCGGATACCGGCGATTCGCGAACTTGCACCCCAGCCCCCAGTCCCCAGCCCCGCTTTTCTGATCGACACGGCCGACAACCACGAGACCCGGACATGACCACTCCCCACATCGAAGCCCCCGCCGGCGCATTCGCCGAGACCGTCCTGCTGCCTGGCGATCCGCTGCGAGCGAAGTACATCGCCGAACGTTTCCTCGAAGACGCGCAGCGGGTCACCGCAGTGCGCAACATGTACGGCTACACGGGCAACTATCGCGGCCAGCGGGTGTCGGTCATGGGCGGAGGCATGGGCATTCCCTCCTGCTCGATCTACACCAGCGAGTTGATAGACCACTACGGGGTGAAGCGCGTGCTGCGCGTCGGCACCTGCGGTGCGGTGCTCGATGAAGTCCAGGTCGGGGACCTCGTGCTGGCCCTGGGCGCGAGCACCGATTCGGGCGTCAACCGCACCCGCTTCGGCGGCCAGGATCTCGCGGCAATCGCATCCTGGCCGCTGGCGCGCGCGCTCGACGACGCCGCCCGCGCCGCGGGCCACCCGCTGCGCATCGGCAACGTCTATTCGACCGATCTCTTCTACTCGCCGCTACCCGGGCTGGTGGACATGCTGCGGCGCACGCGCATCCTCGGCATCGAGATGGAAGCTGCGGGCCTGTACACCGCCGCCGCCGAGCGCGGGGCGCAGGCGGCGGCACTGCTGACCGTGTCGGACCACCTGGTGACGCACGAGAAGATGAGCGTGGCGCAACGCCAGCAGGGACTGGATGCCATGATCGAAGTGGCGCTCGCGGCCGTGGTCGCGTAGGTTTTCCCTTTCCATTCCCAGGTGGACGCGACACCCATGAAGCACCAGGACCTGCTCGACGAATCCACGGTCGCGATGCGGCAGGCCTATGCCCCGTACTCGCAGTTGTTTGTCGGCGCTGCGCTGCGCAGCGCCAGCGGCAAGGTCTACTCGGGCTGCAATGTCGAATGCGGCGCCTTCGGCATCGGCAGTTGCGCCGAACGCAATGCGATCGCCGCAGCGGTGCGTGCAGAAGGCACCAGGCTGCGCATCGAGGCGGTCGCGATCAGCGCCGTCGACAACCGCGACACGCCGATGGCGATCCCGCCCTGCGGCGCTTGCCGTCAGCTCATCCGCGAACTCGGCCCGCAGGCCGAGGTGGTCTTCCTCGGCGGCGAAGGTCTGGTGTACACGGACATCAACGCGCTGCTACCGCACAACTTCGTGCTGACCACCTTGTCCTGAGCTGCGGCGGACGCGCTGGTTGGGCCTGCCGGAACGAGGCCCGGGCGCAGACGCGTCGCGACGGTGGCGCGTGCTGGTCCGTGAACGCTTCACGGTACGCATCGCGACGCACCGCGCACGACTCGGGGACAACGTGGATCGCTACTCCTTTGTTGGCGGGGACTTGCGCCCCTGACACTCCGCCGGTTTCGCCAGCGCACCTTACTCGAAGCCGTTCGCGAACAGATCCTGGCGCTGCGGGACGATCACCGACCAGACACCACGTCCCAGCGTGCCGGCGATCAGGCGTCGAGTCGACTGGATGAAGCGCAGATCGAAGACCAGCACATCCGGCAGCAGGATGCCGAAGCCGTACCAGGCATCGTCATCGACATCGACGAAGTACACGCCCGAGCGCGTACCGAGCGCGAGGCGGTCGGTGCCGTTCTCCGGGATGTACTCGATGGTGCGGAAGTCGAAAGAGCTGATGCTGGGCAGATTGCCGGTCACATCGACCCAGGTCGTCCCCGAATTGATCGAGCGGAACACCTGGTTGTCGTCGATCGCCCAGACGCGGGCCGCATTTTCGGGATCCATCGTGACATCGGTGATCGTGTTGGCGCCGGCCGGCAACACCGTGGTGGCGACAAAGGTGTTGCCGGAACGGCGGTACACCTGACTGCCCTTGCCGACATAGGCTGCATCGGTATTGCCGAATGCGCCGTAGACCATTGCGTTGCGGTTGGCACCCGGCGCAACCTGCAGACTGTAGGTCGGCGCTGCCGAGGTGGCATTGGTGGAAATGAAGATCTGTGAGGATCCACCCACCATCAGGCGCGCCGGGTCCATGCGGTTGATCTCGACCGGAGTCACGAACTGGGCGCCGGTGATCCCGGGCATCGCCAGCTCGGAGACGAACAGGTTGGCGTTGCTGTAGCGCTGGCGCGTGAAGCTGCCGAGGCTCTGCGAGCTGATGTAGCGGTAGCTCCCGTTCACGAGGGTGATGTCGTCGATCGCCACATCGCCGCCGTCGCCACCGAAGATGTGTTCCCAGCGCTGGGTGTTCGGCAGCTGCTGCATGTGGGTGCCGTTGTCCTGGGTGCCGATCGTGATCACATTGGCGAGCCCATCGTGATCGAGGTCGTGGACCTCCATCACGCCCAGATCGCCGATCACCGATGTCCAGGTACCCGCGCCGGTCGGGTTGCTGCGCCGGTACACGCCACCGTCGTCGCTTTCCAGCAGGCTGCCGCTGGCGTCGAAGGCGAGATCGCGACTGTCGGCGTGCGGCGCGGTGTTGTTGCCGCCGGCATCCATGATCGCGGTGAACTGGCTGCCCGACGCAGCCGAGGAATCGCCACGGCGCACATTGCCGGTGAAGGGGTACGCGGTGATGCGGTCACCGCCGATGAACACCAGTGTGTTGTTGCTCGGATGCGCCGCGAGCGAAGTGTTCACCGATCCCTGGCCGCCGGGATGGACCGCCGGCACGTCCATCGCGGTCCAGTTGCCACCCTGATTGGTTGAACGGAACACGCCGGTGAGGGTGGAACTGCTGACGATGGCGGCAAAGACGACGCCACCGGCGCCAACCGAGATGCGGATGTTGCCGCCGCTGGTCGCCGTGCTGGTGATGCCGGTGCTTGCGGCCTCCCAGGTGGCACCGCCATTGCTGGTGCGCCAGACCGGCGTGGCCGAACCGAGCACACCGACGTAGAAGCGATTGTTGTTGGTGGGATCCTCGGCCAATTCGCCGATGCCGCCGGCCGGCAGTCCGGTACCGGCGCCGCCAGAGACCAGGGTCCAGTTCCCGCCTGTGTTGGTACTGCGATACAGACCGCCGTTGCGGGAGGCCGCCATCAGCACCGCACCGCGCGCACTGACACCGATCAGCTTCTGGCCGAGCAGGGTCGCTTCCCCCAGTTCGGTCCAGCTCGATCCGCCATCAGTGGTGCGATAGATGCCGATCTCGTCGTCACCGCGCTGGGCGAAATTGCTCACCCGGCCGGTGCCGACCACGAGGGTCTGGAAACTCGCATCGTTGCGGTCGAAGGCG
Source organism: Lysobacterales bacterium (assembly GCA_019187485.1). Lineage (GTDB taxonomy): Bacteria > Pseudomonadota > Gammaproteobacteria > Xanthomonadales > SZUA-5 > JADKFD01. Next base: position 33,630 of record JABAQR010000039.1, on the reverse strand, counting down.
ATCGACGCCGTCGACAGCGAGCGCTGGAAGTCGGTCAGGGGCGTCCAGTCCGGGTCCGCGGCGGTCGCATTGGCCGTGCGCCAGACACCGCCATTGACCGAAGCGACATACAGTATGTTGGCGTTGGTCGGGTGCGGCGCAAGCGCATGCACGGCGCCCGAGACCTCATGGTCCGGCGGCACCACGACCTGGGCGCCCTGTGTCGGCGCAGGCCCCAGGAAAGTCCAGATCGGCGGCAGGATGATGATGCCGGACGGCTGTGCTCCACGCGCCACGACCCGCTTGGGTGGGCTCACGGCCGGACGCTGTTCGGCCGGATCGACCGGTTCGCGGTCGGACAGGTCGTTTTCGTCGACTGCCTGGTCGGGCGGCGATGTAGGCGTGCGCAACACCCCGAGACCAGCCTCGCTCGCGGCAACCCGAACCGCGCACAGAATCAGGATTGCTGCCAGCAACACGCGCATCGCACACCTCCCGGTCCGAGATCAGGCCACGTTCACCATGCGGCGCATGCATCCCGTCTCATCTCGACCAAGAGCATGACGTCGCCAGAAAAGCGAAGGGCAGGCCTCGCGGCCCGCCCTTCGATGACACGCTTGCGGATGTACCCGGGGGACATGTCGGCCACCAACGGCCTCCGGCTCCCGGCGACCTGGACGGCGCAACCGCGTCGTCCGGTCCGGATCGACCTCGACGGTTGATCAGAAGTCCATGCCGCCCATGCCGCCGTGGTCGTGGCCGTGGCCACCGGCCGCCGGCGCTTCCTTCTTCGGCAGCTCGGCCACCATCGCCTCGGTGGTGATCATCAGGCCGGCGATCGAAGCCGCGTTCTGCAGCGCGTAGCGGGTGACCTTGGTCGGGTCCAGGATGCCCATCTCGACCATGTCGCCGAACTCGCCGGTGGCTGCGTTGTAGCCGAAGTTGCCGGAGCCCTCGCAGACCTTGTTCAGCACCACGCTCGGCTCGTCGCCGCTGTTGGTGGCGATCTCGCGCAGCGGGGCTTCCATCGCGCGCGCGGCGATGGCGATGCCGTGGTTCTGGTCTTCGTTGGCGCCCTTCAGCTTGCGCACCGCTTCGAGGCCGCGCACCAGGGCCACGCCGCCGCCCGGGACGATGCCTTCCTCGACCGCCGCACGCGTGGCGTGCAGGGCGTCTTCGACGCGCGCCTTCTTTTCCTTCATCTCGACTTCGGTGGCGGCACCGACCTTGATCACCGCAACGCCGCCGGCGAGCTTGGCCACGCGCTCCTGCAGCTTCTCGCGGTCGTAGTCGGAGCTGGTCTCCTCGACCTGCTTCTTGATCTGGTCGATGCGCGACTTGATGGCGTCTTCCTTGCCGGCGCCGTCGATGATCGTGGTGTTTTCCTTCTCGATCACGATGCGTTTGGCGGTGCCGAGGTCCTTCAGCGTGGCCTTCTCCAGCGACAGGCCGACTTCCTCGGAGATCACCTGGCCGCCGGTCAGGATCGCCATGTCTTCCAGCATCGCCTTGCGGCGGTCACCGAAGCCCGGAGCCTTGACCGCGCACACCTTGACGATGCCGCGGATGGTGTTGACCACCAGCGTCGCGAGCGCCTCGCCTTCCACTTCCTCGGCGACGATCAGCAGCGGCTTGCCGGCCTTGGCGACCGCTTCCAGCACCGGCAGCAGTTCGCGCACGTTGGAGATCTTCTTGTCGTGCAGCAGGATGTACGGGCTCTCGAGCTCCGCCTTCATGGTCTGCTGGTTGTTGATGAAGTACGGCGACAGGTAGCCGCGGTCGAACTGCATGCCCTCGACCACGTCGAGCTCATTGTTCAGGCCCGAACCTTCCTCGACCGTGATCACGCCTTCCTTGCCGACCTTCTTCATCGCATCGGCGATGATGCGGCCGATCTCGGCGTCGCTGTTCGCGGAGATGGTGCCGACCTGGGCGATTTCCTTGTCGTCCTTGCAGGGCTTGGAGATGCTCTTCAGCTCCTCGACGGCGGCGGCCACCGCCTTGTCGATGCCGCGCTTCAGGTCCATCGGGTTCATGCCGGCGGCGACCGCCTTCATGCCCTCGCGGATCAGCGCCTGCGCCAGCACGGTGGCGGTGGTGGTGCCGTCACCGGCGACGTCGGAGGTCTTGGAAGCGACTTCCTTGACCATCTGCGCGCCCATGTTCTCGAACTTGTCGGCGAGCTCGATCTCCTTGGCGACGGACACGCCGTCCTTGGTGATCGTCGGCGCGCCGAAGCTCTTCTCGAGCACGACGTTACGGCCCTTCGGGCCGAGGGTGACCTTGACCGCGTTGGCGAGGACGTTGACGCCCTTGACCATGCGCGCACGGGCGTCTTCGGAGAAACGGACTTCTTTGGCAGCCATTGTTCGTTACCTCAGTGAAAAGTGAAAGTTGAGAGGGGAAAGCGGAGCCGAGGCGCGGGGCGCGCTCAGGCTTCGATCACACCCATGATGTCTTCTTCGCGCATGACCAGCAGCTCTTCACCGTCGACCTTGACCTCGGTGCCGCTGTACTTGCCGAACAGCACCTTGTCGCCGGCCTTGACCGCGATCGGGCGCACGCCGCCGTTCTCGAGGATCTTGCCGTTGCCGGCGGCGATGACCTCGCCGCGGACCGGCTTCTCGGTGGCGGAATCGGGGATCACGATGCCGCCGGCGCTGACGCGCTCTTCTTCCATGCGCTTGATGATCACGCGATCGTGCAAAGGACGGATTTTCATGGCGATAGGGCCTCTGAATGAAGTTGAACCATTGATTTTGCAGCAGATTGGTGCGGCGGCGGGCGCATTCTGCTTGGACAGCCCTCCGCACGACGGCCCCTTAGTGGGGACGGCTTCAGGGGGATTCAAGGGCTGGTGTGGGTTGTTGGTGTTGGAGGGGCTGACCGCCTGGCGCATGGTCGCGCGAGACGATCCATCAATGGCCGTCAGGACAGCGCCGTCGACGCATCCCGGCTTCGTCCAGCACCAACACCAACCAGCAACACCCGCTCACTCCGGGGCGACGATTTCCAGCCCCTGCACGTACTCGATGTCCTGCACCGTGCGCGAGTTGCGTCCCATCGCGGTGGCCGCGACTTCCTGGCGCACCGGCCGGCCGCTGGCGACGTCGACGTAGAGCTTGGTCGAGGATTCGGTCGCGATGCCCATGACCGTCATCACCTGCTCGATCTGGTAGGTGCGCACCGGCTTGCCGGCCAGTTGCTCCTCGCCGAGCGCCTGCACCGAGCGGACGCCGGCCTTGGCTTCCTCGATGAAGGCCGGGCTCAGGAAGCGCTTGCTGACCTCGGTGGTCCCCGGGGGCGCCGCCATCCAGTCCTGGCCGGGGATGCGGATCCACGCGCCTTCGGGGGTCACCACCATGTCGCCGCTGGCGCCACCACTCATGCGCATGTGCGTGGGGATCACGATCTCGATGGTCTGCTTCGAGGTCTGCCCGCCCGCTTCGGAAGAGAGCGTCGCGCGATAGGACTTCGCGGCGACCATCGCGTCCCAGGCCGCGTAGACCTCGGCCTTGGGATCGGCGTGGGCGAAGCTGGCGGTGGCAAACAGGACGAGGGCGGCGAGTGAGCGCATGGCGGCTTCCGGGCAAGAGCGGGACGATGATCGCGACGAACGCGTCGCTCCCGACCGATGCACTTGGTGCAGGAGCGACGCGAGCGTCGCGAGCGGCAGGACTGGACCGTCGCGAATGATAGTGGCATCAATGCCGGCGTACGCTGCCCGAAGGGCCGATGCCCCCGCGAGCGCCTCCCGTGCATGCTTGCGACCATTTTCCGACCGTGATCCGCCCACCCATGACCGCCGCCCTGTGGACCCCCGGCCCCGAGCGCATCGAGGCCGCCAACCTCTCTCGCTTCAAGCGCTTCGCGCACGAGCGCTTCGGCGCCGAGTTGCCCGACCATGCGGCGCTGTACGACTGGTCGAATGCGCATCCGGATCGCTTCTGGACCGCGGTCTGGGAGTTCTGCGGCATCCGCGGCCGTGGCGACCTGACCCCGGCCTACGAACACTTCGAGCGCATGCCGGGCTGCCGCTTCTTCCCGAAGACCGAGATCAACTTCGCGCAGAACCTGCTGCGCTTCCGCGACGACCGCCTGGCGATCATCGCTCGCGGCGAGGACGGCTCCACCCGCGAACTCTCCTATGCGCAACTGGCCGAACAGGTGCGGCGCGTGCGGGCGGCGCTCGCGGCCGAGGGCGTCGGCCCCGGCGATCGCGTCGCCGGCTTCGTGCCGAACCGCCCGGAAGCTGTGATCGCGATGCTCGCCGCGGCCAGCCTCGGCGCAATCTGGTCCTCGTGCTCGCCGGATTTCGGCATCCACGGCGTGCTCGACCGCTTCGGCCAGATCGCGCCCAAGGTGCTGTTCACCGCCGACGGCTACTTCTACGGCGGCAAGCGCTTCGATTGCCTCGAGAAAGTCGCCGGCATCCTCGCGCAACTGCCGAGCGTGCAACGCGTGGTCGTGTTCCCGTACGCCGGCAGCGACCGCGACCTCGCGAGCGTGGCGAACGCGATCGGCTGGGATGAATTCGCGCCGGAAACCAGCGCACTGCTGAGCTTCCACCACGGCCCCTTCGACCGCGCGCAGTACATCCTGTACTCCTCGGGCACCACCGGCGTGCCCAAGTGCATCGTCCACGGCCAGGGCGGCACCCTGATCCAGCACCTGAAGGAACTGGTGCTGCACACCGACCTGCGCCGCGAGGACCGCATCTTCTACTACACCACCTGCGGCTGGATGATGTGGAACTGGCTGGTGTCCAGCCTCGCGGTCGGCGCCACGATGGTGCTGTTCGACGGCTCGCCCTTCCACCCGCAAGCGGGTTCGCTGTTCGATCTGGTGGAAGAGCTCGGCATCAGCGTGTTCGGCACCAGCGCGAAATGGATCGCCGCCGCCGACAAGGCCGGCGTCAAGCCGCGCGAGACCCACAAGCTGGGCAAGCTGCGCACGATCCTGTCGACCGGCTCGCCGCTGGCGCCGGAGAGCTACGACTACGTCTACCGCGACGTCAAGCCGGATGTGCTGCTGGCCTCGATCAGCGGCGGCACCGACATCGTCTCCTGCTTCGCGCTCGGCAACCCGGTGCTGCCGGTGTACCGCGGTGAACTGCAGTGCCGCGGCCTCGGCATGAAGGTCGAAGTGCTCGACGACGACGGCAAGCCGGTGCGCGGCGAGCCCGGTGAGCTGTCCTGCACCCAGCCCTTCCCGTCGATGCCGGTCGGCTTCTGGAACGATGCCGACGGCCACAAGTATCACGACGCCTACTTCGGCAAGATCGAAAACGTCTGGTGCCACGGCGACCTCGCGCTGCTGACCGAGCACGACGGCATCGTCATCCTCGGCCGCTCGGACGCCACCCTGAACCCGGGCGGCGTGCGCATCGGCACCGCCGAGATCTACCGCCAGGTGGAGAAGCTCCCCGAGGTGCTGGAATCGATCTGCGTCGCCCAGGACTGGGACAGCGACGTGCGCGTGGTGCTGTTCGTGCGCCTGCGCGAAGGACATGAACTCGACGAGGCGATGGCCGGGCGCATCCGCAAGGTCATCCGCGACAACACCACCCCGCGCCACGTCCCGGCCAAGATCCTCGCCGTGCCCGACATCCCACGCACCATCAGCGGCAAGATCGTCGAACTCGCGGTGCGCAACGTGATCCACGGCAAGCCGGTCAAGAACACCGACGCACTCGCCAACCCGCAGGCGCTGGAGCATTTCCGCGACCGCGTGGAACTGACGCAGGCCTGAGACTTCTCAACGCGGAGACGCGGAAGACACGGAAGACACGGAAGACACGGAAGACACGGAGGAACGCGGAGAAAGACCCAAACGTTTTTCTCCGCGCCCTCCGCGTTTGACCAGTCTTCGGGGCGATATCCTCCAGCCGCATGAGCACCCCAGCCCCCGTCGCACTCGTCACCGGCTCTGCCCGGCGCATCGGCGCGACGATCGCGCGCATGTTGCATGCGGCCGGCTACGACCTTGCACTGCATTACCGCACGCCGGGCGCCGAGCTGGATGCGCTGCTAGCGGAACTGGAACAGGCACGCCCCGGCAGCACGCTGACCCTGCAGGCCGACCTCAACGACCTCGCGGGCACCACCGCGCTGGTGCCGGCCACGCTCGCCCGCTTCGGCCGGATCGACGCACTGGTCAACAATGCATCTAGCTTCTACCCGACACCGCTCGGGGAAATCGGGGAGGCGCAGTTCGATGACCTGGTCGCCACCAACGCGCGCGCACCGCTGTTCCTCGCGCAGGCCGCAGCCCCGGCGCTGCGGGCAGCGAAGGGGGTGATCATCAACCTCGTCGACATCTACGCCGAACGTCCGATCCCCCGCTACCTGCCCTACTGCATGGCCAAGGCCGCGCTGGTTGCACTCACTCACGGTCTCGCACGCGAACTCGGCCCCGAGGTGCGCGTCAACGCCATCGCACCAGGCAATATCCTGTGGTCGACCAACCCCGAGAAGGCAGAGACGCTGGCGATGGTCGAGGAACGCACCGCACTCAAGCGCCCGGGCGAACCCGGCGATATCGCAAGTGCAGTGCTCTACCTGCTGCGCGACGCCCGCTACGTGACTGGACAGGTGCTGCGGGTGGACGGGGGAAGATGGCTTCATATTTAGCCTGGGGGGAGCGGCCTACGCGCTTCGCTGCCCACAATCCGCCGCCTGTTCCTCACCACGCATGACGACATCCCCTTGACACGCCCTCTATTGCATAACGGACGCCACGCAGCCACACTTCGTCCCGTAGAGGGGAGTAGCTTTTCGCGGCGCAGTCGTCATCACGTGTGCCAACGCACGCCGGCGGCGCCGGTGCATCGGAGCATCGGTGCACAAGCAAGACCTCGACCGCACCCCGTGCGCGTGTGACCGCTCCGAACCGGGACGGTCGCGGCGGCGTTGCAGGTCGAGGGGGGTCCTCGTCCGGGTGCGGTGCAGATGCAGGCACGGGCGGGGCCGCATGCAAACGATTGGCACTTGGTGGATGTGGGCGGGCTTCACCGTCCTGGTCGTCGTCGCGCTCGTCGTCGACCTGCTGGTCATGCGCCAGCAGGGTGCGCACCGGGTGTCCTTCCGCGAAGCGATGCAATGGTCGCTGGTGTGGATCGGTCTCGCACTTGCCTTCAATGGCTTGTTGTGGTGGTACCTCGACAGCACCGGTACGCGCGAATTCGCTCACACCAAGGCGCTCGAGTTCCTGACCGGCTACCTGGTCGAGAAATCGCTCGCGGTCGACAACATCTTCGTGTTCCTGATGGTGTTCAACTTCTTCGCGGTGCCGCTCGAGTACCAGAAGCGCGCGCTGATCTTCGGCGTGATCTGCGCGATCGTGCTGCGCACCTTGATGATCCTGCTCGGCGCCTTCCTGATCGCGAAGTTCCACTGGATCTTCTACGTCTTCGGCGCCTTCCTGCTGATCACCGGCGTCAAGATGGCGCTGGTCGCCGACGAGAAACCCGATCTCGAGCAGAACCCGGTGATCCGCTGGGTGCGCAAGCACATGCGGATCACCACCGAATTCGATGGCGAGAAGATGTTCAGCTTCCGCGAAGGCGTGCGCTACGCGACCCCGCTGTTGCTGGTGATCCTGATGATCGGCGTCACCGACGTGATCTTCGCGGTCGACTCGATCCCGGCGATCTTCGCGATCACCACCGATCCCTTCATCGTGCTGACCAGCAACGTGTTCGCGATCCTCGGCCTGCGCGCGATGTACTTCATGCTCGCCGACATGGCCGACCGCTTCCACTTCCTGAACTACGGCCTCGCCGCGGTGCTGTCCTTCATCGGCATCAAGATGCTGATCATGGACTTCTACAAGATCCCGATCGTGGTCTCGCTCGCCGCCGTGTTCGTGCTCGTCGCCGGCTCGATGGTCGCCTCGCTGCTGATCCCGGCGAAGCCGGAGCGAGCGTAAGCACGGGGCACGCGAGAGGCACGCATGTCCGAGGGGCACTGCAACCCGGCTGCAATGAAAGCCGCAATCAGCGCTCAAGTCGGGATCTGGCGCGAGGTCTTCCCGTGCCGCGTGCCCCGTTTCGCGTGCCCCTTCTAATCGCCGCCGCTATCCTCGCGCGCTCACTTTTCGGCGTGACGCGCACCCATGGACAAGAGCTTCGACCCCAAGGCCATCGAGGCCCGCTGGTATCCCGAATGGGAGCAGTCGGGCTACTTTGCGCCGTCCGGCACCGGCGAGCCCTACTGCATCGCATTGCCGCCGCCGAACGTCACCGGCACGCTGCACATGGGCCACGCCTTCCAGCAGACCATCATGGACCTGCTGATCCGCTACCAGCGCATGCAGGGCGCGGACACGTTGTGGCAGTGCGGCACCGACCACGCCGGCATCGCCACCCAGAAGATCGTCGAGAACCAGCTGGCGGCGCAGGGCCGCACCCGCCACGACCTCGGCCGCGAGGCTTTCGTCGCGCGGGTATGGGATTGGAAGGAAGAATCCGGGTCGACGATCACCCGCCAGATGCGTCGTCTCGGGGCTTCCTGCGACTGGTCGCGCGAACGCTTCACGATGGACGAGGGCCTGTCCGCTGCGGTGCGCCGCGTGTTCATCCAGTGGTATCGCGACGGCCTGCTGTATCGCGGCAAGCGTCTGGTGCACTGGGACCCGGTGCTCGGCACCGCGGTCTCGGACCTCGAGGTCGAGAATGTCGAGAAGGACGGCAGCCTGTGGTCGATCCGCTACCCGGCGGCCGACGGCGGTGAGGGTGTGGTCGTGGCGACCACGCGCCCGGAGACCATGCTCGGCGACGTCGCGGTCGCGGTGCACCCGCAGGACGAGCGCTACCGCGCCCTGGTCGGCAAGTCGCTGCAACTGCCGTTGACCGGGCGCGAGATCCCGGTGATCGCCGACGAATACGTGGATCGCGCCTTCGGCACGGGCTGCGTCAAGATCACCCCGGCGCACGACTTCAACGACTGGCAGATGGGCCAGCGCCACGGCCTCGCGCCGCTGTCGATCTTCAGCCTCGACGCGAAGGTCAACGAGGTCGCGCCGGCGGCCTACCAGGGCCTCGACCGCTTCGAAGCGCGCAAGCGCGTGCTCGCCGATCTCGAGGCCGCCGGGCTGCTGGTCGAAGCCAAGCCGCACAAGCTGTCGTTGCCGATCAGCCAGCGCAGCGACGCGGTGATCGAGCCGATGCTCACCGACCAGTGGTTTCTCGACCTGACCCGCGAGACGCTGCCCGACGGCCGCCCCGGCGGCAAGCGCGCGATTACCGAACCCGCGCTCGCGGCGGTCACCGGGGGCTACATCCAGTTCGTACCCGAGAACTGGAAGACCACCTATGTGCAGTGGCTCGCCAACCTCCAGGACTGGTGCGTCTCGCGCCAGCTGTGGTGGGGCCACCGCATCCCGGCCTGGTTCGACGAGGCCGGCAACATCTTCGTCGGCGAGGATGAAGCCGACGCGCTGGCGCACGCCACACAAGCGCCGGTCGGCGCCTTGCGCCAGGACGAGGACGTGCTGGACACCTGGTTCTCGTCGGCCTTGTGGCCGTTTTCGACCTTGGGGTGGGGGGCCGAAAGCGAGAGCGGGGCTGGGGACTGGGGGCTGGGGCGCGCGGACCCGGCACATGGCCAGACCGTGAGTGCGCGCCGTTCAGCCGAAAACCTGGAGTCCTCCGGTAGCACCATCCCCGCACCCCAGCCCCCAACCCCCAGCCCCGCTCCTGCTCCAGCGGTGGCCAACTGGCACCAAGACCAACGATTCCTCCCCACCTCCGTCCTCGTGACCGGCTTCGACATCATTTTCTTCTGGGTCGCGCGGATGGTGATGGCGACCACCTACTTCGTCGGTCGCCGCGCCGACGGCAGTTATGAGCCGCGCTACGCGCAGCTCAAGGACCGCGTGCCCTTCCACACGGTCTACATCAACGCCATCGTGCGCGATGCCGAAGGCCAGAAGATGAGCAAGTCCAAGGGCAACACCATCGACCCGCTGGACCTGATCGACGGCATCGAGCTGGAAGCGCTGGTGCAGAAGTCGACTGCGAGCCTGCTGATCCCGCAGGTGCGCGAGAAGGTCGAGAAGCGCATCCGCAAGGAGTACCCGGCCGGCATCGGCGCGGTGGGCGCCGACGCGCTGCGCTTCACCTTCGCTGCGCTCGCGACCCACGGGCGCACGATCAACTTCGACCTGAAGCGCTGCGAGGGCTACAAGAACTTCTGCAACAAGCTGTGGAATGCGGCGCGCTTCGTGCTGATGAATGCGGAAGAGCCGGGAAAAGCGGGACTCGGGACTCGGGACTCGGGACTCGGCTTCGCGGCGGGTTCGGAGATCGAGGCCCGAATCGAAAACTCCCTCGGCCGGATCGCCCAGGGAATCGAGGCCATAGCAAGTCGAGCGCTTGAAGCTGGTCTCGAGTCCCGAGTCCCGAGTCCCGAGTCCCAGATCTTCGCCTCACCCGCCTCCCGCTGGATCCTCGACGAACTCTCGCGCGCCACTGCGGCCTTCCACCGCGGCGTCGCCGAGTACCGCTTCGACAACGCTGCGCAGGCGCTCTACGACTTCGTCTGGAACGAGTACTGCGACTGGTTCCTGGAACTCGCCAAGCCGGCCTTGCAGGGCGAGGACACGGCGCTGCGCGCGAGCACGGTGCGCACGCTGCTGACCGTGCTGGAAGCGGTGCTGCGACTGCTGCACCCGATCATCCCCTTCATCACCGAGGAGATCTGGCAGCAAGTGGCGCCGCTTGCGGGCAAGAGCGGCGCGACGGTCGCGACCCAGCGCCTGCCGCAGGAGAGCGACTTCCCGAAGGACGCCACCGCGCGCGCCGACATCGAATGGCTGAAGGCGGTGCTGTCCGGCATCCGCCGCATCCGCAGCGAGATGAACATCAACCCGGGCAAGCTGGTGCCCTTGCTGCTCGAGGGGGGCGACGCCGGCGACCGCGAACGCCACGCGCGCTTCGCGGCGCAGATCGCCTTCCTGGCGCGCGTCGAGCCGGCGGCGATGCGCTGGCTGGCGCCAGGCGAGGACGCGCCGGCCGCAGCCGCCGCGGTGGTCGGCGAGCTGAAACTGCTGATCCCGCTGCTCGGGCTGATCGACGTCGACGCCGAACTCAAGCGCCTCGCGAAGGAGATCGCGCGCCTCGAAGGCGAGATTGCAAGGTGCCAGGGCAAGCTCGGCAACGCGAACTTCGTTGCCAATGCGCCGGCCGCGGTGGTCGAGCAGGAGCAGCAGCGCATCGCCGAGTTCAGAACCACGCTCACCGGCCTGCGCGAGCAGCAACGCAAGCTCGCCGGATGAGCGATCCGAGCTAGTGTCCTGTCCCGCAAATACCGTCGAATAGTTCCGGCGTCTTTCGCCGCGATACTGCGTTGCTCGTCGTCGCCATAGAACCACTATGGCTCCTCCTCCCGCCTTGTCTCGCGACGAAATCCATCCGGAACTTCTTCACGCTACTTGCGGGACAGGACACTAGCACGGGGCCATCTTTGCCCCACGCGCAGTCAGCAGCGCGCGCAGGATCGAGCGGTGGCAGCGCGCCTCCAGCTCGCAGTAGCAGCCGAGCGAAAAATCCGCGTGCTGCGACAGTGCAGCCAGCAGGTCGAGCGTACGACTGGCGTCGGGCTGCGACATTTCGCGCCGGAACGCGCGTTCGAAGGCTGCCCAGGTCGCGGGCGTGTCGGCGCTCTGCGCCAGCTTCACGGTCTCTGCGCTCGGCGCAAGATTCGGGTACCAAACGTCATACCAGTCGAGCCGGGCGAAATCGGTCTTGGGCACACCGCGCGGCGGGCGCCGCACGCTGCCGATGCGCAAACCCTCACCGGGAAGGCGAGGTGTTCCGAGGCGGACAATGCTCAACATGGGCGTGCGAGAAGAAACGGGCGAGGCGGCGGGGAGCGGATTATCGCGAATTGCGGCATCGCGCCGCCGGGAATCTCGCCATGCATCGCTCGCCGTCCTCGTGATGAGATCGACGTCTCCGCACTGGCCAACCACGCCGCCCCCCGCGGGCACAGCCTGCGTACGGTCCATCACCGCGAAAAGTTGCCAGATTTCCGCGTCATATCAATGAGTTCTGGTCATTTCCCCCGCGACTTCATGGAATATCCGGGCTAGAATATCGGCCCCTTTCGATCCGGCACCGGCGTCTTCATGTCCGTTTCCCGCCTGTTCCTCGCCAGTGCGCTGGCAATCGCTGCTTCCGGCGCACACGCCGCGGTCTTCATCAACGAGATCCACTACGACGATGTGGATGCGGACATCGGCGAGGCGATCGAGGTCGTGGCGACCGCTGGCGAGAGCCTCGCCGACTACGACATCGTGCGCTACAACGGCGGCAATGGCGGCACACCCTACGGAACCGACGCCGTTCCCGCAGGCGACAACGTGAATTGTGGCGTGACCGTCCGCCTCGGCGTGATCCACTATCCCATGGACGGCCTGCAGAACGGTGCCCAGGACGGTGTGGCCCTGGTGTTGCGCTCGAGTTCGACGGTGATCCAGTTCCTCAGTTGGGAAGGCACCCTGACTGCGGCCGGTGGACCGGCGAACGGCATGACCAGCGTGGACATTGGCGTGGCCGAGTCGAACACCACGCCGGAAGGTACGTCCCTGCAACTCGGCGGTGGCCCCGGGTCCGCCTACACCGACTTCAACTGGAATGGCACGGCGTCCGCGAACTTCTCCGCCTGCAACAACGGCCAGACTTTCGGTGCGCCGGTCGACAATCCGCCCACGGTGTCTTCGACCGTTCCGGCCAATACCGCCACGGGTGTTGCCGCCGATGCGAACCTCTCGGTGCAGTTCAGCGAGGCGGTCACCACCAACGCCGGCTGGTTCGCGCTGAGTTGTGCGACCAGCGGCACGGTGACGGTCAATGAAACCGGCACGGGTGCGTCGCGCTCGCTGGATCCGGTGCCCCTGCTGGCGCCCGGCGAACTGTGCACGGCCTCCATCACCGCAGCCAACGTGATCGACCAGGACGGCACGCCCGATCCGATGGCGGCGAATTTCCAGTGGGCTTTCACGGTGGCGGCCGATGCCGTGCCGACGGTCGCCAGCACCGCACCGACGAACAACGCGATCAACGTCGCCCCCACCGCCAACCTCACGGTCCAGTTCAGCGAGGCGGTGACCACCAACGTCGGCTGGTTCGACCTCGATTGCGCAGTCAGCGGCAACAATCTCGCAGTCAACGAGAGCGGCACCGGATCCTCGCGCACGCTCGATCCGGTCGCGCCGCTGGCCTTCGGCGAGCAGTGCACGGCGAACATCACCGCCGCGAACGTGATCGACCTCGACGGCACGCCGCACCCGATGGCGGCCAACTTCTCGTGGAGTTTCACGGTGCTGCCGGACAACCCGCCGACGGTCACCTCGACCGCGCCGGCGAACGGTGTCGCGAACGTACCGGTCGGCGCCAACCTCTTGGTCGGCTTCAGCGAAGCGGTGACGCCGTCGGGGAGCTGGTTCACGATCGCCTGCGCGAACTCCGGCGCGCACACGGCGCAGGTCAGCGGCGGACCACAGAACTACACCCTGAATCCGGACGTCAATTTTGACCTGCTCGAATCCTGCACGGTGACCCTGATCGCGGCGCAGATCGTCGATCAGGACGGAACCCCGCACCCATTGCCCGCCAACCACGTGTGGAGCTTCACCACCGCGGCCTCATCGGCCAACTACTACGCCAGCGTCGACGCAAGCACGCCGGCGCTGCTGCGCAGCACGCTGCACCTGCTGATCGACGACCACACCGCCTATCGCTATTCGATCGGCACCAACACCTGCAACGTCGGCAGCCCGAACACCACCGACTGCGACGTCTGGGACATCCTCGAAGCGGCCGAACAAGATCCGGGCAACCCCAACCGCGTGCTGGACGTCTACCGCAACCGCAGCTACGCCAAGATCACCGATCGCTCCGGCGCCACCGGTCCGAACACCTACAACCGCGAGCATACGTGGCCGAACTCGCTCGGCTTCAACGGCCTGTCCGGCGTCGACGCCAACAACCATCCGTACTCGCCCTACGTCGACGGCCACATGCTGTACGCCTCGGCCTCCGACTACAACGCGAACCGCGGCAACAAGCCCTACGACAACTGCAACGCCGGCTGCACCGAGAACGTCACCGACGCCAACCACGGCTTCGGCGGCGGCAGCGGCGTCTATCCCGGCAATTCGAACTGGGTGCAGGGCAGCGACGGCAACACCGGCACCTACGAGGTGTGGAACCATCGCAAGGGCGACATGGCGCGCGCCATTCTGTACATGGACATCCGCTACGAGGGCGGCACGCACGTCAACGGGCAGCCCGAGCCGGACCTGATCGTGACCAACAACCGCAGCCTGATCCAGACCACACCGAACAATCAGGTGCCGGCGCAGGGCTACATGGGCGTACTCGACACGCTCCTGCAGTGGCACTTCGCCGACCCGCCGGATGCCCAGGAAATCCTGCGCAACGAGGTGGTGTTCCTGTTCCAGGGCAACCGCAACCCCTTCATCGATCACCCCGAGTGGGTGGCCTGCCTGTGGCAGGGCACTTGCACCCCCGGCGACACCATTTTCGACAACGGCTTCGAGGGGAACTGACACGCACTTGTGATGTGCAATGCCGGTGCGCGCGATCTGCGCCCGCGTCCCGCGATCACCGTCGTCGAACGCGAACGCCGTGCGCAGCAACGGGACCAGGTTCCACGGCAGCGTCCGACTGTCTCATCCCAGGGTCTTCGCGACCGCGAGGTAGATCGCCGGAATCGCCAGCAACAGCGGGATCTCGTTGAACCAGCGCAGGGCCTTGCCCGACGGCAGCGTTCCGCCCGCGGCGGCTTTCTTCATCATCTTGCCGCAGGCGATGTAGAAGAACAGGATCAGCGCGACCAGGCTCAGCTTCACGTGCATCCACGGCCCGCCGATCTTGTAGTGCAGCCACAGCGTGGCCCCGAACAGCAGCATCGCCCCGAACATGATGTGGCCGAAGCCATACAGCCGCCGTGCCATCAGCAGCAGGCGCTCGCGCACCGCGGGTTCGTGGCCCGCCTCGGCGATGTTGACGAGGATCCGCGGCAGGTAGAACACCGCCGCCATCCACGCGATCACAAACAGGATGTGCAACGTCTTGACCCACAGGTGGTCCATGCGTGTCCTCCTCCGGCCGGCGGCCAGACTGCCACGCGCGCGAGGCCTGTGAAAGCGCCGCACCGCCGTGCCCGGGTCGACAGCGGCGACGCAGGAGCGCCACCTTCCGTGGTGCTCCCGATATGCCGTCGTCCACAAGCTCTCAGCGGCGCGAGGCGCCTGCGGGGATCTCGGCAGCCCGCGCGTACTCGCCCTCGCGCAGCATCTGCGGCCGCGCCTGCACCGCGAGCGCGAAGGGGGTGGCGTCCTGACCGAAGAAGCACTGGCCATCCACCAGCAGCGTCGGCACTCCGAAGATCCCGGCGGCCAGCGCGGCATCGGTGCTGGCGCGCAGCGCCTCCTTGACCACCGGATCGGCGATCCGCGCGGTGTGATCGTCCACCCCCAGCTCCGCCGCGAGCGGCGCCAGTTCCTCGAGGGATTCGGCGCCCTTGCCCTCCGCCCAGATGTGGCGGAACACCGTGCGCACCGCGTCGATGCCGCCACCGGCGGCGACGATCAGACGCAGCGCCGCCAGCGGGTTGAACGGATGCCGCGGCGGAAATCGCAGCGGGATGCCCAGTTCCCACGCGCGCCAGATCACGTAGCGGTAGGTGAACTCGCGCTTGCCGCGGATCTCCGCCGGCCCGAGCTGGCCGTGGTGCGCGAGCACCGCACCGAGCACCACCGGGCGCGGCTCCAGCACCAGCTCCGGCCAGTCGCGCGTGATCCACTCGAGCTGGAGGTAGGCGAAGGGCGAGAGGACGTCGAAATACCAGGGCAGGAAGGCCATCGTTGGGGCTCGTCGGCGGGTCGACATGCACCTTACACCGCCGCGCCACGTCGGGCACGGGTGGCTTCCGTCGTGCCACGGGCGTACATTGCCGGCCCTTCCAGGCGCGACCGCCCCGCTTGCTCCGTACTCCGCTCCTGCTGCTGCTGCGCGGCTACCAGCGCGCGATCAGTCCGCTGCTCGGCATGCGTTGCCGCTTCTATCCGAGCTGCTCGCAATACGCGCTGGAGGCGATCGAGCGCCACGGGGCGGCGCGCGGCAGCTACATGGCCGTCTGCCGGCTCGCGCGCTGCCACCCCGGCTGTGAAGGCGGCCACGATCCGGTGCCGCTGGCGTTCACGTGGAAGCCGTGGGTGCGATCGTCGGGGCGCGATTCATCGCGCCCGGATCGCTGACCGCAGACCGGGCGCGATGAATCGCGCCCCTACTGCTTCTCCAGCACCATCGGCACCGGCCCGAAGCGTGGCTGCGGCAGATAGTGATCGATCAGCAGGAAGGCAAACAGCGCCGCCAGGTACAGGATCGAGTAGTGAAAGGTCTTGAGCGCGAACAACTCGTCCGGCGGGTTCATCAGGCGGATTGCGTAGTACAGGAAGCCGGCACCGAGCACCAGCGCACCGCCGAGGTAGAAGAAGCTCGCCATGCCGGTCAGGTAGGGCAGCAACGTGACCGGCACCAGCAGCACCGTGTAGGCGAGGATGTGCCAGCGGGTCACGGTGACGCCATGCGTGATCGGCAGCATCGGGATCGACACCTTCTCGTAGTCGGCGCGGCGGAAGATGGCGAGCGCCCAGAAATGCGGCGGGGTCCAGATGAAGATGATCAGGAACAGCAGCAGCGAATGCGGGTCGAGGCTGCCGGTGACCGCGGTCCAGCCGAGCACCGGCGGTGCGGCGCCGGCAGCGCCGCCGATGACGATGTTCTGCGGCGTCGCGCGCTTGAGGAACTGCGTGTAGATCACCGCGTATCCGATCAGCGAGGCGAAGGTCAGCACCGCAGTCAGCACGTTCACGTACTGCGAGAGCAGCGCCATGCTGACCGCCGCCAGCAGCAGCGCGAAGGCCAGCGCCTGCTTCTCGCCCAGGCGGCCGCGCGGCAGCGGGCGATACATCGTGCGCGCCATCTGCGCATCGATGCGCGCGTCGAGGATCTGGTTGATCGCGGCGGCGCCGGCGGCGGCCAGCCAGATGCCCAAGCTGCCGATGACGAGCGGCTGCCAGCCGGGCAGCCCGGGCGTCGCCAGGAACATGCCCACGACTGCGGTGAACACGATCAGCGCGACCACCCGCGGCTTGGTCAGCGCCCAGAAATCGCGCAGGGTGTCGGCGATCGCGCCGGCCGGCCGTGCGCTCATTGGCCGACCTTGCTCCAGCGCAGCAGGTGTGCGACGTCCTTGCGCACGTCGCTGGGATCGGCGTCGGCGCGGTAGCGCATCATCGCGTTGCCGAGCGGGTCGACCAGCACCACCTCGGCCTCCGCCAGTGCCAGCAGGCCCTGCTGGCGGGCATCCGGCTGCCATGCTGTCCACGGTGTCTGCGGTGCGCGCCCGGCCGCCGGCCAGGCGAGCATGCGCACGCGCTCCATTTCCTTGCCCTGCGCCTCGCGCACGCGGCCGAGCAGCGCGAGCCGGCGTTCGCAACCGGCATCGCAAGCCGCCGGGACGCGCACCACCACGCTCCAGCGACGGCCGTCGGCAATCCCGGCATCGCTGCCCGCGACGAGCCCGATCACCGGCCGGATCAGTTCGCCGCGGTTGCGTGTGCTGGCGGGGTCCCAGTGCATCCAGCGCGTCTGCAGCAGGGTCGCCAGCAGGGCGGGCACCAGGAAGGCGAGGGCGATCAGGATCAGTTGCAGGCGACGCTTGCTCATGGCGGGCTTGGGCGGTTCGCGGCGCGCCAGGAGCGCATCGCCAGCACGCCGTACAAAATCAGCACGGTCAGGGAGAGGCCGAACCACTGCAGCGCGTAGCCGCGGTGGCGCTCGGGCGGCAGCATGCCGGCGCGGATGCTTTCGCCGCGCGGCGTATGCAGGTCTTCGAGCACGCAGTCTAGCAGCGGCAGGCCAATCTCCGGCTCCAACGCAGACAGGTCGATGCGGGTGAGCAGTCGCGGCCAGTCGTTTGCGGCGGCCCCGAGCAGAATGCCGCCGCCCGGCGGATCCAGCAGCAGACCATTGAGCAGGACCTCGCCCGCGGGCAGATTCAACTGCGGCAAGGGCGCGCTGCGATCGGGGCGCGCCAGCCAGCCACGGTCGACCAGCAACGCCAGCCGCGTGCCAGACAGACGCAGGGGCACGTAGACGCGCACGCCGGGCTGGCCCGCGCGCATCTGGTTGTCCAGCAGCACCTGGCGATCGGCGATGAACTCACCGCGCACGCGCACTGCGCGAAAACGCAACGACGCGCGCGGATCGAGTGTCGCAAACTCCACCAGGCCGGAGGCGTGCGCTTCCTCGATTCCCGTCAGCAGCGTCTGCTTGTCGGCGGCGCGCTGCAACTGCCAGCGTCCAAGTTGCGCCAGGCCTGCCGCGGCCAGCAGGCTGGGCAATAGCCACAGCATCAGGCGCTTGCACAGCGCATGTCTCAAGGCACGACGCCCCGTGATTCCATCGGGTTCACCGCGGGCACCTTGCAGCGACGGTAGACTCGATGCCTGTCCCGCCTGTCGCAGTACCGCCGCAACCTGCACCTCATGATCAAGCTCGGCATCGTCCTGTTCCTGGGATTCATCGTCTACAACCTCGGCGCGGGCTGCTACTACATGCTGACCGATCAGGGTAGATCCACGCGCGTGGTGCGCGCCCTGTCCTGGCGCATCGGTCTGTCGATCCTGCTGTTCGCCCTGATCGCGCTCGGCATCTACACCGGCGTCATCGAGCCGCAACAGGTGATCCAGCGCGGCGGCGACTGAGTGGCCCGTTCGCGAGTCGCCGGTCCGATCCGGCAACGTCGTGCAGTGGGACGGGAATCACGCATCGCACAAACGACGACGGCCCCTCGCGGGGCCGTCCGTGTTGCCGCGATATCCTGAAAGATCAGGCTTTGCCGGGCGCCGGTTTCGCACCCGCTGGTGCGGACACGCGCATGGTCGGCTGCGGGCCGCCACCCACGCGCGCACCGGTCGCGAAGTAGTCGTGCAGGTCGTGCGCGAAATCGTCGAACTGGCCCAGCGTGACGCGGTTGGCGCGCACGAAGAAGTTGTAGGCCAGCACCGAGGGAATTGCGACGCCGAGGCCAATGCAGGTCATGATCAGCGCTTCGCCGACCGGACCCGCCACCACGTCCAGCGAGGCCTGCCCGGAGGCGCCGATCTTGATCAACGCGTTGTAGATGCCCCACACGGTGCCGAACAGACCGACGAAGGGCGACGTCGAACCCACCGAAGCCAGCCAGGTCAGGCCGTTTTCGAGTTTTGCGCTCTCGCGACTGACCGCCTGGCGCAAGGCGCGGTCGATGAACTCGCTGCGATTCAGGGCCTCGACCAGCCTGCTACCCTCGTTCTTCGAATGATGCGCGGCGGCATTGGCGCACTCGAGCGCGATCTTCGAGAAGGGCTCGTTCTGCGGCTGCGCTTCCATCGCGCGGATGGCTTCCTGCGGATTGGTGGTCTGCCAGAAGGTCTCGACGACCCTGTGCGCACGCGAGCGGATCGAGAAATTACGAATCGATGCCGTGACGATGTACCACACCATTCCCAGAAACATGATCAGCACGACCACGAACACGAACTTCGCGACGATGTCGGAAGCGCTCCACAGGTGCATCAAACCCATTTGTTCCATGGTCAAGCCTCGTGTGATCGATCTGGTTCGAGCCGCAAAACGGGGCGCTTCGCGGAGCGCGTTATGCTACACAGACTGATGGCTGTGCTGCCAGTGGTCGCACCGATGGAGATGCGATGGTTCAGTCCGCATGTACGCCCGCGCACACTGCGCTGAGTGTCAATTTGAACAAGGTGGCGCTGCTGCGCAATTCGCGAGGCGGGGCGTTGCCCGATCTCCTGCAGGCGGCGCGGGTTGCGATTTTGGCGGGCGCTCGCGGCATCACCCTGCATCCGCGACCCGACCTGCGCCATGCGCGCCCGGACGATGCACGCGCGATGCGCATGCTGTGCGGTGCGGGCGTCGAACTGAATCTTGAAGGCAATCCCTTCGCGACCGCGTCGAGGGGCTACCCGGGCTTCATAGATCTCGTGCTGGAGTGCCGGCCGGAGCAGGCGACACTGGTCCCCGACGGCGACACGCAACTGACCTCCGACCATGGTTTCGACCTGCGCGCGGACGGTGCCCGGTTGCGGCCGCTGGTGGCGCGCCTGCGCGAGGCCGGAATTCGCGTCAGCCTGTTCATGGATGCAGATTCCCCGGATATCGAGCGCGCCGCGGACATCGGGGCTGACCGGGTCGAACTCTACACCGGTCCCTATGCGCGGGCGGCGCTGACGGGCGACGCGCGAACCGCGCTCGCCGATTGCGCGCGTGCGGCCGAGTGTGCGGCGGCGGCAGGCCTCGGCGTCAATGCCGGGCACGACCTCGACCAGTGCAATCTGGTGCCACTGCTGCGGGCAGTGCCCTCGATTCTGGAGGTCTCGATAGGCCACGCGCTGATCGGCGAGGCGCTGTATGCGGGTCTGGACCCAACGGTGCGCGCATACCTGAAGGCGATTGCCAGTGCGAGGCGATAGGGGCACCACGGATGGCACGGTCCGGTCGCGACCTGTCGTGACAATTCCAGCCCGGAGCGCGCGAGGCTGGCGTACTTTGCCTTCATCCTTCGGTGCGACCACGGTTCCGGGGCGTCTTCTCCGGAATACGGGTTGCCGCGCCTTTGGCCGTCGAACGGCCTCGCACAGCCGTGAGGCGAGCACAAATCGTGGCAGCGGCCACACCTCGTCGAGCTTCGACGCGACCCCTGCACCGGGTGACTCGACGCCCGCCTCGTGATGGCCTTCGATGACCACCGGATCCCGGTCTTGCCACCGTCGCGGGACAACGTCGGTCACCACGGCAGCGGCAACACCTTCACGCGATTCCGCTTTCGTGTGTACCGAAACCGCGGGGCATGAACGAGAACGCCGGGCACTGCCCGGCGCCGAGACAATACGAATGCGATGGCTCAGCCCGGCGGAGGGCCTTCCTGGGCGCTGGTCGGCGTCGCCAGATTGTCGAAACCGATGCGTTCCACGCGCGAACGCTTGGCCGCGGCGAGGATGTTCGCGAGCGCGCTGTAAGGCACGGTTTCGTCGGCCTCGAGCTTGTACTCCGGCTGGTCGTCCTTGACCTTCCTTCCCACCTCTCGGAACTCGGTGAACAACATGTCCTGACTGATCGGATCGTTGTTGAGGCGGATTTCGACGGCGCCGCCCAGATCGCGCAACTCCAGACGTTTCTGCTCGATCTTGCTCTTGTCGGCGGGGTCGGTGGATTGCTGCGGCAGGTTGATGCGTACCTTGTGCGCCAGCAGGGGCGCCGTGATCATGAAGATGATCAGCAGCACCAGCATCACGTCTACCAGCGGCGTGGTGTTGATGTCGACCATCGGCGAACCGCCGCTGCCACCGCTGCTTGGACCTACACTCATTCCCATGGTTCTACTCCTGCGCGCAGCGGGCTCACTCGCCCGGCGCGGTCACGAAACCGATCTTGCTGATGCCCTTGCGCTTGGCGAGGTCGAGCGCGCTGCGGATGTGTTTGTACTGCACGCTGCGATCGCCGCGGATCTTGATCTCCGGTTGTGGCCTCTTGGCTGCCTCCAGCGCCAGTCGCGCCTCCAGGCCCTCAAGGCTGATCGGATCGTCCACCCAGTAGTACTGGACCATGCCGCCACCCTTGTCCTGGACGTTCAGCGTGATCGCGCGCTCCTCGGTGGAATCCGGCTCGTTCGGCGCTTCCGGAATCGAGATCGGCACCTTGTTCTGCATCAGCGGCGCCGTGATCATGAAGATGATCAACAGCACCAGCATGACGTCGACCAGCGGCGTCGTGTTGATGTCGGTCATCGGGTTGGCGTTCTGCTGGCCGCCACCGCCGGTACTCATGCCCATTCGTTGCGCTTCCTCAAGGGCGGCCGCCGCAGCGGCCACATCAGGCGATTATCGATGTGTCAGCCGGTGCTCGGCAGATGCTGCTTGGTGCCGTACTTCTGCCCGCGCACGCGCTGACCAGTCGCGAAATAGTCCAGCAGGTCGTGGGCAAAGGAGGCGAAGCGGGCGTACAGTTCCTTGTTGCTGCGCACGAAATAGTTGTATGCGAGCACGCTCGGAATGGCCACGCCCAGACCGATGCAGGTCATGATCAACGCTTCGCCGACCGGACCCGCGACCACGTCCAGCGTGGCTTCACCCTTGGCACCGATGCTGATCAGCGCGTGGTAGATGCCCCACACGGTGCCGAACAGGCCGACGAAAGGCGCCGTCGAACCCACCGAGGCGAGCATCGTCAAACCCGATTCCATGCGTCCGGCCTCGCGCTGCACACCACTGCGCAAGGCCCGGTCGATGAAATCATGGCGCGAAAGCGCTTCGGCCATACGTCCGCCGAGCGCATCCGAGTGGTGCTCGGCGGCGAAGGCGGCGTCCAGCGCAATCTTGCTGAATGGCTCGTGATCGGGTTGCTCGCGCAACTGTTCGATCGCCTCGCGCGGCGATGAGGATTCCCAGAAGGCGTCCAGCACCTTCTGGCAGCGGCTGCGGATCGAGACCAAGCGCAGGAAGTTGTACAAGATGTAATACCACACCAGTACCGACATCACGGCGAGCACGCTGAAGGTCACCAGACCCACGAAGTCGGCGTTGTCGAGCAGGTGCGCGAAACCCATCTTGCTCAAGGCGAGCGAGTCGGTGTTGCCCATCATCAGATCGAGCCGATCCATGTCTGGCGGCAACGCCGAGGAGACGTCGAGCACGTCGCCGTTGGGGTCGATCGGAAGAGTGGAAGGATCGACCGGCGTCGTCTGGGTGGCGTCGACCGGAGTTTCCGGGGGGGCTGGAACCTGTTCCTGCATGATTCTGGGCCTCAATCCGCAAGCGTGAACCGGACCGGGACGAGTGCCCAGCCCGAGTAGGCGGCACCATCGCGCACGCCGGCATTGAAGCGCCAGTTGCGGGCCGCCTGCATCGCCGAACGATCAAACTCGCGGTGGCCGCTGGACTTTTCGATCTCGATCTTCTCGGGGCGGCCGTCGGCCGTGACCAGGATGCGCAGCATGACCTCACCCTGGATACCGCGACGCAGCATCTGCGGCGGATAGCGCGGCGGACGCGCCCGCATCATCGACATGTCGACCGAGGGCGCGACTTCGCGTGGACCGTCGCTCGGCGGCGCCGGCGGCGCCGGCGGCTGGATGGCGATACCTTCCGGATTATCGGTGATCACGTCCGCGACCTCGGGCGGCGGCTCCGGCGGCGGCGTCTCCGGCTTCGGGTCCGGCTTCTTGATCTCGAGCTTGATGATCTTGGGCGGCTCCGGCGGCGGCGGCGGCGGCGGCGGCGGCGGCGGCGGCGGCGGCGGTGGCGGTTCCAGGAACACCACCTCGATGATGTTCTCCTGCGGCTTCACGACACCTTCTGGCGCGCTCGCCGGAAGTAACAGCATGCCGAGCAGCACGGAGTGCACGACGAGCGTGACGGCGATCGCCGTGACGCGCCTGAAGTTGAGACCCGGACGTCCCTGGGAGTGATCGTTAGCAGCCATCAGCGTGCTGTCAGGATTGGATTCATGATTGTCGTTCGCTGGAATCCGCGCTTCCGGCTACGCTCTGCCCGGATCGTCGGCGGAAGCTCCCCCAAAGTCGGGCGAAGCTACACCACCGGTCAATGGCCCACAAGGCAGAGCAGATCGGTCGACACGGGTCAGTGGCCCAGGGACTTCAGTGCTTGCGTGGCGTTCTTGGCCGACTCGGGATAGGCCTTGGCCTTCTCGAAGGCAGCGATGGCGGCGACTTCGTTGTTGCTGTCGAGTTCAGCGACACCGAGCTGGTAGTAGGCATTGCCGAGCTGGCGCAACTGACCTTTCTGGATTGCCGTCGCGAAGGCCAGGCGCGCCTCCCGCGGCTTCTCCAGATCGAGCAACACCTGGCCGACGTAGAGGTCGGCGGTCCCATCGGAGGGCGAGAGTGCGGCGGCTTGACTGAAGGCCTCGTGGGCATGCGCCAGATCCTCGGCATCGTAGTAGGCCTCGCCGATCTGCAGGAAGCGATCCTTGGTCTTGGCGACGATGCCCTTGTCCATACCCTCCCTGAGTACGACCGCCCCCTCCTTCGCGCGATCAAGATCGCGGTAGGCCACGAACAGGTTGACGTACAGATTTTCCTTGTCGAGTTTGCCTTGCGCACGCATCCCCTCGAGGATATCGAAAGCTTCCTTCGGCTTGTCGTTGTCGAGCAGGAGCGCCGTCAGGAAATTGACGAATTCGACGTCGTCGGGTGCGGTCACCAGCACCTCGCGCCCGAAGGCGATCGCCTCGTCGGTGCGTTCGAGTGACAGCAGCGCGTTCGCCTTCATCTGCTGCCAGGAGCGTTCGGGCTTGTCGCCGGTCGCGAAGGCCTTCTCGATGTAGACCAGCGTCTGCTCGAAGTTGTCCTGATCGAAGTAGTTCTTCGCCTGCAAGGCCCAGTCGCGACCGGTGATGGTTTCAGCGTCCTTCGTCCAGTCGTCGAAGGCCGCGGCCGACTCCGCGGGCTGGTCGTTCATGTGGTACAGCTCGGCCACCGTCAACTTCAGCTGGAAATGCTCGGCATTGTCGAGCGCGTCGGTGGCGAGTGCGGCCTTGAACTGCGCGATCGCTTCGGGCAGTTCGTCCTGGTTGTAGTGCACGTAGCCACGCAACTGGGCAATCTTGGCGCGCTCGTACGGCGAAGCGCTGGGCTTGTCCAGCTTAGTCAGCGCTTCGAGCACCTCGTCGTAGAGCTCCTCCTCGTACATCTTGGAAGCCTTGCCGTAGGCCCTGACGAAACCCTG
This sequence comes from Lysobacterales bacterium, assembly GCA_019187485.1. Classification (GTDB taxonomy): domain Bacteria; phylum Pseudomonadota; class Gammaproteobacteria; order Xanthomonadales; family SZUA-5; genus JADKFD01. The sequence goes on along the minus strand of JABAQR010000039.1, from coordinate 8,808 downwards.
GCTGGGATGCGCCTTCTTGTCGCTGCGGCCAGTCTTGCTGACCGTGACCTTGTCTTCCTTCTTGCTGCGATCGCGCGCCGCATCGGCAGACATCGCCGCCAGCGCAAAGGCAGCGCCCAGCATCATGGCCGCCACCAGACGAAACTTGACCATACGCTCCTCCCGTGTCCAATCCAGTGCCGATCACAACATCCCAAGTCTGCCCCAGAACGCCACTGTAACGGTAAAACTGCGCCGTCGCCGACGCCTCCGGCTTCAGCGCCCCCTGCCGCGTTCCACCGGCAACTGATCCTGCATCCACGCGGCGATACCGCCCTTCAAGCTGTACACGCGGGCGTAGCCGGCCTTGAGCAGCCGATCCGCCACTTCCGAGCTGCTGATCCCGCTCTGGCAGTACAACAGCACGGTGCCGTCCTTGTACTTGCCAATGTCCTTGGCTGCGGGATCGACCTGCGAGGGCGTGTAATGGCGCGCGCCTCGGATGTGGCCGCGATCGAAGTCGGTGCCGGGTCGCAGGTCGATCAACAGCGAATCGGCCGCGTTCAACGCGCGCGTGAATTCGAAGATCGACAGTCTGCGGTTGCCGCCCGCGCGCACTTTCAGCTCGACCACGAGGACGGCGACCAGCAGGGCCACGAACAGCAAGACCAGCAGTGGGTGGTTACCGACGAATTCGAGCGAACGCGACATCGGCCTGCTGGGGCGGTCGGAAGGGGCGCGGATTATGGCGTGCACGTCGGTGCGCGCCAAGGCGCGTGCAGACGCTTTTCAGGCATCGATGTCGGGAATCAAACGGCTTTCGAGCTGCGCGATCATGTCCTTCAGCTTGAGCTTACGTTTTTTCATGCGCTTGAGCGCGAGTTCGTCGACCTGCGGACGCTCGTGCAGGCCGGCGATCAGCAGATCAAGATCCCGATGCTCCAGTCGCAACTCGGCCAGCTGGCGCGCGATCTCGGCGGGGTCAGGGCGCTGCATGCGAAGGCTCCGTGCGGGCGCGGGGCGGTGTGCAGTGTAGCGCCGGTTGCTGTTTGTGGGCGGCGAAACTCGCAGACGGCAACGCCTGCGTGCACTGGCGAGCTTTGGCGGTCCACAATTCAGCCCCCACAACCGACTAGAATCCCGCCCCCTCGCAGCGCCCCACCGAGGCCGCCATGAGCGTCAGTCAGCAAAAGCTCGTCAAGCGCCTGCGTCACCAGGTGGGCCAGGCAATCGCCGACTTCAACATGATCGAGGACGGTGATCGGGTGATGGTCTGCCTGTCTGGTGGCAAGGACTCCTATGCGCTGCTCGACGTCCTGCTCGCGCTGCAACGCAAGGCACCGGTACGCTTCGAGTTGCACGCAGTGCACCTGGACCAGAAGCAACCGGGCTATCCGCCCGAGGTGCTACCGGGATATCTGCGCAGCATCGGCATGCCGTACACGATCCTGGAGCAGGATACCTACAGTGTGGTGCAACGGGTGGTGCCGGCGGGCAAGACCACCTGCGGGCTGTGTTCGCGGCTGCGCCGCGGGTCGCTGTATCGTTTCGCCGAGGAAAATGGCTACACCCGGATCGCGCTCGGCCACCACCGCGACGACATCGTCGAAACGCTGTTCCTCAACATGTTCCACGGGAGCAAGATTTCGGCGATGCCGCCCAAGCTCAGGAGCGACGACGGCAGGCACATCCTGATCCGCCCGCTCGCCTATGTTGCCGAGGAGGACCTCTCCACCTACGCCTCGCTGAAGGGCTTCCCGATCATCCCTTGCAACCTGTGCGGCTCGCAGCAGACCCTGCAGCGCAAGGTCATCAAGCAGATGCTCGCCGACTGGGAACGCAGCCAACCCGGACGCATCGACAACATCTTCAGGAGCCTGATGAACATCCGCCCCTCGCAGCTCGCTGATCGCACGCTGTTCGACTTCATGAGCCTGGGCACGCGCGGCGGCGGCGCGGATGCGCACGCCTGGCTGTCTGGCCAAACCGCCGCCGAACAGGATTCCGCCGATGTGGTTTAAGAACCTGTCGCTGCTGCGATTGCCACCCGACTTCGCGCTCGACGCCACACAGTTGGAGGAAGCGCTTGCCGCAAGCCCGCTGCGGAGCCCGGGTCCGCTGGAACCCGAGACGCGCGGCTTCCTGTCACCGTTTTCGCGCGAGGATGCCGGTTATACCCACGGCAGCGGCGATGCCCTGCTGTTCTGTCTCGGTCAGGAAGCGCGCCTGCTGCCCTCCTCGGTGCTGCGCGACGCGGTATCGGCACGCATCGCCGAGCATGAGGCGAAGACCGGGCGCAAGCCCGGCAAGCGATTGCGCAACGAGTTCCGCGAGGCCGCGCTCGGCGAGTTGCTGCCGCGCGCCTTCATCCGCCGCACCCGGGTCGGCGCCTACTGGGACGGCCCCACGCGGCTGCTTGCGGTCGACAGCGGCAGTGATCGCGGCGCGGAGGCGGTCGCCACCGCGCTGCGCGAGGCTCTCGGCAGCTTCCCGGCGCGACCGCTCGCCACCGAAGCCTCGATCGCCTTGCTGCTGAGCGAATGGCTGGTGTCCGGGCAGTTGCCCGCGGGTTTCGAGCTCGGCGACGAGTGCGAGCTCAAGGATCCGTCCGACCAGGTCTCGGTGGTGCGTTGTCGTCACCACGACCTTTCCGCCGACGAGGTTCGCGAACACGCGCGTTGCGGCAAGCAGGTGACCCAGCTCGGTCTGGTGTACGAGGGTCGCATCGGCTTCGTGCTGGACACCAAGGCGAAACTTCGCAAGCTCAAGTTCCTCGACATCATCGCCGACCAATTGGACCGCCAGGATGGCGCCGACGAGGAGACCGTGCTCGACGCCGAGTTCGCGCTGATGAGCCTGGAGCTGCGCAGGCTCTACACCCGCCTCGACGACGTGCTGCGCTTCGTCGACTGACACGCATTCCGGACCCCGCCACCCATGCGTGGACAGTTGCTGATCCGCCGCGAGCGCACGGCGAGCGCCTTGCCGGATCTGCCCGCCCGGGTTTCAGGCTGGCCGCTCAAAGTCGAGCGGCCGGCGCACGGCAATCGATTGCGCATCTCGGTGGAGCACGGTCATGCTCGCCTGGTGTGGCCACTGCGGATCGGGGCGGCGAGCGCGCTGGCATTCTTCGAGAAACACCGCGGCTGGCTCGAGCAGACCGTGCGCGTCTATCGTCAGGCCGAGGACCGTGCCGCTGCCGATCTAGTGCTGGATCCGCGCTGGCCCGGACGGGTACCCTGGTTCGGCCACCTGCGCCCGATCCACTTCGAGACCGGGGCCGCGCGCCTGGACGTGGATGCAAAGGAGCTGCGCTGCCGGGTTCCGCAAGGCGCGCAGGCTGCGCCGCGCGTGGTTCAGCGGCTGCTGATCGCCGGCCTCGGCGATGCGCTCGCGATGCGTGCCAGGGTCTGGCTGCGCGAGTACGAACCGCAGGTCCGTGCACGCTGCCAGGGCCTGCGCATCAGGCCCATGCGCACGCTCTGGGGCAGTTTGTCGCCGCAGGGCGCGATCGCGCTGAATCTTGCGTTGGCCTTCGCCGACGAAACACTCGCCGAGTACGTCCTGGTGCATGAGCTCGCTCACTTCGTGGCACGCGACCACAGCCCACGCTTCTGGGAGACCGTCGCGCAACTGTACCCGGATTACCCGCAGCGGCGGCGCGAACTGAATCGCGAGCATCGTTATTTGCAGGCGCTGCTGCGGCGCCTGTACCGCGAGCACGAGCACCCGTAGGGGCTTTGCGCTGCGCATGGCAGCGCTGCTGCCGGAGGTCGCAAGCCGCTTCTGGCCCGGTGGGCCGTTCGGGTCAATCGCAGGCGCATCTCGCCCTGTTTCGGTCGCCCCCGGGAGCTTGTGGGGGCCGGGCGGGGAATCTTGGCGACCCCAAGGCGCCCGCCCGAAGATGCAGCAGGCCCGGTCGGGCGTGAAACCGATCACAGGCTCGGGTGGAAAACCACGCCGGCGCGCGAGGTGTCGATGGTCCGCCGCAGGCGTACGGGCGATGCGGGTGTGGCGATGGCGTATCCTGCGCCGCCCCGTGCCCTCGCGATCCAGCCCGTGACCACGCCCGCCGCGCCACGACAGGCCGCGCTGATCTTCATCTTCGTCACGGTGGCGCTGGATATCCTCGCGATCGGCCTGATCATCCCGGTGCTGCCGCCGCTGATCGCCGGCTTCTATCCGGATGCGGCGCAGGGCGCGACTGTGTACGGCTGGTTCGTCACCGTGTTCGCGCTGATGCAGTTCCTCGCCTCGCCCTTGCTCGGCGCACTGTCGGACCGCTTCGGACGGCGCCCGGTGATCCTGCTGTCGAACCTCGGCCTCGGCCTCGACTACATCCTGATGGCGGTGGCGCAGACGCTGCCGCTGCTGTTTCTCGGACGCGTGATCGGCGGCATCACCTCGGCCAGCATCGCCACCGCCAACGCCTACATCGCCGACGTCACGCCGCCGGAGAAGCGCGCGGCCAGTTTCGGCATGCTCGGCGCCGCCTTCGGCCTCGGATTCGTGATCGGGCCGGCGGTCGGCGGCCTGCTCGGCAGCCTCGACGTGCGCCTGCCCTTCTGGGTCGCGGCCGCGCTGTCGCTGCTGAACTTCCTGTACGGGCTGTTCGTGCTGCCGGAGTCGCTGCCGGCCGGGCGCCATCACCGCTTCGAGTGGAAACGCGCGAACCCGGTCGGCTCGCTGCTGTGGCTGCGCCGGTTCCCGCAGGTCTTCGGGCTCGCCGGCGCGAGCTTCCTGTCGGTGCTTGCGCATGCGGTGTTCCCGGCCACCTTCGTGCTCTACGCGGCGCATCGCTACGGCTGGAGCGAGCGCGACATCGGCTTCACCCTGGCCTCCGTCGGCGTGCTCTCGGCGCTGGTGCAGGGCGGCCTGGTGCGGCGCGTGATCCCGGCCATCGGCGAACGCCGCGCGCTGGTCGTCGGCTTCGCGTGCGCGGTCCTCGGGTTCATCGGCTACGGCTGGGCGCCGAGCGGGCCCTGGTTCTGGGCGGTGATGCCGCTGCTCGCGCTGTGGGGTCTCGCCGGGCCCTCGCTGCAATCGCTGATGACGCGCCAGATCGATCCCACCGAGCAGGGCCGCCTGCAGGGCGCGGTGGCGAGCCTCGGTGCGGTTGCCGGCGTCATCGGCCCGTACCTGTTCACGCGCGCCTACGCCGCCGGCATCGACCCCGCACGCGGCTGGAATCTGCCGGGGGCGGCCTTCTACCTGGCCTCGCTGCTGGTGCTCGGCGCACTCGCGGTCGGGGCGATGGCGAGCCGGGAGCGGGCGTGAGGGCGAAGAGCGAGAGCGGAGCAGGGCGCAAGGGGCAAGGGAACGGGACTTGCCCACTCGGAACGGGCCGCGACCCGGGTCCTGTCCGTTGGTCCGAGCGCGGAATCCGGCCATGCCGCGGCGTGCTTCCCCTGCCCCCTGCCCCCTGCCCCGCTTCCCGCCCCTCGCCATGACCCCCGAATCCCCCCGCCAGCTCCTGCGCCGCGTCTTCGGCTACGACGACTTCCGCGGACCGCAGCGGGAGATCGTCGAACACGTCGTCGCCGGCGGCGACGCACTGGTGCTGATGCCGACCGGCGGCGGCAAGTCCTTGTGCTACCAGGTGCCGGCGCTGCTGCGGCCAGGTTGCGGCATCGTCGTGTCGCCGCTGATCGCGCTGATGCAGGACCAGGTGGCGGCGCTCACCCAGCTCGGCGTGCGCGCAGCCTTCCTGAACTCGGCGCTCGACGCCGGCAGCGCGCTGGAAGTCGAGCGGCAATTGGTCGAGGGCGAGCTCGACTTGCTGTACGTGGCCCCCGAGCGGCTGCTGACGGCGCGCTTCCTCGGCCTGCTCGAGCGCGCCAGCCTGGCGCTGTTCGCGATCGACGAGGCCCACTGCGTATCCCAATGGGGCCACGACTTCCGCCGCGAGTATCGCCAGTTGACGGTGCTGCACGAGCGCTGGCCGCAGGTGCCGCGGATCGCGCTCACCGCCACCGCCGACGCGCCGACGCGCGCCGAGATCGTCGAGCGCCTGAACCTCGTCGACGCGCGCCAGTTCGTCAGCTCCTTCGACCGCCCGAACATCCGCTATCGCGTCGAGGAAAAACGCGATCCGCGCAAGCAGTTGCTGGAGTTCGTGCGCGCGCGGCCAGGCCAGTCCGGCATCGTCTACGCGCTCAGCCGGCGCAAGGTCGACGAGACCGCCGAGTTCCTGCGCGGCGAGGGCGTGCACGCGCTCGCCTACCACGCCGGCATGGACCCCGGCGACCGCGCCCGCCACCAGACCCGCTTCCTGCGCGAGGACGCGGTGGTGATGGTCGCGACGATCGCCTTCGGCATGGGCATCGACAAGCCGGATGTACGCTTCGTCGCCCACCTCGACCTGCCGAAGTCGATGGAGGGCTACTACCAGGAGACCGGCCGCGCCGGTCGCGACGGCGATCCGGCCGAGGCCTGGCTGGCCTACGGCCTCGGCGACGTGGTCGCGGTGCGGCAGATGATCGACGGCTCGGAGGCGGCCGAGGAACGCAAGCGCCTGGAACGGCGCAAGCTCGACGCGCTGCTCGGCTACTGCGAGAGCGTGCGCTGCCGGCGGCAATCACTGCTCGCCTACTTCGGCGAGGCGCATGCGGGGAACTGCGGGAACTGCGACAACTGCCTGGAACCGCCGCAGACCTGGGACGCCACCCAGGCGGCGCGCAAGGCGCTGTCCTGCGTGTACCGCACCGGGCAGCGTTTCGGCGTGGCCCACCTGACCGACGTGTTGCTCGGGCGCGAGAGCGAGCGCGTCATCGAGCTCGGGCACGCGCGCCTGCCGACCTTCGGCATCGGCAAGGAGCTCGACGAACGCCAGTGGAAGAGCGTGTTCCGCCAGCTCGTCGCCGGTGGCTACCTGGACGTCGAGGCCGGCAGCTACGGTTCGCTGCGCCTGGCCGAAGCGGCGCGACCGCTGCTGCGCGGCGAGACCACCTTGTTGCTGCGCCGCGAGCGCGCGAAGACGAAGGCGCCGAAGACGCGCTTCGCGGTCTCCGCGCACCCGGCCGACGACAGCCTGTACGAGCGCCTGCGCGAACTGCGCGGGCGCCTCGCGCGCGAACAGAACCTGCCGGCCTACGTGATCTTCCACGACGCCACGCTGCGCGCGATCGCGAGCGCGCGGCCGCAGACGCTGGCGGCGCTCGGCGAGGTCCAGGGCGTGGGCGCGCGCAAGCTCGAGCGCTACGGGCAGGCGGTGCTGGAGCTGGTGCAGGCCGCGGGCTGAGCCGCGCTTGTAGCCGCTCTCGTCAAACACGCAGGAACTCCCACAGGGCGTGGGGCACGGTACGGGAGATGGCGTTCGTCGCCTGCGACACCGAAATCCATGGCGTCGGCAACCCGCGAGACCAGGCGGCCCCGTGCCTGCCTTCCTCCGCGTTCTCCGCGTCTCTGCGTCGAATGGTCCTCCGATGAACCGGGGTCTGCGCGAGAGTGACTTTGCCAGCGGGTTCGCGTACAGTGCGCGCCGTCCACGCGGTACACCAGTCGACCGATCCCGGCAACGGGCTGTTGGTGCGCAGGGCGGTGGCCCTTGTGCAGGCCCGGCGACGTTCGGCGATGCGTGGGTCCGATGTTGCGGATGCGCCGTTTGCGGTCCGCGGTTCCGATGTCCGGCAACAGGCCTGGAGCCCCGCAAGGCGGGATTCTCCATGCCGAACCTCAGCGGCGCGCCGAGTGGCCCGCCGTGGGGATTTCCAGGGAGTAACTGGCTGCATGCATTCCGACAAACTCGGGCTGGCGCCCGCGTCCTCGTCCCCCGATTCCGACCATTCTGCGGAGCAACCGCCGACTGAGACGCTGCCGGCCGATCCGCCTGCCAAGCGCCCGCGTCGCACCCTGACGCGCAAGCCGAAAGTGCCCGCGGCGACCCAGCTCGCACTCGATGTCGCATCGCCAGAAGCGAAGTTCGAAACCACCATCGCGAGCACCGAGACGACAACGAAAGCCACCTCCGACGTTGCCGCCGCACCCACACCAGTCGCGGTCGCATCGGTTGCGATCGCCGAGACCGGGACAATCACGCAGTCCGAACAGTCCACGCCGATCGCGGAAGCCGCCGAGCCCATCGCCGTCGCTGCCTGCGAGACGGCGCCCGTCGCCACCGACACGGTCCCGCCGTCGTCCGTCGTGGCGGCGGCGTCCGAATCGTTGCCGGCCACCACTCCGACGCAGGTGGAACTGCCCTTCGCGATCACCCATCGGGTGCACCCGGTCGCACTCGGACGCAAGCGGGAGGCTTTGCAGCAACTGCTGACCGGACTGCACGATGCCCCGCCGGTGCTGCTGTACACGCGCACCAAGCACGGCGCCGACAAGATCGCGCGCTTCCTCGAGCGCTGCGGCATCAACGCCGCCGCGATCCACGGCGACAAGAGCCATGGCGCGCGTCAACGCGCGATCACCGGATTCAAGGCCGGCGAGGTCAAGGTGCTGGTGGTGACCGACATCGCCGCGCGCCTGCTCGACGTCACCGGCCTGCCGCTGGTGCTGAGCTATGACCTGCCGCACGTGGCCGACGACTATGTGCAGCGCGTGCTGCGCTGCGGCGGCGAAGGTGCCACCGGCCTGTCGCTGGTGCTGATCACCCAGGAAGAGGCGCCGCAATTCCGCAGCGTGCGCGATCTGCTCGCGCAGCCGCTCGAAGTCGTCCCGCTGGCCGGCTTCGAGGCCCTCGAGCCCTTCGACCCCGAACGTGATCCCCCGGCGCGCACCGATGCCGAGGGTGGCGACGGCGATGCCGCCACGTCCGCAGCCGCGACCGCCAGCGCCGCGCCGCAGGCGGGCGAAAGCCGCCGCGAGGGCCGCAGCCGCCGC
>JABAQR010000013.1 GCA_019187485.1 Lysobacterales bacterium | reverse complement strand
TGGCTCCATTACGCCGATCCTGGAGTGGATCGTTTACGGCGATCCTGAAGTGGCTCCATTACGCCGATCATCGACTGGCTCCATTACGCCGATCCCGAAATGGCTCCATTGGGGCGGTCGGTGACAGATGGAAAGATGCGTCTGCGCGATGCGGGTAAAGAGGTCGGTGGTGGTCATGGCGGGGCTCCGGCGTGGATTGGCGACGAGCCCATGAACGCGCTGTTCAATCGGGAAGCCAAGCGTTTTCGCCCGGCTTCCCGATGCTGTTTCAGGCGGCGCGGTAGACCCGTTCTGCGCCCGTGGCTTTCTCGGAAGTCAAGGTCATGCCGAGCTTCTTCTTGAAGGCGCCGGCAAAGGTCCCGCGCACCGTGTGCTGCTGCCATCCGGTGGCTTCGCAGATCTGGCGGATGGTCGCGCCTTCGGGACGCCGGAGCATGCGGATGACTTCCGCCTGCTTGCTGTGCTCGCGCGTGCGCGGCGTCGTGGTCGGGGCCGTGAAGGTCGCCTCGGCGGTGGCAACTTCGCTTTCGATGCCGACGCCGTCGGGCTCGGGGTGGGCGTCCGGCGTGTGCGTGCTCTCGGCGGCGGAGATGATCGCGTCCAGCTTGGCTTCGAAGATGGAGATCGGCCTCGCGTTGGCGCTTGGACGCGGCGCGCCCAGTGCGTCGTAGCCTTCGGCGGCGACGCGCCAGCCCTCGCCGTTTGGCGTGATCAGTGCGCGATTGAAGAGGCCGTCGAGCACCTTGGTGCGCGCGCCGCCCTTGATGTTGTCGGGGAAGCGTTCGATGCGGCCGTCGGTGTGTTCGATGGCGGCGGCCAGGATGAAGTGTTGGGCGGGGGTCAGTGGATTCGTGCTCATGATGTTGCTCCGTGGTTGGGTTGGGTGTGGTGCGTGATGAACGCGCTGTTCGTGGGTGAAGCCAAGCGCGATTCGATGGCCAGACTGGGAGGGAGGTCCCGCCCGGCGGCGGCGCTCAGTTCTCGTCGTCCTCGGCGTCTTTGATCTCGTCGATGGTGTCCTGCAGGCTCACCATCGATTTGCCGAGGTAGCCGTGGTTGTTGCTGATCGCGGTGGTGACGTGCGCGATCCAGTAGGACTCGGCGCGCATCAGCGCCCCCTGGTATTCGTTGTTGCGCAGCAGTGCGCGGGCCTGATCGACCAACTCCAGGATCTGGGACTGGATCTCGCCGAGTTCGTCGACGATCTCCTGGCGGTCGCGGGTTGTCGTGCTCATGGAGGTGCTCCGTGGTGGCGTGGATGTGCTTGCTGCGGGACACATGAACACGCTGTTCGGGAGTGAAGCCAAGCGCTTTTCGTCGAATGTTTGTCTGGGTTGAAAAGGGCCGATGGGACTGTCGATTCGCGCCTACGCGCGCCACCGAGGCGTGTCGGACGCCGCGGTTCGGAAAGCCATCGCTGCGGGGCGCATCACGCCAGAGGCCGACGGCACGCTCGACGCCGCGCGCGCCGACGCGCAGTGGTCGCGCAACACCGAGGCGCCGCGCGTAGGCACGCGCACCCAGGCCGCGCGTGCGCCCGTTCCTGCCGAAAGCGCGCCGACGGGCGATGCCACCGCCACGCTGCCGACCGGCGGCGCGTCGCTGCTGCAGGCGCGCACGGTCAACGAGGTGGTCAAGGCACAAACGAACAAGGTGCGACTGGCGCGCCTCAAGGGCGAACTGGTTGACCGCAACCAGGCCATCGCGCACGTGTTCAAGCTCGCGCGCACCGAGCGCGATGCGTGGCTGAACTGGCCCGCGCGCATCTCGGCGCAGATGGCAGCCCGGCTTGGCGTCGAGCCACACACCTTGCACGTCGCCCTTGAGGCCGCCGTGCGCGACCACCTGCAGGAGTTGGGCGAACTGCGCCCGCGCGTCGAATGAGCGATTCGGTCTACGACGGCGCCGCGGAACTCGAACGCGCCTGGCGCGAAGGCATGCTGCCCGATCCCTTGCTCTCGGTATCGGAGTGGTCGGATCGACACCGGATGCTGTCCAGCAAGGCGTCTGCAGAACCCGGGCGCTGGCGCACCAGCCGCACGCCTTACCTGAAAGCGATCATGGATTGCCTGTCGCCGACCTCAGCGGTCGAGCGGGTGGTGTTCATGAAGGCCGCCCAGTTGGGCGCGACAGAGATGGGCTCGAACTGGATCGGCTACGTGATCCACCACGCGCCGGGACCGATGATGGCGGTGTGGCCAACCGTCGAGATGGCCAAGCGCAACTCCAAGCAGCGCATCGATCCGCTGATCGAGGAGTCGGGTGTGCTGGCCGAGTTGATCTCCCCGGCGCGCTCACGCGACTCCGGCAACACGATCCTGGCCAAAGAGTTCCGCGGTGGCGTGCTGGTGATGACCGGCGCCAACAGCGCGGTGGGTCTGCGCTCGATGCCGGTGCGATACCTGTTTCTGGATGAGGTCGACGGCTATCCGTTGGACGTTGAGGGCGAAGGCGATGCGATCTCGCTGGCCGAAGCGCGCACGCGCACCTTCGCCCGCCGCAAGATCTTCATCGTCTCGACCCCGACGATTGCCGGGGCCTCGGCCATTGAGCGGGAGTACGAGGCCAGCGACCAGCGCCGCTACTTCGTGCCGTGTCCGCACTGCTCGCACCGGCAATGGCTGCGCTTCGAACAACTGCGCTGGGACAAGGGTGCGCCGGAGACTTCCGCGTACGTCTGCGAGTCCTGCGACACCGCGATCGCCGAGCACCACAAGACCTGGATGCTCGAACATGGCGAGTGGCGCGCGATGTCGCAGGTCCCAGCCAAGACCGCGGGCTTCCATCTGTCATCGCTCTACAGCCCGGTCGGCTGGCGCGCCTGGCGCGACATTGCCGCCGCTTGGGAGGCCGCGGTCAGCAAGGAGTCTGGATCGGCATCGGCGATCAAGACCTTCAAGAACACGGAACTGGGCGAAGCCTGGGTCGAGGAAGGTGATGCGCCCGACTGGGAGCGCCTTGTTGAACGTCGCGAGGACTACCGCGTCGGCACCGTGCCGCTCGGTGGCCTGCTCCTGGTGGGCGGCGCCGACGTACAGAAGGATCGCATCGAAGCCTCGATCTGGGCCTACGGACCTGGCAAGGAATGCTGGCTGATTGAGCACCGCGTGATGATGGGCGAGACCCATCACGATGCGGTGTGGAAGCAACTAGCCGAGCTAATCGACGAGCGCTGGACTCACGAGAGCGGCGCGCAGATTCCGCTGGCGCGCTTCGCGATCGACTCCGGTTTTGCCACGCAGCAGGTCTACGCCTTTGTCCGCGCCCGCAAGGATGCGCGGCTGATGGCAGTCAAGGGCGTGGCTCGGGGCGCCGCCTTGATCGGTACGCCAACCGCGGTCGACGTCAGCATCGGCGGCAAGAAGCTCAAGCGCGGCATCAAGGTCTACGCGGTGGCCACCGGCATCGCCAAGCTCGAGATCACGACGTGTCTGAAGAAGACCGTCGAGACCGATGCGCAGGGCGACGTGGCCTATCCGCCGGGCTACATCCACTTGCCGAAGGTCGACGCTGAGTTCGTCCAGCAACTCTGTGCCGAGCAGTTGGTCACGCGGCGCGACCGTAACGGCTTCGCGGTTCGTGAGTGGCAGAAGCTGCGCGAACGTAACGAGGCGCTGGACTGCCTGGTGTACGCGCGCGCCGCTGCCGCTGCGGCAGGTCTTGATCGCTTCGAAGAACGCCACTGGATCGAACTGCAGCGCCAACTGGGCGTGCCGGATCACTCCGCTGAATCGTCATCCACCGAACTCCCGGTCGCCGATCTGGCCGACCGGGCCGCCGCAGCCACGAAGCGAACGGGCCGACGCCTGATTCGCAGTCGCTGGCTGGGCGGAAGCTGAGCCGGATCGTCAACCCCACACCACAGGACTACCAACACCCATGTCGCTCGTCTCCCGTATCGAATCCCTGATTCTCCGACTCGCCGCCGAGTTCAAGGCTATCCGCCGCGACCTCGGCAATCCCACCGAACTCACCACCCGCGACCAGTCGAACCTGGTGGCCGCGATCAACGAAGTCCGCGCGCTGATCGATGTCACGCCGGGTCTCAACATCATCGACGACGAGAACCCGAACGGGGTCAGCACCACCTTCTCCGCGTCCGGCATCGTCCGCCGCCTCGACCAGCTCAAGGCTGACATCCTGGGCGGTGCCGACGGCGCCTTCGACACGCTGAAGGAACTCCAGGATGCGCTGGCCGGCGACGCCTCGGGCATCGCTGCGCTGACCCGTGCGCTGGAGTCGCGCGTGCGCCATGACGAGCCGCAGGACCTGACCGTCGATTCCCAGGCGCAGGCCCGCCAGAACATCGGCGCGGTCTCCGCCGAGGCGGTCGGCGACACCGAGGTCGACTTCGTCGTCGTGTTCCGCGACGCGCTGGCGGCCTGAGCCGATGAGCCTCGTTCGCAACATCGCGAGTCTGGCCACGCGGATTGCGCTCGAGCTCAAGGCTGCTCGCCAGCGGATCGGCGCCCTCGAAGGGCGCCTTCCGCCAGGTGAGACCGTGGTCACGCCGGGACATCCCGGCGTGGCCAAGGCCTGGGCCTGCTTCGCGACGCAAGCGCAGGTCGCCGTGCTTCGGTCCGGCTTCAACATCGCCCGGGTCGAACGCCAGGGCGTCGGTCGCTATCGCCTTCATTTCCAGGCGGCAATGCCCAACGCGGACTACTGCTGGCAGGCATTCGCGCGTAATGGCGGGCAACAGACGTCGATCAAGCTGGCCATCGCACGTGTACGTGGTGACGCCAAGACGGCGCAATCGCTCGAACTGTCGGTCGTCACCACCAGCGGCACGCCGGTGGATTCGGCGGAAGTGAATATCGTGGTGTACGCCTGATGGCCTACACCGACGATCACCTCGCTGCGCTTGAGCAGGCCCTCGCGCGCGGCGAGAGTCGCGTGCGTTTCGAGGACAAGATGGTCGAGTACCGCTCGGTCGAGGAGCTGAAGGCGGCGATCCGCGAGGTCAAACGCGGGCTCTTTGAGCAGGCACGTGACAGCGGGCTGTGGCCCGGCGCGCCTCGGCAGATCCGCGTGACAACCAGCAAGGGGCTGTGATGGCGCGCCCCTCGCGCGGCTGGTTCGCCAGCGTTGCGCGCACCACCCGCAAGTGGCTCGGACTTCCCGTGCATGACGCGGCTGGCCGGGGTCGACGCTCGCTGGCCTGGTCACCCGGCAACCCGGGCGCCGTGGCCGCCATGCTGGCGACGCAGACCGAGTTGCGCGCCAAGAGCCGCGACATCGCGCGGCGCAATGCCTGGGCGAATGCTGCGCTGGAGTCCTATGTGTCCAACGCGATCGGCACTGGCATCAAGCCGCAGTCGATGGTGGCCGATCAGACGTTGCGGGAGGCTATTCATCGCTTGTGGTCGGCGTGGGTCGGTGAGGCCGACGCTGCAGGATTGACTGACTTCTACGGGCTGCAGGCACTCGCGTGCCGGGCGATGCTGGAAGGCGGCGAGTGTCTGATTCGTCTGCGTCCACGGCGACCCGAAGATGGTCTGGTCGTCGGCCTGCAACTGCAACTGCTCGAACCGGAACATCTGCCGGTGACCTTGAACACGAGCACGGCAGGCGGCAACACCATTCGCGCCGGCATCGAGTTCGATTCCCTCGGACGCCGCGTGGCTTATCACCTCTACCGACAGCATCCTGAAGATGGGGCGCTGGCGCCGATGTCGACCAGCAGCGGCTCGGACACCGTGCGCGTCCCGGCGCACGAGATCGTGCATCTGTTTCGTCCGCTGCGTCCAGGACAGATCCGCGGCGAGCCGTGGTTGGCTCGCGCGCTGGTCAAGCTCAACGAGTTGGACCAATACGACGATGCCGAACTGGTCCGCAAGAAGACGGCGGCGATGTTCGCCGGGTTCATCACGCGCGTGCAGCCCGAAGACCCGTTGATAGGGGAAGGCCTGCCGGACGCGAACGGCATCGCGCTCGCGGGTCTGGAGCCGGGGACGATGCAGATCCTGGAGGCGGGTGAGGACATCAAATTCAGCCAGCCGGCCGATGTCGGCGCCAGCTACGCCGAGTTCCTGCGCATGCAGTTCCGCGCGGTTGCGGCGGCGATGGGTGTGACCTACGAGCAACTGACCGGCGACTTGACCCAGGTGAACTACAGCTCGATTCGGGCTGGGTTGCTGGAGTTTCGGCGCCGGGTCGAGGCGATCCAGCACGGCGTGATCGTGCACCAGTTGTGCCGCCCGATCTGGAAGGCGTGGATGACCCAGGTCGTGCTGGAAGGGTCATTGCCGGTCGCTGACTACACGCGCAGGCAGCGCGAAGTGCAGGCGGTGAAGTGGATCCCGCAAGGCTGGCAATGGGTGGATCCGCAGAAGGAGTTCAACGCGGTGAAGATCGCGATCCGCTCCGGCCTTCTCAGCCGCTCCGAAGCGATCAGCGCATTCGGCTACGACGCCGAAGACATCGATCGCGAGATCGCCGCCGACAACCAGCGCGCGGATCAACTCGGCTTGGTGCTCGACACCGATCCGCGCCGCGACCCCGAGCGTTTGTCCGACGCCACCCCGACCCCAGGCGCCTGAATCATGTTCCTTCCCCATCTGGCGAGCCGATTGATCGGCACGCCACTGCTGCTCGCGCGCGCCAAACTCGATGTCCTGCTCGCGGTGCTCGGCGAACGCGTTGGCGCACCGCAGGTCAGCGTCGCAGCATTCGAGCCGGTCATCGCGCCGAGTGTGCGCACGCAATCGTCGATCGCCGTGATCCCGGTATTCGGCACGCTGGTCCGACGCACCAACGGACTGGAAGCAGCGTCTGGCCTGACCAGCTACTCCGAACTCGCGGCGCGACTTCAAGCCGCATCCGTGGATACGGCCGTCCGCGGCGTCCTGCTCGAGATCGATTCACCCGGTGGAGAAGCCGGCGGCGTATTCGAACTGGCCGAGCACGTGCGCACGCTAGCGCAGCACAAGCCGGTCTGGGCCGTGGCCGTCGACTCCGCGCTGTCGGCGGCCTACGCCATCGCAGCCGCCGCCAATCGGGTCGTGGTCACGCGCACCGCGGGCGTAGGCTCGATCGGCGTGATCGCCATGCACATCGATCAGTCCGCCCGCGATGTGCAACAGGGCTATCGCTACACGCCGGTCCTCGCTGGCGCGTACAAGGCCGATCTCTCTCCGCATGCCGCGCTGGCGCCTGAAGCGCTGACTCGATTGAAGCGCGAAGTCGATCGGCTCTACGACCTGTTCGTCGACCACGTTGCACTGATGCGTGGGCTCGACAGCGATGCCATTCGCGCGACGGAAGCCGGCTTGTATTTCGCCGAAGACGCGGTGCACGCCGGGCTGGCCGACGCGGTCGGCGGCTTCGACGACACGCTGGCCGAGTTCGCCCAGTTCCTTTCGCGCCCAGTCAACCGGCTTGGGCACCACGCCGCACTGCTGACCCCCACCCCCACAATCAAGGACATCACCATGTCGACCGTACCCAACGACATTCCTTTTCCGAACAAACCGGCTCAACCCGCCGCCGAGCCCGACGTGTCGGAGCCCATCGACGTTCCCGACGAGGACATCGAGAAGGTCGAGGTGGCGCCGGCGACGCCCTCTGCGCCTGCCGCACCGACTGCCGCGGCCCAAGTCACCCGCAGCTTCGCCGACGCGCGTCTGATCGTCGAAATGTGCGCGTTGGCCGGTCGCGCTGATCGGGCGCTCGGTTTCCTCGACGCCAACGCCAGTGTCGACCAGGTGCGACGAACGCTCCTGTCGGAACTGGCCGCAGGCCCCGAGATCGGCTCGCTGTTGCCGCCGATGGGTCATCGGACGAGCGCCACGCCTTCGGATCCCGCGGCCGCTGCCGCCTCGCCCACCCACAACCCCGTACTCGCTGCAGTCGCCAAACTGCGCAAAGGCTGACCCATGCCCGCCATCCTCGAAAGTCAGAACCTGGGCGATCTGCTCAAGTTCGAAGCGCCGCAGTCGTACTCGCGTGACACGGTCACCGTGGCCGCCGGATCCAACCTACGCCTCGGCGCGGTGGTCGCGTTCACCCCGACCGGGACCATCAAGGCCCTCGCCCCCGCCGCCAGCGACAGCACCAAGGTCGCGATCGGCGTGCTCATCGTCGACGCCGACGCCACCCTGGCCGAGCGCGATGCACTGATGGTCTGTCGCCACGCGATCGTGTCCGACCGCGCGCTGCAGTGGCCCGCCGCCATCACCCCTGAACAGAAAGCCACCGCGATGGCGCAACTGCGCGCGCTCGGCGTACTGGTCCGAACTGGAGTCTGAGATGCAGAACCCTTTTCACAACCCCGCGTTCTCGATGGCCAACCTCACGGCGGCCATCAACCAGATCCCGAATCGCTACGGCAAGCTGGAAGCCCTGCGGCTGATGCCGGAGAAATCGGTGCGCTTTCGCCAGGTGCTGGTCGAGGAGCGTAACGGCGTCCTGGCGCTATTGCCGACGCTGCCGCCCGGCTCACCGGGCACCGTGGGCGTGCGTGGCAAGCGCAAGATGCGCTCGTTCGTCGTGCCGCACATTCCGCACGATGACGTGGTGCTGCCTGAGGAGGTCAACGGCATTCGCGGATTCGGGTCGGAGACCGAACTGGAGACCGTCGCCAACGTGATCGCGCAGCACCTGGAGACCATGCGCAGCAAGCATGCGATCACGCTGGAGCATCTGCGCATGGGCGCCTTGAAGGGCGTGATTCTGGACTCCGATGGGTCGGAGCTCTACGACCTCTACGCCGAGTTCGACATCACGCCCAAGGTGATCAGCTTCGCCCTCACCACGCCGACCACGAACATCAAGGCCAAGTGCGCCGATGTGCTGCGGCACATCGAGGACAGCCTGCGTGGCGAGATCATGACCGGCGCCCACGTGCTCTGCAGCCCCGAGTTCTTCGACGCGTTCACCGGCCACGACAAGGTGCAGAAGGCCTTCGAGAACTGGCAGCAGGGCGCGGGACTGGTCCAGGACCTGCGCTCCGGCTTCACCTTCGGCGGGCTGACCTTCGAGGAATACCGTGGTCAGGCCACCGACGTCGAGGGCCGCACGCGGCGCTTCATCGCCGCCGGCGAAGCGCACTGCTTCCCGCTCGGCACGGTCGACACCTTTGCCACCTATGTGGCGCCGGCCGACTTCAATGAGACGGTGAACACGCTCGGCCAGCCGCTCTATGCCAAGCAGGAGCCACGCAAGTTCGAGCGCGGTACTGATCTGCACACGCAGAGCAATCCGCTGCCGATGTGTCACCGCCCCGGCGTACTGGTGAAGCTGACCGCATGAACGAGCTCACGCCACCTCTCGATCTGGTCGGTCGCGTCTATGCGTCCGCCGCCAACGCGGGTCTGCTCAAGCGCTGCACCTGGCTGCGCAACCCGCCCGACATGCCGCTGGTCCATCATGTCGGCTTGCGCGCGCCCGATGACTCGATTCTCGAGAACTTGAGCCGTAGCAAGGAGACCACCATCAGCTACCCGAGCACGATCTTCCTCGGCCTCAAGGCCGGCGAGACCGTCGAACTGGAGGGCCAGCGCTACCAGGTGCGCGAGATCCGAGCGGTCGGCGACGGCGCCGAGTTGCGCACCAAGCTCACGCGCCTGTGATCCGCTGTGAACTCGATCCGCGAGCAGATCCTTCAGCGCCTGGCGGGCGTGCTTGGAGTGGTGGCCGCCGCGCATGACGCCAGCGTCCATCGGTCCCCCACGGTGGCCATCGAGCGCGAGCACTGTCCGGCGCTGGTGCTGTTTCCGGAAACCGATCAAATCACCGAGCGCGCCAATGACCGGGTGACGCGCGAACTCACGGTCCGCATCACTGCACTGGCCCGGGCGATCCCGCCGCTGGTCGCGGAGACGGAGGCCGACGAACTGCTCACCGCTGCGCATGCCGCGGTGATGCTGGATGTGAACCTGGCCGGCCTGGCGCTCGGAGTCCGGGAGATCGACGCCGAGTTCGATATCGAAGACGCCGACGCCACCGCGGCGGCCATCCCGCAGCGCTACCGCATCACCTACCGAACGCTGAGCTGCGATCTCTCGCAGCTCGGCTGAGCCACTTATCTCCAACCCCAAAGATCCATCGGCTTCGCGCCGATGGCAGGAGTCCTCATGTCCACTTATGCCTCATTCCAGGGCCGCGTTTACCTTGGCCGGCGCGACGCGGCCGGCAACCCGATCGAAGTGCGCTCGCCCGGCAACGTCGCCGAACTCAAGTTGTCGCTGAAGACCGATGTGCTCGAGCACTTCGAATCGCAGACCGGCCAGCGCACGCTCGATCACCGCATGGTCAAGCAGAAGTCGGCGACGATCATGCTGACCATCGAGGAGTTCACCAAGGAGAACCTGTCCCTGGCGCTCTACGGCAACCACATCGACACGCAGAGCGGCACCGTGCAGGTCGAGCCGATCGGCGCTCCGCTGGCTGTTGGCCATCGCTACCTGCTGGCCCATCCCAAGGTGTCGACCCTCGTGCTCAAGGACAGCGCAACACCGGCGAAGACGCTGGTGCTCGGCACGGACTACACCGCCGATCTCGACTTCGGCGCGGTCCAACTGCTGCGGCTGGATGACGGCGCCGCGACGCCTGTGCCGTTCACAGCTCCGCTGAAGGCCAGCTACGGGTTCGGCGTGACCACCGAAATCGGCATCTTCACGCAGCCACTGCCCGAGCGCTTCTTGCGCCTGGAGGGCCTCAACACCGCGCAGGGCAACGCCAAGGTGCTGGTTGAACTCTATCGGGTGGCGTTCGACCCGCTGAAGGAGCTGAACCTGATCTCTGACGAGTACAACAAGTTCGAACTCGAGGGCTCTCTGCTGGCGGACAACACCAAGCCGGTTGATGCGGTGCTCGGGCAGTTCGGCAAAATCGTTCAGATCTAGGCCCGACCATGAGCACACCGATCGATGAGCTTGAACGACTGATCCCGCAGGGCACCAAGGTGTCGGTGGCCAGCGATACGGTCATCCTCTATCCGATCAAGGTCGGCCAGCTGCCGGCGATGCTGCGGGCAGTCGGCGGCCTCGCCGGCCACCTGCAGCGCGATCCGATCGATTGGCTGCAACTGCTCGCCGAGCATGGCGATTCGCTGCTCGATGCGGTCGCCATCGGCAGTGGCAAGACGCGCGCATGGGTTGACGGACTCGCGCCTGATGACGCCTTGCTGCTGGCTGCGAAAGTGGTCGAGGTCAACGCGGATTTTTTCGCCCGACGGGTGATCCCACGGATCGAGACGCTGTTCGACAGCGCCAGGACCCTCGCGGCAGCCAGCGGGACTGCTGGTTCGACGCCGCCCAACGCCTGATCGCGGGCGGGCATGGGTTCGACGAGATCCTGCAGATGACGCTCGGCCAGCTGCGCGGGTTTCTACGGGCTATTGATCGGGCGGAGGCCACGCGCGAGTTGCGCCTGCTGAATCTCGTTCTCCTCGGCACCCGCGGCGAGTCAAAGACCATTGAACGGCTGGAGGACACGCTACGCAAGCAGGCCGACCTGGGCTGACCCATGCGCATCAAGATCAAGCTCGACAGCGCCGCGGCGAGCGCCAAGTTGAGGAAATGGGGTGGCGAGCTGCGCGAGAAGGTGCGCAAGGCGGTCGGTACCGCCATGCGTGCCGAGGCGCCGGCGATCAAAGCCGAAGTGCAAAGCCACGTCGCGAACAAGCTCAAGGTCGTGCGTCGCTCCTTCCCGCGCAGCTTTACGGCCAAGGTCATTGATCGGGACACTCGCCGCTTGCCAGCGCTGCACATCGGCGCGCGCATTCCGTGGATCGGCATCCACGAGTCCGGTGGCACCATCCAGGGCAAGCTGCTGATCCCACTCTACGCGCGCGTCGGACGCAAAGCCTTCAAAGCGCACGTCACCGCGCTGATGCGCGGCGGCAACGCCTACTTCATCCGCAATGCCCGGGGAAACCTGGTGCTGATGGCCGAGAACCAGCGCGAGTACGACCGCACGCTCGCGCCATACAAACGCCGTCATCGACGCGCGACCGGCGGCGGGCGACTCAAGCGCGGCGCCGACGTACCAATCGCCGTGCTAGTGCCGCGAGTGACCATCAAAAAGCGGCTTGATGTGTATGCGGTAATTGCGAGGCAGGT
The DNA here is from genome assembly GCA_019187485.1 of Lysobacterales bacterium. GTDB lineage: Bacteria > Pseudomonadota > Gammaproteobacteria > Xanthomonadales > SZUA-5 > JADKFD01. Next base: position 50,769 of record JABAQR010000013.1, on the reverse strand, counting down.
GCCGGCGATGTCTGCGGCGATTGAGCGTGAGCTTGGCCGGCTTGGGTGAATCGTCCGATCTCGAAAGCCGACGCGCTCGGGCGAAGCACTACGCCGCCGCGCTGGAAGCCCAACCGAGGCACGCCAGCCATACCGTCTTCGGGATCGGTTTGGCGCCCGAGAGATAGTAGTTGAGCATGCGCCGCGAAATGCCGATGGCATCGGCCGCGCGTGCTTGGGTCAGCCCGTGTTGCGCCATCCAGTTGAGCAGGCGTTCGTGGCCGATGCCACCTGCCTGCTCAACCGCGATATTGCGCAGGTTGTCGGCGGCGATCTCCAGATCATCCGGCACCCACACCACGTAGCCGCCGCGTGCGTCGACGCTCGCACCAGCGAACACGGCTGGGTCGGACAGCGCTGCGAGCGCTGGGTGAGTTCGAATGACTGCGGCCAGATCAACCTCGAAGACCTCGCCATCAGCGAAGCGCAGCCGCAGGCCATTCGGCCCGGTCACGCTGGTCTCGATAAGGGTGTGCTGCGGGTCGTGAATCATGGGTTGCACTCCTCAAACACCTTGCGGGCAGCCTCTCGGTTCTCTGCGATCCAAGCCAGTGCCTCAGCGATCTCGGCAACGCGTACCGTGCGGCTCACCACTTCCAATGTGCCGAGGTACACCAGCGCGTCCCGGCGATCTGCCAGCACGATGTGGACATGGGCCGGGCGATGGTCCGGCACGTTCACCCGGATGGTCATGCTTGCAAGGCGATGGATCGTTGGCATACCTCTAGTGTTGTGCAATGGTTGCACAAAAGCAAGAGCGAAGATGCAATCGAAGTTACAAGACGAGGCCATTCATTGCCGCGTTCGCCGTGGTGGTCGCTTTCATCACTCACGTCCATCGCAACAACCGTAGACGGCCAACGCCTTTATGCCCAACCGCATCTCCCTCCTCGTCGCCCTGGAGGGCGCGGATGAGGGCCTCAAACGTGCAATTTCTTCGGCCGAACGCTCGTTCAATGAGATGTCGGCGACCGCGAAGACTGCGGGCGCGAAGGCTGCGCAGGGGATGGCGGAGCTCAAGGCGGGAACCGCGGCGCTCGGCGATCAGCTGACTCGTGCAAAGACGCAGTTGCTGGCGTTCGTCGGCGTGTCCTGGGCCACGCAGCAGGTTACGCAACTGGTGCAGGTTGCCGACCAATGGAACCTGATGGTGGCACGCTTGAAGCTCGCGACCGCTGGCCAGCGCGAGTTCGTGATCGCGCAGGGCGAACTCTTCGCCATTGCGCAGCGCATCGGCGTGCCGCTCGCCGAGGTGTCGACGCTGTACGGCAAGTTGCAGCAGGCCGTTCGACAACTGGGCGGCGAGCAGAAGACGGCGTTGTCGCTGACCGAGTCGATCAGCCAGGCGCTCAAGATCTCCGGCGCCTCGGCGTCGGAGGCGCAGTCGTCGTTGCTGCAGTTCGGTCAGGCGCTGGCGTCGGGTGTGCTGCGTGGCGAAGAGTTCAACTCCGTGGTCGAGAACTCGCCGCGCCTCGCGCAGGCGCTGGCCGATGGCCTGAACGTGCCGATCGGTCGCCTGCGCAAGCTGGCCGAGCAGGGGCAACTGACAGCAGACGTTGTCGTCAACGCGCTGATGTCGCAGAAGGACAAGCTCGCCGCGGAATACGCGCAGCTACCGGTAACGGTCGGCACGGCGTTCGAGCGCCTCAAGAATGCGTTTGCCCAGTGGATCGCCAAGGTCGATGAGTCGACCGGCATCACGCAGAAGTTGGCGACCGCGCTCGATTGGTTGGCGCGCAACTTCGAGACGGTGATGGGTTGGCTCAAGGTCATCGCCGAGATCGGGCTGGCGGTGCTGATCTACCGCCTGATCCCGGCGTTGATTACCGGCTGGCAACTGGCCGGCACGGCGGCGGTTACCGCAGCGGCGTCCACGGCGGCGGCATGGACTACCGCCAACCTGTCGCTGTCCGCGGCGGTGGCCACGGCAGGTCTGCTGAAGACCGCCTTCGCGGTGCTGGCCGCAGCGCTGGTCGGATGGGAGATCGGCACGTGGTTGTCGGAGAAGTTCGAAGTGGTACGCATGGCCGGCATCGGCATGGTCCAGGTGCTGGAAAACGGCATCGAGACGCTGAAGTTCTCTTGGGAGCGCTTTGCGGCGATCTTCACCAGCGACACCATCGCGGCCGCCACGCAGCGCCACGAGGAGCGACTGCGGCAGATGAACGCCATCTTCGGCGAGATGTATGTCGATGCGTCCGAAGCTGGGCGGGCCGTGCAGCAAGCGGCGACGACGGCAGCCGCCAGCGCTGAGGAAATGGCGCGGCGGCTGGAAGCCGTGCGCCAGGGAACGCAAGAAGCGGTCGGTCGCGGCATCGAGGCCATCGATGCCACCCTCAACAAGCTCAAGAATCAGATCATCGCCATCGAACAGGTGGTGACTGCGGCGCAGCAAGGCGCGACACAAGCGATCTCAGGCATCACCGAGGCCTATCGGGGCCTGACCGGTATCGTCGATGCGACGCTGCAGCAGCAGTTGGCCAGCACGCAGGCGCACTACGCGCAGAAACAAGTCTTGTTGGAGCAGTCGAACGCCTCCGAAGCGAAACTGATCAAGGAGACCACACAACTGCTGGTGGATTCGATGCAGCAGCAGTTGGATCTGCGCGCCCAAGCGCTCACCGAGACGCTGCGCTTGATCGAACAGGAGGGCCAGGCGCGACGGGTCGCCGCACAAGGTCAGGCGGAAACCGACGAAGCGCGCCGCGCAGCGACCCTGCGCGTCGACAACGAGATCCTGGCGGCCAAGCAGCAGGCGCTGGCCCAGGCTGCGGCCGACTATGTGCGCCATGTCGACGCACTCAACGCTGAGGCCAATCGCCATCTGGCCGAGATTCGGCGCATCGAGGACGAGAAGCGCGCGCTGTCGCAGACCACCGAGGATCGCATTCGCGAGTTGCAACGCTCGACGATGGGCGAGTACCAGGCCTATCAGGACAAGTTGACCCAGGTCGCCGAACTGCAGCGCAAAGCACGGGCCGCGATTTCCGAGGGCGAGTTCGAACTGGCCATTCAGTACGCCAAACAGGCCCAGGATCTGGCCGCGCAGACCGCCAAAGCGGTCAAGGACGGCGACGCGACCATCGTCACGCAGAAGCAGGCGGTGAAGACCGCCATCGATGCGATGCGCGAGAGCGAACAACTGGCGATCCAGGCGCTCGAAGGCGAGGGTCGCGCGCATCAGAAGGCCGCCGGCGAGGCGACGTCCGCCCGCGGGCAGATCGAAGCGGCGCTGCGCGGCACCCTGGCGCAGATCGAGCAGATTCAGGCGCAACTGGAGACTGGGCTGAAGTTCGCCATCGATGTCGACAGCAGCAAGCTCGACGCTGCGCTGCGCCAACTCGAAGAGGCCATGCGCGAGAAGGCCTACCTGGTGCGCATCGACGCCGACCTCAAGGCGGCCCATGCACAACTGCGCGATCTCGAGGCGCAACTGAAGGACGGCAAGACGCTGCTGGTCAACGCCGATATCAGTCGCGCCAAGTCGGCGCTGGAAACGCTGCAGACCTATGCGGATCGCACCGGACAGATCGATTTGAAAGTCGCCACCGAGAAAGCGCAGACCTCGTTGCGTCTGGTCGACAGCCAGATCCGCGCGCTCGACCAGATCAGGACCGAGTCACAGCACGCGATCAGCACCAACGCCAACCAGGCCAGGGGCGAGATCCAGTCTCTCAATGGCATCAACACCAGTTCGACGCATACGATCTACGTCAAGCGTGTTGAGCAGAATGCTGCGGGTGGTTTGGTTGGATCCGGGATGCCGGTCGCGCGTGGTTACGCGAAGGGCGGCTCCGTATTGTCCTTTTCGCGGATGAAGTCGGGCGTGGTTCCCGGCTCTGGCGACGGCGACACCGTGCCGCGCGCGCTGGATGCAGGGGCATTCGTCATTCGCAAGGCCGCCGTGCGCAAATACGGCGCTGCGACGCTGCGCAAGCTCTCGGGTGTGGCGCGCTTTGCAACGGGCGGCTTCGTGCCGGGCAGTTCGCCGGGACCTTGGTCATCGAGTCCCGCTGGCGCGAGCCCCGTGGGCTCGCCCGGCGCGACGCCTCCGAAACCGAAGCCTGTGCCAGCGACGCAAAAGGTCAATCGCGATGTGTCCGAGGCACTGAAGCTGATCGAGCTTGGCCTGCAGGGCGCGAGGATCGGCCGGGCGCATATGGAGCGGGCGAATCGGATCATTCCGATCGGAAACCAGAGCCTGAGAACTCAACCCATCGACATCCAGGCGTTCCACGACCGCGACTATCTCCAGCGACTGCTGCGAGTCCGCAAGCTGACCAGCCTGGAGTCAGGCTCGGTCGACACCATCAAGGGACGCTGGCGCACGGCGATGGCGCAAGCACAGATCGCTGGCGTGGATCTCGAGCGCCAACTGATGGAGTACATCGAACGCGAGACCGAACGACAGATGTACTTCGCCCGCGGCGGCTTGGCCAAGTCAGACACCGTGCCGGCCATGCTGACGCCCGGTGAGTACGTGGTCAGCCGTGAGTCCGTCAAACGGCTGGGCGCGGGGTTCTTCGCCGCGATCAACGCCATGAAGGCTCCAGCGCGCGAGATCGCCACCAAGGTCCAGGGTTTCGCGCGCGGCGGACTGGTTAGCCCGGACGCATCGACGCGGGTGGCGACCACATTGCGCAACATGCCGACCGATTTCGACGATGTGGCGGCGTCAGGCTTTCGGCCGCGTCGCACACCGCGGCTCGACTGGAACGACGCGCCGCCGCCCAGCAAGACCATTCGTGTCGAACTGGCGAGCGGAGCACGCACGGTGAACGCGACGATCCCCGCGCGCGAAGAGTCGCGATTGCTGGATCTGCTGCGCGAAGCGCAATCCCGAAGCTGACCCATGGAACTGCGCCAACTCTCATCCGGCCAGATTCTGACTCTGCCGGACGATCTGCTGTGGGCCGATGAGCATGCGTGGACGCCGGCCGTGGCGACGACCACCTATCTGATCACCGGCGCACTGCTGGTGCAGTCGGCGACACGGCAGGCCGGGCGGCCGATCACGCTGGTCGGTCCCAGCGACATGGCCTGGGTGACGCGCGCCACCGTCGCCACGCTGCATGAGTGGGCGGCGTTGCCCTTGACGCTCGACGACGGGCGTTTTGAGTTGCACTTGGCCGATGGCCGCACCTTCGAGGTGGCGTTTCGCCACGCCGACGTTTGCGTCGAAGCCGAGCCCGTACTGGGTTTCCCGGCGCGATCCGACGCCGACCGCTACCGATTGACGCTGCGCTTCCTGCAGCTCTGAACCTGATGGGACCCACATGCCGATTCTCGTAGGCGACGTGAAGCTCGTTGCCAGCCAGGTCATGGACGACGTCGCCGAAGGCGGCGGCGCACCCACCTCAACCGTCATCGTCGATGGCGCCAGCAACTCGCTGTTCAACGACATCTCGGAGATGGATCGCGCCGGTGGCCGCGTGAACCTGCGCAAGGTGTTCGCCAGCATCCAGACCAACACCACCGACACGTATCTGGGCGGCAACGTCATCGTGGCCGAAGCGCCGAGCGATCCACGCGTCGCGGTCACGATTTTCTCCACCGATGAAGTGTTCGACCGCCGCACGAATGCGCGAGACCGCATCGAGGCGTATCTCAACAAGGGCTCGCTGTGGAACGGCTATCTGCTGGAGAACCACATCACCGGCCAGCGCAGCATCCAGTTGTTCCAGCGCGTCGGCGCGGAACTGCCGGCCATTGGCAAGACCCTGTACCTGGTCGCCAACGAGGGACTGGCGAACGAGTTTGCGCAGTACATCCGTGTCACCCGCGTGGCGTCGGAGACTCGAACTTTCAGCTATGGCTCAGGCAGTGGCATCGTCGACTACGAGGCGGTGGTGGTCACCTGCGAGTTGTCGGACGCGCTGCGCTTCGACTTCCCCGGCTCGCCTCCAGATCGCCTGTTCACGATGGTGGCGGGCAAGACCAAGACGCGCGACACCGTGGTCGCCGACGCGGCCAAGTACTGCGGCGTGGTCAAGACCACCCAACCGATCGCGATTGGCGATGTCGCGGCCAGCGTCACCAGCATCTTCACCCAACTGGTGCCCTCGGCCCAGACCGAAACGCCACTGCTCGATCTGACCGCAGGCGGCACGTCCGAAGCCCTGGTCGAGTCCGCGAATGGCACGGTGAGCTACACGACGTCGGTTGGATTCAGCGCCGCCACGATCCTGTCGGTCGGCAATGCGATCCAACCCGGAACCCTGTCGATCAGCGTCAGCGGCGCAACACTGACCGACAACGGCGGCCAGTTGATGGCTGGCGCCACGGTCATTGGCACGGTGAACTACGCGCGCGGCCAGGTTGCGATGGCCACCAGCGCGCCGAACTACGGCGGCACAAAGACCATCACCTTCCGCCCGGCCGCCGCGCCGATCCGCGTCGCCGACACCGCGGGTGTGCGCGTCGACATCGAGAACCGCGCCTACAACTACGTGCTCACCATCCTGCCGAGCCCCGCGCCCGGCACTTTGCAGGTGAGCTATCGAGCGCAGGGCAAGTGGTACGACCTCCGCGACAACAGCGCGGGCGTGCTCAAGGGCAGCAGCCCGGAGTACGGCGTCGGCACCGTGAACTACAGCTCCGGCACGGTCGCCGTGACCGTGGGTGCGCTGCCCGATGTCGGCAGCGAGATCGTCTACGCCTGGGGCGGCAAGGCGAACTACTTCAACCGATCCGACCAGACCATCGCGCCACCGGCAGTGACGCTGCAGCTGGCACAAGCCGGCATCACGCCGCAGTCCGTGACCATCACCTGGAATGACGGCGCGCCGCGCACCGCCACCGACGATGGCGCAGGACACATCACCGGCGCGGCGACCGGCACTATCCACTACCAGTCCGGGCTGATCCAGCTGACGCCGACCGCGCTGCCGGCCGGTGGTCAGACCTACAACGTCGCCTACACCTGGGGCCCGCCGACCGAGGAGGAGTTCCACGCGCCGATGCGCGATGGCAGTGGTCGCATCGACGTCGAGGTGGAGTTCGACGGTCTGATTCCGGGGACGGTCGAACTGGAGTGGAACCTGCTGATCGAGACCTTCGACTACATCTCGACCACGCCGGCCGAACTTCAACTGGTACGCCCGGTCGATCCAATCAAGATCGTCAGGGACGACCGCAACGGCAACCTCAAGGACACACAAGGGCTCGTCTACGGCACGGTGAACTACGCCACCGGGGTGCTGCGCTTTCTGCCCGACACCACGGTTCGCATTCCAGTGGCGCGCTACTTGGTGACCCAGATCGGACTCACGCGCCTTGCCGATGGCACCCTGGTTCCGGTCTATCGCAACGTGTTCTCGCATTGGGAGTACATCACCGCCGGCGCGGCGATGCCCATCGACGACTCAGCCTGGGCCAAGGTGCGCTACCGCGCGGCAGGCACCTCGAACAGCGTCACCCAACCGTTTACCGCCAGCGGCCTGGCGCTCGATCTGACGCCGAGCTTCGCCGAACCCATTGTGCCGGGCAGTGTGGGGTTCACGCTGGGCGGCAAGACCTACTTCGACCGTCTGGGCAGCCTCTATTACGACCTGAACCCGGTCAATGGCGCAGCGACGCTGGCGGGTGCGATCAACTACGCCACGGGCGCCGTGACGCTCACCGCCTGGGTGCCTGCCCAGAGTCCCACGGTCGGTCTTCGCTCGCTGCTCACCAGTCTCGATGGCACGCCGGTCGATGAAGTCACCTTCCGCATTCCGGCCTCGCCGGTGCGGCCGTCGAGCCTGCAACTGCTGGCGACGCGCCTGACCGGCGGCACCATCAATGTCAGCGCCGACAACCACGGCATCATCGCTGGCACGGGCATTACCGGCGCCATCGACTACGAGACCGGCGTCGTGCGCGCGCGGTTCGGATCGTGGGTGATCGCTGCGGGCAACGAGGACGAGTCCTGGTTCGATCCCGATGGCGTGGTCGTGCTCGATGGCGTGCCCAAAGTGTTCAAGCCGGCGCCGGTGTTCGCCGACACCATCAAGTACAACGCGGTCGCGTATTCCTATCTGCCGCTCGATGCCGATCTGATTGGGCTCGATCCGGTCCGGTTGCCGCAGGACGGGCGCGTGCCGATCTTTCGGATGGGCGATTTTGCCGTGATTGGCCATACCGAGACGGTCGGTCCGTTCACCGCCAGCGCCGGCCAGGTCGTCGACTGCGACCGGGTGCGCCTCTCGCGCGTACGCCTCCTCGATGCCAACGGCATGGTCATCACCGGGGGATACACCGTCGACCTGGAAGCAGGGCTGGTGACGTTCACGAGCGTCACCGGCCTCGCTCAGCCGGTCACGGTGGAGCATCGCATCGAAGACATGGCGCAAGTGTCCGACGTGCAGATTTCCGGGCGCCTGGCGTTCACCCGGCAGATCACGCACGACTATCCGACCGGTTCGCGTATTTCCTCCGCGCTGGTCTCGGGCGATCTCCGCGCCTACGTGTCGACGCTGTTCGATCAGGCGACGTGGAACGGCGCGTTCACCGACGCACTGACCGGTAACGCCGCCACCGCGACGTTCAACGACGTGCTGGCGCCGATCACGGTGACGAACGCGGGCGCCATCACCGAACGCTGGGCCGTCCAGTTCACCAACACCACGGCGTTTCAGGTCATCGGCGAGCACGTTGGCGTGATCGCTACGGGCACTACGGCCAACGATCTCGCGCCGATCAACCCAGCGACAGCGAAACCCTACTTCACGCTGCGCGCCCTCGGCTGGGGATCGGGCTGGGCGGCCGGCAATGTGCTGCGGTTCAACACCATCGGCGCGCTGTTCCCGGTGTGGGTCGTGCGCACCATCCAGCAAGGTCCGGAAACCGTCACCCGCGATGCCTTCACCTTGCTGGTGCGCGGCGACGTGGATCGGCCGTGACGCCAACTGATTCCCAGGAGCTTAACTCGTGAGCAACAAGGTCAAATGGATGCACAGCAACATGGTCGGCGCGCCGGTGCTGACCAACAACTGGGGCAGCCTGACGGCGATGCTCGACGCACTGCTGGTCAACGGCTTCAATCTGAAACCCGTGCTCGGGCTGACCCGCGACGACATCACCGCCACCGCAACCATGAGTTCGGGCCACGGCTTCATGGTCGATCAGGTGGTGCGCATCGAGGGCTGCGAGGAGCCGGCGTACAACGGCGAGTTCACGATCACCGCCATCACGGCAAACAGCATCAGTTTCAGCGTTTCGGGTGAGCCGGCCTCACCCGCAACCACGGTGCTCGGCATCACCGCCAAGTTCGCGCCGCTGGGGTTGGAGATCGCCTTCACCGGCGAGAACAAGCGCGCGTACCGCAGCCCAAATCCGCTCTCCAACCGCCCGTTCCTGCGTGTCGATGACAGCTTGCCGGAGGGCTACACCACCACCTGGGCGAAGTTCGGACGAGTGACGCTGGCCGAGGACATGGTCGACGTCGATACCTTTGTCGGGGCGCGCGCACCATTCGATCCGGCGAACCCGAATGCCAACGAACTGCCATCGGGCAGCGGCACGTCGATGTACTCGGGCTGGTTCAAGTGGTACTTCGCGCGCAACAACACCGCCGAGACCTATGGCGACAATGGCGCGGATGCGCGGAGTTGGGTGCTGGTAGGCGATGACCGCGGGTTCTTCCTGGCGTGCGCTTCCGGCTGGGGTGGTGATCGCCGGGTGCTCTACACATTCACCGACTTTGATAGTTACAAGCCGGGGGACAACTACGCGTCCTTCCTGACCGCCTCGGATCGCTATCACAGCGTCAGTGCGTGGCCCTACAGCTATCCGAACCAGGAATCCTATTCAACGCACTCGTTGGAGACCACCGGCAAGGTCTGCATGCGCGACTACACTCAGGTCGGCGGCAACGTGCGCCTTGGCCTGTTTTCGTTGAACGATGGCAACAACCAGAACATCTCCGGGCGCTCGGGCGCCATCCCGTTCCCGAACGGTCCCGACTACGGCCTGATCTTGCACCCGATCTACTTGCGCGAAAGTACCGGCCACCTGCGCGGGATGCTGCCCGGTCTGTACTGGATCCATCAGAACCAGCCCTACGCGCACATGACGCTGATCGACCAGGTCCTGGGCTACCCCGGGCGCAAGTTCCTCATCGTGAAGCTGGACTACGCCCACGAGGGCAACACCAGCGGTTTTGCGTTTGATATCACGGGGCCGTGGAGGCCTTGATCCGTGGCCTATCCCCTGGATCAGAGCTTCGATGCTGGTATTCCTGCGGCCTTTGCCAGCAATGGTGGGGCTGGCGGCATCACCGCAGCCTGGAACGAAAGCGCGCAAGCGGTCGACTTGGTGTTCACGCACGCACAGAACTTCTGGCGGATCGATGCGGCCGAGGTCGCGGGAGACTTCTGGTTCGAGATCGACGCCGAAGTCATGGCGGTGACCTACAGCTCGACGTGTTTTGGCTTCTGGCTATGGACCGGGGCGGGCACCTACGAGGGCCACCGCCTGACCGTTTGGGCGCAGCAATGGCATCACAGCTTCTGGGATGCCCACGGCAATCAGTTCGAACTGACTGCGCACGCGCCTGCATCCTGGGCAGGCACCGGCGCTCGCCGAACGCTGCGCATCGACGTGAAGCGCGGCGTCGACGGTGTCTGGCAGTACCGCATCAGCGAAAACGGCGACGTGCTGTGGGAAGGCTACAAGCGGCACTATGCGAACTTCCGGCCGAGCATCTACGGCTACGGCCTGACTCTGCGTGTGCATCGCGTCGCCGGCGGCGTGCCGAGTGCGTTGCCAGACGTCCCTCCGGCACACTACCGCGCGCTGCCCGCCAACGTGGGACGCACGCAGCCAGTGCCGGAACTGGCCGCCTTGCTGCGGTTCTCGCACCGATCATTCCACCGCTTGACCGGCACGCGCAGCCACTACTACGCCGGCGATCACCAGATTACCGGCACGGTGAAGGAGAAGGGTGTCCCGGACGACCGTCCGGTGTCGCGCCGGGTCCTGCTGTTCGATGAGCGCACCTACGCCGTCGTGCGCGAGACCTGGAGCGACGCGGTCACCGGTGTCTATCGATTCGACAGGATCAGCGAGGTGCCGCGCTACGTCGTGATCGCTTACGACCACAAGCACAACTTCCGCGCGGTGATCGCCGACAACTTGCGCGCCGAACCGATGACGGAAGCCCCGGCGTGATCCAGATCTCCAACGACCTCAACAACTACCGGTTGCAGGGCGTCATTACGTTCCTGGCGCTCGGCATCGAGCAGGCGCGCGCCCATCTCTACGCCGGTCCGCGTCCGAGCTTCGGCGCGCCGCCGCAGGGGCCGCTGCTGGCCTCCATCGTGCTGGATGAGCCGTTGGGCACGGTTGCCGATGGCGTTCTCGAAATCACACCCACCAACGAAGCGCTGATCCTGACCACGGGCGAGGTGACCTGGGCACGCATCGTCAATGGCATGGGCGCGCTGGCCTGGGATTGCGATGCGTCCGATCTCAACGGGACCGGCGAGCTGCGCTTGCCGACCACGACCCTGTACGCGGGCGGCTACACCCGCATCCTGACGGGCCTGCTGGGGTGATCACCGATGGCGGCTGTCGATCTGCGCTTTGCCCATCCACCGGGCAGCGCGCATCTGGTGCTGGGTGGCGATCCGGCCGGTTCGCATCCGCCGCTCGATGCACAGCTGGTCGGCACGCTGCCGGCGCTGCGGTTCGAAGCGCTGGCCATTCCGAATGCGTCGGCGACGCTGGTCGCGACCTTTCCGGCGATGGAGCTGATCGCCGAGGCGCGCTACGCGTCACGAGCCGCGCGTCCGCTGGTGGGCAGCACCGGGTCGGCTTGGCAACGCGGGCGTGGGTTCGAGGACGGCGCCGAGCACCGCACCGCATCCCCGGCCAGCCACCCGTCGCAGGCGCGCGCGTCCTGGCAACCGGGGCAATCGCACGAGGCCAATGTGACCACGTGGCGCGCGGCGACGTTGGTGCGCGCACCGGTATCGGCGACGACGCGGTTTCACGGTGCAGTCCAGCAATCGCCGGGCGCGCTCCGGGTTCCGCATAGCGAATCGCTCCACCTGCGTACAGCAGGCCCGGTGGCCTATGCGAATGCCGCCCGCATGGACGCGATGGAACGTCGCGTGCGCCATGAGGACGGCCTGCGAGATCGTCGTCAGCCGATAAGCTGTCGCTTCGACGTGGCCCAGGCTTATCCGGGCCTGCGCTTCTTCGAAGCGATCCAGGTCGCCGCGGCCATGCGCCGCCGGTTGGCCGCGCGCTGGCAGAGCGCCATGCGACCGCCGCCAGGGCGCCCTCCGGTACGCCCGGACGACCCCGATCCACCGTTCGTTCCCTGCTACACGCCGAATCCGAACCTGCGCTTTGCAGCACTGGCGGCTGCGCACGGCCATCTGCTGTTCGTCTGCGAAAACCATTCAGGGCCGGGCCAAGACGACCCGGTCGTTGTTCCGATCCGAAGGGTCTATGTCGTGCTGAACCATGTGACGCTGCATCGATGGCCGGATGGCGTGCCGGTACCGGTGATCTCGCTGTCGCTGAGTCTCGACGTCGACTCCTGGGCGTGGGGCTTCGAGGCCACGCTACCCGCCATCGCCGAAGCCTTGATTGCGCCCGCCGACGGCGCGCCGCCGGTGGAACTGGTGGCCCACGTCAACGGCACCGATTTCCGGGTGCTGGCCGAGAACCTGACCCGTGAGCGCAGCTTCGGCGAGGCCAGCCTGCGTCTGTCCGGGCGCGGGCGCACCGCGGTGTTGGCCGCGCCCTACGCGCCGGTGATGTCGTTCGCCAATCCACAACCGCGAACCGCACGGCAGTTGATGGATGACGTACTCACCATCAACGGCGTGCCTCTGGGCTGGACCATCGACTGGGGTTTGACCGACTGGAATGTGCCTGCAGGCGTGTTCGCCCACCAGGGCACCTGGATCGATGCGCTGGCCGCCATTGCCGAGGCGCCCGGTGGATATCTGATGCCGCATCCGTCCGCGGCGATCCTGCGCGTGCGCCACCGCTATCCCGTGGCTCCCTGGGATTGGCATGCGGTGACCCCTGACCTGATCCTGCCGGTCGACGCGGTCTCGCGCGAATCCATTCGCTGGCTGGAGAAGCCGGCCTACAACCGGGTGTTCGTATCCGGCCAGAGCGCGGGCGTGCTCGGCCAGGTCACGCGCACCGGCACGGCCGGAATCGTGATCGCGCCGATGGTGGTCGACGCGTTGATCACCGAGGCGGTCGCCGCGCGCCAGCGTGGCACTGCGATCCTGGCCGACACCGGCCAGCAGTTCGAAGTGGGCCTGCGTCTGCCCGTACTGCCGGAAACCGGCATCGTCGAGCCCGGCACCTTTGTCGAGTACCGGGACGGCAGCGTATCGCGGCTCGGTCTGGTGCGGTCCACGCGCATCGAGGCGGGCTTCCCGGAAGTCTGGCAAACCCTCGGAGTGGAATGCCGTGCATAACCTCTACCGGCAGTTCCGACAGCTGCTGCCTGATCCACCGCTGCAAGCCGGCATCGTGGTCGAGGTCGACGCCAGCCGCGCCGTGATCGCGTTGCCGGGCGGCGGACTGGTCCACGGACGTGGCGAGGCCACGCTGGGCCAGACCGTGTTCGTCCGCGACGGCGTCATCGAAGGCGAAGCGCCGTCTCTGCCGCTGGAAGTTATCGACATCTAAGCCGCACCCCTTTCGCCTTACCCCTGAAACCCGCTCCGGCTCCCGCTGGGCGGGTTTCGTCTTTTCTGGAGACCGACCATGACCGAAGAAACTGATGTACCGCCCATCGAATCCACGCTGCTGCTGCGGCACGAGGACTTTGATGAGCTGCTGAACATCGCTGCCCAACGGGGCGCCGAGCGTTGCCTCGCCCATCTTGGGCTGGAAAACGGACACGCGGCGAAGGACATCCGCGAACTGCGCGACCTCCTGGAAGCGTGGCGCGATGCCCGTCGCACAGCGTGGCAAACCACGGTGAAGGTCATCACCACCGGCATCCTGGCCGCGCTGCTGGTCGGTGCCGCCATCAAGCTCAAGCTGTTGGGAGGCCCGCAATGAAACCCAAGCTCTGCCTGCTCGACGACTGGCGGCAGGTTCTGCGCCGTGCCTGGAGCATCCGATTCTCGCTTGTGGCAGCTGCCCTCACGGCGGCGGAAGTGGTGGTGCCTCTGTTCGGCGACGTGCTGCCGCGCGGCGCGTTTGTGCTGTTGGCCTTTGCTTGCAGCATCGGCGCGACGGTTGCCCGCATCGTGGCGCAGCCGGGGATGTACCGATGATCCCGCCGCCCACTTCAGCAGTGCGCAGGGCGGTGGCCGGTCTTAGCCTGTCCGCCGCCGCCCTGGTCGGCATCTTGCTGCACGAGGGCTATACCGACCGCGCGGCTATCCCGCTCAAAGGCGATGTGCCGACCATTGGCTTCGGCGCCACCACAGGGGTGAAGCTCGGCGACACCACCACGCCGCCGAAGGCGTTGGCTCGGGCGCTCACGGATGTGCAGCAGTTCGAGGGTGCGCTCAAGCAATGCGTGACTGTGCCGCTGGCTCAGCACGAGTACGACGCGCTGGTGAGCTTTTCTTACAACGTCGGCAGCCATGCGTTCTGCAAGTCCACGCTGGTGAAGAAACTCAACGCCGAGGACTACGTCGGGGCGTGTTCCGAGTTGCTGCGCTGGCGATTTTTCCAAGGCAAAGATTGCGCGCTGCCCGCCAATGCGCGGCAGTGCGGCGGACTGGCCAAACGGCGTGAGGCCGAGTATCGGCAGTGCATCGGGGAGGCATCGTGAGCGTGATTCCGTGGCCGTACCGGCTGCTGGCCTTGGCGGCGCTCGGCTTCGCCCTGGTCGGCTTCGGCTGGGTCAAGGGCGCGGGCCACGTTCGAGCGCAGTGGGATGCCGCCGTCCAGCAACAAGCTTTACAGGCCACCGCTGTCCGCGAGGAGCAGGCACAAGCCACCGTCACGGTCGTCACCGAGTACGTCGACCGCATTCGTGTCGTCCGCGAAAAGGGCGACACCATCATCAAGGAGGTACCCGTCTATGTGCCCGTACAAGCCGATGCTGCTTGCACTATCAACCGTGGCTTTGTGCGCCTGCACGACGCTGCCGCCGCCGGTGCACTGCCCGAGCCCGCCCGAGATACTGATGCGGCCGCCGCAGGCATTGCGCTCTCTGCCGTCGCCGGGACTGTTGCCACCAACTACCAGACCTGCCACGAGACAGCGGAGCAACTGAGCGCGCTGCAAGCGTGGATCAGGGAGATGGCGTCCACCACCCAGTAATCGACGCTTGTCGTGCGCCAGTTTGTGGTGCACTACGACTTCAAGTCCCCCAGGAACTCTGACGCTGGCGAGACGCCGGACACATGCAAAAACTCGCGTGCCCGCGTACAAGCCACATAGAGCAGATGCCTCTCCGTGGCGTAGACCTCGTCGAGATCGCTCTCGTCGCTCACGCTCTCGATGCGGGATTGCAGCGGGATGACCTCATCGTCGCAGGCCATGACCGCCACAGCGCGGAACTCCAGGCCCTTCGCGAAGTGCATGGTGGCGACAGATGCCTTCCCGGTCACCGATTGCAGTTTTTCGTCCAGCACGACGAAGGGCAACCCCGCGCGTTGCAGAGCCTGTTCGGCGCGATCCAGTTCAGCGGCGCTGCGAACGAACACGCCGATTTCATGCGGGGCCAGTCGGCCCTCGGTTTGAGCCCTGAGCCAGTCGCCGACACCTTCGATCTCCAGCGAATTCGATTTGAACTCGCGGACGCTGGGCGCGGGGCCGTTGAACACTGACACCGTGCCCTTGCGGGACTCGGTGTTGCCATCCACATCGGCGATCTCTTCACCGAGCAGCCGGTCCGCCTGCGCACGAATCTGATGCGAAGTTCGGTAGTTGACGGTTAGGGATCTGGACCGTCCGCGCACATCCACGCCGAGAGACTTCCACGAGAACGCTGTCTGGAAAATTCTCTGGCCCAGGTCGCCTGCGAAGAACAACGCATTCGGGCGCGCGCCGCCCAGGGCGGCCAGAAACTTCAACTGGGCCACCGACACGTCTTGCGCCTCATCCAGCACCACATGCTCGAACGGCGGATGCTTGCGCTTGGGTATTTCGCTCGCCAGCCGCGTGAAGACACCTGCCATCGAGACCAGTCCTTCAACCTTCAGTTCCTGACGGACTGCGTCGAACACCGACCACAACGTTGATCGCTGTGCGTCAGACAATCGGGTTTTGCGCCCCAGTCGCTTGACGTCTCGGTAGTCCTCCCACGTCTCCAACTGACACGCATCGACGACCTGCTGCCACTCGCCTAACAGAAACGTCTCGCCGAAGCGCGAACTGGATGCCCCCGCGCGATGCTTCGCCAGTCGCGCCTTCACATCGGCGACGGTCGCGATTCGAGCCTTGCCGAAACTGGACTCATAAAGCCGCAGGCCCACGGCATCCAGCGCGGCGACTTCGATGCGCTCGCCCAGCCTTGGCTCCGAGCTGATCAGGTGTCGCAGCTTCGCGCGCAGTGCGGTTGCAAGACCTTCAGAAAACGTCGTCAACAGCACCCGTGCATCGACATTGGCGCGCGCGAGGTGGGCCGCACGATGCAGGGCCACGATGGTCTTGCCGGTGCCCGCCGAGCCGGAAACGCGCGCCGGGCCGTTGTAGTCGCGCTGTACGAACTGACGCTGATCCGGGTGCAGGAAGATCGTCCACTTCTCCCACGGCGCCTCGAAGGCGCGCTCCAGTTCCTCCACGTTTGCAACCACACGGAAGCGGCGCAGCGCGTCGGGGTGCTCGAAGGGATCGGCATTCAGGGCCACCGCCACCGGTGCCACCTTGGGCGTGCCGCCGGTCGCCAGTTCCAGCAGGGCTTCGCCAGCCTCGGCGGGAAGATGGTCGACCAGATCGAGCAGCGAATCCTCGTCCGCGCCGCGCACTTCATCCAACCATTCCGCCGGAACACCGAAACCGAGCAGCAACTGCTCTGGCGTCTGGGCGAACAGCAGGGGCTTGGGTGTGCGCTTGGCGGATTCGGCGCGTAGCGGCGTCGGCGCTTCCACCTCGACCACCTTCCGCACGCGGATTTCCTCCACGCGCTCACGCACCTCCACGAACTGCGCCGCTCCAGTGGTCGGGTGTACTTCCAATTTCCGTCGTTCAGCCCACGCGTAGGCCTTGTCGTGGTGATCGACGTAGCACAGCAGCAGGCTTCTGGATGATTTGTGCACCATCAGCCGGAGGTCGGCACCAACCCGTACCGACCAGAAACGCGGGTCCTTGGCACGGTCAAGCTTGTGGAAGCTCATGCCGGGGTTGGCTGGATTGAGCTGCAAGTCGAAGGCGGTGCTCTTGACCGCTTTTTGCTCGTCGCCGGTGAGCCGCGCGAGACTATCGGTGAAGGTGTCGGCGATGCGGAAGTCCATCGTCTAGGCGGCGTCGCCTGCCGCGTGCAGGCACCCGCGCTGGACCGCGTGGTCGCGCAGTCGCTTGGCCAGCTTGCGACATTCCTTCTCCGGTCGCTGGCCAAAGTCGATCACGGCGTGGGCGGGCGATTCGGTCAGCGGATCGGGGACATGCGCCAAACCGACGCCGGCGCTCTCAGCGCCGGACACGGCCCAAACACCTTGGGACTGGAAGCCCAAGGCTTCGGTGTAGTGGCGGTATGACGCTTCCGCCGAGATCTGATCGCCGTCGTACACCGACAACCGCCCGTTGTCCTTCGGAAACGGAAAGAAGGCCTGACTGGTGAGCTGATCGTCCTTCAAGAACTGCGGATGCACCTGGCGCAGCAGCAAAGTGTCGTCGTTCATGCCTGGCGCTTCCTGATGTTTGCGCTCAGGAAAGCGTGCAATTCGCTCCATCCCTGTTCGCCGTCCAGGCGGAAGTCGCGCTCGATGTCCGCGCCGTCGTCATCGAAGGCGTGATAGCTCCCCGAGAAGTCAGCGAGCCGAACATCCAGTGAAGGATCGCCGACTGCATTCCACTCCAGCAGCAGGTTGCCATCCTGCGTAGGGAAGATGGCAGGCAGCACCAGACTGTCGGGATACGACGAGATCAACTGCTCGGAAAACTGCGACAAGCGTTCCCTGTCCGGCGCCAAGCCCGCGCCCTCAAACCAGCCCGGCGCAAGCTGCGTCAGCTCATCCAGGCGGTTGGCGATCTCGACGTTTCTCACGACTTCCGACGATTCGGCGGACAGGATGCGCTTTAGACGGTCCCACGCGTCGAAGGTTCCGACGCCCTTGACGATGACCCAGTGACGCGAGCGTCCGCCGTACTCGCGTGCATCGTCGCGAAATGCAGGCAGCAGCGGAACGATGGTCTGGCTATTGTCCGCAAGACGGAGTCGGAACGTCGACTTCTCCCAATCCACCTCGCCGATATAGCCCTGCAATTCGACTTCGCGTTCGTATTCCTCGCTGGCGGCCAACACCAGTTTCTTGCGGCGCTCGGCAGTCAGCACGGCGTTCCCGGTTGTTGGCAGTGGCAATTCCAGGGTTTCGCCATCGCGCAGAGACCGGCCAAACTGGTTGAAGTGGCTCAGCAGTTCCTTCGGGAAAAGCTCGGGCAAGCGGCCATCCGGGGCAGCGACACATTCGGCGATCAGATCGCGTGCGCGCTCGAAATGGCTGGGCTCCGCGTTGGACAGAGCCAACATGCCGGACATCACGACTGCCAGCAGCGGCTTGGTGCTGCCGTCGCCGATCTCCTGAATATCCAGTCGGAAATTGGCCGCAAAGCCCCTGGGCGCACGCGTGCGCTTGGGTTTTTCCAGCTTGTAGAGGTGCTTCGCCAGATCGATGACCAAGGCCTCGTAGGCCGCGAGGTCACGCGCCACCTCCACCGGCAGCGTGTGCTCGTCGAACCGTTGCCCGGTGAACCGGGGCTGGCAGAAGGTCGTCTTCATGCGGATTTGGTCATCGAACTGACTCCATGAATCGCAGGCTACACCACCCGGAAAACCTTCATCACCTCGTCCCCCAGGTGATTGATGACTTTCACCGCGATGCGCCCGGAGGTGGGCTTGTCGAAGGGGCGCGAGGTGTCGCTGTTGAGGCTGGTCCAGGCATCGGCGTCGATCTCCGCCTTCAGGGTGGTCTTCAACGCCTTGTAGGGGTCGTTGGCGCCGAGGAAGTAGGCGTGGCGAACGAAGAAGCTCTCCTCGTTGTAGTCGGTGTCGATGAACCAGCAGGCAATGCCATCGGCACTGTCGCTGCGGATCTCGCCGCTGTTGGGGTGGAACACGTCCACGCCGTTCACCTTGACGCGCATCTGGCCGGGCTCGCCGGTCTCGCCGGCGTCGAGCAGGGTGATGTCGGGTTCGCCGAAGATCACGAACAAGTTGCCTTTGCCGGTGTTCTTCAAATCCTCGGCCATGTGCAGGTCGGCGTTCATGCGCGCCTGCAGCACGCGGATGCGGCCGAGCTTGCCGAGTTCGCTGGCGTGCGCGTCGAAGCTGAAGGCGCAGGCGATCAGCACATCGAAGTCGGCTTCGGCCGCCTCGCGGGCGGCGGCCGCGAGATCGACGCGGGTGACGGTGCCGAATTCAGGGCCGATGAAGATGGCGGCTCGGCGCTCGTCGGCACCTTCGAGGTAGCGCCCCTCGGCACCGATCAGTTCGCCCGGCCACGGTGTAAGTGCGGTGAAGTCGATCTTGTCGGCCTTGCGCGCCTGCTGCACGCCCGCGGTACGCAGGTTCTCCAGGATGATGGCGTTGAAGTCGCGGCCGTACTTGGCTTGCGCTTCGGCAACGTGGTCGATGAGTTCGTCGTTTTCGTCGACACCCAGGACGCGGTGGGGTGAGAGGCTCTCCACGGTGAACGGCCCGGCTACCCGCACCTTCTTCTTGTCCTCATAGGGCTTGTCGTACAAGAACTCGGAATCGGCCTTGGCGGCAATGGAGGCGTCGATCTCCCTCTGGCGGGCGATGCGCTGCTGCCACCAGTTCGCGTGTGCCTGCTTGGCGGCGTCCGACCACTTGGCATCCGCTTGCCGCGGGATTTCCCAATCCTCCCACTGTCGGCCAACTGCCTTGTTCAAGGCAGCGCGCAGCGGTTCCAGAAGTGCCTGGAACTTGTCCCAGATGACGTCGATTTCGGCGTTGTTGGCGATGGACTTGAGCGTGATGTGCGGCACGCGCTCGTAGACAAAGCCCTGGCGGATATTGCCCTGGACTGGCTTGCTGCTGGGCGCGGTGCGCGTGAGTTCGGCTTCCTTCTGCTGGCCTTCGCGGCTGTCGGCGAGCATGTAGAACGGATAGCGGGCACCCATGATGCGGGCGCGCGCCAGCGCCAGGGCTACTCGAGAGGTGTCGATGGTGATCCAGCGGCGGCCCCATTGCTCGGCGACATAGGCGGTGGTGCCGGAGCCGCAAGTCGGATCGAGCACGAGGTCGCCGGGATCTGATGTCATGAGGATGCACCTTCGAATCGCCGCCGCCGGGGTCTGAACCACATAGGTCTTGTCAGCGTCTGCACCGATATCTTCCCAGATCGTGTTGACCATCATCACGGGGAAGTCGCGAAAATACCTCTTGTACGCCACTGTCCTTCCGGTGATGGACAACCGGTTGGCACGAGCGAGACGCGACATACCGGCAACTGTCGTCTTCCAATGAGACGTTGATCCCGGCCGGAACTCTCGACCTTCGACAGACAGCGGCTGCGACAGTGTTTCTGAGTACCCCTGCGAAACGACGTTGTCCATGCGAACGACATTGCTGCCTTCCGGCAGCGTTTCTGGGTCGATCATCTCAACCTTGCTAAGCGGACGTAGAGCGCCGTTCTCGTGTTCGACAAGCCGATAGTGGTCACCACCTTCACCAGAAAGCGACTTTGAAACGTAAAGCTGCCTGTACTTCACAGAGCTCGATTTCGCATACCACAAGATGAAATCGGCACTTCCTGGCAAGACGTTTACCCGCGCGGCAGGGCTGTTAAGGCTGCTTGTCTTCCTGCAAACAAGAATCGCGCAGAAATTGCTCTCCCCAAACACCTCGTCCATCACCGCCCTTACCCGATGCACGTTCTCATCCCCGATCTGCACAAAGATCGAGCCCGAGTCCGTCAACAGTTCCCGCGCCACCGTCAGCCGGTCGCGCAGATAGGTCAGATAGGAGTGGATACCGTCGCGCCAGGTATCGCGGAAGGCCTTCACCTGCTCGGGTTCGCGAGTGATGTGATCAGCGTTGCCGTCCTTGACGTCGCGGCTGGTGGTGGACCACTGGAAATTGCTGTTGAACTTGATGCCGTAGGGCGGATCGAAATAGATGCACTGCACCTTGCCGCGTAAGCCCTCGCGCTCGGCGAGGCTCGCCATCACCTGCAGCGAATCACCGAGGATGAAGCGGTTGGCCCAGTGCGCGTCGTGCTGGTAGAACTCGGTGCGTGCGGCCTCACTGGGCAGGCCATTGAAGTCGGCGAACAGGTCGACCATCGCGCCCATCTGCTGCTGCGCCTGCGCCTCGCGCCGACGCTGGCTTTGGCGGCGCAGGTCGTCCACCAGCACCTTCGGATGCACCTTCTCCTGAATGTAGAGCGGCGCGGCCTGCACCACCAGGCTGGCGTCTTCCCGCCCGTCCTTGCCACGCCACACCAACTGCGGATCGAGATCGTGGTTGCGCCGCTCCATCGCCACGCGCACCGGCGCCTGCTCGGCCTTGGCGAGCACTGCTTGATATTCCGCCGTGGGGATGTTTTTGCGCGTGGCTTCATCGTGCTTGAGCGCTTCGACGCTGATCGGGGTTTTCTTGCTGGTGGCCATCTCAGGCGTCCTTCCTCAAAGCGGCGGCGTCGATCATGCGTTCAAAGTGCTCCTTGACCTTGGCCGCAAAGTCGTCCTGCATCTCGTAGACGTCGGTGAACTCGACAAAGGCCCAGCGACCGTATTTGGCCGAGTGGTTCACGCCAGGCACCCAGTAGGTGTCCATCGTCAGCTTCTTCAGCACCGCGTCCTCGCGACGGTAACCCTTCACCTCGACGATCAGCTGCAAGGGATCGTCGGGGGCGTGGCCATCGTCGACCTTGACGATGAAGTCGGGGAAGTATTTGCGGGTTTCGGAACCAGAACGGTACGGCACCTCAAGGCCGAGGTTGTGGTTCTTGGTGTAGGCAATCACCCGCGGATGCGCTTCGGCCACGCGGCAGAATTCAGCTTCCCAATCGCTGTCGAGGATCACCCAGTTGACGTGGTTCTTCGGTGGCGGGCCGAGTGTTTCGTAACGATCCTGACGCGAGGTGTTGAAGGCGACGTGGCGGGTTGAGCCTTCCGGGTTGTAGGGATCGAACACCGCCTTCACCGGGCGGCCCTGCTTCAGTTCCACGCGGGTGATGGCGGCAGTGATGCGTTCGCAGGCCTTGTCGGCCAGTTCCTGGTAGAGCAACTGACCCGCGAAGGTGCCGCCCTTGCACACGAGGCAAGTGTCCAGCCATTGCTTGACGATGCGCTTCAGCTGCCCGAACAAGTGAAGCTGCGGTGCGTCACCCACGTCCCGCCATTTGCTCAGGAGCAAGTGCTTGGTGAGGTGCATCAGCACGGTCGAGGGGCGAACGTCGCCCAAGTGCTGCAAGTTCAGCTCGATGGCCTCGCCGATGATGCCCGCCTGGACGTTACGTGACGGCCCGACCAGTTCCGGCGTGAGTACCAAGACCGAGTCGTCGTTGAACTCGGCGCTGAGGCGGTCCTGCGGCAATTCCACGCGGTAGCCCACCACGCGCGGGAAGCGGATCTCCAGCGCGTCGCGTTCCGGGCGAACGGCGCGCACGCGGATGATCTCTACCGGCGGTTCAGGCGGGATCACCACGGGCTGCGCGGTGAAGTTGAAGGGGATTCCCAGCACGTCGGCGTATTCAACGTTGAACAGGCCGTCGGCGTTGAGTTCGTAGGACTGACGGCGCAGCGCGCGTCCCACGACCTGTTCGCACAGCAGTTGTGTGCCGAAGGCGCGCACACCGAGCACGTGGGTGACAGTGTTGGCGTCCCAGCCTTCGGTGAGCATCGCCACCGAAACCACGCAGCGCACCGAGTCGCCCAGGCGGCCTTCCTTGCCGACGGTGTTCATCGCCTCGCGCAGCAGTTCCGCATCCGTGAGATTGTCGGCAGCGTGCGCGTCGCCCGTGCGTTCGACGATCTCGCGGCGGAAGCGGTCGATCTCGTCGCTGGCGATGGTGCGGAAGTTGTCGTCCAGCGCGTCGCCCGATTCGAGTTGCTTGCTGTCCACCAGCAAGGTGCGCGGCCGCGCGAGCGGATTGCCGTGTTCGTCGTGGTTCTGGAACAGCTTGAGGCGACCTTCCACCAGCTGGCTGGTGCCGTCGTCGTTCTCCTGCTGAAAGCCGGAGATGTAGTCGTACACGAGCTTGGACGTGCTGGTGTTGTTGCACACCACAATGAAGCACGGCGGTACTTTGATGCCCCTGCTTTGCCAGTGCTCGAAAATCTTGGCGTAATGACCGTAGAGCGCTTCCAGCGCGGTCTGCAATTCGACCGGCAGGCTCAGCGGGTCGAGCCGATTGCCCTTGCCGCGACCCTTCTTCGGCATGCGCTTGCCGATGTGCTTCCACAGTTCCCGGTAGACCGGAAACTCGTTGCCGGGGATGTTGTCGGCCACGGGGACGCGCGGCAGTTTGACGATGCCGCACTCGATGGCGTCCATCAGCGAGAAGTCGCTCATCGTCCAGGGGAACAAGGTGCCTTCGGCGTAGCCCGATCCGCGCAGGAAGAACGGCGTGGCGGAAAGGTCGAACACGCGCGACAGCCCGAGCTTGCGGTTCACCGCCTCGAGGCCGGAAATCCACAGGCGCGCCGCCTCATTGTTCTCCTCGACTTCCTTGCGGTCATCGCCCTTGAGCTCTTCGGTGTCTTCAACGCTCTCGCCGGGTGGCTTCTCGCGGTAGCAATGGTGGGCCTCGTCGTTGATGGCGAGGATGTTCTTCAGCCCCATCAATTCGGGCAGTACGCGCTGCAGCATCTGGCCTTCGGTTTCCAGCGTCTGCAATTCTTCACCGCCGCGCCCTTGCAACAAGCGGCGGCCACCACCGGAGACCTCGAACCGCTCGCGCAGGCGGAAGGCGTGAAAGTTGGTGATGACAATGCGCGCGTGGACGATGTCGGCCAGCATGTCGCTGGGCACCAACTCGCGGTTGGCGTAGTAGCTCTCGGTGTCGTTGGGCAGCAGCACGCGCAAACGATCTTTGATGGTCAGGCCCGGCGCGACGATGAGGAAGCCACGCGTGAACTTCTGGCTGTTGGGTCGGCGCACGGCGTTGATGGTCTGCCATGCAATGAGCATGGCCATGACCGTGGTCTTGCCCGCGCCGGTGGCGAGCTTCAGCGCAAGACGGCTCAAGTTCGGGTTGGCGTCGGTGTTGGCCTTGGAGAGATGGTCGAGAAAGCGCTGACCGCTCTTGCCGAGCTGCGGGGCGACTTCGGTGAGCCAGATGGCCGTCTCCACGGCTTCGATCTGACAGAAGAATGGGCGAAGGCCGGCGAAGCGGTGGCTGCGCCAGTGCTGCAACAGGCGCGCGGTTTCCGGAGTGACGCGCCATGCCGGCGCGGGCAGCTCGCGCCATTTGTCCACCTCGGCACGCACGGCATTGATGACGGCCGTGTGGTCGTACTGCTGCTTGTCGGAGGACAGCCCCTGGCCCTCATCGAACAGCAGCGACCCTTGATCGCCCGCACCCTTCTGCTTGCGCGGCTTCGGGATCGGCGTGATGAAGTCGGCCTGGCGACGCGCTTCCACGACGACCTGAGTCGGCTGGCCGGCCGAATCCAACTCCCAGTACCGCGAAGGCCTCGCGTAGGGCGAATTCAGGATCGGCTGATCGAAGAACGGATTGGACATTTCCCTGTCACCCTCTGCGCTTTCTGGTGGCCGGCTGCCCATGCGAGGCAAGGCGATAGACAGTCCGCCTTCCGGCCTTCAGGTGCACAGCCACCTCGTCGAGCATCAGGATTTCGCCTTCGATGATCGCCATCGCCTGCCTTGGTGACTGCGGAATCGGACTGCGAAGTGTAGCCAAGTTGGTTGCTTTCTGAACGTCGCGGCGAAATCAGCGAAATTAGCGCCGTGACAAGCACTTGCGACCATTCATCAGCGGCGAAATCAGCGAAAAAATCCCCAGCTGCTACACCGCCGCCAGCCGGTACACCCGCACAGGCGCGCCCGGCGCCCCATCGGCGCGTTGACCCCACGCGACGGTAATCCTGGGCGGCGTGCTGGCCAGCAGTCCTTCGAGGCTGGCGTCGAAGCGCGACTTGGACACCTTGCCACGGAAGCACTCGGCACTGATCTGGCTTCGCGTGGCCTGTCCATGCTCACGCATCGTCGCCAGCGCCTTCCCGGAGATCCTCAAGCTGCAGCGCGAAAAGGAGGACCGCAAACACCAGTTGGCGATGTTCGATCGCCAGGTCGAACTGCAGAAGCTCGGCCACACGCAGAAGCTGGACGAGCTCAACATCAACGCCGACATCAAGGAGACCGAACAGGTCTGCAACTACGCCAACCGCGACAGCGGCGTGCGCTGGGTTGAAGGCCTGCAGTCCAGCGTGCGGCCGGTGATCACCTACGCCTTCTTCTGCCTATTCGCCGCGGTAAATCTGACCTCGCTTGTCACGCTGAAGCGAGGATGCTGTGACAGCCGAAACCGAGTGAAATGATCATGTCGAGGCTGTAGAACTCGACGGTCCCCTGCACCTCGCGCGTCCCTTCCCGGCGAACTGTCAAATATCCTTTGACAGTTCCCTCGCGTGGTAGCTCCCTCTCATCAAAGATGTTGCGGATGTTGTGACTGATGTTCTGCTGGCTGCTTCCGAACAGCTCAGCCAACTGCTGTTGGCTCAGCCAAACCGTAGGTCCGTCCAGGCGCACATCGATGGCAGTCGCACCATCGCGCTGGCAACCGGCATTACGTCGTTGCTCGTGGGTGCAACTTCTTAGGAGCCGCCTGTGTATACCCGGCCCCACCGAGCCAATACAGGTGACCGGAGCGAGCCGCACCTTGAACCAGCAATTCTTCCTTTGGTGCTCTAGTGTGGTGTCCCAAAAGTAGTCATCATTAAAGCGTAGCCAATTTGCCGGCGGCACGACCCACTGCTTCGATGATCGCATCAGCGCTTTTGCGCCAGATGAAGGGCTTGGGGTCGGCGTTGTGTTGATCCAAATAGTGGCGGATCGATTGATTGAGATCGGTCGTGCTGACATGGGCGCCGCGCTTGATCCAGTTCTCGCTCAGGGTTGAGAAGAAGCGTTCCACCAAGTTCAACCAGGACGCCGAAGTTGGGGTGAAATGGACGTGGTAGCGCGGTCGCTTTCCGAACCAGGTCCGCACGGCTTCGGTCTTGTGGGTGCCGTAGTTGTCCATGATTAGGTGAACGTCCAGGTCAGTCGGCACCGCTTTGTCGATGGCATTGAGAAAGCTGATGAATTCCTCCGCTCGGTGGCGTGGCTTGAGCGCACCGATCACCCTGCCAGTTGCTACATCCAGCGCCGCAAATAGCGATGTCGTGCCATTGCGCTTGTAGTCGTGCGTACGCGTCGCTGGATGACCGCAGTTCAACGGCAGCCCAGGCTGAGTGCGATTAAGCGCCTGGATCTGGCTTTTTTCGTCCACGCACAGCACCAGAGCCCGCTGTGGCGGGCTCATGTACAGTCCCACCACGTCCCGCACCTTGTCGACGAAGTTCGGATCCGTGGACAGCTTGAAGCTCGATTCCAGATGCGGCTTAAGGCCAAAGGCGCTCCAGATTCGCTGAACTGCCGACTTCGGGACGCCCGCAACGTTGCTCATCCGCCGCACGCTCCAGTGCGTGGCGTTGCTCGGTTTGGTCTGGCGCACCCGGTCGACGACATCCTGGACCCTGTCATCCAACAGCGTGCGCGGCCGGCCGCTGCGAGGCGCATCACTCAGGCCGGCGATGCCGTGACCGACATAACGCTGACGCCACTTCGATACCGTCTGCGCAGTCGTTCCCAAGCGCTTGGCAATCGCATTGCTGGATTCGCCGTCGGCCAATGCCAAGATCATTCGACAACGCATCTGTTCATCACCGGCGCCTTTGCGCTTCGCAAGCATCAACAACAGCTCCGCGCGGTCCTCCGTGCTGACGTCCAATCCAAGTACCGGTCGTCCTTTCTGGCCCATCGCGAGAGTCTCCGTCAGCTACTCAACAAAGACAAATCTCGCTACATTTAGTTCAAATTATTTTTGGGACACCACACTAGATTCCTTGCGTGCCGCGGAACGCAGCCGATCTGACGTTTCGTCGCAAGGATGCGGTCATGGTGGGAGGGTTCAACTTCCCACACAGGCCTTCCTTCTGGTTGCTCACGATCAACGCCTTGTTGGCGCGCAACGGCCCGCCGACGATAAGCCGTCATCCCATGGCCGCAATTTGACTCCAACCGGCCAACCACGTCTGCCGTCCAACTCATACTCTTGAACCAAGCGTAAGTGGTTGATCTTTATCGTGTGGATAACTTCATCGCTTGGTTCTTGGCTCTCCGGGGACCAGGGGGAAAGAGAGTGGGGGCGGGGTAGAGAGCACTTTTCGGGCTTTTGGGCCTCGACGGCGGCAAGCCAGGTCCACGCGATAACCCGCAGGAACCCGCAGCCGTGCGCACTGGCTGCGCTTTTGGGCTGGCGGGGAGAGTGGGTTGGAAACGCGAATTGGTGGGCCCGCAGGGATTCGAACCCTGAACCAAGGGATTATGAGTCCCCTGCTCTAACCGTTGAGCTACAGGCCCCTGCTGAATGATCCGCCATCCGCGCGCTCGATTCGGGGCGGTGACGGGGGCACTCCCGCTGCATCTGTCGTTGGGCCACAGCAGCGGCATTCGGACGGCTCAGCATAGCGGTATCGGGCTGGGTGGACGCTGCAACGTGGGTCGCCCGCCGTTGTACCTGCAAACCGCTCGAAGACGCGCACGGCTGCGGGGCTGGTGCACACTGGGGCCATCCATGTCATGGAGCGGGCGCATGCCCGGCAGGGTTGGGAGCAACACGCTTGTGCGCTGGGTATTGCTGGCACTGTCGGCGACGACGCTGGCGATTGCGCTGTATGCCTTCACGCTGCCGGTGATCGATGTCCCGCGGGCGAACTCGCAGCTGCCGATGCTGAAGGCGTGGTGGCATCTGGTGCGCCTGCACAGGCTGCAGCCGATCGAGCACTGGATGCAGGTTTTTCGCTGAGCTGCGTGGTGCTCGCTGCGGGACTGGCGGTCGTGCTCTGCATCAGCCGTCGCGAGGACGTGGACCTCGGGCGCCTGCGCCGCGCGCTCGCACTCGGTGCGTCGGCAGCTCTGTACTTCGTGGTGCTGCGAGCGTGGCTGGAGCCGGAACTGGCGCTGGATCCGCTGGCTTTGCGGCCGGCGCGGCCGGCGCGGTCGATCTGATGGCTTTTCTGGCCGCGTTTCCGAGCCAGCCGCGACTGGAACTGGTCGCCCGTTACATGGAGCGGCAAGCGCGGCCGCAGACGTGGTTTCCGGCGCTGGCTCGCTGGCGTGAACGGGCAAACCGGGCACTGGGCCGGGGACTGGCCCGCCTGCTGCCGGGGATGCGCAATTGGTCGCAGGATGCCGATGCCGCGCTCGACCGCAGCACCCGCGCGCACCATCGCCTGCTCGGCCCGGGTGTGGCGCTGGGGGTGATCCCGCTGGCCGGCTTCATGGGCATCGGCATCCATTTCCGCTTCGGCGACGACGAGGCGCGGCGCGCTGATTGCCGGGACGCTGACGGCGCTGGGATTCGCACCGTTGCGCAATCTGATCGATCAGCGCACCGGGCAACTGGTGGAGCGTTTGCTGCCGGCACGCGATCTTGCCGACGGTCATCGCGAGGCACTGACGGTGTGCTTCGTCGACATCGGTGGCTACACCGCGCTGGCGGCGCTGGCCGCGCTGCGCCAGCGCTACGTGCGTGGCGCCGGCGCGCTGGAGATCGAGGCGCTGTCGCTGCGCGCCGGCATGCACCACGGCGAAGTGGTGGTCAGCCGCGACGGCGACCTGTTTGGTGCCGACGTCAACCTTGCGGCGCGCCTGCAGGGTGCTGCCGGCGAAGGCGAGTTGCCGGGCAGCGAGACTGCGCTTGCCGGCCTCGGCGACTGGAGCAGGGAGCGTCGCGAACTGCGGCTGAAGAACGTGCCGCTGGCGGTGTCGGCAGGCGTGATGGACTGGTGAGGAGGTGTGCGTGGCGCGCACATCGGGCATCGCGGCAAGTACCCGGTGAGCGGCTGCGCCGCACACCGGGCTACCAGACACGTACAGCCTCGTGGACGACCGGACTCAGTGCAGCGTCGCCCCGGCCGGCGCGCTGTCTTCGGGCGGGTGTTCCTGCCAGTACTGGCGGACGTCGGTGAGGATCGAGCCGAGCTGGGCGACGACGAGGTCGCGTTCGCGTTCGGACAGCGGTTGTTGTTCGTGGTTGCGGACTTCGGCGAAGACGCCGTCGTCGACGCCGAGGGCGACGACCGGGGCGAGCAGGTCGAGCAGGCTGCGGTCTTCCTGCATGCGCTGTTCCCAGGTTTCGGCGTTGAGGTCGACGCCGAGGCTGAAGCCCTGGCACCAGCCGCTGGCATCGATGCTGTGCTCGCCGCCGGATTCGTGCTCGGCGAAGATCGGGTCGTAGTTGTTGAGGTCGAGGCCGTGGGCGATGTTGCCCTGCAGGCGCAGCAGCAGGTCGAGCAGGCGTTGCAGCCGCGGGCTCGGGGCACCCAGCGGTTCGCCACCGAGGATCACCGGCAACCAGTGTTCGGGGCCCACCGGCAGCGGGCCGACGATGATCGCGGTCAGCAGTCCCTGGGCGCCGTCCAGGCGCAGGCCCTCGTCGGCGCCGAGCGACTCCAGCAGGCGGTCGATCTCCTCGAAATCCTGCTCGTCCAGCAGCACCGACGGCTCGGGTGGCCTCATGCGAGGTCCACCCACACCGGTGCGTGGTCGGAGGGGCGCTCGAGCGCGCGCGGCGCGCGGTCGATGCCGGCCCCGCGCACGGATTCGCGCAGCGCTTCGGAGACCAGCACGAGGTCGATGCGCAGGCCGAGATTGCGGCGGAAGGCGTTCTGGCGATAGTCCCACCACGAGTAGTGGCCGGCGCCTTCGTGGAGCAGCCGGAAGCTGTCGTGCAGGCCGAGCGCGTACAGCCCGCGCAGCGCCGTACGCTCGGCGTCCGAACACAGGATCTGTCCGTGCCAGGCAGCGACGTCGTGGACGTCGCGGTCGTCCGGGGCGATGTTGAAGTCGCCGAGCACGACCAGTCGCGGATGGCGCGCGATCTCGTCTGCCAGCCAGGCGTGCAGCGCCGTCAGCCAGTCGAGCTTGTAGCGGAACTTCTCGCTGCCGACTTCCTGACCGTTGACGACGTAGAGGTCGATCACGCGCAGCTCGCCCACGCTGGCCGCGAGCACGCGCCGCTGCGGATCGGCGAAGCCGGGAATGTCGCGCATGGGATCGCAGGCTTCGACGCGGCTCAGCAGCGCGACGCCGTTGTAGGTCTTCTGGCCGCTGACCAGCGCGCGGTAGCCGGCGCGCTCGATCTGCGCGTGCGGGAAATCCGCGTCGCTGAGCTTGATCTCCTGCAGGGCGACGACGTCGGGCTGCGCGGTGGCGAGCCAGTCGAGCAGGTGCGGCAGGCGCACCTTGAGCGAATTGACGTTCCACGAGGCGATCTTCATCGGGGCGAATATAGACACGCGACGGGGCCTTGGCGAAAGCCACGCCGGGTGGCATCCGCGTTCACGGGAATCGCGGCAGCGCGTGCGGCGCCCGAGCACGGCCTCGACGCCGGCGGCGCCTATACTCGGCAACCGCACGCACGAGGCTGCCGAAATGGACGGCGCGACCCCGGATCTGCTGACGCCGCTGCTGCAACGCCAGCGCCTGGCGCATGCGCGACGCGTGCCGGACCACGCCCAGCGTGTGGCCGACTTGAAGCGCCTGCGCGCCGCGGTGAAGAAGCGCGCCGAGGACATCGTCGCCGCGGTCGCGACCGATTTCGGCAGGCGCTCGCGCCACGAGACGCTGCTCTCGGATGTGATGACGGTGCTGCACGACATCGACCACGCCGTGCGCCACCTGAAGCGTTGGATGAAGCCGCGGCGGGTGGCCACCGACTGGCAGTTCCTGCCGGGCCGTTCGCAGATCCGCTACCAGCCGGTCGGCGTGGTCGGGATCATCGCGCCGTGGAACTACCCGGTGAACCTCGCGCTGATGCCGCTGGTGGCGGCGATCGCGGCCGGCAACCACGCAATGCTCAAGCCCTCGGAGCTGACGCCGCGCACTTCGGACCTGCTGAAGGCCTTGCTCGCCGACGTGTTTCCAGAGGAACGCGTGGCGGTGGTGCTGGGCGGTCCCGACGTGGCCGCGGCTTTCTCGGCGCTGCCCTTCGACCACCTGTTCTTCACCGGCTCCACCCAGGTCGGACGCCTGGTCATGCAGGCGGCGGCGAAGAACCTGACGCCGGTGACGCTGGAACTCGGCGGCAAGTCGCCGGCGATCGTCGCCCCCGACTACCCGATCGAGACCGCGGCGGCGCGCCTGGCGGCCGGCAAGTTCTTGAATGCCGGGCAGACCTGCATCGCGCCCGACTACGTGCTGTGCCACGCCGCGAAGGTGGACGCGCTGGTCGCGGCACTCGAGCGCGAGGTGCGCGAGCGCTATCCCTCGCTGGCGCAGACGCCGGACTACACCAGCATCGTCAACGATCGCCAGTACGCGCGCCTCGCCGGCCTGCTCGAGGAAGCGCAGGCGGCCGGCGCGCGGGTGCTGCGGGTGAATCCGGCCGGCGAAACGCTGGATCCGGCCAGCCGCGTGTTCGCGCCGACGCTGGTGCTCGACGCGCCCGCCGACACCCGTTTGATGCGCGAGGAGATCTTCGGACCGATCCTGCCGATCGTGCCCTACCAGCATCTCGACGAGGCGATCACCTACGTCAACGCGCACGAGCGACCGCTCGCGCTGTACCACTTCGACCTCGACGGCGCGCGCGTCGGCGACGTGCTGGATCGTACGATCGCCGGCGGCGTGACCGTCAACGACTGCGTGCTGCACATCGCGCAGTCGGCGCTGCCCTTCGGCGGCATCGGCCCGAGCGGCATCGGCCACTATCACGGCCACCACGGCTTCCTGACCTTCAGCAAGCAAAAGCCGGTGTTCTACCAGGCGCGCTGGTCCTCGCTGTCGCTGCTGAAACCGCCGTACCGCAAGCTGGCGGATGT
This sequence comes from Lysobacterales bacterium, assembly GCA_019187485.1. Classification (GTDB taxonomy): domain Bacteria; phylum Pseudomonadota; class Gammaproteobacteria; order Xanthomonadales; family SZUA-5; genus JADKFD01. The sequence continues at coordinate 18,573 of JABAQR010000013.1, read as the reverse complement.
GGTGATCCGCTTCCTGACTCGCTGAGGCCAGCACCGGCCATCCCGGGCGGCGGGAGGGTCCGCGCCTGCAGTGCTGCTAGCGCCTCCACACCGCCGCCAGGCCGGCCAACGCCAGCAGCGCGGCGAGCAGCGCGAGCAGCGCGAGCATGCGCGGATCGAGGGCCGGGACCGGGACGAGGGCGTCGTCGCCGAGGATGGTGCCAACGCCGGTGGCGTCGGCGATGCTCGCACCGACTGGCTCGACCAGGTTGTCGGTCACGACCGCGACCGCGACCGTACGCGAGGTCTGCCCGCCGGCGCCACGCTCGTCATCCAGGATGCAGCCGTGGCGGCAGCGCCAACGACATCACCGCCGAGCACGGCGCCGGTGACGTTCGTGGGCGCGGCGATCACGACCTGGCAAACGCCGCCGAATGCGCCCGGAGTTGGATCGTAATCGACGCAGAAGCCATCGGGCGCGATGGTCGCGCCGCTCGCCACGGTATCTACCCAGACCACATCGGTCCCGGCCAGGTCTCCGCCTCCCGCGACCGTCGTGATGTTGCTGCCGCCGGTCCGCAGCGTGAGGTTCCAGTCGCCACCGTCCGGATCGTAGGAGGTGTCCGCGGCTGGGCCGGCGTCGCCCGCCACGACGATGATCGTCCCCGCGCGGAAGTCGCTGGAGATGGCGGCCATGTCGGTGAAACGGTAGGCGCTGAACTTGGGCGAAATCGCCGCCTGCGAGTCGCCGACCAGGACGTTCTGCAACTGTGCCGCGCTAGGTCCTGCCGCAGCACGACTTCGATCCACTCGTTGCCGCTGCCGAGGTTGCCATCGCGATAGAACTCGTTGACCACCAGAGCCTGGGCACTGGCGGCCGCGGAGGTGCAGCAAAGACGAGCCACCACGAACGAACGGACGGCTGGGTTCATCGGTGAGCTCGCAGTAGTCGCGGAGGCCCGGCACTCTCACCGCAGCGAGCCGCGTCGACAATTCCCGCAATCAGCGGTCCAGCCGGCGGTAGCCGATGGCCTCGGCGAGGTGCGTGCCGGTGATCGTGTCGCTGCGGTCGAGATCGGCGATGGTGCGCGCGAGGCGCAGGATCCGGTGGTAGGCGCGTGCAGACAGGTTCAACTGGTCGATGGCACGTTCCAGCAGGCGCTGGTCGACGGCAGCGAGCGCGCAATCGCGGCCAAGCTCGCGGGTACCGAGCAGGGCATTCGCCTTGCCGGCGCGCTGCCACTGGCGCTCGCGCGCGGCGAGCACGCGAGCGCGCACCGCGGCGCTGCCCTCCCCGTCCGGCGCGCTATCGGCGAGCACGCTGGTCGGCTGGCGCGCCACTTCGATCTGCAGGTCGATGCGGTCCAGCAACGGCCCGGAAATTCGGCCGCGATAACGCGCGACCGCGTCCGGCGCGCAGCGGCAGCGGCCGGAGGGATCGCCGGCATAGCCGCAGGGACAGGGATTCATCGCCGCGACCAGTTGGAAGCGCGCCGGAAACTCCGCCTGGTGCGCGGCTCGCGAGATCGTGATGCGCCCGGATTCGAGCGGCTCGCGCAGCACTTCCAGCACCGCGCGGTTCCACTCGGTCAGCTCGTCGAGGAAGAGCACGCCGTGGTGCGCCAGCGAAACCTCGCCCGGGCGCGGCGGACTGCCGCCGCCGGCCAGGGCCACACTCGAGGCGGTGTGGTGCGGCGCACGGAAGGGCCGCTGGCGCCAGCGCGCAGGGTCGATGCCGCGTCCGAGTACCGAGGCCACCGAGGCCACTTCCAGCGCCTCGGCGTCCGCAAGTTCGGGCAGGATCCCGGGCAAACGGCTCGCGAGCATGGTCTTGCCGCTGCCCGGCGGCCCGCTCATCAGCAGGTTGTGGGCACCGGCGGCGGCCACCTCGAGCGCGCGTCGCGCCTGCAACTGGCCACGCACGTCGGCGAGATCGGGTGCGGTGTCGCGCGCGGCTGGCGCCGCCACCGTGCAGGCCGGCAGCGCGGCACGCCCGCACAGGTGCGCCGCCACCTCCAGCAGCGAGCGGGCCGCGAGCGCGCGGCCGGCGCCGACCAGCGCGGCCTCGCCAGCGTTGGCGAGCGGCACGACCGGCGTGCGACCTTGCTCGAGCGCGCGCAGCACCGCCGGCAGCGCACCGCGCACCGGGCGCAATTCGCCCGACAGCGCCAGCTCGGCAATGAACTCGTGACGGTCCACGCTGGCCGCCGGCAGTTGCCGCGAGGCGGCGAGCACACCGATCGCGATCGGCAGATCGAAGCGTCCGCCCTCCTTGGGCAGGTCCGCCGGCGCCAGGTTGACCGTGATGCGCTGCTGCGGCACATCGAAGGCCGAGTTCAGCAGCGCGGCGCGCACGCGGTCGCGGCTTTCGCGCACCTCTGCCTCCGGCAGCCCGACGATGGCCAGACCCGGCAGGCCACCGGACAGGTGCACCTCGACGGTGACCGGCGGTGCCTGCACCCCGAGCGCAGCGCGTGTGTGGACGATGGCGAGGGACATGGCTTCGCAGAGGGCGGTTGGCGGCAAGATCCGCAGGAACGTCGCGGCGTGCCGACTTTCGCCGGCGACGACCGACCACCGGCACTCGCGCTAGGCGCGCTCGAGCTCCGCGAGCCGTCGCTCCAGCGCCTCCAGCTTCTCGCGTGTGCGGCGCAGCACCAGACGCTGCACTTCGAACTCCTCGCGGGTGACCAGGTCGAGGCGTGTCAGGCCAGCCTGCAGGGCGCTGCGGAAGTTGCGCTTCAGATCCTCGCGCGCTTCACCGAGCGAGGGAGGCAGCAGGGCGCCGAGGCGTTGGCTGAGATCGTCGAGGGTGCGGAAGTCGATCATCATCGTGGCGATTTCGGTGGAGTACGGATCGCAGTCTAGTCCGGTCGCCGCAAGTGCGCGGTCGGAGATTTCCGACCGTGTTGTCCGAGTCCGACGCTCTTTGGCCAGAAACCAGCACCAGGCGGAACACGATCACACCAGCTCACCCGGCAGGGCGACCAAGCAGGCTGTCGCGGGCCGCTCCTTTCTGCCCCCTCCCATGCACGGGCGCCGGCTGGCGACACATGCAGGTCGCTGTTCAGTCCAGCCAGGTGAGCGCCAGATCGGATGGCACCGCGGCATGCAGGATGCCGCTGCCGTCGACCTTGACCACCACTTCGACGAGATGCGGTCCCGACTCCAGCGTGCCCGCCTCCGGGGCCGTCAGATGGCTCGCCGACAACGTTCGGCTTGCCTGCGCCGCGCCCGCCGCGAGCTGTTGCATGCCGAGCGCGCCGACCGCGGCGCCGTCGATGCGCAGGCGCAGGCTGGCTGTGATGAAGCCGTCGGCGCTGGCGGCCTGGATCCGGGTACGCGCATTGAACAGCACGATGCCGTCGTGTCCCGTCGGTATCTGCAGCACGGCGCCGGCGATGACCACATCGCTGCCCGCCGGCGGACAGCCCTGGGTGCCGACCGTGCTGGCGACACAACGCCAGGTGTAGGTGGAGCAGAACTGCGGTGGGCCGCTGCGCGCGGCGCCCACGACGCCGCCGCCCCAGGCGCTCAGCATGCGTGCACTGCCGAGCCCCCAGCAGACGCCGTTCTCGTGAGCGCCCGAAGGACTCAGCGCCTGATCGCTGCCGAAAGCGAGTTCGCTGCCGACCAGAGCGAGCGCGAGCGAGCGCCCCGGCGGCAGCTCGTGCGCGCCGTGCAGACCGAGCGGCGCCTGCAACTCCGCGTCCGGGTCGAGATCGTTGACGGCCCACGAGGAAGAATGCGTGTTCGGACAAAGACCGTCCGCGGTCAATCCGAGCAAGGCGTCGCCATGGCCCTCGTCGATACCGCTGTTGCAGGCGTGGAAGGCGCGTCCGGCCGCCAGGGTGACCGCCTGCAGCGCGCGCGAACCCGAATTGCGGATGGAGTACGCGAGCAACGGTACCAGCGGCCTCGCCGGATGGCCCTCGGTGATGTCGATCCCCTGCGCTGGCGCATAGGTGGTGACATGGATGTTTTCGCTGGCGCCCGGCAACGCAGCGCTCGCGATCTGCGAGAGCGGCTGCGCCAGCAACGCGAGCGTACTGCCGCTGCCGATGCGAAAACGCCCTGGACGCGTCGGATGCGCAAAGGCCTGAAGCTCGGCGACATGGTCACCGGCGGGCAGCAGGGCCTCCGCGAGCACACTGAAACCGTGCATCACCGGTCGTCGCGAAGAACCCCAGTCCATCACGGCGACGGAGCTCACCGTGGCATCGCCGTCAAAGGCGATGCGCAGCGCGGCGGCCGGCGCATCGACCGGGTAGTGACGTCCGTCCGCCACCGCCAGCACGCGCGTCGGTGCGGACAGCGTGAAGGCATGCGCGAGCACGGGCACCGGCGTCGTCCCCTCGACCTGCAGGTCGATCTCCAGACCCCGCATCCCCGACTGCAGCCGTGCGCAGGACTCGAAACCGTCGGCACGCGGCACGTCGAACGCGGACAACGGGCAGGCGACAGGCGCCAGCGGCCAGCAAAGGGCGCCGGCGCAGAGCAGCGAAGGCAGCAACTGCGGATGCTGCCCGCCGCGACGCCGGTGTGGCGCCGTCGACACCATGCCGGCGTTCAGAGCGCGTCGTAGCTCAGCAGATCGAACTGCAAGACCTCGTAGAGATCCTTCTCGCGCGCGACGAAGGCATAGCGCTTGCCTTCCACCAACGGCTGGGTCATCAATTTCTCGATCTGCGGGTTGACGTAGAGCACGACGCTGCGGCCCTCGGCGGTACGCATTTCCATCGCGCCGCCGCCGACCATGCCTTCGTGGATCTCGTTGATGCGCAGGCCATCGCGGTCGGTCGGCTTGCGCGCCACCAGGGTGCCCTCGATGCGTGCGATCTTGCGCCAGGTCAGACTCTTGGCGGGATCGTAACTGGACGGGTCCTGCTTCTGCTCCTGCTCGGCCACCGCGAGCATCTCCGGCAGATTCTGGTAACGAATCTTCCACTCCCAACTGCCCGTGTCGCGGCGGATGTGGTCAGCGGCGGAAAAGAACTGGTCGCTCCATCCGGTGGGGCAACTCTTGCAGGCGTCGTAGTTGTCGGCGTAGGCCTGAAGACGATCCTTGAGACTGTCGATGCGGTCGTGGAACTCAAGGTGGATGCCGGCGCCGAGCGCCAGACCGACCTGCTTGCTGCCCGCGTGCACCACCAGCACCGCACCGTTGCCGACGTCCAGTTTGCCCACCCGCAACTGCCGCATCATGGCCGCCGCATAGGCATCCGCCGACAGCCCGTGCAGGTCCTTGACCAGCAGCGACACGATCTCGACACCGGTCTTCTGCGCGTGCTCGTACATCCGTCGTTCGTAGTCGGCGCGCACGGCCGGATCCAGAAGGCCGGTCTCGTCCATCACGAAACGATCGAACTTGGCCGGGATGGCATTCGCGTCCGGTATCGGCAACACGTCTACGCGACCCGGTGCGGCCGGCAGCGGCGCGGCGTCGGCGGGCGCCTCCACCGGTGGCTTCGCCGCGGCGACCGTGGTGACCGGGGCATCGGATGGCGCCGTCGCGACCGCGGGCGTGGTGGGTGCGGCGCCCGTATCGCCACCGCAGTCGCTGGACTGCTGCGAGCAGGCCTGGGTCCAGCCGTCGGCGATGGCGGCGACACGCTTGCCGCGTCCCGGATGGGTGCTCCCGTCCTGTTCCGGCACCAGCGTGTTCATCGCCTTCTGCGCGTCCGGCAGCCGGGCACCCATCTTGTACAGCACGAAACCGGAGAACTTGTCGGCCTCCAGCTCGGTCGGCGGCTGGCTGCCGCCCGGCATGATCGTGTGCCCGGAAAGGTGATGACCGATCTCGTGCGCCATGATGCTGATCGGTGCCCAATCGTTGTTCGCCGTGGCGGCGCGCACCTCGCTCATGAACCTCGGGTTGTAGGCGATCACCCGACGCGGGAGCTTGTCCGGTCCGAGCAGGATCACGGCCGCGGCATTCGGCACATCGCCCTCGATCACGTCGAAGTTCTGCGGCAGACCGGTGAACCGCATGATCTGGCCGACCACTTCGGCACCGCTGGCATTGACGCCGATCGCCAGGTTTGCAGGATCCACTTTCAGCGGCGAGCCATCGTAGGAGCAGGCCTGCAGTGCGCTCGCCACCTCGGCCACCATCTCGGCCTCGCTGAGCACTTTGGCGGCGGTATCGACCGCGGCGTCGGCGACTGCATCGGTGGCCTGCTGGGCAACGCCGGCAGCAGGCGCGTCCCCGTCGCCACAGGCGGCGAGCGCGACCAGCACGGCGGTGGTGAGCAGGCGGCGGTGGAGGGTTGGAATGGCCATCGTTTCAACTCCTGTTGGGATGAGAAATCGGAACACGCGGGCGAGATCGCCGCCACCGCGGCGAGGAAATCAACCCGAGGACGCCATCACCGCCTTGACCAGCAGCCAGGCGTAGATCTGCAGTAACAGCCATTTGATGCCGGCAAAGGCGAGTGTCGCGATCAACAGACTGGCGCCATCGCGTCGCCAGTCGAGTCGGAAGAACTGCGTGAAGGCGAGTGCGACGATCATCATTTCGATCACGCCCATGCCCCAGCCCGACCACGAACGGTGCATGGCCAGAAACTCCGGCGACCGCCAGACGAGCTTGGGCAGCAAGCTGAGGATGCTGGCGAGGATCACCAGGAAGTGCGTGTAGATCGCCAACACCAGGTGTTCGGTGAAGTTGTAGCCACCGCGCCGTCGGTACGCCAGCAAGGAAGCGGCGAGGATCGCGACGATGCCGATCGAGAAGGACCACTGCGCGTAGCTCTGCATCAGGGACATCGCCTGGCCGACGGTCGCATCGCGCGAGTCCAGATGCCGCGAACGTGCCAGCACCAGCAAGAGCAGGCCGATCGCGATCAGCAGCAGCTTGAGCGGGTGCGGATGCCGCTTGCGTGCCCCCAGCACGAACTCGCGTGCCACCGTGCCCGGCGCCACCAAGGTGCGGGCGATCGCGCGCAGGGTATCGAAGTCGAACAGCCTCAACTTGTCCCAGGCCTCGCTCGCGATCGTCCGGAGCCGGAAGCGCTCGGCGCGCTTCTGACCGCAACTCGCGCAATACGGGGTCGCCAGCGACTCGCCGCAGTTGTGGCAGGCAGACGCGGCAAAATGGGCATCGTCCAGCAGAGGTTCGTGTGACATCGGATGCATGGGAACGTCGCCAGTCCGACGGAACGATCACCACCGGCTCAAACGGTGGCGCGCGGCCGTCGACTGCAAAGTCGTGGTCCAGCATGCGCAATTGCGGGCCTCGTTTCCGCGCGGCCACACCGCATCGTTCAGACTTCGGTCGGGATCGAGCACTACACGTACCGCATCGATGTGCGATTCCGGGCGAACCGCGGGGATTCTCGAAGGCCAACTGCCGCTGGCAACCGACACGACCTTCCGACGATACGCGTACTCCAGTGACGCGAAGCGCTTCCCTGCGCGCTCCAGGCAACGCAGGTGCCGCTCGGGAATGAATGTCGGTGGAGTCAATATCCGATCGGGTGCCACACCGTCTTGTACTCGACGAAATCGAGCACGCGTTCGAGTGCCAGCAACTGGCCGCCGACGCGCAGGTTGCGCTTCATGTTGTCGGCGCCGAGGCGTTCGAGTTCGGTGCGCAGCGCGGCATCGTCGCCGAGGTAGGCGAGGCCCTGGATCTCCATGTGGCCGCCGAATTGCGCGGCCAGTTCCCTGGTGTCGCCGCTCAGCAGGTTGATCACGCCTCCCGGCAGGTCGGCGGTCGCGAAAGCCTCGCCGAACTCGGCGACCAGCCCGCCGGTGCGGCCGGGCAGCAGCGCGACCACGGTGTTGCCGGCAGCGATCGCGGCGCCGATGCGTGCGGCGATCGCGGCGGGATCGGGCTCCTCGGTGAACAGCATGCCGATCACGCCGACCGCCTCGGGCGTGGTGAAGTTGTGGTGCGGGCCGGCGACCGGATTGACCGCGCCGATCACCTGCGGGTACTTGTCGCTGGCGCCGGCGTAATAGACGAGTGCGTCGATGCTGTCGGCGAGCGCGCGTTCGGCGCGCGCGGCGCTGAAACCGAGGCCGTCCTGCAGCAGCGTGTGCCAGGAGTCGGCGCGGCCCTCGATCATCTCGGCCATGCGGTACAGAATCTGGCCGCGGTTGTAGGCCGAGCGCGCGGCCCAGCCGTGCTGCGCGCCGAGCGCGGCCTCGACCGCCCCACGCAGGTCCTTGCGCGAAGCCAGGCACAGTCGCGCATAGGCCTTCTTCGAGCCGGGCTTGGCGAGCACATAGCTGCGCCCGGACTCGCTGCGCGGGAAGGCGCCGCCGATGTACAGCTTGTGCGTCTTCGGCACCGGCATGCGGGTGGTGGCGGCCTTCATGCGAGCACCTCGAGGTAGGGCAGCAGCCCGTGGCGGCCGCCCTCGCGGCCGTAGCCCGACTCGCCATAGCCGCCGAAGGGCGCGCTCGGGTCGAACTGGTTGTAGGTGTTGGCCCAGATCACGCCGGCGCGCAGGCCGGCGGCGACCTTGTGGATCTTCGAGCCCTTCTCGCTCCAGATGCCGGCGGCGAGGCCATAGGGCGAGTCGTTGGCCTTGGCGATCGCTTCGGCGGGCGTGCGGAAGGTGGTCACCGCGAGCACCGGTCCGAAGACCTCGACGCGGCACAGCGTGTGCGAGGAGGCCACGTCGCTGAACAGGCAGGGGCGCATGAAGTTGCCGAGCGCCGGGATCGACACCTCTTCCGGCTCGTAGTAGCTCGCGCCCTCCTGCTTGCCGAGTTCGACCAGGCGCTTGATCTTGTCGAGTTCGCCGCGCGAGTTGATCGCGCCGATGTCGGTGTTCTTGTCGAGCGGGTTGCCGACCCGCAGCCGGCGCATGCGCGCCTTGAGCTTGTCGATGAACACCGGCGCCACCGACTCTTCGAGCAGCAGGCGCGAGCCGGCGCAGCAGACGTGGCCCTGGTTGAACCAGATGCCGTTGACCACGCCCTCGATGGCCTGGTCGATGGCGGCGTCCTCGAACACGATGTGCGCGCTCTTGCCGCCAAGTTCCAGCGTCAGCTTCTTGCCGGTGCCGGCGAGCGTGCGCGCGATGATCTTGCCGACCTCGGTGCTGCCGGTGAAGGCGACCTTGTCGACCCCCGGATGCGCCACCAGCGCCGCGCCGGCCTCGCCCGCGCCGGTGACGAGGTTGACCACGCCCGGCGGCAGCCCGGCGTCCTCGAAGATCTCGATCAGCTTGAGCGCCGTCAGCGGCGTCTGCTCGGCCGGCTTGAGCACCACCGTGTTGCCGCAGGCCAGCGCCGGCGCGATCTTCCAGGCCGCCATCAGCAGCGGGAAGTTCCACGGGATCACCTGGCCGGCGACCCCGACGGGGCCGACCTTGCGGCCCGGCAGCGCGTACTCGAGCTTGTCGGCCCAGCCGGCGTAGTAGAAGAAGTGCGCGGCGACCAGCGGCAGGTCGACGTCGCGCGATTCGCGGATCGGCTTACCGTTGTCCATCGATTCCAGCACCGCGAGTTCGCGCGAGCGCTCCTGGATCAGGCGCGCGATGCGGAACAGGTACTTGCCGCGCTCGCGGCCGGAGAGTTTCGACCAGGTGCGCTCGTAGGCGGTGCGCGCGGCGCGCACCGCGGCGTCGATGTCGGAGGCGTCGGCTTCGGCGACCTGCGAGAGCACCTTCGTCGTGGCCGGGTTGACCGTGTCGAAGTAGCGACCGGCCGCCGGCGGCATCCACTTGCCGCCGATGTAGAGCTCGTGGCGCGCGGGGATCTGCACGATCTTGTCCGACTCGATGCTGGGGGCGTAGTCGAGCACGAAGGTCCCGGGGGCCGGTCCGTCGTGGGTGTGGCCGTTGGCAGCCGGCGGCGTGGCGGCGTGGGCGAAGTTCTCAGTCAAGCGAGTAGCCCTTGTCGTAGTAGTAACGGCCGGTGTACTGCTTGTAGATCTGCCGCAGCAAATCGTTGAGCAGCGCGCTGGCGCCGAAGCGGTAGAGTTCGGGCGTCATCCACTCCGGCCCGAGGGTCTCGTACAGCATGCACAGGTAAGTGATCGCCTGGCGCGCGGTGCGGATGCCGCCAGCCGGCTTCATGCCGACGCGTCGCCCGGTCTTGCGGTGGTGGTCGGCGATGGCTTGCAGCATCACCAGCGTCACCGGCGGCGTCGCGGCCGGCTGCACCTTGCCGGTCGAGGTCTTGATGAAGTGCGCGCCGGCGGCGATTGCGATGTCGCTCGCGTGGCGCACCTTGTCGAGCGTGCCGAGTTCGCCGGTCTCGAGGATCACCTTCAGGTGCGCCGGCCCGCAGGCTTCGCGGACCGCGGCGATCTCGTCGTAGACCTGCTGGTACTCGCCGGCGAGGAAAGCGCCGCGGTTGATCACCATGTCGATCTCGTCGGCACCGCTGGCGACCGCTTCGCGGGTGTCGGCCAGGCGCACCGCCAGCGAGGCCTGGCCGGACGGGAAGGCGGTCGCGACCGAGGCCACGTGCACGCCCGACCCCTGCAGCACCTTGACCGCGTGCGGCACCAGCAACGGGTACACGCAGACCGCGGCGACCGAAGGAATCGGCCGGAAGCCGGGGATCTTCGCGAGCGCCTCGGTCAGCATCGGCGAGGCCGGCTGGAGCGCCTTGCGGCACATCTGGCGCACGCGCGCGGGCGTGTCGGCGCCCTCCAGCGTGGTCAGGTCGCACATGCGGATGGCGAGGTAGAAGAGGTCGAGCTTGCTGCCCGCCTTGACGCTGCGCTTGCCGAAGAAGGCGGCGCGCTCCTCGACGCCGACCGCATCCACCGGCACCGCCGGAATGGTGCAGGCCTGGCCTTGCCAATCACTGACGTTGACGAACATGGGCGCCCGGATTCCTGCGTGGCACTGAGCGCCGAAGCATAAGCCTGTGCGCGCCGGTCGGGTATGGCGCCGGCGCGGCCGGCACGACATCGGTCAAGGCGCACTCGGGTGATCGCGCCGAGCATGGAACGTCCCACCGTCGCGAGCCGCGTTCATGCCGAGAACCCTGATCGAACCCTTCCGCATCAAATCCATCGAACCAATCCGCGTGACCGATCGATCCGAACGCCTGCGCCTGCTGGAGGAGGCGCATCTCAACGTGTTCAAGCTGCGCGCCGAGGATGTGCTGCTCGACTGGCTGACGGATTCGGGCACCGGCGCGATGAGCGCCGAGCAGTGGGCGGCGATCATGCGCGGCGACGAGTCCTATGCCGGCGCGCCGAGCTTTTTCCGGCTGCAGTCGGTGGTGCGCGAGATCACCGGCATGCAGCACCTGATCCCCACGCACCAGGGCCGCGCGGCCGAGCGCATCCTGTTCGCCTCATTGTGCAGTGCCGGGCAGATCGTGCCCAACAACTGCCACTTCGACACCACCCGCGCGAACCTCGAATACCTCGGCGTCGACGCGCGTGATCTGGTGATCGCCGAAGGACTGCAGCCGGCGCTGGTGCACCCGTTCAAGGGCAACATCGACCTCGACCGGCTGGAAGCCTTGCTGAAGTCCGATGGCGAGCGCATCCCCTTCGGCATGCTGACGGTGACCAACAACACCGGCGGCGGCCAGCCGGTGTCGATGGCCAACATCCGCGCCTGCGCCAAGCTGCTGCACGCCTACGGCAAGCCGCTGGTGATGGATGTCTGCCGCTTCGCCGAGAACGCGATGTTCATCAAGCTGCGCGAGCCGGGCTACGCGGACAAGAGCCCGCTCGAGATCGCGCAGGAGATGTTCTCGCTGGCCGACGCCGCGACCATGAGCGCGAAGAAGGACGGCATGGTCAACATCGGCGGCTTCATCGTGCTGCGCCACGAGCAATGGCTGGAGCGCGTGCGCCAACTGGAGATCCTGTGGGAGGGCTATCCGACCTACGGCGGCCTGGCCGGACGCGACCTCGACGCGCTCGCCGTGGGACTGAAGGAAGGCCTCGACGAGGACTATCTGCGCTACCGCCTGCGCACCGCCGAGTACCTCGGTGAGAAGCTCGATGCGCTCGGCATCGGCTACGTCAAACCAACCGGCGGCCACGCGGTCTACATCGACGTGCGCACCGTGCTGCCCCACATGCCCATCGAGCACTACCCCGCGTGGGCGCTGTGCAACGCGCTCTACACCGAGGGCGGCATCCGCGGCGTGGAAGTCGGCTCGGTGATGTTCGGCAAGCGCCTGCCCGACGGCCGCGAGACCTACCACGACATGGAACTGGTGCGCCTGGCCTTCCCGCGGCGCATGTACACCCAGTCCCACTTCGACTACGCCGCCGAAGTCATCGGCGAGGTCAAGGCCGCCGCCGGCGCGATCCGCGGCGTGCGCATCGTGCGCCAGCCGAAGCTGCTGCGGCACTTCAGCGCGGACTTCGAATGGGTGTGAGTGAGTCGCCGCAGGACCCGATCCACGAGGGAGGAAACGCCGGTCATGAGACCGGTCCGAAATCCAGCGCGCAAGCGATGGATTTGGCGAAGCCGAGTACGGACCTGTGCCGGACTCGGCGTGGGCTGGCGAGTCCAGGGTGGACTCATCCAGACCCAATCGGTTTCTTCCTTGCCGCAGCCGCAGCCGCAGCCGCAGCCGCAGCCGCAGCCGGTGGCATGGTGGCATCATTTCGGGCATCGACGCAGCCTTTGCGGTCATGACCCAGACAGTCGGCGCAGCGCTGGACCGGGCCAACAACGGTGACCCTTCGGCGCAGTTGGCGCTTTCACGATACTTTTTCGAACGCAACGATCTTCCATCGGCGCGGTTGTGGGCCGGTCGCGCTGCCGATGCCGGATGGACCGACGCACTGCTGCCCGCCGCGCAACTCGAACTGGTGGCATTGGCGCAGGGCGGGCGGCTGGCGGCGGCGGAACGTCGCGCACTGGCCGCAGTAACGGCGCAGGTCGCTCAAGCCTTTCCCGTGCTGGCGATGATCCGCATCCTGCGGGCGCCAGAGGTCGACTCAGGCCTCGTCCAGGCCGTCGATCTGCTGCGCGACCAGGTCCGGTCCAGCGCCCTGGTGCAGGAACTGAAGACCATCGGCGAGTTCCGCGGTGGCTTGCGCACCCCCAAACCACATCGGCTGGCGGCCGGGGTGGTGCAAGTTGGCGCGCAGGGCGGATTCCTGCCGGATTCGGTGCTGCTCTGGCTCGACGATCTGTCGCGGCCACTGCTGCGACCCGCCCAGGTGATCGACCCTCAAACCGGGCAGCGGACACTGCACCCGATCCGTCGCGGAGAACAGGCGGTTCTCGACTGGCAAAGGCTGGATCCGGTCGCCGCCGTCGTATTGCGCCTGGTCGCCGAAGCCGCCGGTCGCGACTGGCGCTGTTGCGAGCCGATCAACCTGCTTCGCTACCCCGTGGGCGGCGAATACCGGCTGCATCACGATTGCTTTGAACACGATCCGCTGATCCGGGCATCGCGCTCCGGGGCCCGGGCGCTGAATCAACGCGCCACCACCGCCCTGCTGTACCTCAACGAGGATCTCGCCGGCGGCGCCACCACCTTCCCCGCCCTCGGCATCGAAGTGCCGCCCAGGCGCAGCCGTCTGCTGGTGTTCGAGAACCTGCGCGACGGACAACCGGATCCCGCGATGCGTCACGCCGGCATGCCGGTGCTGTCCGGCGAGAAGCGCGTACTCAGCTTCTGGTTCCGTGAGCACGCGCTGGTGGATCTGCCGCATGCGATCGAAACGCACCCCGAAGCCGACCGCTGATCGCACCGCTCCAACCGGAGTGCCGTCGTCGTTCCATGAGCATGTGGCCGTGGCCGGGGTGGCGTTTGACCCGTGCGGAACGAGACTGAAGGCGCGCCTTGCGCCCTCCGCGGGCGAGAAGCATGCCCGTTCGCCCGCGAGACCCCTCGATCCTGTGCTCGGCGAAGGTTCGCGCGCCGCCCAGCTTCGACCTGGAGGAAGAAAACTCAGGTTGGGGATGATGGCTCGCAATAGTTGCGGAAACGCAACTCGACCTCGCGCATCTGTTTGGTGTCCAGCAGCACCGGCTGACCACCCTGCAGCGTGCGCCAGTAGAGTTCGCACAGATATTCGAACTCGATCGCGTCGGCGAGCACCGTCGCCAGGTCACGGCCGATGAGAGTGGCGCCGTGGTTGGCCATCAGGCAGGCGCTGCGGTCTTGCATCGCCACGACCACGGCCTCCGACAGCTCGACGCTGCCGAAGACCGCGTAGGGCGCACAGCGTACGTCGCCGCCACCGAACCGCGCCACGGAGTAGTGGAAAGCCGGAAGATCGCGGCGCTGACAGGACAGCGTGGTCGCGTAGGGTGAGTGCATGTGCACGATGGCTCCGGCATCCGGACGCACGCGGTACAGCGCGCAGTGGAAGCGCCACTCGCTGGACGGCTTGCCGGCGCCGAGCACGCTGCCGTCGAGCGTCAGACGCACCATGTCGACGGCCTCGAGTTCGCGCGGATGCCGCCCGCTCGGCGTGATCAGCAAGCCACCTTCGCAGCGCACGCTGACGTTGCCGGCGGTGCCGACGTTCAGGCGCGCATCCACCAGCGCACCCGAAGTGCGCAGCAGCGATTCGCGCGTCGCATGCAGTGGAGAGCTGTCGACCATCCGGACGCGGACCCCGTGAACTCGGTGCGCGAGTTTCGCTAGCAGAGGCGCGCGAGCGTACTCAACGGTATGTTGCCGCGTCCTTGACGACCGTCAGTCCGAAGCAAATCGCGGCGCAATGCAGGCCAGCGCGCACCGCGGGTCGGCGATACTCGTGTCCTTTTTTGACGATACCTACAGGTTCGCGGCATGCACGCCTCTTTCGATTATCCGCAACTGCTCGCCTGCGCCGAAGGCCGACTGTTCGGCAATGCCAACGCACGCCTGCCGGCGCCGGGCATGCTGATGGTCGACCGCATCGTGCGCATCGACGACGACGGCGGCCGCTACGGCAAGGGTCAGGTGCAGGCCGAACTCGACATCCGCCCGGACCTGTGGTTCTTCGGTTGTCACTTCCAGGACGATCCGGTGATGCCCGGATGCCTGGGCCTGGATGCCATGTGGCAACTGGTCGGCTTCTTCCTCGCCTGGCAAGGTCTGCCCGGACGCGGCCGTGCGCTCGGCGCCGGCGCAGTGAAGTTCTTCGGCCAGGTGCTGCCGACGGCGAAGCTGGTCAGCTACGCCATCGACATCAAGCGCGTCGTGAAGCAACGCCTGAATCTGGCGATCGGCGACGCGCGAATGCTGGTCGATGGGCGCGAGATCTACGCCGCCGAAGATCTGCGCGTCGGACTGTTCACTTCGACCGCCAGCCTGTGAACGCCCGCCGCGTGGTCGTCACCGGGATGGGGATCGTCTCCTGTCTCGGCAACGAGATCACGAGCGTCGCCGAGTCTCTGCGCGAAGGCCGCTCGGGCATCCGCGCCGCACCCGATTTTGCCGCGGCTGGCCTGCGCAGCCAGGTTGCGGGACGACCCGAGATCGATCTCGACGCGCTGATCGACCGCAAGTGGCGGCGCTTCATGGGCGATGCGGCGGCCTACGCCTACCTGGCCGCGCGCCAGGCGCTGGCGCAGTCGGGTCTGGACGAGGCCGGGCTGCGCCACCCACGAACCGGCCTCATCATGGGGTCGGGCGGCGGTTCGCCGGAACACCAGATCGGTGCGGCCGACACCCTGCGCACGCGTGGCGTGCGCCGCATCGGTCCGTACATGGTGACGCGCTGCATGAGTTCCACGGTGTCGGCCTGCGTGGCCACCGCGCTCGGCATCCGCGGTCTGAACTATTCGGTGTCCTCAGCCTGCGCCACCAGCGCGCACTGCATCGGCCTTGGCTACCAGCAGATCGCCTGGGGCATGCAGGACCGTATGCTGGTCGGCGGCGGCGAAGAGGTGCACTGGGGCATGGCGATGCTGTTCGATGGCATGGGCGCGCTGGCGAGCGCGCACAACGAACAGCCGACCTCGGCCTCGCGGCCCTACGACCGCGCGCGCGACGGTTTCGTGATCGGCGGCGGCGGCGGCGCGCTGTTGCTGGAGGAACTCGGGCAGGCACAGGCGCGCGGCGCCGTCGTCCTCGGCGAGATCGTCGGCTACGGCGCCAGTTCGGATGGCGCCGACATGGTCGCACCGAGCGGACAGGGCGCCGTCGACTGCATGCGCCAGGCGCTGGCCGGCGGGATCCGCCCGGACTACGTCAACACCCACGGCACCGGCACGCTGCTCGGCGATGTGGCCGAGACCGCCGCCCTGCGCGAGGTTTTCGGCGCCGAGCTGCCGCCGTTTTCGTCCACCAAATCGCTCGGCGGACACGCCCTCGGGGCGGCCGGTGTACACGAGGCGATCCACTGCCTGCTGATGCTGCGCGAGGGCTTCGTCGCCGGCTCGGTGAACGTGGACGACCCGGACCCGCAAGTCGAGGACCTGCCGCTGGTGCGCGAGAGCCATCCGGCGCGGCTGCGTTGCGCGCTCAGCAACAGTTTCGGCTTCGGCGGCACCAACGCGAGCCTGCTGCTGCGAGTCTGAGGTTCAGGCCGGCTCGGACAGCACCGCCATGCCGGCACCCGCGCGCGCCACCAGGACCTCGCGCTCGCCGTCGAGGGCGTAGACCGAGGCCTCCACATAGCTCGCCTGACGGCCCGGCCGGATCACTTCGGCACGGCAGCGCAGGCGCGCGCAACGCGCCGGCCGCAGCAGACGCATCTGGATATCGGCCGTGACGATGGTGTGCCCCGGTGGTGCCGTGGTGTAGGCCGCGGCACCGGCGGTGTGATCGGCCAGTGTGGTCTGCACGCCGGCATGCACGATGCCGGCCTGCTGCAGCATCCACGGCGCGATCACGAGTTCGGTCAGGCAGATGCCCGGCTCGAGCGCGAGCAACTGTATCCCGAGGTGGGCCACGAACGGCGCCTGTGCAAAGCGCTGGCGCATGGCCTGGAGATCGTCGCGACGCGTGTGCATGGCCGCGGTATACCTCAACGACGGGGCACGACGCGCATCAATCGGCGAGCGGCTCGAAACGTCCGAGGAAGAAACGCAACTGCTCCGGCTCGTAGCTGAAGCGCAATCCCTTGATCGTGCGTGCCTGCTCCGCCACTTCGATGACGCTCTCGGCAACCACGTCCATATGCGCCTGGGTGTACACGCGGCGCGGGATCGTCAGTCGCACCAGTTCCAGCTTCGGCATGTAGTTCTGGCCGGTATCCTTGTTGCGGCCGGCCGAGACTGCGCCGCGCTCCATCGCGCGCACGCCGGCATCGACGTAGAGCGCGGCCGCCAGCGCCTGTGCTGGGAACTGCTCCTGCGGCAGGTGCGGCAGGATCCGGCGTGCGTCGAGGAAGACCGCGTGGCCGCCGATCGGCTGCACGATCGGCACGCCGGCCTGCATCAGCTTGTGTCCCAGATATTCGACCTGGCCAACGCGCGCGCGGATGTGGTGGTCGTCGATGCTCTCGCGGATGCCGATCGCCATCGCTTCCATGTCGCGGCCGGCGAGTCCGCCGTAGGTGTGCAGGCCCTCGTAGACCACCACCAGATCGCAGGCGCGCCGATACAGGTCGTCGTCGTTCATGGCCAGGAAGCCGCCGATGTTGACCAGCGCGTCCTTCTTCGCGCTCATCGTGGCGATGTCGGTCAGCGAACAGATCTCGTGGACGATGGACGCGACGCTGCGGTCGGCGTAGCCGGGCTCGCGCTGCTGCACGAAGTAGGCGTTCTCGGCCACGCGGGTCATGTCGTGCACGATCGGGATGCGGTGGCGGTCGCACCAGGCGCGCAGTTCGCGCAGATTGGCCATCGACACCGGCTGGCCGCCGGCCATGTTCACCGCGGTGGCCAGGCTGACGTAGGGGATGCGCGCCGCGCCGACGCGCTCGACCAGTGCGTCCAGCTTGTCGAGGTCGACATTGCCCTTGAAGGGCGAGGGATCGGCCGGGTCGTGCGCGGCGTCCACGATCACGTCGACGAAGCTCGCCCCGGCGAGCTCCTGGTGCAGCCGCGTCGTGGTGAAGTACATGTTGCCGGGCACCCAGTCGCCGGGCTTGATCAACAATCGGCTGACCAGGTGCTCGGCGCCGCGGCCCTGGTGGGTGGGCACCGTGTGTTTGTAGCTGTAGCACTGCTCGATGGTGTCGCGCAGGTGATAGAAGTTCGCGCTGCCGGCGTAAGCCTCGTCGCCGAGCATCATGCCGGCCCATTGACGGTCGCTCATCGCGGACACGCCGGAGTCGGTCAAAAGGTCGATATAGACGTCTTCGGAGCGCAGCAGGAAGGTGTTGTAACCGGCCTCGGCGATCGCGCGCTCGCGCTCCTCGCGGGTGGTGGTCTTGAGCAACTCGACCATCTTGATCCTGAAGGGCTCGGCCCAGGAACGGCGCTTGGCGGACATCGGCACGGCTCGGCAATGGCGGGGTCGGCATTGTCCGAGGCCACCGGAAGACGGCACATGATGGCCATCAAGCGACCGCGTGATCGCACCGATCAAGTCGCCGAAGGCGGCTCCAGACGTGTGCGTCGCAGGGCGTCGAGCAGCAGCTCGTAGCGGCCTTCGGCGCACAGGCCGCAGATTCCGGCCTGTTCCCAGGCCGATTGCGCGGCTTCGATCAGTTGGGCACGGACCGCTTCGGCCATGGCGTGCGCCGGGTCCGGCCGCGCGTCGTCGGCCGGCGGCATCGATCAGCCCTTGCCGCGCGCCCTGGGCGCGGGCGTCTTC
>JABAQR010000015.1 GCA_019187485.1 Lysobacterales bacterium | reverse complement strand
ACCCGACCGGCGCGTCGCGACCCGCGCCAGTCCGGCACCGGTGCGGGTCCGGCACGCGCTCCGCGGGCTGCGCCTGCCGGTGGACCGCGCGGCCCCGCGCGTGGCCCCGCTGCGTTGAGTGCAGCCAAGCCAGACAGAACTGGAACGTCTGCGCGTCGCCCTGGTGGGCCACGAGCAGGCAAGGGGCCGCGCGATCGCGGAGGATCGGACCGATGAAAGCAGGATTCGCGCTTGCGCTGACGTTGACTTGCGCCGCCGCGCTTGCGCAATCGCAGGAGGATCGCGCACTGGCCGAGCGGATCGCCACGCTGACCAGCAAGTCGGATGCGGGCTTGCTGACGCGGGCGGCTGCGGACGGCAGCGTCGGCATCGAACTGGCCGGGCGCCTGCGTCATGTGCACCTCGCGCGCGGCGACGATGGCCCGCTGCGTGCGAGCTGCGTCGGCAGCCTGGCCGAAGCCAACCGCTTTCTCGGTCGTGATCTGCGCAGCGGTGACAAGCTGGTCGCGGCGTCCGCGCCGCCGGCGGCCCATGACGTGGCGGCGTTGCACGGCATGAGCTCGGAGGAGTACGCCTTCTACTGGAGCCTGGCCGAACAGACCAAGGCCACTCACGCCCCACACAGCAGCACAATCTCGATCATCAACGCCGACGGTGCCGGCGAGGGTTTCAACTCGACGGTGGCGCGCGCGCCCGAGGGCGGCAACGCCGGCGTCACGCTCGGCCAGCAGCGCCTCAATGTATTCAACCGCGCGGCCGATATCTGGGAGGAATTCCTCGACAGCACGCTCAACATCCGGGTCACCTCGAATTTCGATCCGATCGCGCCCTGCAACAGCAACGGCGGCGTGCTCGGCTTCGCTGGCCCGAACACCGCGCACCGCGATTTCGCGAACGCGCCCTTCGCCTCGACCTGGTATCCGGCCGCCCTCGCCAACAAGATCTCTGCCAGCGACCTGAGCGCGCAGGACGATATCGGTGCCACCTTCAACAGCGATGTCGACAACGCCTGTCTGGGTGCCGGCACACGCTTCTACTACGGTCTCGACAACGCCACGCCCGCCGGTACCGTGAACCTGCTGGTGGTGGTGCTGCACGAACTCGGCCACGGTCTTGGCTTCCTGAGCTTCACCGACGAGGCCACCGGCGCGTACTTCAACGGCTTCCCGGACGTCTGGGCGCGCTTCATGTTCGACCGTGACCAGAACGCCACCTGGTTTCAGATGACCCAGGCACAACGGCAGGCCTCGGCGATCAACACCAACGACTTGCTCTGGGACGGCGCCAACGTGCGCCAGGCGTCCGACTTCCTGATCGCAGCCCTCGACGTGCCGACCGGACGCGTGCAGTTGTTCACGCCCAATCCACTGCAACCGGGCTCCTCGATCTCGCACTGGAACAGCAGCGCCAGTCCCAACCTGCTGATGGAGCCGGCGATCAACGTCGGGCTGCCGCTCACGCTGGACCTGACCCGTCAACTGATGCGCGACATCGGCTGGTTTCGCGACGCCAACGACGATGCCCAGGCGGACAGTTTCGGCGCGGTGACGCCATCGGGCACCACGATCGCGCCGGGCAGCCAGGTCGCGATTACCTGGGTCAATCCGCCCGGATTCAGCCGCAACGTGACGCTGGAACTGTCGACCAACGGCGGCGCCAGCTTCGCCACCACGATCGCCAGCGGCATCGCCAACACCGGCAGTTTCAACTGGACCGTGCCGAACACCCCGACCACACAGGGCCGCATTCGCGTGCGTGAACACAACTTCGTCGCGCCGGCCGCGATCTCCGCAGTCAACTTCACCATCGGCAGTTCGAACACCGCACCGAGCTTCACGCCGGCTGCGGCAATCAGCCGCCAGCGCGGCAGCCCGGCCGGTGCCGCCGTCGTCGTGGGCACGGTCAGCGACGCCCAGACCGCGGCCGGCAGCCTGACCGTGACCCAGATCATGGGCGGCAGCGCCACAGGTGTCAGTGCCAGCGCGATCGTCAACGGCAATGGCACCGTCAGCGCGGCCATCGCCGCCTCCTGCAACGCCACCAGCGGCACCTTGCGTTTCCAGGTCAGCGACGGCTCCCTGCTCGGCAACGGCGACCTCCAGGTCAATGTCAGCAACAACACGCCTCCGGTCCTGACCTATGCCGCCAGCACGGTTGCCAGCGGCGCCGGCGGCACGATCACACCCGCTACCGGTCCCGGCGACAACGGCAACATCGCCAGCATCGCGCTGCTACCCCAGGGCACCTACGGTGGCGGCATCGCCATCAACCCGGTCAGCGGCGTGATCACCCTGAGCAACGCGGGCCCAATCGGCAGCCACGTGATCAGCGTGCGCGCCATCGACAACTGCGGCGCCAACACCGACACCAGCTTCGCGCTGACCGTGCAGGCCTCGCAACCGATGATCTTCGCGAACGGCTTCGAATGAACCCACCGCGGAGTCCGAACCGCGGAGGGTGAACCGTCGGCCATTTCCGGCCGATCCGCTCAGGCCATGCACCGCATCAAGGGACATGGCCGGAAACACCCTGTCGAGAGCGAATCGAGTGCTCACGGGCCGTGTGCCGCGGGCGCGCAAGGGTTAGCATGCCGCACGGCCACCCGAGGCACTGCGCCCGAGACACAGTCCCACGCGCGGCCCACACCGTCCTGCCGTTTTCCGACTGCCGCCATGATCGTCCAGCTTGCGCTTTTTGGCGCCTTCCGCGACTTGCACCGCGAACCGACGCTACTCCTGGAGGTGTCGGGCGACACCGTGTCCGCAGTGCGCGCCAGCTTTGCGGCACATCTCCTCGGGCAGGGCCACGCCGAGCGCAGCGCCCTGATCCGCGCTTCCGCCTTCGCCAGCGATCAGGCGTTGCTGCACGATACCGAGGCGATTCCGGCGGATGGTCGGCTCGCGATCCTGCCGCCGGTCAGCGGAGGCTGAGCATGATCGGTTCCGATCCGATCCATTGCAGCGTGCTCGCGATCGACCAGGCCACGCTCGACCCCGCCGCCGCGCTCACGTTCGTGAGCGATCCTGCCTTCGGTGGGCTCGATCTGTTCGTCGGCAAGGTACGCAGCCACAACCAGGGACGCGAGGTGGTCGGCGTCAGCTACGACATCCATCGCAGCCTGGCGCTCACGGTTTTCCGGCAATTCGCCGACGAGGTCCGTGGCCAATTCGGCCCACGGATCAAGTTGTACGTGGCGCATGCTTGCGGTCGCCTCGGAATCGGCGAGATCGCCGTGGTGGTCGCTGCCGGAACGCCCCACCGCGACCAGGCTTTCGGCGCCTGCCGAGCCCTGATCGAAGCGGTGAAACACCGTGCGCCGATCTGGAAGCAAGAACACTTCGCCGATGGCGACAGCGCCTGGAGCGAGGGCTGCGCGCTGTGCGGCGAAGAACCCGGGCAGAAGATGTCCGACCCATGTTGATATGCATCAGTGTGCCCTTCGAGCGGCCATGAGATTCCTCGCGCACTCAGGCGACTACCGATTTGCCTCGAAACGGCGGTTGCGCAGCCCCGACCCGCGAGACCCACCCCATGACGCTTCGGCGCCGCCGTCGCAAGTTCCTTCCGGCAACCATCGCGTCCGGACCCACGGCGCCCCGTGTGGCGGCGAGGTCCGTTGCGGCACCCTGTTTTCCCCGACTGTACGGAGCGCTCGCTCATGAGCAACTTCCTCGACCGCCTCAACTTCTTCAAGCCGGCCGACGTCCCGTTTGCCGACGGCCATGGCGTCACCCGGCAACAGGACCGTTCCTGGGAGGACAGTTATCGACGGCGCTGGCAATACGACAAGATCGTGCGTTCCACGCACGGCGTGAACTGCACCGGTTCCTGTAGCTGGAAGGTTTACGTCAAAAACGGCCTCGTAACCTGGGAAACCCAGCAAACCGATTACCCGCGGACCCGCCCGGATCTGCCCAACCACGAGCCGCGCGGTTGCCCGCGCGGCGCCAGTTACTCCTGGTATCTCTACAGCGCCAATCGCGTGAAATACCCGCTGGTGCGCTCGGCCCTGCTGAAGCTCTGGCGCGAGGCGCGCAAGACCCGGGCGCCGGTCGATGCCTGGGCCAGCATCGTCGACGATGCCGAGAAGGCGAAGTCCTACAAGAGCAAGCGCGGCATGGGCGGCTTCGTCCGCTCCAACTGGGACGAGGTCAACGAGATCATCGCCGCGGCCAATCTGCACACGGTCAAGCGCTGGGGACCAGACCGCGTGATCGGCTTCTCGCCGATTCCGGCGATGTCGATGGTGAGCTACGCCGCGGGGGCGCGCTATTTGTCGCTGCTCGGCGGCGCCTGCCTGTCGTTCTACGACTGGTACTGCGATCTCCCACCCAGCAGTCCACAAGTCTGGGGTGAGCAGACCGACGTGCCGGAATCGGCCGACTGGTACAACTCACGTTACCTCATCGCCTGGGGTTCGAACGTCCCGCAGACGCGCACGCCGGACGCGCACTTCTTCACCGAGGCGCGCTACAACGGCACCAAAACGGTGGCGATCACCCCCGATTACTCCGAGGTGGCAAAACTCACCGACCACTGGTTGCATCCCAAGCAGGGCACCGACGCCGCGCTCGCCTTCGCCATGGGCCATGTGATCCTGCGCGAATTCCACGTCGAAAAGCCCTCGACCTACTTCACCGACTACTGTCGTCAATACACCGACATGCCGTTGCTGGTGCGTCTCGAGCAACGCGTCGACGGTCGGTTGGTGCCCGAGCGCTTCCTGCGCGCCTCCGACCTTGGCGGGCTCGGCGAAAGCAACAACCCCGAGTGGAAGACCCTGGCTTACGACCAGAACACCGACGCGCTCACGGTGCCGAACGGATCCGTGGGCTTCCGTTGGGGCGAGAAGGGAAAATGGAACATCGAGGAGAAAGACAGCGCCGGGCGTGAAACGCGCCTGCGCCTGAGCCTCAAGGACCAGGCCGACGGCATCGTCGCGGTCAGCTTCGCCTACTTCGGCGGCACCGAGAACGAATACTGGACCGAATCGAAGTTCAGCGATGTGCTGGAGCGCAACGTCCCGGTGAAGCGACTGAAGCTCACCGACGGCCAGGAATGGGCGGTGGCCACGGTCTACGACCTGCTGCTCGCGCAATACGGCATTGATCGTGGACTGGGCGGCGCCAACGTCGCGCGCAGCTACGACGACAACGTGCCCGGCACGCCGGCCTGGCAGGAGAAGATCACCGGCGTCGCGCGCGCCGAAGCGATCCAGATCGCCCGCGAATTCGCGCGTACCGCCGACAAGACCCGCGGCCGATCGATGATCATCGTCGGCGCCGCCATGAATCACTGGTACCACTGCGACATGAACTACCGCGGGCTGATCAATCTGCTCGCGATGTGCGGTTGCGTGGGCCAGAGCGGCGGTGGCTGGGCGCACTACGTGGGCCAGGAGAAACTGCGTCCACAGTCGGGCTGGACGCCGGTCGCCTTCGGTTTGGACTGGAGTCGACCACCACGGCACATGAACGGCACCAGTTTCTGGTATTTCAATTCCTGCCAGTACCGTTACGAGAAGCTCGGCGTGGAGGAAATCCTCTCGCCGCTCGCCGACCCGGCCAGGTACACCGGCTCGCTGGTCGATTACAACCTGCGCGCGGTGCGCATGGGCTGGCTGCCGGCGGTTCCACAGCTCAACACCAATCCGATCGAACTGGTCCGTCAGGCCGAAGCCGCCGGCGTGTCGCCGGTCGACCATGCCGTGGCCAGGCTCAAGGATGGCAGTCTGGATTTTGCGTTTGCCGATCCCGACGCTCCCGAGAACTTCCCACGCAATCTGTTCATCTGGCGCTCCAACCTGCTCGGCAGCTCCGGCAAGGGCCACGAGTACATGTTGAAGCACTTGCTCGGCACCCGCCATGGCCTGCAAGGCAAGGACCTGGGTGCGGGCGGCGCGAAACCCGAAGAGGTCAAGTGGCGCGACGAGGCACCGGAAGGCAAACTCGACTTGCTGGTCACGCTCGATTTCCGGATGTGCACCACCGCGCTGTACAGCGACATCGTGCTGCCGACCGCGACCTGGTACGAGAAGGACGACCTCAACACCTCGGACATGCACCCCTTCATCCACCCGCTGTCGAAAGCGGTGGATCCCGCCTGGGAGGCGCGCAGCGACTGGGACATCTTCAAGGGCATCGCGCACAGCGTCAGCCGGCTCGCACCGGGGGTGCTCGACAAGGTCAAGGAACTGGTGCTGGTACCCACCCTGCACGACACCCCGAACGAGATCTCGATGCCGTTCGCGGTCACCGACTGGAAGAAGGGCGAGTGCGAGCTGATCCCGGGCAAGACCGCGCCGAGCATGGTCGTGGTCGAACGCGACTACCCGAATCTGTACAAGAAGTTCAGCTCCCTCGGCCCGCTGCTCGACAGGCTCGGCAACGGCGGCAAGGGCATGAGCTGGGACACCCAGGATGAGGTGGCGTTTCTCGGCCGACTCAACCACCACGTCAGCGAGCCCGGAATCAGCGAGGGTCGCCCGCGACTGGAAACCGCAATCGATGCGGCGGAGGCGATCATGCACCTCGCACCCGAGACCAATGGCCACGTCGCGGTCAAGGCCTGGGCATCGCTCGAAGGCTTCACCGGGCGCGAACACACCCATCTCGCGGTCGGCAAGGAACACGAGGCGATCCGCTTCCGCGACATCCAGGCGCAACCGCGCAAGATCATTTCTTCGCCAATCTGGTCCGGCCTCGAAGACGAGCACGTCAGCTACAACGCCGGCTACACCAACGTCCACGAACTGATCCCCTGGCGCACCCTCACCGGCCGTCAGCAGTTCTATCAGGACCACGAATGGATGCGCGCCTTCGGCGAAGGCTTCATGCAGTATCGGCCGCCGGTCAACACCAAGACCGTGAAACCCCTGCTTGGCATCAAGCCGAACGGTCACCGGGAAATCGTGCTGAACTGGATCACCCCGCACCAGAAGTGGGGCATCCACAGCACCTACAGCGACAACCTGATCATGCAAACCCTGTCGCGCGGTGGGCCGATCGTCTGGCTCTCGGAAGACGACGCCAGGTCCGCCGGAATCGAGGACAACGACTGGATCGAGCTGTTCAATGTCAACGGCGCGATCGCGGCGCGCGCGGTGGTCAGCCAGCGCGTGATGAACGGCATCGCGATGATGTATCACGCCCAGGAACGCATCATCAACACGCCCGGATCCGAGGTCACCGGCACCCGTGGCGGCATCCACAACTCGGTGACCCGCACCGTGGTCAAGCCGACGCACATGATCGGCGGCTACGCCCAGTTGGCCTACGGGTTCAACTATTACGGCACGATCGGCACCAATCGCGATGAAATGGTGATCGTGCGCAAGATGCGGCGTGTCGATTGGCTGGATGGCGAACCCGAGCCAACCGCAGCGAAGGAGGTGGTGCGATGAAAGTCCGTGCCCAGATTGCGATGGTGCTGAACCTCGACAAGTGCATCGGCTGCCATACCTGTTCGATCACCTGCAAGAACGTCTGGACCAGTCGCGAGGGCGTTGAGTACGCCTGGTTCAACAACGTCGAGACCAAGCCCGGAGTCGGTTATCCCAAGGAATGGGAAAATCAGCAGAAATGGAATGGCGGCTGGGTGCGCGACGCCCGCGGGAAACTCACGCTCAAGGCCGGCGGCCGCTTCCGTCTGTTGGCGAAGATTTTCGCCAATCCCGACCTGCCGCAGATCGACGACTACTACGAACCCTTCGATTTCGATTACCAGCATCTGCATGAGGCACCCGAAGGTCGGCACCAGCCGACCGCACGGCCACGCTCATTGATCACCGGCGAGCGCATGCAGAAAATCCACTGGGGGCCGAACTGGGAGGAGATCCTTGGCACCGAGTTCGCCAAGCGCAGCAAGGACAAGAACTTCGATCAGGTGCAGAAGGAAATCTACGGCGCCTTCGAAAAAACCTTCATGATGTACCTGCCGCGCCTGTGCGAGCACTGCCTCAATCCGGCCTGCGTCGCCTCCTGTCCGTCCGGCGCGATCTACAAGCGCGAGGAAGACGGCATCGTACTGATCGATCAGGACAAGTGTCGAGGCTGGCGCATGTGCGTCTCGGCCTGCCCGTACAAGAAAATCTACTACAACTGGAAGTCCGGAAAATCCGAGAAGTGCATCTTCTGTTATCCACGCATCGAAATGGGCGAAACCACGATCTGCTCGGAGACCTGCGTCGGTCGCATCCGCTATGTCGGCGTGATGCTGTACGACGCGGATCGCATTGCCACCGCGGCGGCGGTGGCAGCAGAAAAAGACCTCTATCAGGCACACCTCGACATTTTTCTCGATCCGAACGATCCCGCAATCATCACTGCGGCGCGCGCTGAGGGCATCCCCGATTCCTGGCTCGAAGCCGCCAAGGCCTCGCCGATCTACAAACTCGCGATCGACTGGAAGCTGGCGCTGCCGCTGCACCCGGAATACCGTACCCTGCCGATGGTCTGGTATGTGCCACCGCTGTCGCCGATCCAGTCGGCGGCCGATGCCGGCAAAGTCGGCAAGAACGGCGAACTGCCGGACGTGGCCTCGTTGCGCATCCCGGTGCGCTACCTCGCGAACCTGCTGACCGCGGGCGACGAAGCCCCGGTGGTGCGAGCACTGGAGCGCATACTGGCGATGCGCGCGTGGCGGCGATCGATGAATGTCGACGGGGTCGACGATGTGGCGGTCCTGCAACAAGTCGGACTCAGCGTGCAACAGGCGCAGGAGATGTACCGCTATCTCGCGATCGCCAATTACGAAGACCGTTTCGTGATTCCGAGCGCGCACCGCGAATACGCCAACGACGCTTTCGGCGAACGCGGCGGTTGCGGTTTCAGCTTCGGCGACGGCTGCTCCCCGACGACGCCCGCCGAAGCGCTGTTCGGCGGTCGCGCCACAACCACCTATCAGGTGCCGCCAGCGAGGCAACGCCCGGAGCGCGAGTCGGCATGAAAGTGCTCAAGCTGATCGGCGTCCTGCTCGACTACCCGGGCGAAGCCCTTTGGGAGCACCGCGCCGAGTTGCTCGCGGCCAGCGCCGATCCGGTGCTGAGCCCGGCCCGCAGCGCGGCGCTTGGCGCCTTCATCGTCGACCTGCTGGACCGGGAAGCAATGGTGGCCCAGGAAAACTGGCTCGGCCTGTTCGACCGCGGCCGGGCCATGAGCCTGCTGCTGTTCGAGCACATCCACGGAGAGTCCCGCGACCGTGGCCAGGCGATGGTCGATCTGATGGAAACCTACCGCCGCGCCGGTCTCGAACTCGACAGTCGGGAACTGCCGGATTACCTGCCGCTGTTCCTCGAATTCCTCGCGAGCCGGCCACGGGCTGAAGTCCAGGACTGGCTCGGGCACGTCGCACACATTCTCGAAGTGCTCGCCGCGCGCGCCCACGAGCGTGGCAGTGGATACGGATTGCTGTTCGAGGTGCTGGTCGAAATCGGTCGCGGCCAGACCGATCTCGAATCGGCCCGCAAACGGGTCGCACGTGAAACCCGCGACGATACGCCCGAGGCGATGGACGCCGTGTGGGAGGAGGAGGCCGTCCGCTTCGGCCCCGAGGCCCCAGCCCAAGATTGCAAGCCGCCGCACCGACTCCCGACCGGAGTCCAGATTGCTCCTGCCAAGGTGATGCCATGAACTCGCTGAACACGTTGCTGTTCCAGATTTTCCCCTACGTCACACTGGCGATCTTCGTGATCGGCTGCTGGGCACGTTTCGACCACGGCGCCTACACCTGGCGCAGCGGCTCTTCGCAGTTACTCTCCGACAAGGGATTGCGTGTCGGCAGCAACTGTTTCCACATCGGCGTGATCGCCATTCTCTGCGGCCACTTCGTCGGCCTGCTCACGCCGCATTCGCTCTATGTCCACCTGATCTCCTCGGGGCAGAAGCAACTGCTGGCCATGGTCGCCGGGGGCGTATTCGGCGGCATCTGTCTGGTCGGCATTCTCCTGCTCACCCTGCGGCGATTGAATCAACCGCGTGTCCGCGCCAGCGGCAGTGGTCGCGATACCGCGGTGCTGTTGCTGCTGTTTGCGCAACTGCTGCTTGGCCTGGCCTCGATCTTCGTTTCCGCCGGACACATGGACGGCGCGCAAATGGAGAAACTGGCGGAATGGGCGCAGCACATCGTCACCTTCAGGCCCGGAGCCGCCGCCTACATCGCCGATGCCCACTGGATCTACAAGGCGCATGTGTTCCTGGGCCTGGTGTTGGTCCTGATCACGCCTTTCACCCGTCTGGTGCACATCTGGAGCATCCCGCTCGGCTATCTCAACCGCCCCTACCAGATCGTGCGCCGCCGGCAGGCGGCACTCGATTACGCCAAGCGTTGATTCGGGCCATGGGAAAAACGATCCCGATTCACGTCCACGCCGGCGCGGACCACACCGCCAGTGATCCAACCGGACACCCGCTGCCAGGTCCCGCGCCGGTCTGGCTGTACGTCGGCGAACGCGGCATCGACGAGGCCGAGATCGCGCGCGAAATGCAGCACCATCGCGCAGCCGATCCGCACCAGGCACGCAGCGATGCCGCACGGGCGCTGGTGGTGCGCGAATTGCTGCGCCTCGAAGTCGCGCGCCTCGGGCTCGAATCGAGTCTTGAGACCGATCCCGGCGAAACCCTGGAAGAAGCCAGCATTCGCGTGCTGATCGAGCGCGAAACGCGGGTTCCCACCGTGGATGCCGCAGCCTGCGAGCGCTATTGCGAGCAGAACCGAGAACGCCTGCGCCACCCGGATCGCATCCAACTCCGCCACATCCTGCTGGCCGCCGCACCCGCCGATGCCAGCGCCCGGCATCAGGCGCGCGCGCAGGGCGAGGCGCTGCTCGAAACCCTGCGGTCGCATCCGGAGCGTTTCGGAGAACTGGCGCGAAGCCATTCCGCCTGTCCCTCGCGCGAGCGCGATGGCGCCATGGGCTGGATCGAACGCGGCCAGACCCCACCCGAATTCGAGCGCCAGATCTTCACGCTGCGCCTCGGCCTCGCCGGAACCACGGTGGAATCGCGCTACGGTCACCATGTGGTCCAGGTCGATGCCATCGAGCGTGGCACACCGCTGACACCGGCCGAAGCGCTGCCGAAGGTACGGACTTATCTCGAAACCCAGGCGCGTCAGCACGCCATTCAACAGTATCTCCAGGGCCTCGCGGCACGCTACAACGTGCGCGGACTGTAGTGGCACAGCCGCACGAGGCCGACCCACGGATTCCCCTTGCGACCGAGATGACCGGGATGAACGCGACCTCCGAACCCACCTCCGGCCAGCGCAGCCGCGCGCTCTGGCTGGTCACGATCGCCTTTGCCGTGTGTTTTGCGGTCTGGGTGATCTTCTCGATCATCGGCGTGCAATTGCAAGCCGAACTCGGCTTTTCCGAGACGGCGTTCGGTCTGCTCGTCGCCACGCCGATCCTGACCGGTTCCTTGAGTCGCCTCGCGCTTGGCATCTGGTCGGAAATCTACGGCGGCCGCCGGGTGCTGTTCATTCTGATGCTGGTGGTTTCGGCCTGCACCTTTGCCGTGCCCTACGCGCGCAGCTATCCCATGCTGCTCCTGGTGGGTCTGGGTCTGGGTCTCGCCGGTGGCGCGTTCAGTGTCGGCGTGGTCTATGTCACCGCCTGGTATCCCAAAGCCCGGCACGGCGCCGCGCTCGGGCTGTTCGGCATGGGCAACTCGGGCGCCGCTCTGACCAGCTTCGGTGCGCCACTGCTGCTCGCGGTGATGGACTGGAAACAAGTGACCACACTCTATGGCACGGTGCTGCTCGTCACCGCCGCGTTGTTCTGGCTGACAAGTCAGGAAGATCCGGCGACCCAGGCGCGCCGTACCAGCACCCAACGTCCCGCGGGTGTGGTCGAGCGGCTGGAGCCGCTACGCAAGCTCCAGGTCTGGCGCTTCTCGTTCTACTACTTCCTGGTTTTCGGAGGCTTCGTCGCGCTGACCTCCTGGCTGCCGCGCTACTACGTCGGCGCGCACGGTCTCGACATCAAGACCGCCGGCATGCTGACCGCGGCGTTTGCCCTGCCGGCAGCCGTGTTCCGGGCACTCGGCGGAACCCTCGCGGACCGCTTCGGTGCCCGCACCATCATGTACGTTGCGTTCTCGGTGGCGATGGTGTGCCTGTTCCTGCTTTCCTATCCCGACACCCGCTACGTGGTCAGCGGCATTCACGGTCCCATCGAGTTCAGCATCGCGCCCGGCGTTGGTCAGCGCGGTACCGTGTTGTTCGTCCTTGGCTTCGTGATGGCCCTGGGCGCAGCGGCGGTCTTCAAACACATCCCAAGCTACTACCCGAACCACGTTGGTGGCGTCGGCGGCCTGGTCGGCATGATCGGTGGTCTGGGCGGCTTCTTCCTGCCGATCGCCTTCGGCCTGATGAATGATCTGCTCGGGATCTGGACCAGCTGCTTCATGCTCCTGTTCGCAATCGCTTCGATCAACCTGCTGTGGATGCACTTCGCCATTCAACGCATGAACCGCCGTCTCTATCCGCAACTGCGCGAAGAAACCGACTTGCCCGAAATCATGCACGTCCTCAGCGCCGCCGAGCAGGCGCAGCGTGCTGCCAGCCTCGCCGCTGAAGCCGCGAAAGCCGCTGCCGAAGCGGCACGCGCCGCGCACGACAGGAGCAGCGGGACGACGCGAACGAAGTAGCACGACGCGCCACTCGGGCCTGGCTTTGGGTCCCACCGCCGGTCAGAGGCGATTCATCGCCAGCGCTTCGCGTGCGCCGTGCCACAGCGCGCGCAATTGGCCGATGAACAGCATCAGCCAGCCGAGCAATCCCAGCCACAGAAATGGTGGCGGCAGGAAGCGCAGGAAGTCGAGCCCGAGGGCCCGCGTCAGGTGTTCGGTACTCGCCGCGTACATGCCAAGCGGAAAGATCAGTCCCCAGTACATCGGGTCGTAATGCAGCGGGAAGCGACGAATCAGGTGCCGCCAGACGCCGAGCAACAGCAACATCGGGATCCACCAGGTGCCGGTGGCCCAGTAGAAGACCGTAAAACCCGCGATGAAGGGTCGTAACGATTGGATCAGGGGTGCCTCAGCCGAGTTCAGCAGCAACTGCGATCCAGCCAAGGTCGAAATCGCCATCGCGCCCATGTTGATCCAGTAGGGTGGCGACAAATCGCCGGGGGAGAAACGCAGAAACGTGTAGCGATAGAAGATCAGCGACATCATCCAGATGTAGAGCATGCCGCCACACAGCCACATCGACAGCGCAAAGAAGTTGAGCTCGATTCGCCAAGGCTGCTCCAGGCGCACCGCGAGCAAGGCGCCGAGCACCGCGAGCGACTGGGTCGCGACGACCGCCAGCAACCATCCGCCGTTGATCCCCCGCTCGAGCGCCGGCTTGCGAATCTTCACGGTCAGCAGGGTGAAAATCGTGTAGGTGAAGAACAACCAGGTCGCAAGGCCGAGCAACCAGAGACCGAGCGCGACCCAGACCTCGCCGCCGATCAGCAGCGTCTGGGTGCCGAGCACATTGCACGCAGCCACGAAGGTGAAAAAGCCCGGACCACGCAGATGATCGCCGAGGTCGGCCATCGCCGCCCGGGTGTGCCACCACAAGCGTGCTGCCGCGACCGCCGAGATCACGACGAAGATCGCGATGTTGATCGCGAACAAGGCCTCGCCAAGCCGACGCTGTCCCTGGCCATGCGCCGCCAGCGAGAGGATGCCCGTGGCCATCACCATGCTGAAATAGCCGGGCGACAGATCGGTCAGCGCCGATCGCAGACGCTCCCGCAACAAGGCGAGCGCGCTCATGCGGCGCTCAGTCATGCGCCCGCTCCGGCCACCTTCCGTCTCGCCGCGGCCTTGCCCCCGACCCGCGACTCCGCTCTTCGCTCATGCGCACCGCTCCCGCCATCCGGTGAGTTCTGGCCCGGATGCTTCATGAAGCATCCGGGTCAGGGAACCTCCGAACAACTCAGAGGTTCCGCGCGCCACGGATGGCGCGCTCGCGGATCGAGCACGCAAGTGCTTGATCCAGCAGTGCCGAGTCCGGGCCTGTACCGGACTCGGCGCGTCTGAAGAAATCCAGGATGGACTTCTTCAGACCTTCCCTAGTGTCCTGTCCCGCAAGTAGCGTGAAGAAGTTCCGGATGGATTTCGTCGCGAGACAAGGCGGGAGGAGGAGCCATAGTAGTTCTATGACGACGACGAGCAACGCAGTATCGCGGCGAAAGACGCCGGAACTATTCGACGGTATTTGCGGGACAGGACACTAGTGTAGTGCGTCGTCGACGCCCCGTTCTGTTGCTGAACGAACACCTTCCGGGCAGGATGGAGAACCCGACCCCGGAACGGCTGCATTCGCTTCGGCCATCCTGCGCTCGTCGGCATCGCCCTGCCCGCCCGGAACGAGCACGCCGCCCTGATCCCAGGCTTCCGAAAAGGCATGCGACCCGGTCCGCTGCGGAGATCGCCGCAGCGGACCGGGCCGTGCGCTGATATCGCGAAGGGCTGGCCCGTCGACCGGCGTTTCGGTGTCGTGCCGCTTCCCTCGATTGCGAATCGGATCATGCTTTTGAGGTATCTCGACCGGGACAACTGCTGATGCTGGCTGCGAATGCGCCAACGACGCGCCGGAAACTGCTCTGGCTGACACGCAACCTGCCGCCCCTCGTCGGCGGCATGGAGCGCTTCAACGAACGTGTCCTCGCTGAGCTCGCCAGCGACTTCGAAATCGTCGTGTGCGGCCCCGCGGGTTGTGCGTCGGCGCTGCCCTTCGCGTCGACGGTGGTCGAAATCCCGGTGAAACCATTGCCCCGCTTCCTGCTGCGCATGTCTTTCGAGGCCCTGCGAGCCGCGCGCCGCTTTCAACCCGACATCGTGATCGCCGGCAGTGGGCTCACCGCACCATTTGCCTGGATGGCTGGTCGGCGGACAGGCGCCAAGGCGCTGGTGTTCCTTTACGGGCTCGACCTGATGGTCGCGCACAGGGTCTATCGAAGCCTGTGGCTGCGGGCGATCCGCGCCTGCGACGGTGCCATCGCCATCAGCCGCCACACGCATGATCTGGCGATCCGCACGGGCGTGCTCCCCCAGCGCCTGCGGATTGTCAATCCCGGCATCGACTTCCCGCCCGAAACCGCGCCCGGAAACGGAGCCTTCCGCCAGCGGCATGGTCTGGGCGATGCACCGCTGCTTCTTTCCGTCGGCCGCCTCACGCGCAGGAAGGGGCTGGCCGAATTCGTGTGCAAGGCTCTCCCTTTGATCGTGGAGCAGCATCCGGAGACGGTGCTGATCGTCATCGGCGGCGAACCGGTCGACGCCCTGGCCGGGAATCGCGACGGCGGCAGCGCCGCGATCATGCAGGCGGCCAGCCGGGTCGGACTCGAATCCCACGTCCGCATGATCGGGCGTGTCAGCGATCAGGAACTGGCGGAAGCCTACATCGATGGCAATGTGTACGTGTTCCCGGTGATCGATATTCCCGATGATGTCGAGGGATTCGGCCTGGTCGCACTGGACGCTGCGGCGCACGCCATGCCTACGGTCGCGTTCAGCGTCGGCGGCGTTCCGGACGCGGTCCTGGAGGGAGTTTCGGGCACACTGTTGCGCCCCGGCGACTACGCGGGATTTGCGCTCGCCGTGCAACGGTACCTGCGCCTGCCGTGGGGCGCCTCGCAACGCGACGCCTGTCTGCGCCACGCCGGGTCCTGCTCCTGGCGAGAGGTCGGCGCGCGCATGCGCCGGGCGGTCTCCGAGTTGAGTCGCGGGCTCGGAACCCCCGATGCCCGGTGACGATGCGGGGGCCTGGCGTTCCGTCAGCGGTGGTCGATCCGTGCCGCACCGGTGTACACGTTGAAGCCGCGCTCGGACAGAAAACCGATCAGCGCGATTCCCGCGCGTTGCGCGAGCTCCATCGCCAGACTCGAGGGTGCGCCGACGGCGGCGACGATCGATGCACCTGCGCACGCGGCTTTCTGCAGCAACTCGAAGCTGGCGCGACCGGAGAGCAGCAGCAGACGATCAGTCCATGGCAGCGCCGACTGTCGCAGCGCATGCCCGACCAGCTTGTCGAGTGCGTTGTGGCGGCCGACGTCCTCGCGCAACGCCAGCAGGTCGCCTGCGAGGTCGAAGAGCGCCGCGGCGTGCATGCCGCCGGTCGCGGCGAAGCTGGTCTGCGCGGCGCGCAGTCGCGCGGGCAGCGCGCGCAAGGTCGTCGCGGACACACGTCCGGTACCGCCAGCCTGCGCGTTCACCGCGTCGGCACGCAGCGCCTGCGGGTTCGCCCCGCAGGCGCCGCATGCGCTGGTGAGCGTGCCGCGCCGCTGCAAGGCGCGCAGCGCCGGTGCCGGTCCTTCGAGTTCGATCCGCAACGCATCGACCGGTCCCTCGCAAATCCGCATCGAACGCACGCGGACGGCGGTGTCGATCACTCCCTCCGCGTACAGGAAGCCGAGTGCCAGATCCTGATCGTGGCCGGGTGTGCGCATGGTCGTCGACAAGGTCAGCGGTCGCGTTCCGAGCGCCGCATGCCACACGCGCAGCTCCAGCGCCGACTCAACCGCGATCTGGTCGACCCGCAGCTCGCGGACATCACCGTGATGACTCTCGATCGACCGCTGCACTCGGGAGGGATCGCGCACGCGCAGGCATCGTCCGGGGTTCGTCGTGATCTTAACCCGGAGCTTGCGCGAGTCCGCGCGAGGATCGCGCAGATCGTCGATTGTCGGCAGCTTCTCTCGAACGGGCCGTGCGCCGGAGTCGGTCCGACCCATGAAGGATGAAAGGGTGTACCCGCGCTCCGCCGGCAAGGGTATGCCGGCACCGGCTTCGGCGCCCGTCCGGTGGCGTGACGACCCCACGCCGGCCCAGCATCGTCGGCCGATCGCGCGGCGGACCAGACGCTTGCAACCCCGAAGCATCCAGGGGAGGGCTGGCTCGTCGCGAGTGTACGGTGCGGATGTCCGCTCCCGAACAGCACCTCGAGAGTCCATTCGCAACTCACTGAAACACAAGATCTTCTAAGCATGGCACGCATAATGCTTTGGAGAAATATCCCAGGTGGATATCGTGATGACGAAACGTTCTCCCGTACCTTATGTCGTGCTCGCCGCGCTGGCGCTGGTGGGGATGACTTTCGGCTGGGTCCTGGTGTTCCCGCGCTGGGTCGCCGATGTCTCCGCCGACCGCGTGGAAGCGGCCTACAGCGCACTCGAAGCATTGTTCGCCGGTCTCGCCTTCCTGGGTCTGCTGTCGACCATCTGGATCCAGCGCCAGGAACTGCGCTTGCAGCGCATGGAACTGGTGCAGACGCGCGAGGAGATGCGCCGTCAGGCCGAGGCGCAGGAAAAGAGCGAGCGAGCGCTGCACGCGCAGGCGGAGGCGCTGCGCGAGGAGGCCGAGCGCCAGGCGCGCGCCTACTTGCGGATCTCGCTGGTGCCCACCGGCAGCTCCAGTTGGGCGCTCGAGGTTGCCAATGCGGGGCGCAGCCCGGCCGAGGATGTGCGCCTCTCGGTCGACCGCCAGGTCTGGCTGTGGGGCCGCGACGATGTGCTGAAACTGCTCTCGCAACTGCCGCTGTTCGCCAAGGGCGGCTTCTCGATCCCACCCGGCTTCACGCTGAGCTATGCATTGCAGGATGGACGCGTGCTCTCGCATGTGTTCGAGCGTCCGGTGGAGCAGCCGACCCAGTTCGCGATCACCGCGCACTATCGCAGCAACGGCGGTCGCCGGATCGAGGAAACCAGTCGCTTCAGCCTCGACCTGCTGGAAGAAACCAGCGCCGGCGACAAGGACTTCTGGACCCGTCAGGTGGTGCAGGCGCTGCGAGATCTGAAACCGCGGGAGGCGCGCGCACGGGTTTGATCCCCGGAGGCCGCCGGCGCACGCAGCCATGCCATCATCTGCGGATGCCGCATGCACTGCTAGCGCTGACCGTTCTCGGCTACCTCGCCGGCTCCGTGCTGCTCTTGCAGGGAACGCTTGGCGAACAGCCGCTGGCCACGCCGCGTTGGGCGGTCGCCTGTGGCGCGACGGCGCTCCTTGCGCACGCCGGGCTGCTGTTCCTGCCGATCATCGCCGGGCAACCGTTGAACACGCACTTCTTCCAGGCGTTGTCGCTGGTCGCCTGGTCGATGGCGCTGGTGATGACCTTGGTGCACGCCCACAGCCGCGCGCGCCTGCTGCTGGCGATGATCTGGCCGATCGCGCTGACCGCAGCGATCGCCGGCACCCTGGCGACGCCGCACGTCGAAGCCAATGGCGGCTGGCAGATTCGCCTGCACGTGGCGATCGCGCTGTCGGCCTACGCGCTGCTGTCGATCGCAGCCTTGCAGGCTCTGGCCGTGGCCTGGCAGGAACACAACCTGCGCCACAAGCGGCTGACGCCGCTGCTGCGCGCACTGCCGCCGCTGTCGGCGATGGAGGATCTGCTGTTCCAGTACATCGTCGCCGGCTTTGCGCTCCTGACCCTGACGGTCCTGTCCGGCGCCCTGTTCATCGACGACTGGATGGCCCAGCACCTGGTCCACAAGACCGTGCTGACGCTGCTCGCCTGGCTGGTGTTCGGGCTGCTGGTGTTTGGGCGCTGGCGCTTCGGCTGGCGCGGGCGGACTGCGGTGAAATGGACCTTGGCGGGCATGGCGGTGCTGCTGCTGGCCTTCTTCGGCAGCAAGTTCGTGCTCGAGATCGTGCTGCGCCGATGAACTGGCGCCGGCCCTGGCCGTGGCTGCTGATGCTGGCGACGGCGCTGGCTGCGATCGGCTTCTACCTGCATCGACGCGAACTGCAGTGGCAGGAATGGCGCATGCGCGAGGCGCAATGGCGTGCGCGCAAGGACTACAGCGCGCAGACCATGCCCTGTACGCTGCGCTTCGCGCGCGGCGGCGTGATGCGGGTCGAGGCCTACGACGAGTCGTTCCGCTGGGCCGGCCACCTGCCGGAACTGGCGCATGGCAGCGACGACAGCGAAGGCGAGACCTGGGCCGAGTTCTATGCGCTGGACAGCGCCACGGCGGCCGCCGACCTGCTGGCGAACGTGCATGCGGACAGTACCCACCTGTTGCTGCGCCAGCGCCTGGTGTTCCACTACTTCCTCGGCCGCAGCGACGCCAGCGCCGCGCTGCTGTGGCGGCCCCTGTTGCAGACCAACGACGCCGGCTGGAGCCTGCGCGTGAGCTGGATCGAGACCCCGCATGGAATCGCGCGCGCAGCGGCACCGGAGTCCGCCTACGCACCTCCCCGCACGCAGCTGCCACTCTCCGAATGGCGTCGGGTCGAAGCCGGCGGCGGCTTCCAGTCCGATTGGCACACGCTCGACAGCGGCACCCACCCACAACGCGACGCTTGGTACGAGGCGCAACGCACATTGCAGCGCGACTGGGGACGGGACGCCCGGCAACTGGCGGAGTGGCGCGAACGCTACGCACGCGAACATGTGCATTTCCATGTGGTCGAGGCCGCGCGCGCGGTCGGCGACGGCCAGGTGCTGGTACTGCGCCGCTTTGGCCCGATCCAGGGCGCGACTACGTTGGCGCGTTCCATGCAGGAAATCGCCGACATGGCTGCCAGCTTGCGATGCGCACCAAGGTAACCAACTGTCGCACAAAGAAAACCCGAACAGCCGGGTGCATGGTGATCGCGGTGCATACTGAATTCATGCGCGCCACCCGCAAACTGCTGCTCGCCTGCTGGCTGTGCCTGCTGGTCGCGGGCGCGCACGCCGAGCCGGAATCGCCGGCACAGGCTTTCCCGACGCAGCCGCAGCCGGTCCGCGAACTGCGCGCCGACCACTCACAAACCGCGACGCAACTGCGCGAACGCGCCGTCCGCCTGCGCGACGAGGCCGCCAGCGACATCGATCGCGCCTGGGCCACACTCGCCCTGGTCGAACTCGAAAACGAACTCGAGCACGCCGCGACCGTGTTCGCGCTGCTGCCTGAACTCGAACGCCGCAGCGTCGAACTGGCCGTTCCCGACCTGCGTTTCGCGGTGTTGACCCTGGCGGCGATCGTCTATTCCAACCGCAATCGCCTCGACGACGCCGCGCAGGCGCTGCAACAGATGCGCGCGCTCGCCGGGCGTGCCCACGACCCGCATTGGCAGTTGCTGATCGCGCACCACGAAGGTGTGCTCGAACGCAAGCACGGCCGCTTCGACCGCGCGCTCGCCGCCTTCGAGGCCGCTGCCGACCTCCAGCGCACGCACGGCGGCGGCGTCTGGCTGGCGCACGAGTTGAACTCGATCGGCATGCTGCATGGACGCACCGGACGCTTCTCGGACGCCGCGCTGGTGCACAAGGAAGCGCTGGAACTGGCGCGCATGGCCGGCGACCAGCCCGAGACCGCGCGCAGCCTGCGCCTGCTCGGCGTGCTGTACCGCAGCCTCGACGACGAGGAACGCGGGACCGAGTATCTGCGCGAGGCGCTCACCCAGATCGAGGCGCGCAACCATCGGGAGGCGATCATTCTGAGCGCCGAGCTCGGCATTTCGCTGATGAACATGGAGCGCTTCGACGAGGCAGCCGGTCATATCGAAACGGCGGTGCGGATGGCCGAGGAGTCCGGCAATGCGCCGAACAAGGTCAACGCCTACAGCCGCATGGCCGACCTGCAACTGGTACGCGGCAACTGGCAGGACGCGCGCCGCTGGGTGGACCGCGCCTGGCAGGAATACGAGCGCGTCGCCGTGCGCGACCAGGTGCTGCTGAAGCTCAGTCGCGTGCGCGTCTACGGGGCGCGCGGAGCCAGCCCGGAACTGCTCACGCAGGCACGCGAAGTGCTCGCCGGCGTGCGCCAGATCGGCGACCGCATCCTCGAGCGCGCCGCACTCGACCTCGTCGCCGACCTCGAACTTGGGCTCGGCGATGCTGCCAGCGCCTACGTCACCCGCAAGGCGCACCAGAAACTCGACAAGGAACTGGCGATGGACATGGCGGGCCGGCGCATCGCCGTGCTCGAAGCCAGCCTGGAGCAGGAACGCGCCGCGATGGAGCAGCAGTTGCTGCGCAACGAGAACCAGTTGAAGGAACTGCGGATCATCCGTCAGCGAGACCTCGGCATCGCCCTCGTCAGTGCCGTCGTGGCGCTGTTCGCGGTGCTCGCACTGCTCTATCTGCGCGTGCGCACGATGCGCCGGTCCAACGCGGAACTGGTCGCCAATCGCGACCAACTCGCACAGTTGCACGCGGCGCTGCTGAAGACTTCCGAGCGTCTCGAATACATGGCGAACACCGATGCGCTGACCGACCTCGCCAATCGCCACGCCGCGATGCGCCGCATCGAACTCGCCTGGCAGCGCAGCCGCATCGGCGGCAGCGCCTGCCTGATGCTGGTCGACCTCGACCACTTCAAGCAGATCAACGACCGCTACAGCCACCAGGCCGGAGATGCGGTGCTGCGCGCCTGCGCCGCGCGCATGCGCGAAGCGCTGCCGCAGAACGCGCTGTTCGGACGCTGGGGCGGCGAGGAGTTCATCGTCGTGCTCGAGTCGGTGGCGGTGGAAGACGCGTTGCAGATCGGCGAGCGCGTGCGCGCCCGGCTGGACCACGAGGTTCCGTGGGAGGGCAGGCTGGTCCGCTGCAGCGGCAGCCTCGGCCTGGCGATGCTCGAACCGGCGCTGTTCAACAGCGTCGAGGAATGGCTCGCGGCGGCCGACCGCGCGCTGTACCGCGCCAAGCGCGAAGGCCGCAACCGCGTGCGCCTGGCGAGCAGCAATCCCGCCGACGACCTGCAACTGCACACGCGCGCCACCGACGCCCCGTAGGCGCCCGCCGGGCTTCGCGCACGCGGCTTGCTGCCGCTATGCTCCGCGGCCTTCGCAGTCCTGGGAGCCAGCCATGCAACTCGTCGACGTCAGGGCCGCCATCACCGGCGGCGCTTCCGGACTGGGGTACGCGGTCGCCGAGCGCCTGGTGCGCGAAGGTGCGCGGGTGGCGCTGCTCGACGTGCAGGACGAGCGCGGCGCCGCGGCCGCGACCGCGCTCGGTGCGCAGGCGCATTACCAGCGCACCGATGTCACCGACGAGGCCGGCGTCGCCGCGAGCCTTGCGGCCGCCGCCGAGGCCATGGGCGGGCTCAATGCGGTGATCAACTGCGCCGGCATCCTCGGCGCCGGGCGCGTACTCGGCAAGCAGGGACCGATGCCGCTCTCGCAGTTCGAGACCACCATTCGCGTCAACCTCGTCGGCAGCTTCAACGTCGCCAAGGCCGGTGCCGCGCTGATGCAGGGGCGCGAGGCAGGGCCCGACGGCGAGCGCGGCGTGATCGTCCACACCGCCTCGGTGGCCGCCTTCGAGGGCCAGATCGGTCAGGCCGCGTACTCGGCCAGCAAGGGTGGCATCGTCGGCATGACCCTGCCGATGGCGCGCGAACTCGCGCGCGTCGGCGTCCGCGTCGTCACCATCGCCCCCGGCATCTTCATGACCCCGATGGCCGGCGGCATGCCGCCCGAGGTCAAGGCCAGCCTCGAAGCGATGGTGCCCTTCCCTTCCCGCCTCGGCGATCCCGCCGAGTTCGCCGACGCCGTCTGCTTCGTGCTGCAGAACCGCTACATGAACGGCACGACGCTGCGGCTGGACGGCGCGGTGCGGATGCAGCCGAAGTAGCGGGAAAAGGGGAAAAGGGAAATGGAAAAGGGAAAAGCGGCCAGAGGTCAGCCGCAATCCCGCGCCTGCTTCCTCCCGTCTCCCGGTGTCCGTTACGTCTTTGCTCCCCCTTTTCCTTTCTCATTTCCCTTTTTCCTGCTCCCCGAATGAAAGCCACCGACATCAAGCGCGGCACTGTCGTCGAATACCAGGGCAAGTACTGGATGGTGCGCGACGTCGAGCGCAGCGCGCCGACCGGACGCGGCGGCAACACGACCTTCCGTTTCGTCCTGTACCAGGTCGGCGCCGACACCAAGGTCGACATCAGCCTGCGCGCCGATGACGAGCTGGCCGAGGCCGAACTGGTGCGCCGCGAAGCCACCTTCTCGTACATGGACGGCGACAACTACGTGTTCATGGACGCCGAGGACTACACCCAGTACACGCTGTCGCCGGCGATGGTCGGGGACCTGCCGCTGTACTCTTCCGACGGCAACCTCGAAGGCGTGCAACTGTTGCTCATCGATGGCGACCCGGTGGGTCTGAAACTGCCGCAGGTGGTCGAACTCGAGGTGGTCGACACCGCCCCCTACGTCAAAGGCGCAAGCGCGACCGGGCGCGCGAAGCCCGCGCGGCTGTCGACTGGTCTCGAAATTGCGGTGCCCGAGTACATTGAGAACGGAACTCGCGTGCGTGTCCACACCGAAACCGGCGAATTCAGCGGACGTGCCTGAGTGAACCTGAACTGGCTGGAGCTCCGGGTTCCGCCGCTGCTGGTACTGCTGGCGGCGATGGCGTTGATGGTGCTGATGCGGACGCTGACGCCGTCCCTGACCCTGGATCTGGACACCGCTCAGCGCCTGGGTCTGAGTTTGCCGCTGCTGCTGCTCGGCATCGCGACCGCACTGGCCGGGTTGATCGAGTTCCGTCGCCGGCGCACGACGGCGAATCCCATGCACCCCGAACGTGCCAGCACGCTGGTACGCAGTGGCGTCTACCGCCTGACCCGCAACCCGATGTACCTCGGCATGCTGTTCGCGCTGCTCGCCCTGGCCGTCGCACTCGCGAATGCGGCCACGCTGCTGATCCTGCCGGCCTTCATCGTCTACATGAATCGCTTTCAGATCCTGCCCGAGGAGCGCCATCTGGCACATCGCTTCGGTGCGGATTTCCAGAACCTACGGCGCGAGGTGCGGCGCTGGCTGTGATGCGCCGACCCTCGCCGCCCGCAGTCCGCGGCGCGGGGTCTACACCGCGATCGGCGCCTTGATCGCCGGGTGCGCCTGGTAGCCCTCGATCGCGATGTCCTCGAAACGGAATTCGGCGAGTTCGCGGCGCTCGGGATTGAGGGACAGGCGCGGCAGCGGCAGCGGTTCGCGCGTCAGTTGCAGCCGTGCCTGGTCGAGGTGGTTGGCATACAGGTGCGCGTCGCCGAGAGTGTGCACGAATTCGCCGGGCTGGAGGTCACAGATCTGCGCAACCATCGCTGTCAGCAAGGCATAGGAGGCGATGTTGAAGGGCACGCCGAGGAAGACGTCGGCGCTGCGCTGGTAGAGCTGGCAGGACAAGCGGCCGTCGGCAACGTAGAACTGGAACAGCGCGTGGCAGGGCGCGAGCGCCATCGCCGGCAGATCGGCGGGATTCCAGGCGCTGACGATCAGTCGACGCGAGTCGGGGTTGCGCCGAATCTGTGCGACCACCTCCGACAACTGGTCGATGACCCGGCCGTCCGGCGCCTGCCAGGCGCGCCATTGGCGCCCGTAGACCGGTCCGAGTTCGCCATTCGAATCCGCCCATTCGTCCCAGATCGTCACCCCGCGCTCGCGCAGATAGCGGACATTGGTGTCGCCGGCGATGAACCACAGCAGTTCGTGCACGATCGAGCGCAGGTGCAGCTTCTTGGTCGTGACCAGCGGGAAGCCGTCGGCGAGGTCGAAGCGCATCTGCCAGCCGAACACCGAACGCGTGCCGGTGCCGGTGCGGTCGGTCTTGACCGCACCGCGGTCGAGGATGTGGCGGAGCAGCGCGAGGTAGGTGTGCATGCAAAAGGGATCACAGGTGAACAGTGAAAAGAAGCCGGGGCCAACTTTCACTGTTCACTCATTCCGTTTCCCCACCCACAGGAACCACACTCCGACCAGCAGCATCGGCAGCGACAACACCTGGCCCATCGTCAGCCAGCCCCAGGCGAGGTAGCCGATGTGTGCGTCCGGTTCGCGGACGAACTCGACGAGGATGCGGCCGACGCCGTAGACGATCAGGAACAGACCCGAGGTGGCCATGCGCGCGCGCGGGCGCGCCGAGAACCACCAGACGATCACGAACAGCACCACACCTTCCCAGAAGGCCTGGTAGAGCTGCGAGGGATGGCGCACCTCGCCGAGCAGCTGGCCCTGCGCCGCCAGCGCCTGGATCTCGGCGATACTCATTGGCGGTCCGGGCAAGGCGTTCGGAAAGATCACACCCCAGGGGACATCGGTGAGGCGTCCCCACAGCTCACCGCCGATCCAGTTGCCGATACGCCCCAGGCCAAGGCCGATCGGCACCATCGGCGCGATGAAATCGTACATCGCGAACAGCGTGCGCCCCGTCTTGCGCGCATACCAGCCGAGCGCGACGAGCACGCCGAGCAGGCCCCCGTGGAAGCTCATGCCGCCTTCCCAGACGCGCACCAGCATCGGTGGATCGCGCAGGAAATCGCCGAAATGGTAAAACAGCACCGAGCCGAGGCGGCCGCCGACGATCACGCCGACCATGCCGTAGAAAATGATGTCCTCGATCTCACCCGGCTGGAAGCCACGCCAGGTCTGGGCCGCGCGTCGACGCGCCAGCACGAAGGCCGCCACGCCGCCGGCCAGGTACATCAACCCGTACCAGCGGATCGCCAGCGGACCGATCTGTAGTGCGACG
This sequence comes from Lysobacterales bacterium, assembly GCA_019187485.1. Lineage (GTDB taxonomy): Bacteria > Pseudomonadota > Gammaproteobacteria > Xanthomonadales > SZUA-5 > JADKFD01. The sequence goes on along the minus strand of JABAQR010000015.1, from coordinate 38,370 downwards.
GGGTCGATGGCGTGGACGTAGGGCATGGGTCGGGGACGGGCGCTTGGGGGATCGACCGCCACCGGGCGGGGCAACCGAGGTCATCGTCCGGGCCGAACCGACGACGGCGTTGCAGGGTGTGAATGCTACGGCCTGAACGGACGCCGTGCACCCGCGACGACGAACCTGCACACCCTTGCTCAACGCTGCGGGGAGGGGCAGCCACACGCCGACGGCGCGATCCTGCCGGCACCACCGTCGACGGCGAAAGACGGTGGTCACGGGACAGTCTGTGGCGAAAGCTGCACGATGCCAACACTCCGTCCACGCCATTTGCGATGGCTCCGGCTACACTCGGCGCATGTCGCTCGAACGCGCCCAGATCCTGCGATCCGTCGTCTACGTGGCGCTGTACGTTCTCGCCGCGCAGTTCTCGGTGGTGTTCATCGATCTGCCCACCGACGTCACCTTGATCTGGCCTTCCGCCGGTCTGGCCTACGCGGTACTGATCCACCACGGCCCATCCTGGTGGCCGGTGATCCCGTTGGGCATCGCGCTGACCCATCTGCTGGTGTCGCCGGCGCCCTGGCTGTTCGTGCCCTTCTCGCTGGCGAGCAACACGGTGGCAACCGTGCTCGGGGCGATCTGGGTACGCCGCATTGCCGGAGAGCAACTGACCACGCTGCGGGTCGGAAACGGCTTTCTGTTGTTGATCGGCGGCATCTTCAGCGCAAGTTTGAGCGCGCTGATCGGCGTCTCCGGCATGGTTCTCGGCGGGATGGTGGCCACTGCGGATTCCATGGAGGCGGTGGCCAAATGGGTGGCCGGCGACATCTTCGGCATCGTCGCGGTCACCCCTTTCACGCTGATGGTACTGCGCCTGATCGAGCACGGACGCTGGACCGACAAGGCCATGGACTTCGCGAGCAAGGGCGAAAAGTGGACCTGGCTGGTCACCAACGCACTCGGTCTGATCCTGGTGGTGGAGGCGAGCACCGCCAGCCCGGTCTTCGCGCTCGGCCTGTCCTTCCTGCCGCTGGCCTTCCTGCTATGGAGCGCGCTGCGTTTCGAACCGATCTTCACGGCCGCCGCGACCATGCTCTCGGCCTTCATGGTGGTCACTCTCATCGGCCTCGGCGTCGGTGGCTTCAGCGCCCCGCGCGACCTGCTCGAGACCTTCATCCTGCTGTCGCTGCTGACGGTGATGGCGATCGTCCCGCAACTGGTCGCGGCGGCCAACTACCGGGTGCGCGCGGCGGCCTGGGAGATGCTGCAACGCGCGCGCACCGACCATCTGACCGGCCTGCCCAATCGCGCCCGCTTCGAGGAAGCGCTGGTGCAGACTCTCACCGCGCGACCCGAAATCGCCCACGGCGGGGCCATCGCCTATATCGACATCGACCAGTTCAAGCTGGTCAACGACACGGCCAGCCACGCCGCGGGCGACGAGGCGATCCGCCAGCTCGCCTCGGTCATGCGCGCGCGCCTGCCCGAAGATGCGTTGCTGGCGCGCCTGGGTGCCGACGAATTCGGCGTGCTCTGGACCGACGCGGAAGCGGTGCGCGCCGAGGCCGAGTCGCGCACGCTGCGCGAGGCGATCTCGGAGTTCCGCTTCGAACACGCGGGACATGTATTCGCGCTCACCGCAAGCCTGGGTTTGGTGCCCTTCCCGCCGCGTCGCAGCAGTGTCGCCGAACTGCTCGCGCAGGCGGACAACGCCTGCTACGCCGCCAAGGAACTGGGCGGCAACCGCGTGCAGGTGCAATCGCCCGACAACTCCGCGGTGCTCGAACGCAGCGCGGCGATGGGCTGGGTGGTGCGCATCAACGATGCCTTGCAGCACGACCACTTCGACCTGCACGGCCAACGCATTCTGTCCTTCCATCGCGAAGCTCACCCGACCTTCGAGATTCTGCTGCGGTTACGCGACGACCGCGGCGAGACGCTGCTGCCCGGTCGCTTCATCCCCGCTGCGGAGCGTTTCGGCCTGAGCAGCCGGATCGACCGCCATGTGCTCGACCGCGCGCTGCGCTGGCTGGAAACCGATCCACGCGCGCGCGGCGTGCATCTCAACATCAACCTCTCGGCATCGACCCTGGCGGACGAGGATTACGCAGACTTCCTGCGGGAACGTCTGAAGTCCAGCAGCGTGGATCCCGGCCAGATCTGCCTGGAGATCACCGAGACCGCCGCGGTGCGCGATCTCGACCGTGCGCGCCAGTTGATCGCCCAGTTCAAGGCGCTCGGCGTACGTTTCGCGCTCGACGATTTCGGCACCGGCTTCTGCTCCTTCGCCTACCTGCGCGAGCTCGACGTCGATGTCTTCAAGATCGACGGCAGCTTCGTGCGCGACTTCGAACGCAACGAGCTCTCTTATGCGATCGTGCGCTCGATCGTCGAGATCGCGCGGGTGCTGCGCAAGCGCACCGTCGCCGAATCGGTGGAGGATCAGCGTCTGGGACGCGCCCTCCAGGAAATCGGCGTCGACGCCGTACAGGGCTACGCCTACCACCGCCCGGAACCGCTGCGGCTGCTGCTGGCGAACGCAGCGTAGGCGGCGGCACTCTCCGATCCGTCCACGTCTCGTGGCGCGCTGCTTCGCGCATCGGATCGCGGTCACGAATCCACGAAGGGGCGGAACGAAGCACGCTCCCGCCAGTCCTCGTGGTTTCCCGTCCCGCGGTCCGGCGCCTCGACCCACGGAACTTCCACCCCGTCGCGCCAACCAAGGCCCGATGCCCATCGTCAACGCCAACCCCGATCTGCTGCAGAGCCAGTTCGAATGGCGCAATCGCATCGCCGGTTGGCGAATGCGCATCGACGAGAGTGCTTTCCTCATGCTGGCGGCACTGGGCTTCGTCGGCGTCGGCCTATGGCTCGTCGATCCGCACTGGTCGCGGCTGTTGTACGCAGGCGCGCCCTGGTCGCAGCCGCTGCCTGCGGTCCTGATCGGATTGGGTCTCGCGGCCGCTCTGCTCTGGCGTGCACAGACGCGACGCGCCGGGCTGGCGCGCGTGCAGGGCGACGACTGGCTCGCTGCGCAACCCATCGCCCCCGCGGCACGCCGACGCGCACGCACCGTGCGCGCCGCGTGGACGGCGGCGTCGAGCGCTCTGGTCTTGCTGTGCCTGCTCGTCTGGGCCAGCGCCCGCAGCAGCGAGCCGGCGCCCCTGCTGATCGGGCTCCTCGCCAGTGCCGCCCTGTCCGCCCCACTGCTGATCGGCTGGTTGCCGGAGCGTCGACAGGTCGTGGGCTCGCCGCGGCGATCACTTGCCGTCGCGGTCGCGATCCCGGTCGGAACCTCGGGCCTGGCGCTGCTGGGCGCGGCGCTGGAACCAGCGCTCGCGCGTCTACCGCGCGGAGCATCGTGGACCGCCGGCACCTTCATCCTGCTGCCGCCATCGACGCCGGCAATCGCGATCCCGGCGCTCATGCTGCTGTTCACCGCCACATCGATGGCGATCGATCTGGTGGCGCATTGGCGGGCGCGGTTCCTGGCCGATCAGGCCTGGCTGGCTGCACAACCGCTCGCGCCGGCGCGGCTGTTCGCGGCCTACCGTCGGCCCCTGCTGCGGCGCGGCTCGCTGCTGGTGCTGGTGGCAGGAGCTTGCCTGCACCTGCTCGGCGCACCGGCGCTGTTCGCCGCGACGCTGGCGCTGGCACTGTGGCTGGCGCTGGCCGATGGCGTGCTGTGCGGCTTCGCCACTCGGTCGACCCCGAACCGCTATCCGCTGCAATGCATGTTGCACGGCATGCTGTTGCTGGCGACCATCCAGGTGCTGCCGCCAGCCTTGCCGCTGGTGTACGTCGCCTGCGCCTGGCAGGCCTGGAGGCGGGGGCTGCGATGAGCGTGCCTCTGCTCGATGCGCGCGCGCTGCAATTGCGCTTTGGCGAGCACGCGGTGCTGCGCGGCGTCGATCTGCGCATCGAGTCGGGTCAGTTGCTCGGCTTGATTGGACCCAATGGTTCGGGCAAGACCAGTCTGATCCGCAGCATCGTCGGCCTGCTCGCGCCCGTCGCCGGCACCATTCTGGTGGCTGGCATCGACCTGCTCGCCGAGCCGCTGCGCGCACGTCGCGAATTTGGATTCGCGCCGGACCCGGCGCGGCTGCCGCCGGCGCTGACCGGCCGCCAGTTGCTCACGGTCGCGGCCGCCGCACGCAACCTGCCGACGCTGCCGGACACCACGCTCGCTCTGTGTGAGCGTCTCGGCGCCGCGCCCTGGTTGGATCGCCGCGTCGAGGCGTATTCGCTGGGCACGCGCCAGAAGTACGCGATCCTCGCAGGCCTGACCGGCGACCCACCGCTGCTGGTGCTGGACGAGGTCATGAATGGCCTCGACCCGATCTCCAGCCACGAACTGAAACTGGAACTGACCGAGCGCTGCGCGCGCGGCGCCGGTGTGCTGCTGGCCACCCACGGCCTCGAGATCGCGCCAACGCTGCTGACACACGCGGCGCTGTTGCACGAGGGCCGCATCCTGCACCGCTGGGGCAGCGACGAACTCGGCGCCTGGCGCCACGCCGACCCCGGCGCCTTCGAGCGCGCCGTGGTAGCCGCGCTGCGGGCGGAGCTGGCGCGAGGCTGAGGACTCAGGCGGTATCATCGCGCGACCCGTTCCATGGAGCTCCGCCATGGCGCAAACCGCGCCCATCGGGAGACTCAGCATCGCCGAGTACCTCGCGAGCGAGCAGCGCAGCCAGGTCAAGCACGAATACGCCGCCGGCCTGGTGTTCGCGATGGCCGGAGCCAGCGAGCGCCACAATCGGATCACGCTCAACATCGGCTCGGCATTGCTTGCGGCCTCGCGCGGGACCCCCTGCATCCCCTTCGTGGCCGACATGCGCGTGCGCGTCGACGAGGTCGTGTATTACCCGGACGTCATGGTCTGTCGTGATCCCGGCGACGACGATGCCTACCTGAAACACGCGCCCTGTGTGGTCATCGAGGTGCTCAGCGAGAGCACCGAGCGCATCGATCGCGGCGAAAAGCTGTACAACTACCAGCGGCTCGCCAGCCTGCGGGCCTATGCGCTGGTCGCGCAGGATCTGCCGCGGGCCGAGATCTACCGTCGCGACAACGACGGCCGCTGGCTGTACGAGTGCCACGACGGCATCGATGCCGGCTTCGACCTGCCCTGCCCGCCGACCCGGCTGACGCTGGCCGGAATCTACGAGCGCATCGCCTTCGCGCCGTAGGAGCGACGCGCGCTTTGCGCCATCATCGCGGCCGCTCCCGCCAGCGCGACCGCCGATGCGTCCGATCCTCGAACTCGACGGTTTGACCAAGACCTACGCCTCCGGGCTGCAGGCACTGAAGCCAACGACCCTCGCGATCCGCGAGGGCGAGATCTTCGCACTGCTGGGACCCAACGGCGCCGGCAAGACCACGCTGATCGGCCTCATTTGCGGCCTGCTGCGCCCGAGCGGCGGAGTCGTGCGCGTAGCCGGCCTCGACATCGTCGAGGACTACCGACGGGCGCGTTCCCTGATCGGCCTGGTGCCGCAGGAACTCGCGACCGAGATGTTCGAGACGCCGTTCGCGGCGATGAACTTCAGTCGCGGCCTGTTCGGCCGGCCACCCGACCACGCACTGGTCGAGCGCCTGCTGCGCGAGCTGTCGCTGTGGGACAAGCGCAAGGACCGCATCCAGACCCTGTCGGGCGGCATGAAGCGCCGGGTGATGATCGCCAAGGCGCTCGCGCACGAACCGCGGCTGCTATTCCTCGACGAGCCCACCGCCGGGGTCGACGTGGAACTGCGGCGCGACATGTGGGCGCTGGTGCGGCGCCTGCGCGACACCGGCGTCACCGTGATCCTGACCACGCACTACATCGAGGAGGCTGAGGAGATGGCCGACCGCATCGGCGTCATCGACAAGGGCCGGCTGATCCTGGTCGAGGACAAGGCGACGCTGATGCGCAAGCTCGGCAGCAAGCAGTTGACGGTGCAATTGCAGGAACGACTGGAGGCCGTCCCGGAGGCGCTCGCGCGCTGGCGGCTGACGTTGAAGGACGACGGCCACGCGCTCGAGTACCGCTTCGATACCCAGGCCGAGGAAAACGGCATCCCGGCGCTGCTGCGCCAGTTGCACGAACTCGGCATCGGCCTGAAGGACCTCGCGACCGAGCAGTCTTCGCTGGAAGACATCTTCGTCAGCCTGACCCGGAAAGCCGCATGAGCGCGACGAATCTCAACTGGCGCGCGATCGCCGCGATCTACCGCTTCGAGATGGCGCGCTTCTTCCGCACCGCCGGCCAGAGCCTGGCGACGCCGGTGATCACCACCTCGCTGTACTTCGTGGTGTTCGGCGCGGCCATCGGCGGGCGCATGGGCGAGATCGACGGCGTCGGCTACGGCGCCTTCATCGTGCCCGGCCTGATCATGCTGTCGGTGCTCACCGAGAGCCTCAACAACGCCGCCTTCGGCATCTATTTCCCGCGCTGGACCGGCACCAGCTACGAGTTGCTGTCGGCCCCGGTCTCGCCCTTCGAGATCGTGTCCGGCTATGTGGGCGCGGCGGCGACCAAGAGCGTGATCCTGGGCCTCGTGATCCTCGCCACCGCCAGCCTGTTCGTGCCGATCCAGATCCTGCACCCGCTGTGGATGATCGGTTTCCTCGCACTGACGGCGCTGAGTTTCTGCCTGTTCGGCTTCATCACCGGCATCTGGGCGCAGAGCTGGGAACAGTTGCAGGTGATCCCGATGCTGGTGATCACCCCGCTGACCTTCCTCGGCGGCGCCTTCTATTCGATCGACATGCTGCCCGGCGTGTGGAAGACCGTGGCGCTGTTCAACCCGATCGTCTACCTCGTCAGCGGCTTCCGCTGGGCCTTCTACGGCAATGCCGACGTCGCGGTCGGCATCAGCCTCGCCGCCACGCTCGGTTTCCTGGTGGCCTGCCTGGGCGTGGTGTGGTGGATTTTCCGGACGGGGTACCGGCTGAAACCGTGAGGGTTGTCGGCAGCAGCATGCGCTGCGGAGTTGTCATCCGCGGGTTTCGCGACCGACTGCCGACAACCAACGATCCGCTCCTACCGGCGCTGCCAGAAGCGCTCCATCACGAGGTAGGTGAAAGACGCCGACCAACTGACGAGGACGAAACCGGCGAGCGATTCGGCCGCGGCCATGAAGCGCAGTTCGCCAAGCGGAGCGAGATCGCCGTAACCGACCGTCGTGTAGGTGATCGCCGAGAAGTACATCAGGTCCAGGAAGCGCGGATGTCCCATGCCGCCGATCGCGCCGACCTCGCCTAGTGCCAGCACACTGGAGTAACCCGCGGCGAACAACACGATTTCGACCGCGTGCATCAGCAGCACGCCGACGATCCCGAACAGCACGCGCAACCGACGCGGCCCGAGGTGCAGATGACCGATGCGCTGCTGGAGCAGCGTCAGGCCCTCGTAGTGCAGCAGCACGCAGGCGACGATCACCAGCAGCGTCAGCCCGAGCACCAGTGCCGTGGCGCCCGCCTCGGGCCCCGCCGAAGCGCATGCCGGCGTGGCCGCAGCGGCCGCGAGCGCGGGCAACGCCACGAGCGCGCCGTCGCGCCGCATCGGGCGCTCAGCGCTTCCTAGTCGCGAAGGCGTTCCGCAGCAATTCGCCCGAAAATTCCGGCGCGTTGACGTGACCCTCGGCGTAGCGGTACAGCGCGGCCGAATAGATGCCGGACAGGGCGGCCTGCAGCAGCGCGAGGATGAGCGAGCACACAATGCCTGTCACGACCACCGTGACCACGAGACCGATGCTCTTGGTCGACACCGCGGCGACCACGAGGAAGCCGACCAGTGCCCACAGGCCGAACTGCATCAGGCCGAACACCAGGCCGACGCCGCCCTGGCCGATGAGGTTCTCGCCCCAGGTCTTCTTCAGCAGCAGCGCGCTCTCCTTGACCGCGTCGATCGGGCCGATGTTCTTGTGCACCAGCACCGGCACGACCATGAAGGTGGCGACCGTCCAGGCTGCACCCAGCAGGCCGGCCACCCACTTGCCGATCCAGCCGGCGCGCTCCTCGATGGCGCGCAGGATCATGCCGACGGTGGCGGCGATCGCCGCGTAGCCGAGGATCGTGCCGATCTTCGACCAGGCGATGCGCAGGCCGTCGGCAACGGTCGGATCGCCGCCTTCGAGACGGATCGAAGCCGCGCCGACCAGCGCGGTGTTGAAGAAGAAGATCACGAAGTACTGGCTCATGTAGAAGGCGAAGGCCCACACGTACCAGATGGGCGACAGCTCCTTCTGTTCGAAGGCTTCCGGGTTGCCCTGCAGCATCAGGAACAGGGGCGCGAGAAAACTCGCCGCAACGAGGATCGCCGCCACCGACGAGACCGCCGGGAACACCATCAGCTCCTTGTCCTTCTGCAGCACCGAGGCGCTCGCCTTGATCAGTGCCCAACTGCGGGAGAATCGCTCGAACATCGGGAACTCCTGAGTACCTCGCGCGGTCCCGCAGGTTAGCGCCCTGCGGTCCGCGCGTGAAGCGGCTGTCTTGAATTCCTGCCAGCCGCCCCCACCAGCGCCCGGGCGTGCACGCGCGCCCCCACGCGAACACTTCCGGCCCTCCGGGCCCAAACCAGTCTTTCGCCATAGAAATGATAGAAATCAAGAATTTGACGAAGAGATACGGAGACCTCCTGGCGGTCGACTCGATCAGCTTCACGGTCGCCCCCGGCGAGGTGCTCGGCTTCCTGGGTCCGAACGGCGCGGGCAAGTCGACCACGATGAAGATGATCGCCGGCTTCCTGACGCCCTCCGACGGCAGCATCAGCGTCTGCGGCTTCGACGTCGAGAAACAGCCGCTGGAAGCCAAGCGCTGCATCGGCTACCTGCCCGAAGGCGCTCCGGCCTGGGGCGAGATGACGCCGGCGGGCTTCCTCTCCTTCATCGCCGACATCCGCGGCATCGCCCCCGGCGTGCGCGAAAAGCGCATCCGCGAAGTGGTCGCCCGGCTCGGCCTCGAACGCGTCTTCGAGCAGCCGATCGAGACCCTCTCCAAGGGCTTCAAGCGCCGCGTCGGCATCGCCCAGGCGATCCTGCACGACCCCAAGGTGCTGGTGCTGGACGAGCCCACCGACGGCCTCGACCCGAACCAGAAGCACGAGGTGCGCACGCTCATCCAGGGCCTGGCCAAGGACAAGATCGTGATCGTGTCCACGCACATCCTGGAAGAGGTGCATGCGGTGTGCACACGCGCGATCATCATCGCCGCCGGCAAGGTGGTCGCCGACGCCACCCCGGACGACCTCGAAGCGCGCTCGCGCTACCACGGCGCGGTCACCGTGCGCGCCGACGACCTCGACGCGATGAAGGCCTCGCTGGCCAAGGTCGGCGGCGTCGACGAGGTCCTCGTCGACCTCGAAGACAAGGTGGTCACCGCCTTCCCGTGCAAGGGCCAGGCGATCTTCGGGCCGATCACGCGCCTGATCCAGGACCAGAAACTGCCCGTCCACGAGGTGCTGCTCGAACGCGGCCGCCTCGACGAGGTGTTCCGCACCATCACCCAGACCGGAGCCCGCTCATGAGCCCCGTCGCCGTCCTCTTCAAGCGCGAGCTCGGCAGCTACTTCGCGACGCCGGTCGCCTACGTCTTCATCGTGATCTTCCTGGTGCTGGCGAATGCCTTCGCCTTCCAGCTCGGCGGCCTGTTCGAGCGCGGCCAGGCGGATCTGCGGCCCTTCTTCGACTTCCACCCCTGGCTGTACCTGTTCCTGGTGCCGGCGGTGGCGATGCGGCTGTGGGCCGAGGAGCGCAACACCGGCTCGATCGAGCTGCTGCTGACGCTGCCGGTCACGCAGAACCAAGCGGTGCTCGGCAAGTTCCTGGCGGCCTGGGCCTTCGTCGGCATCGCGCTCGCGCTGACCTTCCCGATCTGGATCACCGTCAACTACCTCGGCGATCCGGACAACGGCGTGATCCTCGCGAGCTACTGCGGCAGCCTGCTGATGGCCGGCGGATTCCTCGCCATCGGCAGCGCGGTCTCCGCCGCCACCCGCAGCCAGGTGATCGCCTTCATCATCACCGTGGTGATCTGCTTCTCGCTGCTGCTCGCCGGCCACCCGCTGGTGCTCGGCTTCGCCAAGCTGGCGCTGCCGCAATGGATGGTCGACGGCGTCGCCTCGCTCTCCTTCATCACCCACTTCACGTCGATCAGCAAGGGCGTGATCGATCTGCGCGACCTCGTCTTCTTCGGTCTGCTGATCGGTTTCTTCCTGTACGCCACTTCGGTGGTGATCGACCTCAAGAAAGCCGACTGACGGAGACCTCCATGAACGCGATGACCAAACGCGCCTCGGGCGGCCTGGTGCTCCTGCTGCTCGCCCTGCTGTTCGTCGGCGCCACCGTGATCAGCAACCTGGTGCTGCGCGGCGCCCGCATCGACCTGACCGCGAACAACGAGTACACGCTCAGCGAGGGCAGCAAGGAAATCCTTGCCAGCATCGACGAGCCGATCCACCTGTACTTCTACTTCTCTGACGAGGCCTCGAAGGATCTCGCGCCGATCCGCACCTACGCCCAGCGCGTGCGCGAGCTGCTGGAAGAGCTGGCGAGCCGCTCCGGCGGCAAACTCAAGCTCAGCGTGATCGACCCGCAGCCCTTCAGCGAGGAAGAGGACGAGGCCACCGCGGCCGGCCTGCAGGCGGTGCCGATCGGCAACTCGGGCGACAAGCTGTTCTTCGGCCTGGCCGGCAGCAACTCGTTGAACGGCAAGGCCTCGATTCCCTTCTTCCAGCCGGACAAGGAAGTCTTCCTCGAGTACGACGTGGCCAAGCTGGTGCAGACGTTGATCCAGCCGGAGAAGCCGGTGATCGGCCTGATCAGCTCGCTGCCGATCGGCGGCGGCTTCGACCCCGCGACCCAGCGCATGAACGAGCCCTGGGGCGTGATGCAGCAGCTCGACGACCTGTTCGAGGTGCGCCCGCTCGGCACCGACGTCAAGGACATCGAGGACAACATCAAGCTGCTGATGGTGGTGCACCCGAAGGCGCTCGCCGACGACACCGTCTACGCGATCGAGCAGTTCGTGCTCGGCGGTGGCCGCCTGCTGCTGTTCGTCGATCCCAACGCGAACGCCGACCAGAGCGGCGCCGATCCGCAGAACCCGTCTGCGGCGATGTTCGCCGACAAGTCGAGCAACCTCGAGAAGCTGCTGTCCGCCTGGGGCGTCGAGTACAAGGCCGACGAGGTGATCGTCGATCGCGCGCTCGGCCTGCAGGTGCAGGTGTCCCAGACCGAGCCGCCGGTCACGCACCCGCTGATCCTCGGCCTGCGTACGCAGCAGTTGAACGCCAATGACCTGGTCAGCGCCAAGCTCGACCTCGTCAATGTTGACAGCGCCGGTCACTTCAAGGCGAAGGATGGGGCGATCGGCAAGCTCGAACCCTTGATGCAGTCCAGCGGCGAGGCGAGCACGGTGTCGACCGAGCGTATCCGCTTCCTGCCCGACCCGCGCGAATTGCTCAAGGATTTCGCACCGAGCGGCGAGAACTACATCATCGGCGCACGCTTGTCGGGCAAGTTCGCCAGCGCCTTCCCGGAGCGTGCGTCCAACCCCGGGCACATCGCCGAAGCGAAGGAAGACGTGCAGGCGATCCTGTTCGCGGATGCCGACATGCTGCACAACCGTCTGTGGGTGCAGGTGCAGAATTTCTTCGGCCAGCAACTGATGTCGCCCTTCGCCGACAACGGCGACATCGTCGTCAACGCCGCCGACAACCTCTCGGGCTCTTCCGCGCTGATCTCGATCCGCGGCCGCAGTTCGTCGACGCGGCCTTTCGAGGTGGTCGAGGGCATGCGCCGCGCGGCCGAGGAGAAGTTCCGCGCCACCGAACAGCAGTTGCAGGAGCAGCTCGACGAGACCGAGCGCAAGCTCAACGAGCTGCAGGCGGCCAAGAGCTCCGAGAACGCGATGATCATGACCCCGGAGCAGCAGGCCGAAGTGCTGCGTTTCCAGGGTGAGAAACTGCGCATCCGCAAGGAACTGCGCGAGGTGCGCCGCAGCCTGGACAAGGACATCCAGGGTCTGGGCGCCAGCACCAAGTTCATCAACATCGCACTGGTGCCGCTGGCGGTGGTAATCGCCGCGCTGCTGTTCTGGAACTTCCGTCGCGGTCGTCGTCGCGGCGCCGCGCTCGCAGGAGGCTGAAGCCATGATGCAGAAAAGACTTCTCTCGCTGCTGCTGATCACCGTGGCGGTGCTCGGCATCGGCCTGATCCTGAGCCAGCGCCAGCAGCCCGCCGGCGAGGGCGAGGCGCAGACCGGTCCGCTGCTGCCCGGCCTGTCGGCCGCGATCAACGATGTCAGCTCGATCCGCATCGGCAAGGCCGGCAACGAGCTGATCGCCGACCTCCGCCGCGTCGACCAGAAGTGGCTGGTGGCCAGCCGCCACGACTATCCGGCCGACTTCGCCAAGGTGCGCGAGTACCTGATCAAGCTCTCCGAGTCGAAGCTGCGCGAGGCCAAGACCAGCAAGCCGGAGAACCACAAGCGCCTCGGCGTCGAGGACACCGCCGCCGCCGACGCCAGCGGCCTCGCGGTGGAACTCGGCGGCCTCAAGGAGCCGGTCAAGCTGATCGTCGGCATCGCCTCCGGCGGCGGCTCGCCGGGCACCTTCGTGCGCCGGGGCGAGGATCCGCAGGCCTGGCTGGTCAGTGGCGACGTGATTCCCGACAAGGAAGCCTCGAACTGGCTCGACAAGAACATCCTCGACCTGCCGTCCAGCGAGGTCTACGCCGTTGCGGTCACAGCCCCGGACAAGTCGGTACTGAAGATCGACAAGGCCGATCCGGGCGCCTTCAACTACACCGTGCACAACGTCCCGAAGGGCCGCGCGCTGAGCTCGGAGTCGGCCGGCAACGCGACCGCCGGCGCGCTCGCCAGCCTGACGCTGGAGGACGTGCGCCCGGCCGCCGACCTGCAGCCGGATGCCGCCAGCACCTGGAGCGCCGGCTTTGCCGGCTACGATGGACTGGTCGTCGACGCGACGCTGTGGGATGCCGAGGGCAAGACCTGGGCGAAATTCGCCGCGCGCCTCGACGAAGCCCGCCTGGACGCCTGGGTGGCCGCGGAGAAGGCCAAGGCCGACGCCGCACGCGCCAGCGCGGAGGCCGAAGCCGCGGCGAAGAAGGCCGCCGAGGAAGCCAAGCCGGCCACCGATGCGCCGACGAGCGCCGATGCCAGCGATGGCCAGGCCGCCGACGCGGCGACGCCTGCGCCGGTCGTCGACGCCGCCGCGCCGGCAGTTCCCGAGCCCTTCGATGCCGAGAAGGCCAAGGCCGACAAGCGCGCGGCGCTGGAAAAGCGCATCGCCGAACTGAACGCGAAGACTGACCCGTGGGTCTACGCGATCCCGTCGTGGAAGGCCTCCAACGTGAAGAAGAAGCTCGACGAGCTGCTCGCGCCCAAGAGTTGAGTGCGTTCGGAGCACGGCCCAAGGGGTCCGTGTCGCCGCGTGTCCGCACCGACCGGATGACCCGATGCGCCGTGGCAAGCGACGGCGGAGGCGGCAGCGCGAACCCGCCGTCGGCCTCAGGTCACTGGCGAGAGACCGACGCGGCGGACTCTGTTCGAGGCGCCGCGGCTGCGCGCGTGCACCCTACGCCGCAACTGGCGCAGCGAGGCGTCCTTGCTGGCGTCGATCATCGCGCTCGCCGGCGCATCGCCGGTGGCCGCCCGGAACGTCGGCGTCGGTGCCGCCTCCGGCGTTCCGGCACGCAAGCACCTGGAAGGCAGTCGGCGCCACCGCTCCGGCGACAACGGAGCTGGCGCCGCTGCGGCGGGTGCAAGAACGCCCCGGGCAGATCGCCGGGCTACAACTTCAGCAATTTCACGCCCGGCAACGTCAACAGCGGCTCGTGGCCCAGTATCTGCGACGGCGTCACGAAACCTGCGGGAACATTGCCACCGAGCGCACGCTGGATCGCGGCCAGCGCGGACAGCACCGTGAAATCGTAGGGATCGGGCCCTTCGACGACCGCACGCAGACGCTGACCGGTCTCGTTGACCACTTCGCCGTGAATCCAGCTTTTGCGCTTGGCGCGCTCTTCCGCCTTCGGTCCGGCCGGCGCCCGCGCCACCCACCATTCGAGCAGGCCACGCAGGATCCGTCCGTGGGCGAATAGCGCGCGCTTCTTCAGCACCACGCGCATGAGCGCCGGCACCGCGGCATAGCTTTGGATGTGCGGGATGTCGGTGGACAAGCCGGCGCTGAGCGCATCGGCACGCCAGGGGAACAGCACCGCGCGCCGCGATTTGCCGGGACCGAAGTCGATGGTCTGAGACTCGCTCGCCGGTTCGGCCGGCACCAGTTGTCCGGTGCGCCGCACGAAGCCCCCCTGTTGCAGGCTCTCAAGGAAAGTCGCGAGGGTGCCATGCGAAGCGCTGGATCCCGCCGAGAAGGCAAGCGTGAGCGTGACCGCCCCGGGCATGGTCTCGTGCAGCCAGTGCGCCAGGCAATCGGTCGGCAGAATGCCGAAGCCCACACCCGGCATCAGCATCACGCCGGCTTCGCGGGCGCGTTCTTCCAGGCGCTGCATCGAACGGTGGTCGGCGATTTCGCTGGCGATGTCGAGGTAGTGCGCACCGGTGCGCAGGCAGGCCTGCGCCAGTGTCGATGAGGTCAGCGAGAAGGGGCCGGCGCAGTTCAACACCAGGCGCACGCCGGTCAGACCCTTGTCGATCTGGTCGCGGTGGCTGGACATGTCGAAAGCGCGGAAACCGACGTCCAGATCCTTGGCGAGCGCCGCCACCCTGTGCGCATCGCGACCTGCGACGATGACGTTGTGTCCACGCGCCTTGGCCTCGCGCGCAACCAGGCGGCCGGTGTATCCGGTGGCACCGTAGAGCAACCAACTGGGCTTGAAGATCGCCATGGTTCAGGCCGCCGGTTTTACGGTTTCGGCGTTGCCGCCACGGTTGACGTAATGCTCGCGAATCACCCTGGACATGCTCGCCGTCAGCTTCTTGCCGGTCGGAATGTGCAGGAATTCGTTCGGACCGTGTGCGTTCGACTTCGGCCCGAGCAGCCCGGTGACGACGAACTGCGCCAGCGGAAAACGCTCCTGCAGCATGTTCATGAACGGGATCGTGCCGCCCTCGCCCATCGCCGCGGCGCGCGGGCCGAAATACTGCCGCGAGGCCTCGTGGACGCTGTCGCGCAGCCACGGCGCAGTGGCCGGCGCGGCCCAGCCGGTCGCCGATTTCTCGACCTCGAACTCGACCCGCGCGCCATAGGGCGGATCCTTTTCGAGCGCTTCCTTGAGCAGCCGCGAGGCGCGCTCGCCATCCATGGTCGGCGGCAGTCGCACCGAGAGCTTGACCGCGGTATGCGGGCGCAGCACGTTGCCGGCGTCGGTCAGCGACGGCAGGCCGTCGGCACCGGTCACCGAAAGCGTGGGCCGCCAGGTGCGATTCAACACCAGTTCGGCAAGCTCATGACCCATCGGCTGCATGCCCGGAAGAAAAGGGAACTTGTCGTAGATCGCCGACCCAAGCACCTGCGAGGCTTCCTTCGCCTGCTCGATGCGCTCGCCGGGGATATCCACGTACAGCGGATCGATGCGGATGCGGCCGCTGGCGGGATCCTCGATGCGATCAAGCAACTGGCGCAGCACGCGGAAGGAACTCGGCACGACGCCGCTGGCGTCGCCGGAGTGCACGCCCTCTTCGAGCACGCGCACACGCAGGGTGCCGCCGGCGAGCCCGCGCAGACTGGTGGTCAGCCACAACTGCTCGTAGTTGCCGCAGCCCGAATCTAGACACACGACCAGGCTGGGCGTGCCGATCTTCGACGCCAGATGGTTGATGTAGAAAGGCAAATCGTAACTGCCGGATTCCTCGCAACCCTCGATCAGCACCACGCAGCGCGCATGGTCCTGACCACGCTCCTGGAGCGCCATGATCGCGGTCAGCGAGGCGTAGGTGGCGTAACCATCGTCGGCGCCACCACGCCCATACAGCTTGTCGCCGGCGAGTACCGGCTTCCACGGCGCGAGATCGACGTTCCAGCCCACCATCTCGGGCTGCTTGTCCATATGCCCGTACAGCAGCACCACGTCGTCGCCCTTGCCGGGGATGTCGATGAACAACAGCGGAGTGCGTCCCGGCAACTGGATGCGCTCGACCGTCATGCCCGTGATCGGCTGCTCGCGCACCCAGGTCTCGAGCAGACTCATCGCCTCGTCCATGTAGCCGCGCTCCGACCATTGCGGGTCGAACAGCGGCGACTTGTTCGGGATCTTGATGTAGGTGCTGAGCTGCGGAACGATCTCGCGATCCCACTTCTCGGACACGAAATCCATCACCTTTTGCGTTTCCGACACGGACGACTCCCAAGGCAACGCGGCGAGTGCGATCGCCGACTGAATCCCCCGAGTCTAGCCTTTGTCGGATTACTCCTACACCTCGTCGCCAACGCCTCCGACCTTGGCCACTCCGCTTTTGTGGATGCCGGCGCGAAGGCAGCCGCCTAGCCTGCATCTCAGCCGACGCAGTCCGCGCGGCACCCACCCAAGACGAGGAGAACGCAATGAAATTGCTGCACACCCTGCTGCTGGCCCTGACCCTGTGGTTGCCGCTGATCGCCGGCGCCGCCGAACCGGTCAACATCAACACTGCCGACGCGGCCGCGATCGCCGCCAGCCTCAACGGCGTCGGCGATGCGAAGGCAAAGGCGATCGTCGAGTACCGACAAAAGAATGGCCCTTTCAAGAGCGCCGATGAGCTGGTCAACGTCAAGGGAATCGGTCTCAAGACCGTCGAGAAGAACCGCGAGCTGATCCGGCTGGGCGCACCGGCGCCGGCCAAACCCTCCGCACCCTGAGGACATTCGCCCACGGCCATCCCGCAGCACCCCGGTCGACGCGCGGTTCCCCAGCGCGCGCCGATCGGGCTACCGGTGACCCACACCGGCCAGGAGTCCGCCCCGATGGCGGTGTCAGGGAAGACCCGGCCGGGCCTGTGCCCGGCCGTTTTCCTTTGCGCTGTCCGCGCACGGCGCCCAGCGGCGATACTGCCCGCCCCTCCCCGCCGCACGCTCGCATGATCCTGCCCCGCTATCGCATCGACGCCTCGCCGATCCCCGGAGCCGGCAAGGGCCTGTTCCTCGAAGAAACGGTCGCCGCGGGAGCGGTCGTGGTCGCGCCCGACGCGATCCCGCGCGTCCACACCCTGTCGGAACTGATGGCGCTACCGGATGGCGAGACGCTGCTGCCGGCCACAGTGCGCTGGTTCGAAGACCGCTACACGGTCACGCCGGAATGGCCGGACGAGTGCTACATCAACCACAGCTTCGCGCCGAGCGCGCTGTGGCATCTGGGCTTCGTGTTCGCGCGCACCGCACTGCCGGCCGGCACCGAAGTCACCGTCGACTACCGGCACCTGCTGGGCGATGGTCAGCGCGAGGCTTTCGTCGATGCTGCGAGCGGCGCGCCGATCGTGGGGCTGTCGTGGCGCGAGAGTCTGCTGATGACCACGACCGAGTTGGCGCAGATCCTGGCGCGACGCTGATGCATATTCGATCGATCCCGCCCGAACAGCAGGTCGCGACGCGCTGGCGCAATGGCGGCGGCAGCACCCGCGAGATCCTGCGCGTGGGCCCGGAAGCCGACTTCGACTGGCGTTTCAGTCTCGCACGGGTGGATCGCGGCGGACCCTTCTCGACTTTCCGCGGCTACCAGCGTCTGTCCGCGCTGATCGACGGCGGCCCGTTGACCTTGCAGTGGCCGGACGGCCGCGAACTGGCACTGGCGCCGCGCATGAAGGCGTGCGCCTACGCGGGCGATCCGCCGCCGCAGGGTCTGCTCGAGGGCGAACCGGCACTGGTCTGCAACCTGATCGCGCGCAACGGCCTCGACGCACAGTTGTTGCCACGCACCCTGGTCGGCAGCATGGTGTTCTTCGACCAGGCCGGGGTCGACTGGCTGCTGTTCCTGCTTTCCGGCGAGGCCGAATTGCGCTTCGTGGAGGAGCGTCATTGGCTGGGCCGGATGCATGCCCAGTTGCTACGTGGCGAAGGCGGCTCGGGGCGGGCCGTGCTCGAGGGCGGCGGCGAAGTGCTGCTCGCGCGCATCGGATATCCGGTCGGATCCGATGACTACCGGCAGCCAGCTCCCGGCTGACCGCGCCGACGGCCCGTCGGACGCGAGGTCAGGAGTCGATGCGACAGCCCCGGTGGACACCGCCACGGCCATCGAGCGAGACCTCGTCGCCGGCGCCGCGGAAGTCGAAGTCGGCGTCGCGATAGTGCATGCCAGACGCCGTTGCCTGACCGGCGAGCACGCGCATGCGTCCGCCGATCAAGAGTGCGGCATGATCGCCATCGAAAGCGATCGCGAACTTGCTGCCGTCGGCACAGTCGTAGCGCAGCAGGCGCAGCGTCGCGTCCGCCGCGAACAGCATCGCACCCTGCGCGGACTCGAGTGTCAGCCAGCCGGATTCGCCACGCAGGGACGAGGCTGCCGCGAGCCCGCCCAGGAAATCGTGCGCCCGACTCTCGGGCGAGCAACCCATCTTGGTCAGACCGGCAGGGCCCGAACCGAAAGTACCATCGGCTGCCCAGCTGTACTCGGCGCGGCCGCGATTGCAGTCCGCCACCAACAGCAGTGTGCGCGCATCGGCGAACTCGACGCGGTAACGCGAAGGAGCATCGGCTTGCAGCCAAGCCGCGTCGGCCTGGCTTCCCAACCAGTACCAGACACGCACCGGAGCCTCATGAGGAGGCACAATCGCCGCGACTGGCGATGCGCCAGATCGCGCATCCCGCGTGACAGGCCGCGCACAGGCAGCCAGCAACGCAAGACAGACCGCTACAAACGGCAACGCTCGCACGACACTCTCCGAAACCGTGGACACGGCATCGATTCTGGCAACACGCGCGAGCCGCGTCAGCAGCGCGCGATGCTCAACGGCGACGCTGCTTCAACTCACTCTTCAGACCAACCCGCAGGGCCTCGCCTTCCACCGTGGAGCCGTTCAGCGCTGCGATCGCCTTGCGCGCCTCGTGGCCTTCCATGTCCAGTTCCGCAAACCCGCGGCATTCGCCGGAAAACAGGTCGCGCGACATCTTCAGGTTACGCACGCGGCCGTGCACCGTGAACATCTCGGTCAGCGTCTGCTCGGTCATCTTGCGCGGCAGCCCACGCACACTCAGGGTCAGCATCGGAAGGACTCCGGAAAGGGGCAGCCATGCGATCCTTCGCAACGACGCCCGGGGAACTCGAAAACGACTCGGGCAGGCGCGAGGCCTGCCCGAGTGCATGCGCCAGGGCCGGCGAACGCCGGCCGCCAGCGAATTACAGCGGCTGCACCTGGTCTGCCTGCAGGCCCTTGGGGCCCTTGGTGACCAGGAAGCTGACTTTCTGGCCTTCCTGCAGCGACTTGAAGCCGTTACCCTGGATGGCGCGGAAGTGGACGAACACGTCGTCGCCGTCCGCACGGCTCAGGAAGCCGAAACCCTTGGCATCGTTGAACCACTTGACGGTACCGATCTGACGATCAGACATTGACTTTCTCTCCAAAATGAGTTGCGGAGCCCCTCATGGAACCCCGTTTGCGTTCATCTGCGGTGGAACCAGAACAAAGCGACAGCGGCAGATCGCAAGACTCACCGTGAAGCTTCGGTCACGCTGTACCGTGCCGAGCGAAGCGGTGCGCACCCTAGGGCAGATCGACGCAGAAAGATAGTGTGCGCGGAAGGCTCGTTCAGGATCGGGGCAATTCGTTGCACGCGTATTCCGCGGAAATCCGTGAGATCGCGCCCGCGCCGACACGACCGGTGGAGTCGATGAAGCGTCGACGCCATCGCACAACTGCCCCGTGACGGGTGGCCCGGTGGCGGACCTGCGACCGTGCTTTCCTCCAGCGTTGACGGGGGAAGGCGCGATGAAGCGGACGATGGCGTGGGTGCGGTTGTGTTTTGCGTGCTGGCTGCTGGGGTGCGCCTTCGCCGCGCGCGCGGCGTGGCCGCCGCCGTTGCCGGCGAATGCGCAGCTCTCGGTGCGCAACGACAGTGCCCACGATCGCGTCGGTGAACTGGTGCGCGGCGGCGTGCCGCTGCCGCGCCAGCCCGGTTTCACCACCACCAGCGGTTTCGCGGTCGTCGACGCCGGCGGCGCCGCGGTGCCGGCGACCTTCCAGGTGCTCGCGCGCTGGAACGCCGCGCGCAGCGACACCTCGGCGCCGATCCAGTGGCTGCTGGTGCGCTTCCTGGCCACTGTGCCGGCCGCCAGTACGCGCAGTTACACCTTGCGCACGGATGGCAGCGTGGCCAACCCGGCGCCGCCGGTGGCGTTGACGGTCACGCCCGAGGGCAACGGTTTCCGCGTCGACACCGGCGTCGCGCGCTTCGTGGTCGGGGTCGACCCGGCGCGTCCTTTCGAGCGCATCGAGCGCCCGGTCGGCAATGTGCTCGCGAACGCCAGCGCCTTCTCGTCGACCATCGGCGGCAACACCGCGAGCGGTTTCGCGCAGTCGCGGCGGGTGGTCATCGAGCACGCCGACGCGCTGTCGGCGACGATCGTGGTCGAAGGCGTCTACGGCCACGCCCAGGTCGGCAGCGGCGGCATCAGCGGCGGGCGCCGGATCGAGTTCTCGGCTGCCTCGGGCGCGGCGAGCGTGCGCGAGTGGATCGACTGGGAAGGCCAGCGCTGCGCCTTCGAACTGCTCGATTGCGGCAACGGCCTGAACGCGGTCGCATTGCAGCGCTGGCGCGTGCAACTGGCGCCCTCGCTGGGCGCGGCACCGACGCTGACGCTGCAGGCCGCGAACGGCCAGGCGCCGGCGAGCGCGGCGATCGCCGCCGGCAGCAGCGCCTCGTTGCGCCAGTTGCGTCGCAGCGATCGCAGCGCGGCGCAGTGCTACGAACTTGGCCTGCCGGGCCAGCCGCTCGCCAGTGGCGTACGCGCCGACGCCGGGCTGGCGCTGCTGGCCGGTGCCGGCGGCGGGCTCGGCGTGGCGCTCGCCGGCATGCCCGACTACGAGCCGCAGGCCTTGCGCGTGCTCGCCGACGGCGCGCTCGCGCTCGACCTCGCCGACGATGCGGTGTGGCTGGCGGCGCGCCAGGGCAGCTTCGCGCGCTACCGCATCGGCGCCTACGCCACCGGCACCGCCTTTGCCAGCGTTGCCGCCGACCTGTGGCCGGCGCTCAACGAGCCGCTGCTCGCGCTGCCGGCCGCGCAGTGGATCGCGGCCACGCGCGCCACCGACGAGTTCCCGGTCGGCGCGCTGCCGCCGGCGCTGGCGAGCTTCGACACGGCGCTCGACGACCTGCTCGCGCGCACCATCGCGCTGCGCCGCGACCGCGGCCTCGAAGGCCTGATGACCTTCGGGCTGTACCCGCGCAACTGGGGCAACCCGGTGCTCTCCGACGAGATCGACTGCGGCGGTGCCGACCCGACCCCGGCCGACGACTGGGACGACCCCTACTGGTGCGCCACCTGGACCGACTACCACAACACCACCGCGATGGCGGTCATCGCGGCCTGGCGCAACGGCGACCCACGCCCGCTGCACGCGTTGTCGCGGCCGGCCGCGCTGCGCTCGCTGCACACCCAGATGCTGCGCTGCGCGCCGTCCGACGCCAACTTCTATTGCGGGCAGTTGCCCTCGGGCTACGGCGGCTACCGCACCGATTTCAACGGCTCGCACGCCTACATCGAGAACCTGGTGCTGAACTACTGGCTGACCGGCGACTACACGATCGTCGAGCGCCTGCAGCGCGGCGCGCGCACGATGCGCGGCTACCTGTGTCCGACGCGCGGCAGCACGCCACCGGGAGCGGTGTGCACGCCGACGACGCCGATCACGGACGATTTCGCCGGCGTCAACGACCGCGTCGCCAACCAGTTCTACCAGATCTTCCGCTTCGTCGGCCTCGCCTCGGACGACGCCAGCTACCTCGACGACTGGCGCAGCAACGAAGCCCGCTTCCTCACCCAGAACTTCGCGCTGGTCCAGCAGGGCGGTGTCGCGCTCGGCTTCACCGAACCTTCCGGCGGCGGCAGCACGACGATCATCACCGGGCCAGGCAGCTACTACACCACGCAGTTGTGGATGGCCTCGATCTACGACTTCAACCTGCTGCATCGGCTGCAGGTGGACACGCTGGACGCGCCGCTCGGCGTGCCGGCGATCACCCCGAGCGCGGCGCAGGTCGGCTGGGCGCGCACGCTGCGCGCCACCGCGCTGGTGCCGCCGGCCAACGGCAGCGCCGCCGGTACCTGGCCGAACACCCTGCGCTTCACCTTCAGCGGCAACCGCATCGGCGGCAACCTGACCGCGCTCGAACCCGGCTGGGCGCCGGGCCCGATGCCGCAGCCCTGCTTCGACGACTGCCTGTACGACGCCGGCAAGTCGACGCTCAGCGCACCGCTCGCGCGCGCCGCCGACGAAACCGGCGATCCCGCGCTGCGCGCGCTCGCGCTCGACTTCGCGACCAACGCGCTGCAGGGCATCGCCGCCACACCGCAGCCGATGGGCAAGGCCAGCGGCGAACTCTTCGGCCGCCTCACCTCGGCGGTTGCAAGGCTGGGTGCGCCGGAAGCCGGGCCGGTGGTGTTTGCGGATGGCTTCGAGTGATGGGGATTCGCGCGATCACAGCACGCCGGCACTCAAAGCCGCCGGCATCCGCGCCTGCGTACTCGACCCCATCGGCTACGAAAGCGTGCATCGGGACGCTTCCTCCAGGGCGACAAGAGCGGCCCGGGCGCTCGCCGCGCACGACCGAAACCCGTTGCCTGGTGACCGTGGCCAATGCCGTGGGGCCGGATGACATCGCCAGGGTCGCCAGTTAGTGCGCATCCGCCGCGCCGGGAGACGACAAGGACGCGCAGGAATGGCTCAGTCGGCGCGAGCGAGTGCGCACGCTGGCCAAGGAACTGGTTGTTCAAGGAGGACGCGTCACGACCGGCTGCAGGTGCCTGACCGTCGAGGGGAGGCCGTGTCGCGATTCCCGGTTGCTGCTGGCTTGGGTGTTGCGCGTGCGGAAGGTCGCCGGACCAATTTGTTACGTTCGCGCCTGCCGCCTGCGCCGTGCACGCACTACCCGGCGCAGGCCGCGCACGGCAATCCGGCCGGCGCGCACTCGGGCTGCCAGAGTGCTTTGCCGTATTTTGCTGGGCAAGCCTCGGAGAGGCTCGCAAAAGCGAGCCTAATTCGTTGTTCTGTATGGTGGGCGGTACTGGGATCGAACCAGTGACCCCTGCCGTGTGAAAGCAGTGCTCTACCGCTGAGCTAACCGCCCGTCGAGCGAGCCGGGGAGCATATGTGGCGATGGTCGAACTCGTCAAGCCAAGAGGTTTCGTTGACTGGATGCGGTTCGGAGGATGTCGGTGCTCGTGCCCCGGCGTCGCCGTTCGTCGTCTCGGGACGACAGGTTGGGCGTCCACCCCGACCGAGGGCATCATCGCGCAGCCCTCGAACCCGACCGTCTCCATGGCCGCGACAAACGCCGATCAGGAATACGCACGCTACATGCTGCGTTGGATAGACGCCCTCGACTGGCCGGAATTCCCGCTCGCCGAGGCTGAGTTGCCAGCACTGCGCAGCTACTGGCTGCAAGGTGACGTCGCGGACCTGGACGCGATCGCGACGCGCCTGTGGTCCTGGGTAGACGCGCACGGAGACCCCCGCCTGAGCGACGATCACCGCATGCTGCTGGCGCGCATGTTGATCTGCGTGGCAGCACCGGAAAGTCGTGAACTCGAACGCCGCGGATTTTTCGAGCAGCTGCTGCGCCGCCGTGGCGTGTCCCGAGATCGGATCGTCGCGTCGGGTCCCGGCGAGCATCGCACCGCCTGGGCAGAGGCCAAATCCGGCGGCGCGGACGATGTGCCGATGACCCCACGCCTGCAACGCATGAAGCAGCAGGTGCTGCTCGCCTTCGCGGCATTGAGCTTCGTGTCCGGCGCCACATCGCCCCCCGATCCGACCGCGTCCTCGCTGGAGATACTCTGGATCGTGCTGATGGCCTGGCTGATTTATCTCTGGTACCGGCTGGACAGCGAACAACGCGGTTTCCAGCGCTCGCCCGGTCTGTCGGCCGTGGTCGTGCTGATCGCCGCGGTCGGCATTCCCTGGTACTTGTGGCAGTCGCGTGGGCCGCGGGAAGGTCGGCTCGCGATCCTGCAGGCGCTGGGTGTGTTCCTGGGGGCGCTGATGCTGTCTGCACTTGGGGCTTCGATGTTCGGAACGCCGCGCTAAAGCGCACCTTTCCACGATCATCCTGCGCTCGTCCACAGACGCGCATTCACTTTTCGCTCGGTCGAAACACCGCCACGCCCCTGAGCTTGATCGAGACCGCAAAAGCCCACGATCTGGAGCCGATCGGCTATCTGACCCGCGTAATGCGCGAACTGCCACGGATCGATCCCAAGCGCAATGACATCGATGCGCGCCACGACGCGCCTGGAGATTCCGGACCATGCGAGGCCACGATTCCAGGCTATGCGAGGCCAGTGTGGCGGTCGCCGGATACCGGTTTGAGCGACGAGAAACTGGAGCGGTGGCTGTACCAGCGCCCCGCGCACCGCCAGGCCGTGCCCGCGGCCAAACTACGCGGCGATAGGGTCGAAACTGGCGCGCAATGGGGTGACCCGACCATTGCTGTGGTCCGAGTACCGCGAACAGCATTCCGACGGCATCGGCTACAGCGTGTTCTGCGACGAACTGGCTGCCTTCCTCGCTGATCGTGATCTCGCTCACCGGCACGATCACGTCCCCGGTGAGAAGGTTTACTTCGACTTCGCCGGCTGACCTTGCGCCACCGTGTCGACGACCAGGTGGTGCCGGCGCAAATCTTCTTCACCGCCGCGCTCGGCTGGTCGAACGCGATCTTCGCCCATGCGTATGGCAACCAGACCGCACAGAACTGGCTGGACGGTCAGCACCGGGTCTTCATCGCCTTCGGTGGCGTGAGCCGGATCGCGGTGCCGGACGGCGCTGATCGCCAGGGCGGATCGCTTCGAGCCGAAGCGGACCGCGGCGTATCGCGACTTCGCGCGCCGCCATGACGTCATCGTCACCCCGGCGCGCGCGCAGACCCAAAGACAAGGCGCCGGTCGAGGGCGAGGTGAAGATCGTCGAGATGCAGATCCTGGCTGCGACCAGCTTGACTGGGAACTTGCGCCCCGAAGATCGCGCCCATGCCGGGCTCACCACGACGAAGCCCCGATCTCCCGGGGCTCCGTCGTGGCCGCGAGCGCAATCCAATGGCTCAGTGCACGTCCTTCCAGTACTCGTGCTTGAGCAGCCAGGCGACACCAGTGAACAGCAACAGGTAGAGCAGCACCCACACGCCGTAGCGCTCGCGTTCGAGCGCCGCGGGTTCACCGACGTACTCCAGGAAGGCGGCGATGTCGCGCGCATCCTGCTTGTACTCTTCGGCGCTGCGCGTGCCCGGCGTCTGCAGGTCGAAGGTGGGCGGCTGCGGGTGGCCGTGGTCCTCGTCGTGCTCCTCGGCCGGACGCAGGGTCTGGATGCCCTGGCGTTCCCACAACACGTGCGGCATCGACGCGTTCGGGAATACCGTGTTGTTCCAGCCGCTCGGACGGCTCGGGTCCGGGTAGAAGGACAACAGATAGGTGTAGATCCAGTTCGGGCCGTCGTTGCGCGCCCGCGCGACCAGCGAGAGATCCGGCGGTGCCTTGCCGAACCAGTCCTCGCCGCCGACCGCGTCGTCGCCGACGCCCGCCGGCATCGACGCCCGGATGGTGTCTCCGAACTTCGCGCCGGTGTGGTTGAGCCGGGTCATGACCTGCTCTTCGGTCAGGCCGAGGTCGCGCGCCAGCCGCGAATAGCGCATGTGCTGCAGCGAGTGGCAGCTCGCGCAGTACTGGAAATAGAGCCCGGCGCCGCGCTGCAGCGAGGCCTGGTCGGAGATGTTGGCACCCGATTGCAGCAGCACGGGACCCGCGCCGGCCGCCAGGGCCGGGCCGGCAACGAGGACGAACAGCCAGGGAAGCAGGCGCTTAATCATGCATGGTCACCCGTTCGGGCACCGGCTTCACCGCATCCATCCTGGTGTAGACCGGCATCAAGAGGAAGTACAGGAAGTAGATCACCGTGCAGATCTGCGCGACCAGCTTCTGGGTGTCGGAACCGGCCTGCATGCCGAGCCAGCCGAGCGTGACGAAGGCCACCGAGAACAGCGCCAGCGCGATCTTGGTCAGCATGCCGCGGTAGCGGATCGACTTGACCGGGCTGCGGTCCAGCCAGGGCACCAGGAACAGGATCATCACCGCGGCGCCCATGACGATCACGCCGGAGAGCTTGTCGGGGATCGCGCGCAACATCGCGTAGTAGGGCGTGAAGTACCACACCGGCTTGATGTGCTCCGGGGTGACCATCGGATCGGCCGGGGCGAAGTTGTCGTACTCCAGGAACAGGTCGCCGAAGGTCGGCTCGAAGAAGATCACGAAGGCGAACAGCGTCAGGAACACGCCGACGCCGAACAGGTCCTTGACCGTGTAGTAGGGGTGGAAGGGAATGCCGTCCAGCGGCACGCCCTTCGCGTCCTTCTTCTTCTTGATCTCGACGCCGTCGGGGTTGTTCGAGCCGACTTCGTGCAGCGCGCCGAGGTGCAGCACGACGAGGCCGAGCAGCGCGATCGGCAGTGCCACCACGTGCAACGCGAAGAAGCGGTTGATGGTCGCGTCCGAAGGCAGGTAGTCGCCCTGGATCCACTGCACCAGGCCCTCGCCGACGTAGGGGATGGCGCCGAACAGCGAGACGATCACCTGCGCGCCCCAGAAGGACATCTGGCCCCAGGGCAGCACGTAGCCCAGGAAGGCCTCGGCCATCAGCGCCAGGAAGATCAGCATGCCGATCACCCACACCAGCTCGCGCGGCTTCTGGCAGGAGCCGTACATCAGGCCGCGGAACATGTGCAGGTAGACGCAGATGAAGAAGAAGCTGGCACCGGTGGAGTGCATGTAGCGGATCAGCCAGCCCCACTCGACGTCGCGCATGATGTACTCGACCGAGGCAAAGGCCTCGGCCGCGCTCGGCTTGTAGTGCATCGTCAGCCAGATGCCGGTGACGATCTGGTTGACCAGCACCAGCAGCGCCAGCGAGCCGAAGTAGTACCAGACGTTGAAGTTCTTCGGCGCGTAGTACTGCGCCAGATGCTTGTTCCAGAAGTCCATCACCGGCAGGCGCTGGTCGAACCAGCCGAGGATGCCGGTCATGGTGCTCGTGCGTTCGCCGGCCATCAGGTCGCTCCTTCGGATTCGCCGATGATCACGCGCGCGTCACCGTCGAAACGGTAAGGCGGCACCACCAGGTTGGTCGGTGCCGGCGAGCCTTCGTAGACGCGGCCGGCGAGGTCGAAGCGTGAGTTGTGGCAGGGGCAGTAGTAACCGCCCTTCCACTGCGCATCCCAGGGTTCGGCGCGCACCTCGGTGTGCAGCTTCGGCGAGCAGCCGAGGTGCGTGCACGAACCGACCAGCACCAGGATGTCCGGTTTCAGCGAGCGATGCGCGTTCTTCGCGAACTCGGGCTGCTGCTCGGGAACGCTGGAATCCGGATCCTTGAGGCGGTCCTTCTCGCCGTCGAGGGTGGCCAGCATCTCCGGACTGCGGCGCACGATGAAGATCGGTCGACCGCGCCAGGCCACCACCAACTGCGCTCCGACTTCGAGCTTGCTGATGTCGGCGGCTACCGGCGCACCGGCCGCAACGGCCTTGGCGCTCGGGAACCACGCGGCGATGAACGGGACCGCGGCGAATGCCGTGCCGACCCCTCCCACCACAGCGGTCGACGCAGTCAGGAAGCGGCGCCGGCCGTGATTCACGGACTCTGCTGCCATGCTTGACTCCATACCTAACGAATAACCTGGCGCGCGTGCCGAAACGCACCCGCGAAACCGTGCGAGTTTACAGGATGGCTTGGCGGAGGTTCAACGCGAGTGGGCGCATGGCCCTACGCAGCACACTGCCGTGAGCGTGAGCTTTCCACGACGATGCACGCTTGCGCGCGCGAGCGCCGGGCGAGGCATCATCGCCGCCGCACGACGGAGATTCCCCATGTCCGATTCCCCACTACGCTTGCGCCCCGGCGTGGTCGCTCAATCCATCCAGGGCGAGATGCTGCTGCTCGATACCGAAGCCGGCAGCTACTTCGACCTCAATCCCAGCGGCACGCTGATGCTCGAAGGCCTGCTCGCGGGGCAGGGCTTCGACGAGGTGATCGCCCGCGTGTTGCAGCAGTTCGAGGCCGAGGGCGCGCGCGTGCGCGCGGACCTGCTGACGCTGCTGGCGGCGCTGCGCGCCGCGCGACTGGTCGAGGACGGGCCTCAACCCCCGGCGTAGAAGCGCGCCAGCAGGTCCGCCACGCGCGGGTAGGCCGCCTCGATCCGCTCCGGCGCGAGGAAGTGGTACTCGCTGCAGACCGCGAAAAACTCTTCGGGCGCATCGGCGGCGTATGGGTCGATGAGCGCGGCGTCCGGATCGCGGCCGGCGATCTCTCCGAGATGCTCGTAGGCGCGCTGGAACTCGCGCTGCCACTCGCTCACGCGGATCGACCGCGGCAGCGGCGGCATGCCGTCGGCGGCTCCGGAACGCGCGTCCAGCTTGTGCGCGATCTCGTGGACGACCACGTTCATGCAGTCCTGAGGCTGTTCAAGGTCGAGTTCGAGGTCTTCCCAGGAGAGCACCAGCGGCCCCCGATCCCAGGATTCGCCGGCGAGATCCTCGTCCCACTCGTGGACCACCCCATCCTCATCGTCGTGCACACGACGAGCACGGAAGCCGCCCGGGTAGACAATCACTTCGCACCAACCCGTCAACCAGTCGTAGCCGAGGTCGAGCACCGGCCAGCAGGCCAGCGTCGCGATGGTCGAACGCATGCCGGCATCCACCACCAGCCCATGCGCGCCGGAAAAGTGCTTGTCGCGCAGGAAGCGCCCGGCCAGATCCCGCAAGTGTGCTCGACGTGCCGCATCCAAGCCGGACAATGCCGGCACCTTTTCCAGGGGACGCGCGAAACCGGCGGCGTCGACCACCGCCTGGCGTCCGCGCCGCCGCCACCAGCCGAACAATTACTTGAACGCGCCGGGCAGGAAGGAGTGCCACTGCACCTCGACCTCGCTACCGCCATCCGCGGAACGCCGACGCTCGGGGCCACCGCCGGCTCTGGCGATGACTGCGGCTTCGACGACGCACTCCTCCGCAGTCGCGGGCGGCGACGACTTGCTGTAGACGCCGATCACCCCCAGAACGGCGTACACCGCCAATACCAGGAAACCGAAACGCATCCGTGTGGAGTTCATGGCTCACCTCTGCGAGCGTGGGGCTCGCAACCGTCATTCGCACGAATCGTGCCAACGGCGACGCTACGCCTCCCGCTGCCTTCCGGCCACATCCATGCCACGAGCCGGCGTCCTCGCGCGCCGAAGCGAATGAGCGCCGCCTGCACCACTGTCCGCTGGCGTACACGCGGATGTCCGCTGGCGGACACGCTGCGTTGCAGCACGACCGGCGCGGTCGCCACCGATATCCTGCCGCGATGAATGCCGCCTTGATCTGGCCCCGGTCCGGGCCTTTCCTGCGATTGTCCGGCGCGCGCCTCAAGGGCGCGCTGATCGCCGGCGCCGGCCGGGTGCTCGCACGACGCGAGGAGCTGAACCGCATCAACGTGTTCCCGGTGCCGGACGGCGATACCGGCACCAATCTCGCGTTCACGATGATGGCGGTGCTGAAGACCGCACGGGGAATGCGCGGCGCCGATGCCGGCGCGGTGCTGGCGCGGGTCGCGCGCGAGGCCATCGACGGCGCGCGCGGCAACTCCGGCGCGATCCTCGCGCAGTTCTTCCAGGGCCTGGCCGAGGCGCTCGGACGCCAACGCGAGGTCGACGCGCACGAACTCGCCGATGCCACCAGTGGCGCCGCGCGCGCGGCGCGTGCGTGCCTGGCCGAGCCGCGCGAGGGCACCATGCTGAGCGTGATCGGCGACTTCGCCAGCGAAATGCGTGTCCAGGTCGAAGCGGGTGTCGCCGATCTGGGCGAACTATTCCGACGCGCACTCGCGCGCGCTCGCCAATCCTTGGCGAATACGCCCAACCAGTTACCCGTTCTGCGCGCAGCAGGTGTGGTCGATGCGGGTGCCGCCGGTTTCGTCGACTTTCTCGAGGGCGTGCAGGACTTCATCGAACGCGGGCGCGGCGCGCTGCGGGTGGTCCCGGAGGCCCGCGATGCGGCCGACCGCGGACACGACGAGGTGCATCTGGAGGCGGTCGAGAGTGCCTCCAGTTTCCGCTACTGCACCGAGTGCGTGCTGAGCGGCAGCGATCTCGATCTGGCGCGTGTGCGCGCGGCGCTGGCGGTACTGGCGCTGGATTCGCTGGTGGTCGCCGGCGGCCGCGAGCGGGTGCGCGTGCACGCCCACATCGATCAGCCGAACCGGCTGTTCGAGGCCCTCTCGGGTCTCGGCGCAGTGACAGCGCGCAAGGCGGACGACATGCAGGCACAGGCCAGGTTGCGCGCGGCGCCCTTTCAACGCGTGCGCGTGGTCTGCGATTCGGCGGGCGACGTACCGCCCTCCGAAGCGGAGCGGCTCGGCATCACCATCGTGCCGGTGCGCCTGAATTTCGGGGAGGACGATTACCTCGACCGCATCACCATGGCGCCGCGCGAGCTCTACCGGCGACTGCGCGCGGGCGGCGTCCACCCGCGCACCTCGCAGCCGCCGCCAGGCGATTTCCGGCGCGCCTACGAACTGGCGCTGTCTCACTGCGAACAGGTGGCATCCATCGATCTGTCGAGCAAGTTGTCCGGCACCTGCCAGGCGGCGCAGACTGCGGCGCGCGAGAGCGGCGCCGACCGCATCCGCGTACTCGACACGCTGAATGCGTCCGCCGGGCAGGGCCTGGTGGCGATGGCCGCGGCCGAAGCGGCTCAGGCGGGCGCCGATCTCGCTGGCGTGATCGCAAGGGCGCAGGACGCGATGACGCGCACGCGAACTTTCGCGCTGATCCGCGATTTGCGCTACGGCGTGCGTGGCGGGCGCCTGCCGGCCTTCGCCGAGAAGCTCGCGCGCTGGTTCGGGCTGACCGTGCTGATCGCCGACAAACACGGCTTGGTCAGGCCTTTTTCCGCACTGCGCGGACGCCATCGCCTGATCGAGCGCTTCGCCACGACGGTCGCACGGCGGGTACCTGCACACCAGGCCTGCCGCGCGGTGGTCGGCCACTGCGACGCCAGCGACGACGGCGCACGCCTCGCCGGCGCGCTGCGCGAAGCCCTGCCCGCGCTCGGCAAGGTGTTCGTGGTCGAGGTGGGGCCGGCGATCGGCTGTCACGCCGGACCCGGCTCGCTGGTGGTCGGAGTGCAGTGGCAGTGACCCTGCTCGCGGCGAAACTGCTCGCGAGCTATCTGCTCGGCAGCGTAGTCGGCAGCCTGCTGCTGGGACGGATGCGTGGGGTCGACATCCGTACCCAGGGCAGCGGCAACGCCGGCGCCACCAATGCGCTGCGCACCCAAGGCAAGACCTTCGCGCTGGGCACCGCACTGATCGATTTCGGCAAGGGAGCGCTCGCCGCGGCGCTGATCGCGCCGATCGGCTGGCACGCGCTCGCGCCGCTGGGCCTGGTCGAAACCCAGCTCGCCTGTGGGCTTGGCGCTGCGTTGGGTCATTGTTACCCGCTGTGGCACGGCTTCCGCGGCGGCAAGGGCGCCGGCACACTGTTCGGCATGCTCGCCTGGCTGTTCCCGTCGACCGCGGCCGCCGTCTTCGTCGTGTGGGCGCTGGTGCTGACCGGCAGCGGCTACGTGGGTCTGTCCACCGTTCTCGCCGGCCTCGCCTTCCCCATGCTGCTTCCCGTCATCCGGGGCTGGCCCGGGGGGATGCTGATGAGCCTCGCCCTCACCTGCGGTCTGCTGCTGCTGTGGACCCACCGTAGCAACCTCGCACGCCTGCGATCCGGCACGGAACACCGCTTCGAGAAGGCGCGGATCTGGGCACACTGGCTGGCTTCGCCCGCACCTCCGGCCAAGGAGGTGAAGGACGCGAAGGACGCGAAGGACACGAGGGGAACCTGAGGAAGGTCTGAACATGTCCATCCTGGACTTGTCGGCCCACGCCAAAGTTCGGCACATGTTCGGTATATATATTTAAGAAAATCAATAACTTGTATATTAGACCTGTAGGCAGGTCGCCCATGTCGGCGAACCCTCCGACTTGTTCGGAGGTTCTCCACCGCATACCGGCCCGAATGGCTTTGCGGATTTTGTGGCCTTTGCGTACTTTCCGTTCCCCACCGAGGCCACCCGCGGCGCCATGTCGGACCCCCTGGATGCGGCCCGCATCGCGGCCCTCTGCCCCACTTTCGAGATCGAAGTCCACGCACGGCTGGACTCGACCCAGGAGCGTGCACGCGGGCGCTTGCGCGAGGGTCGGCGCGAGCCGGCGGCGGTGTTTGCGGACAGTCAGTCCGCCGGGCGCGGTCAGCACGGGCGCGTGTGGCAATCGCCACCGGGTGCTGGTCTGTATTGCACCGTGCTCTGGCCAAGCGCAAGACCTCTGCTCGCGCAGGTAGGCGCCTCGCTGGTGGCGGGGCTGGCGGTGCGCGCGGCGCTGACTGGATTCGGTGTGGACGCCCGTCTGAAATGGCCGAACGACGTCTGGCTGCGAGGTCGCAAACTCGGCGGGATCCTGATCGAGGCGCTCGGTACCGACGCTGGCAGCACCTTGTTGGTCGGCATCGGCCTGAATGTGGCGCTGCCGGCTGGAACCGTCATCGACCAGCCGTGGGTCGATCTTGCGGCGCTGGGTCCGCCGCCACCACGCGCGCTGCTCGCCGGCGCCTTGCTACGGAGATTGCACGAACACCTGACGCGCTTCGAACATTCCGGCTTTGCCGGCTTCGAGGAGGAGTGGGCGGCGGCCGATGCGCTCGCCGGCCGCCCGGTGCGCCTGCGGGGAGCGGGCGGGGACGAGACGGGACAAGCGCTTGGCGTGGACGCGCTCGGTAGACTGCGAATCCTGCAGGACGGTCGGGTGCTCGTGTACGCTGCCGGCGAGGCGAGCATCCGGGAGACCGACGATGTCTAAGAAGCTGCTGCTGGACCTCGGCAACAGCCGGCTCAAATGGGCAGTCCTGGATGCCGCTGGCCGCCACGATGGCGAACCGGTCGCACACACGCATGCGGGCCTGGGCGATCTGACGGCGATGCGCACGGCCGCACGGGGCGCCCAGGGCGCCTGGATTTCATCGACCGCGCACAGCCTCACCCAGGGGCTAATCGACGCGGTTGCGCAGACCCTGCGCTGCCCGACCAACGTCTACGCATCGCCCAAGGAGGATCTCGGCATCCGCAGCGCCTACGACCTGCCGCACACGCTCGGCACCGACCGCTTCCTGGCGATGGCCGGCGTTCGCGCGCAGCGATCCGGCCCTTTCCTGCTGGTCGATGCCGGCACCGCGATGACGATCGACCTGGTCGACGAAGGCGGTCAGCACCTTGGCGGCCTGATCGTGCCCGGCCCGGCGCTGATGCGCGATGCCCTGCATCGCGGCACCGCCGGCATCCGCACCGGCGAGGCCCCGCGCCTGCGTGAGTTCGCGCGCAGCACCGACGACGCAGTCTGGAGCGGCGGCTGCCTCGCCTGCGTCGCCCTGGTCGGCCACGCCTGGCGCCACGCGGCCATGGGCGTTGGCGCGGAGGTCGAACTGCTGCTCACCGGTGGCGCACTGCCGCTGCTGGAGACGCACTTGTCGCTGCCGCACCAGCGGCTGGCCAATCCGGTGCTGGATGGGCTGGCGCTGTGGGCGCGCGCCGCAGGCGGGCCATAGGTTGCCGTGAATGTCGTCCGAAGCGCGTTGCTCCCTCCCCGATATCGGGGAGGGCTGGGGAGGGGTTAGGCAAACGCCGCCGCAGGTGTAAGCGCGCAAATGAAATGGGCCACCGGCGCAAATGAAATGGGCCACCCAGCGGGCAGAACACACGAGCGGCAGCACACCGAAGGCAACGCAAGAATGCCCCATCTATGGGGCGATGATGAGCCCTTGATGCGGCTTCAAGCGCCGGTCAGTTCACGCCACGCTGCGCGCAGATCGGCGTCAGTGATCGCCCGACCATCGGCGAGCATCTGCGCAACCCGTAGTGTCTTGGTCACCATGCGCAGGGCGCCCGCCTTCCTGCCGATCTCGGCTAGTGTCTTGAGCGCACCAGCGCCGGCCACGCCCCAGCTTGCGGCTATCACGCCCACGTCGTCAGGGGTGAGCGCATCGACGCGCAGGCGCTTGCCGATGCGGGAATGCAGGCACGCCAAGGACTCAGCGCTGCGCGCGGCGGTGAGTTTGGCGTAAATGGAATGATTGCCGAGCATGGCAACGCCGATCCCGGCCGCGTCGTGAATAGCGGCGATCTGGGCCAGCGCTCCAGGGATCAAATGCTGCGCCTCATCTATGACCAGCAAACCGCCCGTTTGCGTGGTCTTTCCGATAATCGCGCGATGCAATTCGGATGCGCCATTGCGGGGCAGCGTATCGACCGCAGCACATATTTGCTCAAGTGCCGGAACAATACCCGCCGTTGCTGGCGTCATGGTGGCCAGCCAAACACGCCCGCCTTGCTTGGCATACTCGCGCGCCGCGTGCGTCTTGCCCGTGCCTTCGCTGCCGTAGATCAACACTACATCGCCCATAGCCTGCGCAAAGCGAAGGGTAGAGATTATCCGAAGGGCTGATTGGGTCGGAATCCACTCAGGCGCGGCACGAATCGCGCGCGCCGCCGGCGCGGCCTCCATTTCTGTCCTGCGGTTTCGTGCTGAATCTATTTGCGCTGGCGTGTGCATGGCCTTGCTCCTGCTGCGCTGCCTGGGCTAGATACTTTCCGCCCACAGGGATTTGAGGCTGCGCCTCATTAGGTCGTCTATTTCGCTCACAGCGTTGTCCGGGACCGGCTGCGCGGCCTCGCTTGCTTTGCGCTTTGGCGTGACAAGCCGCACAACGCCGGCAACCGGCGCGGCCGGCGGCTGGATCGGCGGCAACGTGCTGGCCCACGGATCGGGGCGCGACTTGTCCAGCGCCAGTTCGGCGGCGGTCAGTGCGGCGCCCGCCTTCCTTCGCGCGGAAAGGTTGCGGTTGTGCTCCCTGCTCGCGGCTTGATCGTAGAAGCCAAGCGGATGAAGGCAAGGAGCCTCGCACACAAAGGCGCCGTCAGTGCGGTAGACGCTAACCGACGATTGCAGCGCATTCGGGTCAAACCGGACATCCACCTTGGTCCCGATCAGCGGGCACAAGTCTTCGTGCCAGTAAAGGTTCTTGAACAGGTGGATGTGCCCGGTTTTCGAGACCTTTGCAGGCGCAGCCGCCAGCAGAAGCAGGCGCAGTTGCTCGACAGTTGCCTTCCGTGGAACGCTGCGCGCGTACAGGTCGTTAAAGGTCTCGTCAAAGCTCCGGCCGTTGCAGTTCGCGCCGCGCCTTCCGGGGCGCGCGTTGTGCTCGGCGATGCCATCCTCCACCACACGGAGGAACTCATCCCAAGGAACGGCGCGGGAACCGTAATTCTCGGGCTTGGCGTCCGGGCTGCTGCCAGTGTAGGCGCCCGCAAACTCGGAGCGGCGGCTGATGTCCGTCGCGAAGTCGCGCCAAGTGCGCTCGATTGGCTTCGCGCGGCCGTTGCGCGGCTTCGCCCAGTTGACGTTGATCCCCATCCGCACCATGACGCCCATCGGGTCATCGGGCTTCACTTTGTAGCGGTAGCGCGTCGGCATTCCCCCGGTGTTGCTCTTGCTGGCGTATGCGCGGCCGTTGTCCAGGGTGGCATTCACCGGAACACCATAGTTGCGCACCATATCGGCCAGCGACAGCCGGACCAGTTCGGCCGTTTCAGACTTGCCGATCCGCCATGACAGCAGCTTGCCCGAGGCGCGATCCTGCCAGCCAACGATGATCGGCCGACCGATGGAGCCATCGGGATATCTCACCATCACGTCGAAGACATGCCCGTCTGAACTGACTTGCTCCAGCGCATCAAGGCCGCTCACGTCCCGGCGCGTGACTGGCTGGAGCTTCATGAATGCCTCCTTGCCCTCGCGCGCGTAGACCTTGGCATCTTGCGCAATGTCAGTTTTGCGCCGACGCTCGAACGTGTCCAGGCTCGGCAACGGGTGCCAGTCTGGATTCACGTCAGCCAGGCGAATCACTACCCGGTAGCACTGCGCTGTGGTCGGCTGTTCCAGGCGCATCCATTCGTTCTTGAATGCAAGCCACGCATGCGGGTGAATCTCTGCGCGCACCGCCCCTCCGCGCGTTTCGGCGGGCAGGAGGAGCGGCTCCCAATGCGGGCGCGGCACATCCTCGACCAGCTTCGACCATCGCTGAATCGCAGGCCGCGAGCACCCGCCCGCCACACCTTCACCCTTCAACCGTGCGGCCACCCTCGCCTGCGCCTTCCGCAAGCTCAGGCCATCCGCCCGCAGGGCCGCAACCTCGGCAAGCGCCAACACGCGCACCAAGGCAAGCTCTTTGCGCCACGGTCGCGCCTTGGCCCACTCTGCCCACGCGGCGGCGATTCGCGGCGCCTCCGCCTTCGCGGCAGCCGCTTCACGCTCCCGCCTCGATTTCTCCCTGCGCGCCGCGAGGATGGCGGCGCGCACATCCTCGGGCAGCGTTTCCAGCGGGTAGCGGCGCGCCTGCTTGCCCTCGGTCGTGAACGGCCACGCCTCGCGCTCGGCGCGCTTGCGCACTCCGCGCACGGTTGCCCCAAGCGCCGCAGCCAACTCCGCAACAGTAGGCGCGCCAGCGTTCACGGGCAGCACCCGCACGGCCGCGCACACAGGTACACCGTAACGTGCACATGATTGTGATTGCCGATGATGTTACCATCGCCGCGGATGGACACTGCGCCCGCCTCGGCGGCTTTGGCGATGGGTCGCCCACGCTTGGCGGCAGCGGCGAACAAGTCCACCAGTTCGCCCTTCAATCGCTCGCGGTCGTCGCTCATTGGGCACCACGCAGCATCGCCACAGCGCCAGACACGGCACCCGCCGCAGCTTCCGCCGCGCTCAGTGCGCCGCGATAGTTGCCGATTCGACCAGGTGGCGGAGTTGGCAGCCAGATGGTGAAGCGCGCCGATGGATCGAGCGCGCGCAGCGCAAGCGCGACCGGGCGCAGGTTCCACAGCATGAACGCCACGGCGCACGGCTGCCCGGTAGCGGCATGGACCCGCGCGGCCGTCACGTAGTCCTCGGCCACATGCTGCACTCCGCGCACAGGCCAGCCGATGCGATGGTGCAGACCGAAGACCCGGCCACCATGCAGGATGCGCGTAGCGCCACCGGCGCCGATGAACTGCAAGTTCCACAGCGTCCCGCCGCTGTCGCACATCGGCACCAGCAGCCGGCCGGATCGCTGGCGCAGGCCATGCGCGGCCACGCAGGTAGCAGCAAGCCACGGGTGCGCACCAGCCGGCGGCGACTGTCCCCACAGTTGCGCGGCGGCTTGCTGCGCCTGCTCATGGCTGGCGCGGCGGTTGGTCATGGCGTCTTGGACAGCGGCGCTCATTGGACACCCCCGGCGCGCATGGCACTGGCGATGCTGCGCAGTTCGACCGCGAGGGTTTCGGAATCGTAGATGCGGCGGCCTTCCAGTGCAGCGGCGGCGCGCTCGATCAGGCCCGGCCACGCATCGCGCGGCGTATCGAGCGGCAAGGGACGGTTTTGCAGACGTGCGACCGCTACGGCGGCCGTGGGTTGACGCTTCATGCTGAACTCCTTGTGTGATTGGAGTCCGGCAACCCGCTGTCAAACGGGGTGACGGACGGTGCGCGGTTGACAGACCGGCCACAAGGAACCGGCGAGCCTTGCGGCTCCCGCGCACCGCCCGCCGTTGAACTGGTGGACGTGTTGCCCAATGGATGCGGGCACAAAAAATGCGCCTGCATCGGCTGATGGGCGCATGTGCGCCTTGTGGTGACGGGCTGTCAAACCCGGCTGCCGATTTGGCGGCAGCGGTGGCAGTGTGCGCCAAGGTGCTGATGCCGGTCAAGTGCGCCGCCGATCGTCGCGCGCCGATGCCGGAAAGACATTCGGGGCGACGCCACAGGCACCGAATGGGGTTAGATACCTTTAAAACGCCTTTAAATCCTCGCGGGAGGGTGTTGGTGCACCACGGGTAGCGGGTCGCTCCCTCCGCGCGCTCTGCGGCCGTCCTGTGCGGTTTGGCGATTCCCGCCCCGGCGACATCGCCGGCTGCACCGATGCCCCGGCATCGCGGGGTTCGGCGAACCGGCGATGTCGCGGCGTTCATGGCCTGCGCAATCTGAACCGCTCGACCGCCTGTCACCGACCGCCCCAATGGAGCCATTTCGGGATCGGCGTAATGGAGCCAGTCGATGATCGGCGTAATGGAGCCACTTCAGGATCGCCGTAAACGATCCACTCCAGGATCGGCGTAATGGAG
>JABAQR010000026.1 GCA_019187485.1 Lysobacterales bacterium | reverse complement strand
AACAACGGTTGCCAACAAGCCCAAAAAGCCCTGAAATCCGACCCCGTTCGAGACCCGTTTTGAGGGGCCTGCAAGTGGCTCCATTACGGCGATCATCGGTGGCTCCATTGACCCGGTCGGTGACACCATCGACACCCTGGAGACGCGTCACCGCGACAGCCTGGATTTCCACGACGTTGGCGTCTGGTGCGTGCGTGACGCCCTGCAGGCCGCGTACGACGCAGGACTGGCGGAAGGCCGCAAGGACGCCACTGCAGCGCGCGTGAAGGCGACAGCCGAATCCAAGCAATAGAAGCTTGGCTTCGAACGCGAACAGCGCGTTCATGTCGCAACACCACAACCACGGAGCACCCCATGATTGAAAACCTGAAAGTTCGATTCGTCCGCAAGCCGCAGGTCCTGGACGACGTGCTCGCCAGCATCCATGGCGAGTTGGCGAATCGCATCGAGATCCAGGCGCGCAAGGCGCTGACCGAAATCGAGTACGACGAGTTCGCCAGTACCCCGCTCGCAGACCGCGAATGGTTGGCGGGGCTGGGTGGCTACATCGAAGGCAGCGGGCGCCGCGTCGTCGAGGTGACGGCGCCGAATCGCACCACGCTCTACGTCGACCCCTCCGGATCGACCTACGGGCGCTACGTTGGCCTACGCGTCGACTGAGGGCCCAAGCCATGATGACCAACGCGGAATTTCATCTGCAGCAACTGCACCCCTTGGTGGGAGGCACCATCACCGCATTGGCCCGAACCGGCCCCGGCGAAGACGCCTTCGACGAGGAGTTCTTCGGGCTGGTCGTGACGTTGCCGAACGGCCAGCGACGGACGCTGATTCTGCTGTCCGATGCCGAGGGTAACGCGCCGGGGAGTTTTGAGATCGTCGATTGAACCAGTTCGAATCTGCTCGAAGGCTGTTCGGCAGAACGCTTGGCTTTGAGGTCGAACAGCGCGTTCATGGGCTCGTCGCCACCCACCAACGCCAAGGAGTCCACCATGACCCAGACCACCACCAACATCCCCGCCACCCGCAACGAGGGGTGGGGCTTCTACGGCACGATGAACGAGCACGCCGAGGCCGCATGGCCACTGGCCATGACCGCCGTCGCCAACGCCACCGGAGAGTCCCTCGACACCGTGCGCGTGTTCCTCGACAGCAGATTTGGTCGCCACTACGCGGACGAGGTTTTGAATGCCCTCGACGATGGCCGCAGCCTGCCAGATGCCATCGCCGCCGCCACCCGCAAATGGATGGGGTGGACGATTGGTCGCCAGACCAGCAGGGACCACGACATCCCGCGCGGGCTGCCGTACCTCACGGGCTTCGTGGTCCATTGCGGAATCATCGAGGAGTGCGCCGCCTGATGAATACGCCCACCACCGAACGGGAGCAGGCGCTGCGTTGGCTGATAGCCAACCGGCGTCCGGACGTCTCCATCGAACAGGCCGTGCGCTTGATGTGCACGGTGCTGCCCCGCGATCTCACCACGATGCAACTACTGCGACGCATTGCGGAGGAGGAAGGCGCCAAAGCGCCTTCGCACCGATTCAACTGGCGCATGCATCCTGGTCTGCCGCCTCGCGGATAGCCTCCTTGCCGGTGAAGTCCTCCCACCGGCGCACGATCACGTCGGCGTACTTCGGATCCAACTCCATCAAGCGCGCGACGCGCCCAGACTTCTCCGCGGCGATCAGCGTGGTACCGGAGCCACCAAACGGATCGAGCACGATGTCGCCCGGGCGGCTGGAGTTGCGCAGCGCGCGCTCGACCAGTTCGACCGGCTTCATGGTGGGATGCAGATCGTTCTTCTGCGGCTTCTTGATCTGCCAGACATCGCTCTGGTCGCGGTCGCCGCACCAGTGGCGCTGCGCGCCCTCGGGCCACCCGTACAGGATCGGCTCGTACTGGCGCTGGTAGTCCGCGCGGCCGAGCGTGAACGTGTGTTTGGCCCAGATGATGAAGGTCGACCACTTGCCGCCTGCGGCGCGGAATGCGGCCTGCAGCACGTCGAGTTCGCTTGAGGACATGGCGACGTAGATGCCGCCGCGACAGTGGGCCAGGATCGGCGTCAGCGCCGCCAGCAGGAAGTCGTAGAAGCCGTCGCCGAGGTTGTCGTTGAGGATCGCGCGGTCCTTGCCGCGCAGCTTGTCCTTCGCACTGTTGGCGTAGTTCACGTTGTAGGGCGGGTCGGTGAACACCATGTCCACCGCCTCGCCCTCCAGCAGCGCGTCGTAGCTCGCGGCCACAGTCGCATCGCCGCAGAGCAGACGGTGCGGTCCCAGTTGCCAGACGTCGCCGGGACGCGACACCGGCGTCTCGCCGACGTCGGGCACCGCATCCTCATCGGTCTGGCCCTCGTTGATTGGCTCCTCGCCCGCCATCAACTCGGCCAGCGCATCGGCGTCGAAGCCGGTCAAGTCAAGGTCGAAGCCTTCGTCTTGCAGGTCGGCCAACTCCACACGGAGCATGGCTTCGTCCCACTCGCTGTTCTCTGCGATGCGGTTGTCCGCGATGACCAGAGCGCGACGTTGAGTCGCAGTGAGGTGGTCGAGCACGACCACCGGCACCGACGCCAGGCCGAGTTTCTGCGCGGCGGCCAGTCGTCCGTGGCCGGCGACTATGACCCCATCGCTGCCGGCAAGAATTGGATTCGTGAATCCAAACTCGGCGATGCTGGCTGCGATCTGCGCGACCTGCGCATCCGAATGGGTGCGCGCGTTGCGGGCATACGGGATCAGTTTGTCGGTGGGCCAGGGCGCGATCTTGTCGGCCAGCCAGGACGCGCTCACGGCGCCTCCGGCACGGCGCGCGCAGCAGCGACGACCGCAAAAGGTTGTCCGGTGGCCTCAAGGTGCACCGGCTCGTTGGGAAAGTTCTGCTGAAACCGGCGAATGGCCACGTCGACATACTCCGGCGCAATCTCGACCGCGCGTGCCACGCGGCCCGTGCGCTGCGCTGCGAGGACAGTCGTGCCAGAGCCGCAGAACGGTTCAAACACGATCTCACCGTCAGCCGTGTAGGCCTCGATGACGAACTGGGGCAGGGCCACCGGAAACACCGCGGGGTGGTCGATGCCTTCGCCGATCTTGCCTTTGTGGCGCATGACCCGGATCACCGAGTCGGGAATGCGATGGTCCTGCGTCGGTTGGCCGGCATGGGTCCAGCCACCCACGTCGCCGTCCTTGCCGCGCAACGCGGTGGACGATCCATCGGCGCGCAGATGCGTGTCTTGCCCGGCGAACTTGCAGGGCACGGTCTTGTTCGGCTTGCGGGTATCGCGGTTGAAGTGGAAGACGAACTCGAAGCTCGGCGCGAGGCGGCCGGCCCAGTCGCCTGGCATGCCCGGGCCCTGGTCCCAGACGTACCACGCGAAGCGCCGCCAGCCCTGCGTGCGCATCCAGCCGAGCCAAGCATCCCAGTACGGTATGAACTCGTTGTCGCGATGGATCAGGCCGAGGTTGACCAGGACCTGGCCATCGTCGGCCATCGGCAGGGGCGCGAACACGCCGCGCATCAGACCATCCCAGTCGGCAATGCCGCCGGAGGTGTAGTCGCGCTGGTTGCCGTACGGCGGCGACGTGAAGCACAGGTGCGCGCGGTCGTCCTGCATCAGCGCGGCGATGACGTCACGGTCGCTGGCATCGCCACAGATCAGGCGGTGCGCGCCGAGCAGCCAGATGTCGCCCGGGCGCGATACCGCGACGGTTGGTGCGTCGGGCACCTCGTCGGCGGCATTGTCATTCTGCGGCGCTTCGTCGCCTTCCTCCGGGTCCCCGTCCTCGACCTCGTTGAGCAGGGAATGCAGTTCGGCATCGTCGAAGCCCGTCAACGCCAGATCGAATCCGGCGTCGGTCAGCTCGGCCAGTTCGACCGCCAACAGTTCCTCGTCCCAACCGGCGTCCAGCGCCAGCCGGTTGTCGGCGATGACGTAGGCGCGCTTTTGCGCCGGCGACAGGTGCGCCAGTTCGATCACTGGCACGTCGGCCAGGCCCAGCTTGCGCGCCGCCGCCAAACGTCCGTGGCCCGCGATGACACCCTGGACCGCATCCACCAGGATCGGCGAGGTCCAGCCGAACTCGGCAATGCTGGCGGCGATCTTGGCGATCTGCGCATCGCTGTGCGTGCGCGGATTGCGGGCATAGGGGATCAGCGTCTCGACCTGGCGGTACTCGACGTGGAGCGGGTTCACGCGGGTGCGGGTCCTGAAAATGAAAAACCCGCCGACGAAAGCCGTGGCGGGTGGAGTGGAATCGATGGTGGGGTGCGAACCTGCGAACCGTGCGAACCTCAGTTCGCACCCTGACGCTAGGGAAGCGTCGCGCTCGTCCCCCCCGTATGGAACATTCCGCAGGAAGGACCCCTTGCGCCCCGGCAGCGTGGCGTCAAAGCCACTGTGGCTTCATCGCCACTCGGGTCATCTCGCTAGAGCCTCGTCCGAGGGGTTCAGAGCCAGCATGGATCGAAATCTACCATCGCCATCGGCATTTGTTGCACGCCGAAAAATGCGCTGACTTGGCAGTTGTCCGCAGTCGTTCGCAGCAGTTCGAAGGCGTCGGAAACCTCATCCGATCTTCCTCAGCGACCCGCAATTGTCCGCACCAACCGGATCGCCTTGGCCATCGTACGCACCAGTCGGCGGGTCAACCCCAGAGTGGCAGATGAGGCGGTTTATGTCGTTAACGCTTCGCGTGTGCGCGCACACGGTATGGAGGGTAACGACATGACCTGCCTCATCTGCCACTCGGGGTGGGCTTTGCCGACGGACTCGCCGACTGCGTGGCGACCGACCTGACGGTGATGCGCGAGAACTCGCGCGCTGAGGTCAGTTGAAAGTCAATTTTAGGTGCGGCACTCTCAGAAACGACGAAGCCCGCGTGTGCGGGCTTCTGAGGAAATTAGCGCGACCGAATCAACACAGCAACAGCGGAAGGCTATACCAGTTGCCCCACCGATACAGCAATTGGTCCGGTTGATAACTTGCCAACACCGCTAGATTGTCAATACCGTAGCCCGGGGCTCCAGTCACTGGCAGCACTCGATAACTTCCCGACGTATATGCACCACTCCACGGACTGCCGAAGTAAGAGCGGAAGGTACCAGCACATCGCCACAACCAACGATCTGCGATTGTCACATGCGCCAGGTTGCTATTCACCCGTAGCACGCCGATCGGATCGCGGGCACCGTCGTCAACCATCACCTGAGCATTTCGATAATAACCGCCATTGCTGAGATTGGACGCGCGACCAAAGGTCTGACCAGAGGTCGAGCGCTGCTGACTGCCGAGGCCAATTTCATAGTGCAAGTGGGCGGGGAGCGACATCTGGGTCACAGTCGCAATGTCCTGACCTTGCGTAACGCAATCGCCTACACGAAGTCCGGAGCGAGGTTGGATGTGAAGCAACGAACTCAGAAGATCGCGAGGAGTTTCTGCAACATAGGTGAAATTGCTGACTCCGGATCCACTACGACTGTTTGCCGGAATCGCCAGCGGACCCGTGTGACGAATAACCAACAGACCGCCGATGGAATTCGGCCCCGGGCTGAAGGTCAATCGTTCTATGCGTCCGTTTGCCGGAGCTCGCACAACCGTACCCACGGTTGCGGCGAAATCTACGCCGCCGTGATGCGCGTTAAACGTAATGCCGGAATAGGTGCCAAGCCACGCTGCGAACGACTGCGTGATCATCGGAGTTCCGGTGAGCGGATGGGTCATGCTTGACGCGGGACGACAGTCCTGGGCCGAAGCCATCGGGCCATACATCACGCAGGCCAGGCTTATTGCTTGATATAATGAACGAGAATATTTCACGGGAATCTC
Organism: Lysobacterales bacterium; assembly: GCA_019187485.1. Lineage (GTDB taxonomy): Bacteria > Pseudomonadota > Gammaproteobacteria > Xanthomonadales > SZUA-5 > JADKFD01. The sequence goes on along the minus strand of JABAQR010000026.1, from coordinate 58,368 downwards.
CACTAGTAAAGTGCGAATGGTCAGCGTCGGCGCTGAGCCTCTGTAGTAGTTACCCAGCCGACTGGATCAAAGCCGCGACCCAATTACTGGTCGCGGCCGGACTAGCACGACGGAAGGCCAATGAAAAAAACGATATCCTTCTTTTCGTCGTCGCAGGTGTAGCGGGCTTTCAGCACGCCCTTCTTGATACGTACGTCCTCGACGTGCAGGGGGCCGATGGCGCCGATACTGGCCACATGCGTGCCGCCGCAAGGGACGGGCCGATGCCCCTGGATTTGCACGGTGCGGACGTCGCCGAGTTTGACGACAACGGGCAGGTCGGCCGCGCGTGCGTCGTCGATGAAGCGCTGGAGGCGCTGGGTGAGATCTTCAGCGATAGGCACGGCCCACAGACCGGTCACCCAGGCGTCGGTCGGCCACTGCTGCGCAGCGCTGGCGGCGAAGCCCGGGATCTCGTGCTCAAGGGCCGCGGCGAGCAGGTGCCCGGCGGTATGCCAACGCGAGGACCGGCGCCGGAACTCCGGGTCGACTTTGACCGCGACGTTAGCGCCGACCACGGGCGACACGCCTTCCACGTAATGACGGACTTCGTCGTTGGCCCGGCGAACGTCGAGGAGCGTGGCGTCGCCGATGCGACCGCGGTCGCCGAGTTGACCGCCACCGCGGACGTGGGCGACGGTCTTGTCGAGGATAAGGTAGTGGCCCACATTGTCTTGGCCCGCGTCGAGAATTCGGGTTGCGCAGATCAACGGAGAATTGGTATCGAGGTAAATAAGTTGCGTATGTGTGTGCATTATCTTCTTCCTCAATAATATGTTTTGCAGGATGAATTGAAATTGCCCACGAGAATGAAACCGGATTGAGTGACTCGCGTCGTGGTACCGCGATTCAGCCCGACGGCATGAATGTTCTTGGCGTCGAAGATCACCACCATGCCGGGCTTGGGGTGAATTACTGTGCCGGGCTCGGAGAGGCATTGAGGGTCGAGCGCATACGGATGCCCTGCCAGGCGCAGTGCGCTGATCTCTTCTCGGGTCGTCAGCCGCTTTCGCCATATCGACAATTCGCCGCCCTGGCCGGGCGCGAGGTACGCGAGCGCGGAGAGATTGGTCGTAGCCCGGGCGAATGCGAGCACTTCGGGACGGTCCAAGTCACTGTTATCCGTGTGCGGCCACACTTGGGCGCCCTGAGCCAAGTGTCGCACCAGGCCAAACGGGGCGCGCTTCCCGCGAAGTCGCAGTCGCTCCGCACCACCAGGCCATGCCGCCGCCACCGCCTTCTCGATAAGCGTGGCCGGTGTCGGCGACGGGTACATACGCGCGGCAAAACGGCTTTCGTGCAGCTGGCCGTTGCGCAGGTAATTCTCGACGTCACGCTCCGTGCGCGCCTCGAAGAGCGGGGCCGCATCAGCTTGAAACTGAAATCCGGGCGCGACGCGATAGTCTTCGACAGCAACCTCCGACGCTACAGCCGCCGCCTTCGCTGCGATATCCAGGTCAATCCACGCGACGATGGCCAGCGCCTCGCCGCGGAGAATGGATTTCATCGCTGCGAGGAGCTGACTCGGGCAATCCAGCGAAGGCAACGCGAAAACTGCGTCCGCAGACGCAGTGGGTACGTCACTATGACGACGATACAAAATTGGCATGTCATGAACCCCGTCATTTCCAGAGGGCTCCCACCTTGACCGAAGGTGCAATGCATGGCAATTTCAAGGACTTATCCAGTTTGAGACGCAAACTCCGTCCCGGAACGCTGACCCGAAAGCGTCAGGTGGGATCTCTCGGTAGGCTATTTCCTCCAACTCCTTGATAATGGGGGACCATCCGCATAGACGTGGCTCGTGCGGTTTTGGTACAAGCAGTTGCAGAATCGTTTCGCTAAACCGAAACCCAAAACGGTTTCCCGCACACATGGCGCGTGCTAGACTTCGCACATGCGAGCATTAAAAGCACCTTGCACAGGACACTCGACGTGAGCATAGAACCGTATCGATCACCTCGCGTTCCCGACGGCCTTGTTAAGTCAATCAGTCGCCTTTTTGAGGCAGCCAGTGTGCACGTCATCGACGAGAACCAAAAACCTTTATTCAGAAGCGAGAAGCGCGGGACGGCATCTGCTGCGAATCTGAAGGAATTCTTTGGTTTTAGGGCTGAGTACTCGAATTGGGCAAACAATCATCTCGTTGCTGATTCTCCGGATGCTCAGCTGAGGCGGACCCAAAAGCTGATTCGAATTATCTCTGGCGATTACGTTAAGGGGATGCCGGAAAATCAACGCGATCTATATAAGCGAGTCCTCGAATGTTGGCGGCACACAAAAGGGCAGGAATTTTCCTCGATACTCCAGAGCCTTCGAAAATACGAAACTGAACTTGTGGCATATTCACTGGGCCGCAAGCGACGCAGTATTGAAGAGCAACAAGACAGTCTGCGTAAACTAGAGGAGCCGCCGGCAGCGCAGTTTGACTTGAACTCAACACCAGAGATTCGCATTTTTTTGGACGAGACTCCCGTTGGTAGGGATACAGTGCTCGGTGAAGCCCTCGATTTTTTGGAGAACGGGCGCGGGCTAATCATTTCAGGAGCGCCTGGTCAGGGGAAAACGATGCTTGCGCGTCATATCGCGTTGACTGCCGCCGAAAAATTCGCATCGAAAGACTTTTTTACTACAGGGGTCTTCGAGATTGATCTTGAGAGTGAGTCGGAAATCGATAACCTGCCGAAAGCAATCGCCAGTGTCCTGGGAGAAGCTAGTGCTGCGAGTTCCTTTGACTTTTTGACCTCCCGATCCTGTCTTCTACTCCTCGATGGTGCGGATAATCTCGTGCGAGTTACGGAGCCAGCTGTCCTGGCGCGTGAAATAGGCAGAGTCTCCGAATCTCTGGCAGTTGGATCGCGGATAATTATAACGTGCCAGAAAAAGTTCTTGAAAGCTCAGGGTGGGTTTCGGACGATCGAGCTTGAACCCCTCATTCCTGAAGCGGCAGTCCAACTATTCCACGGTTTGTCTGATCACCGATATGCCTACCACTCACAAGATGACATATCAGAGTTCGTGAATGGGGCACTCGCGGGTCATCCGCTATCAATTAGGATTGTGGCCGGTTTTGGTTCCGCTGTGAATTTGGCATTCTCTGAGCTAGTTCGACTTTGGCACGATAAGTGGGAAGCGCTTGATGCTGCTCAGTTTGCAATTGATGAGCGGGGATTGCGTGCATCATTCGAACTTACGTACGGCGGCCTAGCAACTTCCGCGAAGGTCGCTTTTTTGCTCCTGTCACTTTTCCCTGATGGGATTACACTTGCGTTAACACGAGAACTTTGGCCTGATGGTTATGAGCGCGTTTATGGCGATCTTATTACGCTCAGTGGTCTCTCTCTCCTCGAAAAACGGCCTTCCCGTAGGTCGCGGGCAACCCAAGCTGATGAGAATTTGGAAATTCTTGGTCGGCTGCGCGGTCCGCTTTTCCAGTTTTCAAGATCTAAATGGTTAGAAGAAAACATCTACGAAGCTAAGCTATACGGCCGTTCCTTACATGAACTAATGGCCGCGACTGACAAGTATTTTGATGTATATGTGCGGAGTAACGCTCCCCAGTACTCAGACCCCGATCCCGGGCCGAAGAGTGAACTAATTCGACATCAATTCCATAACATCCACGCATCGCTGGATCGTCGCCTAGAGCCGGCTGAAGCGGAGGAGAGCATTGGAGCCGCGAATAGTGTTCTATCGCTGTATTGGGCATATCACAATAACCTGAGTGGTGCGAACAGTCCGGTGTCATCAACGCGTGAGGCAACTAGCTACTTGAAAAAGGCGAATGACGTATTCTCGGCTAATGGACTTGCGGCGCAGTCAAGGCGCTGCATTTACTATATTGGAAATATACTTTGGTTGAGGGGCGATATCAGTGACGCTAAGGGCTTTCTTCAAGACGTACTTGAGAGCAAGGATGCAGACGAGAAAATGCTCTGTGATACTCAAAGAGCGTTTGCGCACATTGAGTATAAGGAAGGAAGCATTCCGTTGTCTGTCGCCTATTACAGGGAAGTGATGACCAAGGCGGAAAGTCTTGGTTACGAAGAGTGTTCCATCAAGTGTCGGGTGGGACTCATAGACGCATATCGAAAATTGGCTCAGTACACGAGCGCGATCGAGATCTACTTCAGTATGGAGGGCAAGTTGGATGCTTATGAAAGAGAAAAGAGCAATGCAATTAGAGGCTATGCTTACGTCCTAAGCTTGATGGGGGATCTATCAGAAGCGCGAACACAATACTGGCGCGCAATCGAGCACTTCAACAGTAATGCCTTTGGACTTGCTCACTGCTATCGCGGGTTGGGCGATGTTTCCGTACGGGAGGGCGAACTTGATGCGGCGGGAAATTTCTTTGAAAGCGCACTCATATATTACAGTGATGCGCGAAAGAACCGGAGCTTGGGTGTGGGATTGGTTTTTCTCGGACAGGCCCGGCTAGCTTTGGCAAGAGCGGACTATGGGCGCGCGTTGGAGATTTCTCGAAATGCTGCTGAGCTTTTCGATCGTCAGCAATTGAATGAGCCTTATGAGCTGGCTTCTGCCTACGAACTCATTGGTGATATTCATAACCAAGCTGGGCGTAAGGACCAAGCAAGGGCAAGCTACGAACTTGCTATACAGCGATATCGCCGGGTCGGTGCTTCAGCAATCGCATCTATGGTCGAGGAAAGGAAGGCCATGACTAGCACTCGGCACAACTGAACGCATTTCGAATTTGACGAAGTGAGCCTTCTCTAGATTGAGTCGATGCCCGGCCTTTGGATGTGGAGCCCGATGGCAGGTAGTTACAAGCCCTCCGAATTGCGGCACTTCGTGGCGGTGCATGGGGCGAAGGTGGCGGCGTCTTGTGCGTGACCCGTGCCCCTATCTGGCGAACTTCCGTTGCGCCATCAAGTTGCTGACAACTCGATCCGATCCAAGCGCCGTCGGTTGACAGCCAACGCCGCCCCCAACGCCCCATTCCACCTTCGCCAAGCCGTCGTCCGATCGCACCCCATCCACGCGCAGATGTCTTTCCAGGGCTCGTGGCTGGCGCGCTTCCACAGCAGGTGTCGCTGCTCTTCTTCGAGCGCGCTGACCCACTCAAAACAAGCAAGCATGCGGTCGATGGCGGCGCCGCTGGGTTGAAAGAACACGGGGCGGTCGTCGGCGGCGAACTTTTCGCTGGCGCTGCGCGGGATCTGGGGCCAGGTTGAGGCGTAGCCGCGAGGGCCGGCGGGTGGGAGTTTTCGGGCGGTGCGGGAGGCTTCTTCCAGCATGGCCGCGAGTTCCTTGGTGGTTGCCGGCATGCTGATCTTCGCGACGGGGCGGGTGAGGCTCATGCGGCCTCCCTGGTGTTGGCCGTCTTGGCGCGCGCCGAGACGCACAGCAGCAGCGCGATCGCGTCGGCCTCGTTGTCGTCTTTGGGCGCGAACCCGTGCCGCTGGACCGCGGCGATCACCGCTGCCTTGCTGGCATTGCCGCTGCCGGTCACCGAGCGCTTGATGGTGCCGACCGGCACGCCCGCGTAGGGTATCTGATGTTGCTCGCACCAGGCGCTGAGTTGACCCAGGAGTCCGCCGTAGACGTGGGCTGCGTCGACGCCTTGGTGCCGGCGCACTTCCTCGAAGTGGACTTCGCCGATCGCGGTCAGTTGGTGCATCTCATCGAGCCAGCGACGAAAGCGCAGATAGCGCATGCCGCCGCCCTCAAATCGCTGCGGCCGAAAACTCTGCGTACCGCTGGTGACGGCGCCGCCGGGGTTGGCAATCGCCCAGCCGGTTTGGGTGCCTAGGTCGAGTGCCAGGATCGTGGGGTTCATGGTGTCCTCCGGGTAGGGTCAGTCGTCGCGGTAGGGCAGCGGGCCGACGGGTTTGGGGCGTAACGAGATGCCGACAAATCCGCGCGTGCCGCCGCTGAACTTGGCGCGCTCGAATCGGCGGTTGGTCAGGAGTTCGGAGAAGCGCTTGATCGAGCCGGCGAACTCGCCGGCCTTCTCGGCCCAAGTGCGCCAGTCCTCAAACAGATCCGCGGCGGTGGCGCGCGCGACGCGTTCGACGAAGCAGCGATCCTCGATCCAGCGACCCAGCGCGTCTTCGCTTTCGAAGTAGTCGTCGGTGGCCTCGACCACGCAGCGTGGCGGGCGCAGGCCCTTGCGTTGCCACGCCAGGCAACCCTCGACCATCCAGGCGAGCACTGCATCGCGCTCGCGCCAGATCTTGTCTTCGAGTTGTTTGTCGCGCCGGTCGGGCGGCACGGTGATGGTGAACGGGATCAGCTGCAGGCGGCGGCGCATGGCCTCGTCGAGGTTGCGGATCGAGGGCTTGTGATTGCCGGCGATCAGCAACTTGAACTGCGGGATGTACTCGAAGAAGTCCTGGCGCATGAACCGCGCCGAGACCTTGTCGCCGCCGGTCAGCGTCTTGATCTTGCTTTCGTTCCAGCGCCGACCCTGTTCGGTTTCGACCGAGGACACCAGGCGCGCGCCGCGCAGACCCGCAAGGTCGGTCGGGTGCCGATCCGATCGGGTCTCCATGAACATCTCCATTGGCGCGTGCGTGGCGTACTCCGCCAGCAAGGCGCTCAGCGTGTTGACGAACACGCTCTTGCCGTTGGCGCCCGTACCATAGAGGAAGAACAGCGCGTGTTCGCTGGTCTTGCCGGTCAGGCAGTAGCCGCAGATGCGCTGCAGGTAGTCGATCAACTCGCTGTCGCCACCGGTGCACTCGACCAGGAACTTGCGCCAGGTCGGACATGCGCCAGCGTCACCCAAGCGCGCGGCCGCCAGCTTGGTCATGCGGTCGGCGCGGTCATGAGGCCGCACGCTGCCGTTGCGTAGGTCGACGACGCCACCCAACGTGTTCAGCAACCAGGGATCGGCGTCCCATTCGTCCGCATTGGCGGCGTGCAGGCGATCGCTGCGGGCCAAGCGTTCGACGCCGGCGACGGTACCGCTCGCTGCCAGCTTGGCCGCGAGTCGCGGCGAGTCCGCCTCCAGGGCGTGCTGGCGACAGACCGCGCGGATCAGGTCGGTGGCGCGCAGCGTGGCTTCGGGTACCCAGCGCATGCCGGTCCACACCAGCCACTGACCCCAGGCCGCCACATAGCGCCAGTCCGGCGCGTAGCGCGCGGTGAAGTGCAGCGCCATGCCGTCTTCGGTGCCCCAGACCGCGGCTGGTGTCTGTGCCGCGTTGTCCGATGCGCCGGGCAAGTCCGGCCCCTGAATCGCCATGCGCTCAGCGTCGCGAATGAACGCCGGCACATCGACTTGCTCGACGACCGCGTCGGCGCAGTCCCAACCCTCACTGCGGTCCTCCGGCGGCAGAAGAATCGCGCAACTGCGCGCGCCGACCGCGACGATGGCCTCGCTGGCGGCGATTGCGTAGTCCCAGCCCGGACTGTCCTTGTCGGGCCAGATCAGCACGTCCTTGCCGGCCAGCGGCGACCAGTCCGTCTTGTCGACCGGGGCGCGGGCACCGTGCATAGCGGTGGTCGCGCAAAGTCCCAGATCGATCAGCGCCTGTGCGCATTTCTCGCCCTCGACCAGGACGATGGTCTCGGCGCGCGCCAGCGCCGGCTGGTTGTACAGCGGCCGTGGATCCAACCCTTCGAACCGGCCCGTGCGCACGTTCCAAGGCCTGAACTCCTTGCGACCGGGCTCGGGCTCATAGCGATAGACGCACGCCAGCAACGCGCCGTCGGCGGCCAGATAGTCCCACTTGGCGGTTGGCGGCCCGAGGTCCGGCGCGTCGACTGAGCGTGTGCGAGCACGTTGTGGCGCCGCTCGAACCGACACCGAATCGCGCACATCCGTAGGCGCTGTACCCAACCACTGCGTCGCGCGCTCCAGCACTTCCCGAAAATCACTCCTTGCCGACAGCCCCTGCGCCTGCGCGAACAGCTCGACGTGATCGCCGCCTTGCGAGGTCGCGAAGTCATACCACTGGCCACGCTTGGGCCCATCCAGCGACACCGACAGCGAGTCGCCCGATTCGCCGCGCGCATTGCCGATCTGGAACTTGCCAGCACGGAACACGCCCGCCGGCAGGTAGGTGCGCAGCATCGATTCCAGTCGATCGAGCAGCCCGTCGCGGATCGAGTCCGCATCGATGCTGCGCCGCGTCGGCTCCGCCGCATCATTGAAGTCCAGCAACTGCGTCATCGCTGACTCCAGCATCGGTCCTGGTATGCGCAGGACTTGCAGACAAAGTGCGTCGACGACGTCGCGCAGCGGGGCAGCAACTCGTGCGCTGCGGTGGCATCGAGCACGCGCACGGCGCGATCGCTCATGCGCTGCGCCAGTTCCGCATCAAACTCGACAGACTCGAAGTGCAGCGACTGGTTGTCTTTGTTGATCGCGGTGAACAACGCCGGATTGGCACTGATGCCCGGGATCAGGGGTTCCAGATAGGCCTGGTAGAGCGCGATCTGCGCCGCATACACCGGCTTGGAGCGCGCGACGCCGTGCTTGACGGTGTCCTTCCAACTGGCGTCGTGCATGGTCTTGCATTCCCACAGCATCGGCAGCGCACAGTTGAGGTGCGCAGGCGCCGCCACCACGATGCCGTCGACATGGCCGCGCAGCCGCCCGCCCGCAGCCGCGAACCCGATCTGATCGCCGCCTGCGGTGCGCGTCACGAGATCAAACCCGGCCGCACGCAGCCAGCGAATGGCCAGGTCCTCGAACATATGACCGGCATCGAACACGCGCAGCAGCGAGCCTTTGAACTCACGCCCAGCGTCGACCCGTGCGCCGGCGTATTCGTACTGCAGTTGCCGCTCGCAGGCGGCGCCGACACGACTGGCGCCGAGGTAATCTCGTGGCGTTTGGGCCGCACGTTCTGCCTGCAGCGCCGCGTCGATGGCTGCGCTGATCTGCTCGGAGAGGGTGGGACGGTGATTGAAGTCGAGCATCAGAAGGGCGCCTCGTCGTCCGGATGCGTCAGGCCTTGGGCCGCAAAGTGCGCGCGTTCGATGGCGAGCGTTTCCTCGCCAACCTGGCGCATGGCGACCTGGTAGGCGCTGACGATCGCCTGCACCAAGCGCAGGATCTCCGGCTTGGAGTAGTCCGCCAGCGGCCGCTCCATTCCGATCTCGGCGACCACATCGCCGAGCGCACCCAGGCAGCGTTCGCGCGCCTGCGCTTCCATTTTCTGCATGCGGTCAGGTGCCAACATGGGTACCTCCCACTGCTGACACAGCGCGATGTAGACGCTTGAGCAGGTCATCGAGCAGAACCGTGCTGACCGCATCGCTATCGGTGTCCGGTTCAACCTCCGCCAGGTATCGCTGGTGGGCTGATAGCGCAGCCCACAGACTCGACTGCTGCAGATCGCGCAACTGAGGCGCGGCGGCGATGAACTCGATGCGGGGATAGAGGTCGAGGGTGAGGGCATTCATGCGGCCCTCCGCAGGTCACCGGTGTGCGCTTGCCAGATCAACCGCTGGATCGCGCTGCGATTGAACCGAAAGCACAGGTGCGCGCTGGCCTGGTAGCGGGTCAGCCCGAAATCCTGCCGCGCCGCTGCCGGCAAATGCGCGAGTTGCTTGTCGGTCGGTGGCTCGCCGAGCCAGCGCTTGGTCTTGTGCGCTGCGTCCGCCGCCTCGTGGGCATTGAGCCAGTCGTCCGCCTTCGCCAGGCCAATCAACCGATCGCCATGGGCGAGCAGTCGCACCGGTTCGCCGCTGGCGGCGCCGAGGGCATACCAGCGACCGTCGATCCCGAACACGCCGGACCAGGACTCGAAGCCCGCGGCAACCAGCGTGTCGCCGGCCCCAAAGAGATCGACCCAACTGAAGTTGGAGCCGCTCAGGAGATCGATCTCGGTCATCGCAAACGCACCGACCGGCAAGCGCGCATCCGGGCGCTCGGTTGGTTCCCAGACATAACCGCACAGCGGGCACTCGGTCACCCGCAGCGGCACCGAGCCTGCGCAGTTCGGACATTCCTTGGTGGGCGCTGCGCCGGCTTCCCGACCGTCGAGATGCGTGTCTTCTTCCAGCCGCCCGTGCATCAACGAGGCCGTGCCGAAGTCGAGGACGACGCAGTCGGACTTGTCGACGTGCGGGTGCTCGGCGGGATCCACCGTTCGTAGCCCGCGCCCGACCATCTGGATCAGCGTCGACTTGTGCGAACTGGGACGCAGCAGCACGATGCAACTGGTCGGCGTGTAGTCGTAGCCTTCGGTCAGCACCGCGACGTTGACGACGACTTGGACCTGGCCACGCTCGTAGGCGGTCAGTCGCGCTTTGCGTTCGGCGGCGGGCAACTCGCCATGGATGACGACGGACGGGATCCCGGCGGCGTCGAATGCGCGCGCGACATCCTCTGCATGGGCGACCGTCGAGCAGAACACGAGGGTCTTGCGACCGTCGGCCTGGGCGCGCCAGTGCGCGATCACCTGCTGGGTGATCGGCACCGTATTGAGAATGGCCTCGACCGCCGACATGTCGAAGTCACTCGCGCTGCGGCGAACCTGGCTCAGTTCGCCCTGGACCCCGAGATCGACCACAAAGGTGCGTGGGCGCACCAGGTTTCCCGAGGCGATCAACTCCCCCAAGCGGATGTGATCGGCGACATTTGAGAAGACCGCCCGCAAGCCCACGCCGTCGCCGCGGTTGGGCGTCGCGGTGACCCCGAACACCTGCAGTCGGTTGTTCTTCGATTGCGCGGCATCGATGACCCGGCGATAGCTCGCGGCGGTCGCGTGGTGCGCCTCGTCGACCACGATCAGGTCGAGGACGGGCATCTGCGCGAGGTTGGCCTCGCGCGTCAGCGTCGGCACCATCGCGAACGTCGTGCGGCCCGACCAGGACTTGGCGTCAGCATCGACGACCGAGGTCGAGATGCCGGGATTGACGCGGGCGAACTTGGCCTGGTTCTGGGCCGTCAGCTCATCACGGTGCGCCAGCACGCAGGCCTTGGCATCCGGCTCGGCCAGCATGCGACCGACCACGGCCGACAGCATGACCGTCTTGCCACTGCCGGTCGGCGCGACGGCGAGGGTGTTCTGGTGCTGGCGGAGCGCTGCGAGGGAGCGCTCGACCAGGACCGCTTGGCGCGGGCGAAGGATCACGGGGCGCCTCCGTTACTGCGCCCAGGCGGGTCGCGTCGGGACGCTGGCGCGCGCCGCCGCAGGCGGGGGAAGCGGCGAGCCCGATCCGCCACCGGTCACCGGCGCGGCGCCGTGTCCACCGTGCATCAGGGCCGCGTAGTCCTTGTGCTCCGGTCCCACCGCACCTTTGACGACGTTCTTCTCGCCCTGGCGATCGTCGCGCTCGACATCGATCTTGGCGACGAACTCCAGACCGTCGAGATCCGCAAAGCTCGCGATGCGACGCTTGGCCTGCGCGGCTGGACTGTCGTCCTCGGCGCGCAGTCCGTGCGCGGAGTTCAGGATGCCCTTGATGAACGCGCGCCCCATTTTCGTCCAGGCGTCGCCTTTCTCGGAGTGCAGCCCGATCAGCGTCCACAATTTGCGCCGCGCATAGGGACCGTCGAGTACGGTGTACTCGCAGTCCAGATACACCGCGCCGGTGTCGGCGCTGCGGCGCGCGTAGCCGCCGGTCCAGCCCTTGGCCGGATCGTTGTGGCCGCCCGGGCGGATGAACAGGCGCACCTTGGCGAGCGCGCCCTTGGGGATCAGCGGCTGGTTCTGCGCCGAGTCTTCGGCGCTGTTGAAGTCGAAGTAGCTCATGGTCGGGGTTCCTCAGGCGAAGGTGGGCGGCGCCGCCGGGGATTCGGCGGGCGTGGGAATGGCGGCGGGGGCAGGCGGCGTGACGGGGCCGGCGGTGAAGTCCAGGCGCGGCGCGCCACCGGGACGCGGGCCGGCGATCTTGGCCATCAGCCGTGCGAGGTTCGGTTCCTCGATCAGGTCCAGCCGGCCGGAGCGGTCCTTGGCCGGAAATCCCCAGGGGTTCAGCGTCTGGCAGATGAAGGCGCGGTAGCTGGAGCCGTCGTCAGCCTTCAGTTCGGCCAGTGTGATCACTTCATCGAGGATCCCTGGCAGTTCCAGCCCGGTTTTGGCGCCCTCGATCTGCAGCGAGTAGATGCGCCGGTTGAACTCGTCGAGCTTCTCGTCGAGCAGGCAGCAGAACCAGACGTTCTTGCCGCGGGCGTGCTGCAGGTGCGTCAGCCACTGAATCATCTCGCTGCTGAGCAAGCCATACGCGCCGCGCGCGTCGGGCTTGCCGGTGCGATCCGAGTAGGCCTGCGGCTGTCCCTTGCACCACTGCAGGCACAGGCGCGCGGCGACGCTGATCGAGTCGACGAAGATCGTCTGATAGCGATCAACGGCACCGGGGTCACCGAAGCGCTGGCAGACGGCGTCGAAGTGAGCCGGGCTGTAGGGCTGGTCGTCGCGAAGCGCAGGGTTGGGTCCGCCGATGAACACCGCAAAATCGCGGCACTCTGACCAGGTGCGCGGTCGCACCGCGTCACCGGTCCAGCCCTCCACGGCCAGATCGCCGGCCTCGAGATCGAAGAACAGCGTCGCGTGCGGATCCAGCGTCCACAACTGGCTGGTCTTGCCCAGGCCCGACTTGCCGGCGAGCACGCCCTTGATCCCGCGGCGCTCGGCGAGCCGCTGATCGGCCGTGATGATCGGCAGCCCAGGGTTTGCGGCAACCGCGCGAAGCGTGGCGACGGTGCTCATGCCGACACCTGCGCGCGGCGATCGAGTTCGTCGGCCTGCACCACCAGCTTGAAGCTCGGCTTGCCGGTCTTGACCGTGCGGGCTGGCTCGAAGGCCTTGCGCAGCGACTCGGCCCAGGCGTTGAACTTGGTCTCCGAGACCCGGTAGGCGATCTCGATGAACTCGGCCGGATCCTCGCCACCCTTGGCGATCTGCTGGGCGATGGTGGCGAGGCGCTCCTGGTCCCACTCGACGCGCTTGGGCAGATCGGCGGTGACCTTGACGGTGCCGTCCTCGAAGGTCACCGCGCCGGTGTCCTTGCCTGCCTTCAGGCGCAACAGCTGGGCGCGATCGGCGTACTTCAGCTCCAGCGCACGGTCGAGATGCTCGACGACGTTCTTGGCTGCCGTCAGTGCACGCACGGCTTCGTGCTTGAGGACGAACAACTCCTCGGCGCTCTTGCGGGACAAGTGGCAGGCCGGGCGAGTGGCCGCAATGTGCAGAGGCGTCGTGCTCACGCGGCACCTCCGACCAGGACCGACTCGCTGGTGCTGCGGCGCAGGCAACGGCGTTCGTAGGCCTCGACGTCGGTGATGCGATAGACCACGCGGCCGGGCAGCTTCACGTAGACCGGGCCGATGCCGATCGAGCGCCAGCGCTCCAGCGTGGTCTCGGCGATGGTCCAGCGCTCCGACAACTCGCGCTGGCTCAGGTGTTTGAGGGTGGGTTCGAGGCTCACGTTCACTCCTTCGGGTTGGTGAGTACGGTGAGCGACAGATTGACGATCACGGGGCGGGCAAAGCCCCGGGCAAACCCCCGGTCAAATCGCGCAAATCGTGGTTGGCTGCATCAGCCGGCAATCACCCGCAATCACCCGCAATTGCGGGGCTGTCAGGCAGGCGGCGGCTGGCCAGACTGGTGCCCTGGTGATGAGTTGGAGATTGAAAGTGCTAGGCCGAAGCCCCTTGCAGCAAACCCCGCCCGAGCGCATGAGCAGCCACGAGCTACTGGTCGCGGCGGCCGCATTGATCGCCACTGGCCTGGTGCGCCTGCGTGCATCCGGAGAGCGCGAAGTTGGACTTGAACTGCCTGCCAACCAGCGCGTGTATGCGAACTCCAACTCACGCCAGGAGACGACATGACCGCCACCCAACCCCTCGCCACTTCAGTGCTCGCCGAGATCGCGCGCCTGGCCGATCTGCCCTGGGTGGACCTCAAAGGGCTGTGGGTGCGCCTCTTTGGGCGCGAGCCCGCCAGTTCACACCGGCGCTATGTGGAGCGGCGCATCGCGCATCGGCTGCAGGAGCGCGCGCTGGCTGAGGACCCCGCAGGAAAGGCGCTGCTGAAGCGCAATCGCGAGCGCATCGACGTCTTGATCAAGGCCCACAGCCACGGCGCGGCCGACGTGCTGACGCGTCCGGGGACGGAGCTGATCCGCGTCTATCGGGGAACCGAGCACGTGGTCCGCGTGCTCGAACAGGGCGTCGAGTGGAATGGCCAGCACTACACCAGCCTCACTGCCGTGGCGCAGGCGATCACCGGCATGCGCTGGTCTGGCCCGGTGTTTTTCGGGTTGAAGACCAACCCGCGCAAGCGAGCGGGCGCATGAGCCGGGTCGACCCGACGCCACAGCGTCGAACGCGCTGCGCGGTCTATACGCGCAAGTCCACCGAGGAGGGTCTGGAGCAGCCGTTCAACTCGATCGATGCGCAGAAGGAATCGGGACACGCCTATATCGTCAGCCGCCGATCGGAGGGCTGGATCCCGATGGCGGACGACTACGATGATCCGGCGTACTCGGGCGGCAGCATGGAGCGTCCGGCGCTGCAGCGGCTGTTCTCGGATATCGAGTCGGGCAAGGTCGATGTGGTGGTCGTCTACAAGCTCGATCGGCTGTCGCGCAGCCTGGCCGACTTCTGCAAGATGATCGAGATCTTCGATCGCCACAGCGTCAGTTTCGTGTCGGTCACGCAGAGCTTCAACACCGGCGATTCCATGGGGCGCCTGATGTTGAATGTGCTGCTGTCGTTCGCCCAGTTCGAGCGCGAGGTGACCTCCGAGCGCATCCGCGACAAGTTCGTGGCCAGCAAGAAGCGCGGCTACTGGATGCACGGCATTCCACCGTTGGGCTATGACGTCGTCGAACGCCGACTGGTTGTGAATCCGGCCGAGGCCGCAAGCGTGCGCTGCATCTTCCAGCGTTTCGTGGAGACGGGTTCGGCGACCAAGGTCACGCGAGAGCTGAGCGCCGAGGGCATCACGACGAAGGTCTGGACGACCAAAGCTGGGCTCCATCGCAAAGGCCGATCGATTCATAAGGTCGCGCTGACGGCGATGCTCAACAACCGCACTTATCTTGGCGAACTCAAGAGCCGCGGCGGCTGGGTCCAGGGCACGCACGAGCCGATCATCGATCCGGCGCTGTGGGAATGCGCGCAAGCGGTGTTCACGGTCAACCCGCAGCGGCGCGCCAACCTGACGCGCTCGCGAACCTCCTATCCACTGAAGGGGATCATCGTCGACCCGGACGGGCGGGCGATGGTCGGTTGGCACACGACCAAGCCGAATGGAAAGCGCTACTGCTATTACCTCAGCCAAATCGAGATCAAGGTCGGGTCCGGCATTGCTCCGTTGCCGCGGATTCCGGCAGCGGAGATCGAAGGCTTGGTGCTCGACCAACTGCGCGAGATGCTGCGCGCGCCGGAACTGATCGAACGCATCTGCGCACAGGCCAGTAGCCTGGAATCAGGCCTCGACGAGGCGCAGACTGTCGTTGCGTTGACGCAGATCGATCGCATCTGGGCGAGCTTGTTCCCCGCGGAACAAGCGCGCCTGATGCGCCTGTTGGTTGAGCGCGTCATCGTCGGCCCCGGGTCGGTCGAAGTCCGCATGCGACCGAGCGGGTTCGCGCATCTGGTCCGCGAGTTCAACAGCCAGCAGCAGGAACTCAGCGCATGAGCCACCAGCGCATTCAGGTGCTCGGGCCCGCCCAACGGGTCATCAGCAGCGACGGTCGCCTGACGGTGACCGTTCCGATCAAGATGCGCCTCGGCGGCATCCGCCAGGTGAAACCACCGGACGGCCCGCCCCAACTCCTCACCAGCCTTCAGAACTCGTTGATCCAGGCGCATCGGTGGCAACGCATGCTCGATCGCGGCGAGGTCACCCAGATTGGCGAACTGGCGCGACAGGAGAAGCAGGACCACGCCTATGTGTCGCGCCTGCTCAACCTGACGACGCTATCGCCGTGGATCGTCGAGTCGATCCTGGATGATCGGGTGGATGACGGCATCGGCGTGAAGGACCTCGCAATCAACCCGCCGATGCTGTGGTCAGATCAGTGCTTGCCTCAGGCCGGGCGCTGACCACTGCGCTCGAACCGCATGGCGGTGCTCTCGAGCAGATCGTCCTCAGCGTCTTCGGGTTCGGTGAGGGTTGGGTCGAGTTTCGGCAACACGAGCAGCAGCATCGTGCTGTCGTGATCGTGCGACACCAGGGTGTGCTCGGTGAGCCGGGTGCCGTCGGGTTCGTTCGGAAACCATGCGCTGGCATCAAGACAGGCGCTGGCGCCGATGCCATCGCAACGGGAGTGGTGGGCCAACGAGGCGGCGGGCACTTCGACAACTTGCCGCTTCGATCGCAGAAACGCTCCCGAACGAAATGCGCGCTTGCTGGCCCAGGACTCGGTGACCGCGCCGTCGCGCGCGAATGCGACGACGACGCGCTGATCGCTGACTTCCGCACATTGGCGCGCTGCTGCCGTCAACGAAACGCCGTATCGATCGGCACAGTGCTTGACCAGTTCGAAGTCGAATCGCTGTCCATCGACCTGTCGCCTGAGGTCATCGAGCGGCATCAGCAGGGTGGACGCAAAGGCATCGGCATCGCGCTCGATGTCGATCTCCGTGTGCCCGGACACGTCCGACTCGCTGCACTCGAAGGACGTCCGCAGCTCACGGTGCAGCGCGTAGTGACCGAACTCGTGCGCGATCGTGAAGCGCGCGCGCGACGGCCGGCGGTCGGCGTTGAATTTGATGCGCCAGTACTTGCCACGCGGGTGTTGCTGCAGCGCGCCTTCGAAGCGGCCGAGACCCTTGTGCCCATCGATCTTGGTGATCGGTGATGCCGGGCACCACTGCTGGGACAACTCGCGTGCGACCGTCTCGACATCCACCGGGAAACGGTCGCGGCCGAGCACTTGGGTCAGCACCAGGCTGACGGCATTGGCCGCTGCACGCGGCGATTTCGGCAAGCTCACGCGTCGTCCCAGGTGTCGAGGATCTTGCGGATCCGCTTCTTGTCGTCCGGGTCGAGCTGCTGGTACTTGCGGAAGAACGCCCGGTCGGTCACGTCCTCGGTGGGGTCGGTGACCGTGGGGCCAAGCAGGTGTTCGGTGGTGACGTTGAGCGCGCCAGCGATGCGCATGAGCAGGTCCGCGCCCGGGTTCGGTTCGTCGCGGTTCTCCAGTTCCCACATGTAGCTCTTGGAACTGCTGACCTTCTCGGCGAGGTCTTCCAGGCTGAGCTTCAACGCCTTGCGGGCGGCGCGGATCTTGTCGCCAAGGGCAGAGGGCATGGACGGCACTTTGGGTCGCGGGGGCGCGGATTGTATCGCCATAGCGAACGAAAGCAAACCCGGTTGACATGCCTGGGTGTGCTCCTGAGAGAATCCACAACCGTTCGCTATGGCGAACTTTCTGTCCTTTTCTCCCTCTCCGCTCGCAAGGAGCCGCGCATGGCCGCATTCAATCACCGTCATCTGTTTCGAGCCGTGTCGCCGTCGTTGTGGCGGGTCTATGCGCAGTCTCGGCGCCTTGCGTTGGACGTCGAAGACGCCGCGGACGACGCGAGTTTTCACCTAGCGCTGACCCAGGTGTTCGACGCGTTGCCGTCGGAAGCCTCAGCGCCGTTGCTCACCGAGCTGCGCCGCGTGCATGCGCTCAGCGATCGCCGCGGCGTCGATGCACTGCTGAACGCCTCCGAGCATCCCGAACCGGTGCGCGAGGACTTTGCCAGCATGCGCAACGACAGCGAGCGCGCGCTGTGGGCGCTGCTGACCTGGCCGAACATCTTCGACACCGCCGAAACTCTGCTGATCGTCGATCTGGCCGTCGGCAAGCGCGGCTGGAAGCGCCAGGACCTGCGCGTCTCGGTGCCGATCTCGCGCGAGCCTGAGCACCTGGCCCTGCTGGAATCCGCCGTGCGCGATCTCTTCGCCAAGCGCGAAGGCGCGCAGCGCGCCTGCAAGATCGAGGTGTGCGAGCGCCATGTCGACGCGGGCGTGCAGTTGAACATCTACCTCGAAGACGACCCGAACGACCTCGTGGAGTTCGTCGGCGCCGAACTGCGTCGGCGGCCCACGCGGCCGGTCGCCAACTTTGCGCTGGTCTACTACCCCCACCTCGGCGTCGTCGACACCGTCGGCCGCGGCGGCAAGCGCACGCACGACGCACTGGTCGAGCAGTTCTCCGAGCACCTGCTCGGCCGCCGTGTGAAGCCCGAGTCCCTCAAGGCTGCGGTGTTCCATCTCGGGCGACTGCGCAACGGCCTCGAGATCCGCGACGGGTCTTTCAACCTCGCCGACGAGGGCATCCATGTCGTTCGCTTGCGGCAGGTTCGTTTGCTGAGCATCGTGCCGCCATTCGGCGAACTGCGCATCCAGGCCAAGCCCTCGCCGCACCTGCCATGCGCCGTCGAGTTCGCGCGTGCGCATTTCCGGGAGCACGACCCAATGCGCCGCGGCTTTGCGATCTCCGAAGCGATCATCGCCATCCACTTCGCCCCGTCGGCGCCGGGCAAGGCAGGGCGCGTGCTCGTTCTGCGACTGAAGCGCGACGGCGTGTCCAACCTGCCAGATCTCGATCCCGCCGACGCCGCCCTCGTGACCCGCCTGCTGGCGGCATGGGGTGTCAGTGATGTTGTGCCCGCGGACGACAACGCTCGCGTCGAGGAAGAAGCCGTCGATGCCGAAGGTTGATCTGGCATTCCGGCTGCTCTGCGACTGGCTGGCCGCTGGCGCGCCGGCGTTGCATCCGGCAGTCCTGGCCGACGTCGACACCGGTGCCGGCTATCGGCACCTGCTCGATCTTGGACTGGCCAAGCCGGAGTGCAGACTGCTGGAGGACATCGCCTGCCCGTGGTGCAGCACCGGAACGCTGCATCAGGTCTGTCGCGCCCGCGGTGTGAGTGGCGGAAACGCGTACCGCGGTCTGTGCCTCAGTTGCGGCTGGCAGAACATCACGGCCGCGCAATTGAGTCCGCTCTCCTTGGACTTGCCGAAGATCGCCAGAGCCGTCGCCGCAGCCCTGGGTCTGACATCGCGGTTCGAAACGCAGGAGATCGCCCAGGGGAAACTCTGGCGAATCGGCGAACGCGAGATCGCGCGCAAGCGCCACCGAGTCTGGTTCGCGCCGATGGTCGATCAAGACATCGCCCGCGCGCTCAGCGGTGAGGCGGGAATTCTGGTGTGCGTCGACGCGCCGACGCAGCTGTCGCCATCAATGGCCAGGCTGGCGCTAGTCCCGTTACGTGCCTGCGCTCACTTGCGCAAGGCCGGACTCGTCATCGAAGACCTCGAAGCCCCCGTCGGGTCAACCGGAACCAGCGAAATCGGGACGTCTCTTGCCTGCCTGAAGGATCGAGTGGTCCATGTAAACGGCGAGCGCATTGCGGTCTCACCGCAGGTGCGGAGATTCCTGGAAGTGCTAGTTGCCGCCGACGCCAAGCCCGTCCACAAGTCGACCCTCGCCGACGCTCTCGAGATCGACGTCGACAAGTTCTCGCCTCATCAGATCTTCAAGAAGCACAAGATAGTGAAGGATGCGTTCGTTGAAGGGGACGGCGCGGGAAGATACTGGCTGCGACCGTTGCCCGACGAGGCGCATTTCCATTCGTGACTTCGCTGCGGTAGTCGCGCATGCCCGCGCCCTGTCCGGGCAGGTACGCTCCCCAGGTCCAATGAGGCCACCGGCCCCGGACGAGCGTCCGTATGCCAAGTGTCAACGCGAAGTGATACGATCTGGGTGTCCAGTCGACGTTGCCGAATCGTGGTTAGAACCAACCTGACATTGCTATCACGCATGCGCCGGTTGAGGGTTCTCATGCTCGTTTTTGCGCTTTTTTTCGTCGCGAAGAGCGGGATTGCCTGCGGATGTCTGCCAATCGAAGCTGTCCAGGACGGCGATCTTGCTGTCGCAGTGGTCGCAAAATTCGCGGCCGCTGTCGCGGTGAGCGATGTGTTGGACTCGGACCCCATCCCCGAGGATGTGACGACGAAAGGTTGCTGTAAGCACTGTTGCTGCCAACAGCCTTCGCTTCCACCATCCATGGTTCACCTCGTGAGCTTCGCGGTACTCCCCGCGGCTCACCTTCAGCTTCCGGCGCCGGATTCATCGAATTGGGCAACGAGCCCGTTCCGACCTCCAATCACCACGCGGCTTGCGTGAATTCGGGTGCGCCGCGCAAGACGCGGTGCTCGGAAGTGAATTTGAGGTTGCCGCATGAATCCGTTGTCCGCTCTGCACGCTTGGCGCGTGTTATGTCCCGTGATTGCAGCCGTGCTGCTCGTTACCCAGTCTGCCTGCGCTGAGCCGCTTGCATATGCGATCAATTCCGACAGTTTTTCAGAGTCGCAGCACGATCATCTCCTTCGCGTTGACCTGACGACGGGTGAATTTGAGGACATGGGATCGCTTCGTTTGGGCAGCGCGGCCGCGCCGTTTCTGGATGTGGAAGGACTCGCGCTTGATCCAGAAGGCCAGCTATGGGCGGTAGACGACGGCACCAAGACATTCTTCCGGATCGACATTGCTACGCTCCGCGCGGCGATTCCTGGAAGCCAGATCGGCAACCTCGGGCTACCGACGGGAATCACCGCCGGGCTGGATCTTGGGTTGACATTCGCATGTGACGGCACGGCGTTCATGTCCGGCGAAGTCAGCAAGACGCTCTATCGCATCGACCCGAGCAGTGGACGGGCTACGCCGATCGGTGCCCTTGGCGCGTTGGGCTACAAGATCACTGATCTTGCTGTGTACGGCGATCTGATGGTCGGCTTGGGTTCTGAAGGCGACGAGGGCATTTACTCGATTGATCTTGTCAGCGGAACTGCACTACCGATCGGAAACTTTTCCGACACGGCGCGATTCAACGACGGGGGCATCGGATTCGATGCTGACGGTCGACTGTGGGCTGTTGTTGAGGAAGGTGGCGCAGTCCCCAGCCGCGTCTACCGTATCGATTTGGCCACAGGGCGGGAGAACCTGATCAGCCCGACCACGCCCGGTATAGAAAGCCTCGCACTCACCCCGCCGCAATGTCCCGCAGCAGCAGAGCCATTGCCGCAGGAAGTCTCGGCCCTGGGATCGAAATCCGTCGGCATGCTGATCCTTGGATTTGCATTCCTCGGCATTGTCGCGCTGACCCGAAGACTGTCGGCGTGAGGCTCTCAACCTGTACGGATGCAATCCATTCGCATCAATGTAATTGTGTACGGGGACCAAGGTCGACTAACCTGCGCGAATGCTGACGCCACGCTCCCGTTCAGGACTTGCGCGATTTCGGGCCATGCGCTGGCCCGCGCTGGTCATGTTGTTGCTGATCCTGGTGCAGAGCATCGGCGTGGCTGCGTGCGTGGACCACGATCTGCGCGCGGATTCGGGCTCGACGACCATCGTCGTCGATGCATTGGACAATGACAACTCGGGCGCCGGCCAGCAAGTTCTGCACACCAGTGCCTGCAGTCATTGCGTGTGCCCACATTTTGCCGCACTGCCCGCCGTACACCTGCCAGCCCTGGCGGATTTGTCCGCTCACGACGCCATCGCCAGCCTCTCGTGGCTGCACACCAGCGCGCTCCTCGAAGAAGCTCTGCGACCCCCTGCTGCCGTCTGACATGACATCCGCCTGATCGGCGCGCGTTCGCGCGCCTGACGTTGCGAATCATGAAGGACGACCATGCGAACCTCGTTATGCCTGCGCATTGGCGCAGTGCTGCTGTTTTTCCTTGTGGCCCCGACCCAGGCGCACAGACAGAGCGAAGGGACAAGCCCTGACACATCCGGACGACTCCCGGAAAACGCCCAGGCTGCGCTCCAGGCCGCGTGGGCGCGGCATCCCACTGCAGAAGTGGCGAGCCGCGAACTCAGCGCCGCGCAGGCTCGCGCCCGTGCGGCTGGCCAGCCCGTTTACAACCCGGAAATCGAGTTCGGCGCGGAACGTGCGGACGTCGATACCGTCGAAGCGGGTATCTCGCTGACCCTCGATATCGGCGGCAAGCGACGCGCCCGATCCGACCTCGGCAGCGCTGAACTGGCGGTCGCCGGGGCGCGCTACGCACTCGCCCGGCGCGACTTCCAGCAGCAATGGCTGAGCGCGTGGTTTGCGCTAGGTACTGCTACCGAACGCGCCGAAATCGCGAGCCGTCAGCTGTCGCTGATCGAGCGCTTTGCCGACCTCGCCGAGCGGCAGCTCCGCGTCGGTGATGTTTCGACGCTGGAACGCGACCTCGCCCTGCTCGCCCGAGAAGAGGCCCGCGTGCAGTCTGCGACGCTGACGGGTCAGGCGGCGCAGGCGCGTGCGGCGATGCGGATCGCTGGCGGCGATCCTTCAGTGGTTCCCCCTGACGCCAGCGGCGTGCCGTTTCCGCAGCCCGTGCGGATCGACGATTCGCGGATTGCCGCGCTGCCTGAAGCAGTCCTGGCGGCAAACCAGAGTCTCGCGGCCGAGGCACGCGTCGTTTCGGCAGAACGCGATCGGCGCGCCGATCCAACGGTCAGCCTGCGTGGTGGCCAGGTCGACACCGGCTTCGATACCGAGCCCGTGATCGGATTGACGGTGTCGATTCCGCTGCATGTCCGCAACGACTTCCGTGCCGAAGTCGATGCGGCCCGCGGCGATGCCGACAGCCTTGCCGCACAGGTCCGCTTCGTGGAACTGGAGCTGCGGGCACGAGCGCAACAATCCGCCGAGGTTTATGTCGCGTTGCTGGATGCCTGGAAGCAATGGCAATCGAGCGGCGCCAGTGCGACGGGCGAACGCGCGGAACTGCTGGAACGCCTGTGGAAGGCCGGGGAACTCAGCACCTCCGACTATCTGGTGCAGCTCAAGCAGGCACTCGATACCGCACTCGCCGGCGCTGAGCTGCGCGGCGAATTGCTGCGCGCAACGCTCGACCATCTTTCTGCAGCCGGTCGTCTCGATGACTGGACCGGCATGCCCCCTGTTTCTGGAGACCTGATCCGATGATTTCGCAACGATGGATATTGCTCGGCCTGTTGGCCGCACTGACGCTGCTGGGCGCTTGTTCTGCTGATCAGGGCGAGGCGCCGAGAGACGGTGCCTCAGCCGCGGCGACGCAGGGACACGATGAGCACGAGGACAGCGAGAAGGGCCATGAAGATGAGTCTGACGGTGGCCACGACGAGCACACGGAAGGCGAAGAAAGTCACGAGGATGAGGAAGCGTCACCATTGACCATGTCCGCCGAGCAGCTCGAAGCTGCCGGCGTGCGCTTCGAGACCCTGGCGCCGATGGCGCTCGGCGAAGAACTGCGCGCGCCGGGCGAAGTGCTGGAAAACGCCTACGGGACCACATTGATCACGCCGAGCATTCCGGGACTGGTGGTCAAACGCCACGCGCGGCTGGGCGACGAGGTCAAGGCCGGGACGCTGCTGGTGACGCTTTCGAGCGTCGAGGTCGCGCAGGCGCAAGGCGAATTGCAACTGGCCGAGCAGGAATGGAAGCGCGTGTCTGCGCTGGGCGAGGAGGCCGTTTCCGGCCGCCGCTATTCCGAGGCGCGGATTGCCGTGGAGCAGGCGCGCGCCAAGGCCCGTGCCTATGGCATTGGCGGAAATGGCGGCGGCGGCCAGTTCTCGTTGTCCGCGCCGCACGACGGGCGCATCACCGAAGACGCGTTCACGGTCGGTGAGCGCGTCGAACCGGGACACACGCTGTTCCGACTGGTCGATGAGTCGATCGTGTGGGTCGACGCGAAACTGACTCCAGAAACCGCACGCCGCGTCCAGGTCGGCACCGAGGCCACGATCGTTGTCGAGGGCGCCAGGCTTCCAGGCAGAGTCACCCAACAAGCCCACCGCACCGCCGAGGCGACACGCAACGCGATCGTGCGCATTGAAGTCGCGAACATCGGTGATCGATTGCACTCTGGCGATTACGTCGACGCGCTGCTCAAGGTCGGCGGCGACGGCGAAATGCAGCTAGCGGTGCCCACCGGCGCACTCGTGCAGTTGGAGGGCGAAACGGTCGTGTTTCGCCGGACTTCAGACGGCGTCGAGCCAGTCGAAGTGCAGGTCGGAGCCGTCGTCGGTGGCTTCACCGTCGTTGGGGCAGGCCTCAGCCCGGGCGACAGTGTCGCCATCGAAGGCGCATTCACGCTCAAGTCGCGCCAGCTCAAGTCGCAGATTGGGGAGGACGAATGAGCATTGAACTGGCCCTTGTGGGAACGGCCGCTGTAGGAGCACCCATGGCCGCAATTGCGAGCGCAGTGGCGCAGGCTCCACTCTCCAAGTGCGTAGTTAGTGCACCAGAGCAAGCACCCGCCCACCCGCGCGAAGCAGGTGCATCATGCTGAATGCCTTGGTCGAAGTTTCGCTGCGCTACAAATTTCTGGTGTTGATCGGGTTCCTGGTGATCGGATTCCTCGGGCTGCGTGCGGTCAACACGGTCCCGATCGATGCCTTTCCGGATGTGACGCCGGTGCAGGTCAATATCTATACCGAGTCGCCGGGCCTCGCGGCCGAAGACGTCGAACAACTCATGACCTTTCCGGTCGAATCGGCATTGGCCGGACTGCCCAAGGTGCAAGAAATCCGCTCCGTGAGTCTTTTCGGCTTGTCCTATGTCTCGGTCTATTTCGAAGACGACATGGACATTTATTTCGCGCGTCAGCTGGTCAACGAGAGGCTCCAGGAAGTCGGCGACCGCCTGCCCGAGGGCTTTGGCAAACCGTCGATGGGACCGAATACTGCGAGTCTGGGTCAGGTGCTCTGGTACACGGTCGAGCGCAAGCCCGGCGTCAGCGAGGAGCAGGTCAGCGACATGGACCTGCGCACGCTGCAGGACTGGATCGTCCGGCTGGTGTTGCGCACGGCTCCGGGCGTCGATGATGTGATGTCCTGGGGCGGCGGCGAGCGCGAATTCCAGGTGCTGATCGACCCACAGCGGCTTTACGCGCGCGGGCTGGGCTTCGGCGACGTGCTCGATGCGCTGCCGATCAACAACGGCCAGGTCGGCGGCAACGTCATGGACGTCGGCGCCGAGCAGTACCTGGTGCGCGGCCTCGGTCTGGTCAAGTCGGCCGAGGACATCGGCGCGATCGTGCTCAAGGCGGAAGACGGCGTCCCGGTCTACGTGCGCGATGTCGCACGCGTGGTCGAGGCGCCGGCGCCGCGCTTTGGTGCGGTCACCCGCGATGGTGAAGAAGTGGTGCTCGGCATGGCGCTGGCGCGACTGGGTGAAAACGCCAAAGCGGTGGTCGAAGCGGTCGAGGGCAAGCTCGGCATTGTCCGTGATGCGATGCCCGAAGGTGTCGACATCAAGCCCATCTATGCGCGCACCGAGCTGGTCAACAAGGCGGTGAGTACCGCCGTCTGGGCCTTGATCGAGGGCTCGATCCTGGTCGCCATCATCCTGTTCCTGTTTCTGGGTGAGTTCCGATCTGCCGTGGTGGTGATCGTGGCGCTGCCAATGGCCATGCTGATCGCGTTCATCGGCATGCAGCAGTTCGGACTGTCGGCGAACCTGATGTCGCTTGCGGGCCTCGCCATCGGCATCGGCATGATGGTCGATGGCGCCGTGGTGATCGTCGAAAATGCCTTTCGCATCATGGCCGAACGCCGCGAGCACGGTGGTCCGGTGGATCGAACTTCGGCCGTGCTTGCCGCGGCGCGCGAGGTCGCCAATCCGATCGCGTTCGCGATCATCATCATCATCGTGGTGTTCCTGCCGCTGTTCAGCCTCGAAGGCCTCGAGGGCAAGATGTTCAAGCCGATGGCCTTCAACATCGCCTTCGCGATGGCCGGTTCGCTGATCCTTGCCCTGACCCTGATCCCGGTCCTGGCGGCGCTGATCCTCAAGCCCAAGGAAGAGCGCGACACCTGGCTGGTGCGCGCCGTCAAGCGCATCTATGTGCCCTTGCTTGGGCATGCGCTGGTGAGAAAAGGCGTGGTCGTCACCTTCGCGATGGTCGCCCTGGTCGGCAGCCTCGCGCTGTTCCCCTTCCTCGGCAAGGAGTTCATGCCGCAGTTGCAGGAAGGCTCGATCATGTGGCGCGTGACCGGCATTCCGTCGACGTCGCTCGACACCTCTATCGAGACCAGCAAGCGCATCGCCGATGCCTTCAAGAAATTCCCGGAGGTCGATACCACCCTGGCGATGATCGGTCGCGCCGAGAAGGGCGAAACCGCCGACGTCAACTACATGGAGATCTACACGGCGCTGACACCGCTCGATCAATGGACGCCAGGGCGCGACATCAAGGAGTTGGAAGAGTTGATGAAGGAGAAGCTCGAAGAGGTGGTACCGAACACCGTGCCGAGCTACACCCAGCCGATCCAGATGCGCGTCGAAGAGTTGATTTCGGGCGTACGTGCGACCCTCGCATTGAAGCTGTACGGCGAGGACCTGAAGGAACTCGATCGCATCAGCGCAGAGTTGAAGGAAGTCCTCGAAGGCATTCCGGGCGTGGCCGATCTCTCGCTTGAAGCCAACATCGGCAAGCCGCAGATCCAGATCGAGGTCAACCGTCAGGAACTCGCCCGCCACGGCATGAACGCCGAGGAGGTGCTGACCATCGTCCGCAATGGCCTCGGCGGTGAGCCGGTGAGCGTGCTGCTCGATGGCGTCAAGCGCTTCGATATCTCGGTGCGGCTGGAGGATGCAACGCGCAACTCGATCGAGGCGCTGCGGCGGATTCCGTTGCGCACCGCGACCGGTGCGCTGGTGCCGCTCTCGGAAGTCGCCGAGGTCACCATCGCCGAGGGTTACTCCTTCGTCCGCCGCGAGCAGTTGCAGCGTTAC
Organism: Lysobacterales bacterium; assembly: GCA_019187485.1. Classification (GTDB taxonomy): domain Bacteria; phylum Pseudomonadota; class Gammaproteobacteria; order Xanthomonadales; family SZUA-5; genus JADKFD01. The sequence goes on along the minus strand of JABAQR010000026.1, from coordinate 31,679 downwards.
GCGGTGATCCAGATGGATGTGCGCGGTCGCGATGTCGACAGTTTCGTCAAGGAAGCCTCTGCTGCGATCGAACAGAAGGCGGATCTGCCCGCGGGCTACTGGATCGAGTGGGGCGGCGCTTTCGAAAATCAGCAGCGCGCGCTGACCAAGCTGGCGGTGATTGTTCCGGTCACCATCTTCTTCATCTTCGTGCTGCTCTACACCGCGTTCAACTCGGTCAAGTACGCGGCCCTGATTCTGGCCAATGTTCCCTTCGCGACCATCGGTGGCCTGCTGGCGCTGTTCCTGACCGGCCAGTACCTCTCGGTACCCTCGGCGATCGGCTTCATCGCCGTGTTCGGCGTAGCCATGCTCAACGGCATCGTGCTGGTCAGCTTCTTGAACGAGCTACGCGACAAGGGCTTGTCGGTTCGCGAGGCCGTCGTGCAAGGCACCACCTTGCGCCTGAGACCGGTGTTGATGACCGCGAGCGTGGCCGTCCTGGGTCTGGTGCCGATGCTGATTTCCACCGGGGTGGGCGCGGAAACCCAACGACCATTGGCCACGGTGGTCGTCGGCGGGCTGATCACATCGACCCTGCTCACCCTGTTACTGCTGCCGGTGCTTTACGAGTGGCTGGAGAACCGTGCCGAACGGCGTGCTGCATTGGAGGAGGCGTCACCATGAAGCAGATCAAGGCATTCGTGCATCGGGGCCGCGTCGCCGACATCGTGCACAACTTGCGTGAGGCAGGGTTCACGCGGATCGGACTGATCGACGTCAAGGGCCTGCTGCACGCGCTATCGGCGCGCGAGCAGGAGTACTCCGTCGAACTTGGCGAGCAGGTGACCTCGGAGATCCAGATCGAACTGTTCTGCGAGGACGACCAGGTGGACACCGCGGTTGCTCTGGTGCGCCAGCACGGCCGGACCGGCAAACGCGATGCCGGCTTTGTCTATGTCAGCAGCGTCGATGCGGCATTCCCCATCGATTCGCGCGACTGAGGCGCGCAACGGATGAACGATGACCACGAGAAACGCGGCGCTGCGGCGTCTGGCGCTTTAGTCGGGGCGCCGCGCCACGGCGCCGAGGCTGTCGACACCAAGCTGCTGGAATCGATCTTCAGGATCGAGGCGATGGATTGCCCGACTGAAGAAGCGCTGCTGCGCAAGCGCCTGGCCGGAATGCCGGGCGTGGTCGACCTCAGTTTTGACCTGATGCGCCGCCAGTTGACGGTGCAGCATTCGCTGTCGAGCATCGATCCGATCATCGAAGCGGTGGCCTCGTTGGGCATGGAGGCGGAGCCCGCGGTGTCCGGCGCACCCAGCGAAGCGCTGGCCGTTGCGCCAGCGGAACCCCGGGAGTCGTGGTGGCCACTGGCTATCGCGGGCGCAGCGGCGCTGGTCTCGGAAGCGGCCGAGTGGTTTGGTCTGGCAACGCCCTTCCTGCCCGCAGCGCTGTCGCTTGCAGCCCTTGCCCTGGCCGGTCTTGGCACCTACCGCAAGGGCTGGATCGCGATTCGCAACCTCACGCTCAACATCAATGCGCTGATGAGCATTGCCGTCACCGGAGCGATGTTGATCGGACAATGGCCGGAAGCGGCGATGGTGATCGTGCTGTTTGCCCTCGCGGAACGGATCGAAGCGGCGTCCCTCGATCGCGCTCGCAATGCCATTCGCGGGTTGATGGCGATGACCCCGGACATCGCGACCGTGCGTCAGACGGATGGCAGTTGGCAGACGGTGGTGGCGCGCACAGTGGCCCTCGGCAGTGCGGTGCGCTTGAAACCCGGCGAGCGCGTGGCGCTGGACGGCATCGTCAGCGCCGGCCATTCCGCCGTCGACCAGTCGCCGATCACCGGCGAGAGTGTCCCGGTCGACAAGACCGTAGGCGATTCGCTGTTTGCCGGCTCCATCAACCAGAGCGGCGAACTGGAATTCACGGTGACCGCCAAGGCGGATGAATCGACGCTCGCGCGCATCATCCACGCGGTCGAATCCGCGCAGGGAACAAGGGCGCCGACGCAACGCTTTGTCGATCAATTTGCCCGCGTGTACACGCCCGTGGTTTTCGCCGTTGCGTTCCTGTGCGCCCTCGGGCCACCGCTGTTGCTCGGCGGCGACTGGCTGGCCTGGATCTACAAGGCCCTGGTGTTGCTGGTCATCGCTTGTCCGTGCGCGCTGGTCATTTCGACGCCTGTCACCATTGTCAGCGGCCTCAGCGCTGCGGCGCGCCGCGGCATCCTGATCAAGGGCGGTGTCTACCTCGAGCAGGGCCGGCACATGAAGTGGCTGGCACTCGACAAGACCGGCACGATCACTGTCGGCAAACCCGCGCTCACGGATTTCGAGCTGGTGTCCGGGGCCGAACGGGACGCGTTGACCATCGCCGTCAGCCTGGCCTCACGCTCGGATCATCCGGTGTCCAAAGCGGTCGCAGAGTCGCAGCAGGCCAGGACCGTCACGATCCAGGCGGTCGATGCGTTCGAGGCCTTGCTGGGTCGCGGCGTCAAAGGGCGCATCGGCGGGCGGCTTTTCCATCTCGGCAATCACCGCCTGATCGAAGAACTGAAGCTCTGCGGCAGTGCCCTCGAAGCGCGCCTGAATGTGCTGGAATTGCAGGGAAAGACCGCCGTGCTGGTTGCCAGCGAACAGGCAGTGCTGGCCCTGTTCGGCGTCGCCGACACGGTCAAGGAATCCAGCCGTGAGGCCATCGGGCAGTTGCACGCACTCGGCATCAAGACGCTGATGCTGTCCGGCGACAACCAGCACACTGCAGCCGCCATCGCCAAGCAGGTGAATATCGACGACGCCAAAGGCAATCAGTTGCCCGAGGACAAGGTCACCGCGATTGCCGCGATGATCGGCAGGGAGGGCCTGGTCGGCATGGTCGGCGACGGCATCAACGACGCACCTGCATTGGCGCGTTCCGACATCGGCTTTGCGATGGGAGCCGCCGGTACCGACACCGCGATCGAAACCGCCGACGTCGCCATCATGGATGACGACCTGCGAAAGATTCCCGAGTTCGTTCGGCTCTCCAAAGCCACCGCTGCGGTGTTGAAGCAAAACATCGCGCTGGCGCTCGGCGTCAAGGCGATTTTCCTCGGCCTGACCGTGGTCGGCATGGGCACCATGTGGATGGCTGTGTTTGCCGACATGGGCACCAGCTTGATCGTCGTCCTCAACGGCCTCAGGCTACTTCGACCGCAGGCCACATGACCGGCCAGCCTTGATCCCAACGAACCATCTGCACGTCACCGAATCATGAATCAGAAGCTGCGCACTGCATTCGATCTGGAAATGGCATCCGCCGCCGCGGCGGAAAGCAGAGGCGACATGGATCGCGCATTCGTTCACCTGGAACGCGCCCACATCCTTGGACAGCGACACACGTGGCCTCACGTCCGCTCGCATCTTGCCATGCTGCGGATCGGTTGGCGGCGACGTGACCGGCGCGAGATTGTGGGTCAATTCCCTCGCATTCTCGCTGCCCTGGTGTTCTCGCGGATCTGGGTTCCGCTCGGGAACACGGGTGGCGCCAACGTCAGTCCAATCAAGCCGATGCCAATCCCGTCTGACTTGGCCGAGATACTCAGGATGGACTGACGCGGTCGGCGGCGTGCTCAACATCGGCGCAGGCGGTCAGGCAGAGCGCCATTGGCGACCGAGGTGATAGAGGCTGGCGCTGCTGGCCTATGATGCGGCAGCTCGCACGTCCAGCACCGCCATCATCCCCGCGTCCTCATGAGGCAGCAGATGGCAATGGAACATCCGCTTGCCTGGCAGCATCTGCTGTGTCTTGATGGTGACCGTTTCTCCGGCAGGTACATTGACAGTGTCGAACCATCCCGGCAAGGCGGCTGCAATGGGAACACCGCGCACCGTGCGACCGACCAGCTGAAATTGGGTGCCATGGATGTGGATCGGGTGATCCATGAAGCTCGCGTTGACGATCTCCCACAGCTCGACTCGACCGACCACCGTTTCGAGGTCGACACGATCCATGTCAAAACGTTTGCCGTTGATGAGGAAAGCGCCCGTCATGCCCATGCCAGCGCCGGAAAGCGCCACCTGCTGCTGGACCGTCGCGGGTCCCAGCGCGACGATCGGTCGCAGGATTCGTGGCAGTTCAACGGGCGCGAGCGCAACCGCTCCGCTCGTTTGAACCGTCATCAGCTCAATGTCCGAACCGCCATTCATGGCGCCGCCGTACCCGAGGTCGCGCAGCGCGTAACGGGTCGACCGGCGTGTATTCATCGACACCACGATCTCGACCCGTTGGGCGGGAGCAAGGAGCCATTCGGACAGCCCCGGCAGGGGCTGGTCAAGGAGTCCCCCGTCGGTTCCAACGACGGCAAAGTAGTGCCCGTCGAGACTCAAGCGCAAGTAGCGATCCGCGGTGGCATTGATGATCCGCCAGCGCTCGGTGGCGCCCGGTGTCACCGTGTGGACCGGAAGCCTCCGTCCGTTCACCAGCAATTCGCTCATGCCGGGCATCATCATCGCGCCCATGCCGGACATGGATGTCGAGCCCGTAATGACCTGAGCGTTTGAGTCGAGTCCGAGCGACGTGACCATCAAGGTCCGTTCGGAGAGCCCCTGCAGCGGATCGTCGCTGCTGCGAACGATGAGCGGGGCCGCGAGACCATGGCCGACCTGCAAGGTATTGGTCTCGTGTGCATGCGGGTGATACCAGTAGGTGCCGGCGCTGCCGATCGGCACCTCAAACGTGTAGAGCCGATCGGTGTGGGGGTCGACCGGATCCATGGGACTGCCATCCTGATCTGCAGGAACCGCGAGACCGTGCCAGTGGATGGTCGATTCGAGGTCGAGCCGATTGGCGAACGTGATCGCGACTCGCTGTCCCTCGCGCAGTTCGATCACCGGACCCGGGTATTGTCCGTTGTACCCCCATAACTCGGTCGTGCGGTCGGAGACAAGCGACGCGTTGTACGGGGAAGCCACCAGTGTGCCCTCGAAATCGCCGAGCACCGCGCTCTGGTTCGCGAGAGTGCCCAGGTGCGGAAGCGGGAGCCCGGTAGGCAATCCCGATCTGAACGGTGGCAGGCGACCCATCATTGCGCCCATGCCGCCGCGCGGCATGCCCCCCATCTGAGCCGATACACTCTGGGCCAGGGCCAGCGCCGAAAGAGCGCCTGTTGATGCGATGTTGAGGAAGCTGCGGCGACGCATGGGTCGCTCCCGACGTTTGCAGTGCAAGAAGGATCCGCCGTTCGCAAGCCACTCGTTTGACGGTGATCAATGTCGATGCAGTGGACGCATCTTCAGCTACTCAGTTGCGCTTTGCGTTCCAACGATCGCCAGCTTAATCGCGATGTCGGCGCCCGAGTTGGGCGCCGACCTGAACCGCGACGTCAGTTATCCAACACAGCCATGTCGCCGACTTGGGCTTGTCCGGTGACGACCGCCGCGTGCGCATAGTGGTCGTCGAAGACGTCGACGATTCGGACTTGCCCCACTTGTTCGCGGCGGAATGGTGGGGCTTTCGGATTACCGCCAGTGGTGCGCATATGCCTGATCACGTTGAGGATCTGACCGCTTTCGGCTCCGTTTTGCCGGCCGACACACACCACAACCCCGCTCTCATCTGTCGACAAAACCTGCCCCTGCATGACGAATTCATGGCGCACCGATGTTCCTCCTGCGCATCCCGCCACCGAGGCGACGGCCACGGCCGCCCATATCCAGCCCAGGCAATGCCGGCGGACGCCTGAAAACAGGCGGGTCGAGTTCGTTTTTGCGTTCATGTTGGATCTCCGTGTAATGTCGCCTGAGCGAAATGCTTCAGACGCCGTAGCTCATCCTTTCGTTTGGCAATCACTGTCCGCCGTGCCGGCGGATTTTCAATCTTCGGTTCGCGGTTCGTCCGCGCTCTCGACGAGCAGCAACATTGCAGCCAGTCCGAGGCCAATCGCCGTATGGCCGACCAGCGTATGAATCTCGCTGCGCTCAAAGACAAAGGCATCGGCGATCGTCAAAATGACACCGATCAGCACGATTACGCGAAAGGCAATTCGATGATTTCCGATGAACAGCAGAGTCGGAAGCAAGACCCTGTTTCTGAAAGTCGCCACGATATTCTCCTTGTCAGGTTATGGATTCGGATTGGTTTCGAGAGCTTTTTGACTGGGCTGGATCCTGCCTGCATGGCAAGGGCGGGTGCTGATCGGCACGAGGCTTGCCACCGTGCCTTCGGGTTGATCGCGAGCACCGAGCCAGGGACAAAGGCCACTCTCTTCCGCACCCAGTGCACTGTTGAATTTCGCGCTCATGTTCTGGAAGGAGATCCATGCGGTCAGCGCCACGATTTCGTGGTCATCGAATTGCTGCCGCAGTGACGCGGCCTGCGCTGGCCCCACGCGCCGCTGGGTGTCCGTCATGGCTTCGGCGTAGTCCAAGGCGACGCGCTCGCGCTCCGAGTAAAGGTCACTGTCCTGCCAGCTCCCCACGGCTTCTGCTTTTGCACTGGAGCCAGTCGCGTGGAGCAGGTTGTAGGCATTCAGGTCGACACAGAATGCGCACCCGTTGAGTTGCGCAACCCGCGCCGAAACAAGACTGCGCAACGCTGCATCAACGGGAAACGCCCTTCTTTGGAAAAGTCCGAGCAGCAACAACATGCCGCCGAAGGGTCCGGGGAGCCGTCCCCATAACCAGGAAGGTGGCAGTGTTCGACCGTACTTGCGCGCCTGCCGGCGAAAGAACCATCGCAGGTAGAACGGGTAGTCGCCGAATTGCTTGGCGGGGATCCAGGACATTGGTAGTCACCTGTTGTGATGACTGAACGGTGTGGATTTGCCATCCAAGTCGACGAGATAGACCGTGTAGGGCTGTACCTCGCCCGCTGGAGCCTCCATGCCGGGCGAGCCCAGCACCATGCCTGGAACGGTCAATCCCCGAGCCTTCGGTTTCTCGGTTAGCAGTCGTTGGATGTCGGCTGCAGGGACGTGGCCCTCGATGAAGTAGCCGCCGACGACCGCGGTGTGGCAAGACCCGCCGCCAACCGGAACCCCCATAGCGACTTTGAGTGGATTGAGGTCGTTCATCGACACCACCGAGACCGAGAATCCCGCGCGTTTCGCGTGGTCAACCCAAAGGCCGCAGCAGCCGCAACTGGGGCTCTTGTGCACCGTCATTGCCGGCAGGGAATCGACGGAGGGCGAGTCGGTGACTTCGGCGCCCGGCAGACTCGGGACCGTCATGGTCGCGGCCGCCGATGCGGCGTGGGTCTGCTGAATGCTGCTTTCTCTACTGCAGGCTGCGAGTACGCCAAGCAAAGAGAGTGCGAGCAGATGTGTTGATCGGATCATGTGGGTTCCCCTCGGTAAGGCGCCGCAATGCGGCGCCGCTGGTTCGGTTTTGACGCCCGACCTCATGCCATTGGCCGTGGTGGGATCGGCTGCCAGTTGGGCGGTGCTCAGTTGTCCAGTTCCACCATGTCGCCGGTCTTGACTTCTCCGGTCACGATCGAGACGCGCGCGTAATGGTCATCGTAGACATCGACGATGCGCACCTGCCCGACTTGGGCACGGCTGAAGGGAGCGCCTTCAACGATCGCCATTTCTGCGAAGTGCCTTATGACATTGAGTACCTGTCCGTCGTGCGCGCCATCACGCTTGCCGATGCAAACGACGATTTCGTTGGCGTCCACGGACAACACTTGGCCTTGCATGAACTGGTGGCGGATTGCGCTGTCTCCGGTACAACCGGCCAGCGCCGTTGCCGCCACAAGGCCGACGAGCCATCCGAATCTGCGACGATTCTTGTTGACGGTGCGGTTGATGCATGTGTGATTCCTATCCATGACAGATCTCCGAGCTGACATAGCGGCCGGATCGGCCGCGGGGGATTTCGGGCCAACTTGAGGCCCAGGTATTGCCGATCGCTGGCTCGACTCGCTTTGTCGGCACAAGCGAGACATCAACGCGGCCGCCGGGGCCGCATTGAGTGTTGTGATTGGGGAAAGCGTTGATTTCGCCGTGAGCAACATCCAATGGGATGCCATCGGCGGTCCAGCGCTCGTTCGGTTCGCAAATTCCACGTGCAGGAACTCCACCGCAGACGGCCCGGGGGCCGACATCGCACGGTGAACGCTCAGGGGAGAAGTCGCTGAAGCGACGAAGACTAGATCCGGCGTTCAACCGTCCCGATACAGCTGCCAGCAGCAAGCCAGCAGCAACGGGTGCGGTGCGCCTAGATCAACAACACTCGGTAGATGCTGCCGTGGCGGTCACGGATCGCATCCGCTGTTCGCGGATCGCGCGCTGGGCCCGAGTTGCGATCCAGCCGCAGGAGGGCTATTTCGGCGCCACCGCCTGCCAGCGCAGGAAAGACCGGCGGCACGATGTCGCGGAGCTGCTTGTCAGCGTCGTCGCAATGCGCGCTGCATGCAATCTGGTTCAAGTCCGGCAACGCGCTGCCCATCGTGTCTGACGACATATGGGAGTGCAAGGACGAGTCTTGAGAGTCAGAGACTTGGGTTGAATGCGTGCCGTGCAGGCCGGGTGCCGCCCGACACAGATGTTCGGCCATCGCGATCTGATTGAGCAACATGGCGAGCACCGCCCACAACGCCAGCCATCGCCGACGCGGTTGACGAAATTGCTGGAGTGCCCTCGATGCCACAGCCGCTTCCTAGCATTAGACAGCTTGATCGTAGCGTGATCGATCCGCAGCGTCCTTGCGCTGGATCAAGCACCGTGCGCGGTTCTTGCGCTGGAATGCGAGAACTGAGTTGAGACCGGCGTGCGCCCAATTCCCAAGCCGGCTCGCCTCCCCGTGGGTTCTTGATCAATATCAACTTGCGGGTCCGGCGAGTGCGCGTATCCTCTTGGCAAGAAGGATCGGAACATGCGCGTGCCTCGTTTGGGTCTGAAATCGTTGCGTCGTCGCCTCCCGCGCTGGCTGATGCCGGTGCTGGCGATCTTGCTGTTGTGCCAGCAGGTAACGATTGCCGCGCACCTGTGTTCGATGCCGGCGCCGGTGACTATGGATGCTTCCGGTGGCTGCCATGACGACATGGGCAGTGGCGACCCGGCGATGTCGCCGGACTGCACCGCCCATTGCGCCGATCCAACCAAGCACGTCACCGATGCCGTTGCGCTTGGCGTTCCGCCGCTACCGCCGATGATTTCCCGGCATGCGCTGTTAGTTGCAGCCGTAGCAACGGCAAGCCGTTCCACGTCCGACGATCCCGCCTCGCGGAATTGGCCACGGTTACGCGCGAGCACCATCCTGCTGATCTAACTCCCTTTCCGTGATTGGCTGCGGGCCATGGGCCCGTGGCTGCGCGTGCCCGGCGTTGACGCCGGGTGTCTGCCATCGCGTAGCGGAGCTTGATCCGTGAAAACCTCGATATTGTGGCCGCATGCACGCCGCCAGGCGTGCGCGCTGGCGTTGTTCCTTGCGTTGCCTGTCGCTGCGGCCAGCCCACCAGGCGCCGATCTCGATTCAGTGCATTCGTGGCTGCGGCAGCACAACTCCGCGCTGTTGGCGCGTACGCTGGATGCGGAGGCTGCTGCCGAGCGGATCGGGCCTGCCGGCGCGCTGCCCGATCCGATGTTCGAAATGGAACTCGACGGCATCGACTTCGATCGCCCGCGCGCCCTGCCGGCGCAGGTGGAAACCACCGTGTACCGCGTGCGTCAGCAGTTCCCCCTGTGGGGCAAGCGCGCGTTGGCGCGCGAAGTCGCGACGCACGAGGCCGCGGCCGCCGGCTTTCGCCGCGAGGCCACGCTGCTGGAACTGGTAGAGCAGGCGGACATGGCCTGGCTCACCTGGTGGCATGCGCAGGCCAGCGCAACTGCGATCGACCGCGTACTCGGTGTGATGGCGCAGATGCGCGAGTTGGCGCGCACCCGCTACGCCGCCGGGCTGGCGCCACAGCAGGACGCCATTCGCGCAGACGTGGAGCTGACTTCCATGCGGCGCATGCAGATCGAGTTGGTGGCGCAGGGCGCGCGGGCGCGCTCGACACTGAATGCCCGGCTCGGTCGGAATCCGCAGGACGTGCTGACGACACCGGCGGGCGAACCCGAGATTGCGCTCGATTTGCCGCTCGACGAACTGCTAGCGGACGCCGCCGAGCGCCACCCGATGACGCAGGCCGAAGCATCGATGCGCGCCGCCCGCTTGGGGATGGCCGAGGAAGTTCGTCGCGAGCGTCTGCCGGACATCGGGGTTGGTCTCGGGCTGATGCAGATGGGCGACCGAGCTGAGGGCTGGGAGCTGATGTTCGAGGTTGAGATCCCCCTGCAGCAGGGTGCGCGCCGCCAGCGCGAGCGTGCTGCAGACCTGCGAGCGGAAGCCGCCGGTGCACGTGAGCAGGCCATTGTCGATGAACTACGCGGGCGTGTCGGCGCCGCGTATGCCATGTGGCAGTCGGCTGGCGAGCAGGAAAGTCTCGTCTCTGGGCAATTGCTGCCTCAGGCGCAGGCCGGGTTGGAGTCGGCGCTCGCTGGCTATCAGGTCGGCGCGGTCGATTTCGACACGCTGCTGCAGGCGCTGACGCTGACGCTCAATGCCGAGCGCGACCGCCTGGACGCCCGGCGCGATCGCTTGCTGGCCGCCGTTGAACTGAAACTGCTGCAGGGAAAACTGCCATGAGTACTCCAAGAATCGTGACACTCGTTGCGGTGGTGGCCGCGCTGTCGGCCGCTGGCGGGTGGTGGCTGGGACAACGGCGGGCGGATACGCCCGAAGTGACCATCTCGAAGGCCGAACCGGCGCAGCCGCAAATCCTCTACTACCGCAACCCGATGGGCCTGCCCGACACGTCGCCGGTTCCAAAGAAGGACTCGATGGGCATGGATTACGTGCCGGTGTATGCGGGCGAGGCGCCGTCGACGCCGGGTACCGTAGTAATGTCGCCGGAGAAGGTGCAGTTGATCGGCGTGCGTACCGTCACGGTCGAACTGGCGCCGATGCAGCAGTCGCTGCGTGCCAGCGGCAGCATCGCCATCGATCAAGCACGTCAGTGGGTGATCGCACCGAAGTTCGAAGGCTGGGTGCAAACGCTTGCAGCCAACCAGGTCGGCATGCGCGTGCGCCGCGGCCAGGCGCTGATGAGTGTCTACAGTCCCGAACTGCGCTCGGCGCAAAACGAGTACCTGATCGCCCAGCGCGCCGCCGCGACCATGGCGGCGGCCGATCCGGCCAGCGCGGCGAGCATGCGCGATCTGTCCGGCGCGACGCTGGAGCGCCTGCGTAACTGGGGTATCGGTGGCGGCAGCCTGGAACGGCTGAAGGGTGGTCAGGTCGATCCCTACCTGACGTTGACGGCGCCGGCTGACGCAGTGATCACCGACAAGCCGGCAGTGCAGGGCATGCGCTTCATGGCCGGCGAGATGCTGTTGTCGCTGGCCGATCTGTCGCGCGTGTGGCTGGTGGCGAATGTGCCGGCCAGCGACTCGGCGCAACTGGTGCTCGGCCAGTCCGTGCAGTTCCGCACGTCGGCATTGCCCGGACGCACGTTCGACGGGACGATCAGTTTCATCGCGCCGACCTTCGACGAAGCCAGTCGCACGCTGACGGTGCGCGTCGAACTCGACAATGCCGAGGGCGTCCTGCGGCCCGGCCTTTTCGGCGATGTCGAATTCCACGCAGATACCGGCCCGGCAGTACTCACCGTGCCGCGCTCGGCCGTGCTCGACAGCGGCACCCGCCAGGTGGTGTTCGTCGAACTCGCCGCCGGCCGCTTCGAGCCGCGCGCAGTGGCGATCGGCCGTCGCAGCGGCGATCGCGTCGAGATCAACGACGGCCTGGTGGAAGGCGAATCGGTGGTGTCGGCGGCGAACTTCCTGATCGATGCGGAGAGCAATCTCGGCGCGGCGCTGGACGGATTGAAAGCACCGGATCACGCGGGGCATGGCACCGCGCCCGCGGGGCGCGGGGACGAGCAAGACGCAGGTGACGCCGAGCCAGACCAGACGCCGGCCGACGGCGGACACCAGCACGCCCCGCAAGGAGGCTGAAATGCTCTCCCGCCTGATCGAATGGTCGTTGCGCAACATCTTCCTGGTGTTGCTGGGCACGCTTGCGATCACCGCCGCCGGCATCTACGCGGTGTCGCGCACGCCGCTGGACGCGCTGCCGGATTTGTCCGACGTGCAGGTGATTGTCTACACCGAGTACCCCGGCCAGGCGCCGCAGGTGGTCGAGGACCAGGTCACCTATCCGTTGACCACGGCGATGCTGGCGGTGCCGAAATCGCGCGTGGTGCGCGGCTTCTCGTTCTTCGGCTCGTCGTTCGTCTACGTGATCTTCGAGGATGGCACTGATCTCTACTGGGCGCGTTCGCGGGTACTGGAGTACCTGAACTTTGCGGCGGGGCGCCTGCCGCCGGGCGTGACGCCAACGCTGGGTCCCGATGCCACCGGCGTCGGTTGGGTCTACCAGTACGCGCTCGAAGGCAAGGACCGCTCGCTGGACGAGCTGCGCGCGATCCAGGACTGGTACGTGCGCTACCAACTGACCAAGGCGCACGGCGTCGCCGAAGTCGCCAGTCTCGGTGGTTTCGTGCGCCAGTATTCGGTCACCGTCGATCCGGCCAAGCTGCGCCAGTTCGGTGTGCCGCTGATGCAGGTCGGCGAGGTGATCAAGGCCAGCAACCGCGACGTCGGCGGTCGCAGCGTCGAGATCAGCGAGACCGAGTACATGGTGCGCAGTCGCGGCTACCTGCGTGGCATCGCCGATATCGAGCAACTGGTGTTGCGCGCCGAAGGTGGCACGCCGGTGCTGATCCGCGATGTCGCCACCGTGGAACTGGCCGCCGATGAGCGTCGCGGCATCGCCGAGCTCAATGGCGAAGGCGAGGTGGTGTCCGGTGTGGCCATCGCGCGCTCTGGCGAGAACACGCTGGCGGTGATTCACAACCTCAAGGACAAGATCGCCGAGATCAGCAGCGGCCTGCCCGATGGCGTCGCCATCCGCAGCGTCTACGACCGCTCCGATCTGATCCACCGCGCAATCGCCACGCTGCAGACCACGCTGATCGAGGAAAGCATCATCGTCGCGCTGGTGTGCATCGTGTTCCTGTTCCACGTGCGCAGCGCGCTGGTGGCTATCGTCATGCTGCCGATTGGCGTGCTGATCGCCTTCCTGGCGATGCACGCGCTCGGCATGAACTCCAACATCATGAGCCTCGGCGGTATCGCCATTGCCATAGGCGCGATGATCGACGCCGCGATCGTGATGATCGAGAACGCGCACAAACACATCGAGCGCGGCGGCGACCGCAGCCGACTGCAACTGATCATCGACGCTTGCAAGGAGGTCGGTCCGTCGTTGTTCTTTGGCCTTTTGATCATCACCGTGTCGTTCGTGCCGGTGTTTGCGCTGGAAGCGCAAGAGGGCCGCTTGTTCAAGCCGCTCGCCTACACCAAGACCTTTGCGATGGCCGGCGCCGCGGTGCTGTCGGTGACGCTGGTGCCGGTGCTGATGTACCTGTTCGTGCGCGGCCGCATCCTTGCCGAATCAAAGAATCCGCTGAACCGCTTGCTGATCGCGATCTACCGTCCGGTGATCGCCTTCGTGCTGCGTTTCCAGAAGGGAGTGATCGCGCTGGCAGTGGTGGTGCTGATCGCGACCGCGTGGCCGGCCAGCCGGCTCGGCTCGGAGTTCATGCCGAGCTTGAACGAGGGCAGCCTGCTGTACATGCCGTCCTCGTTGCCGGGCATGAGCGTGACCCAGGCCGGGCAGTTGCTGCAGACCCAGGACCGCATCATCAAGTCGTTCCCGGAGGTCGAATCGGTGTTCGGCAAGGCCGGGCGCGCATTGACTGCCACCGATCCGGCGCCGCTGGAGATGTTCGAGACCGTGATCAACCTGAAGCCGCAGGCGGAGTGGCGGCCGGGGATGACGCAGGACCAGTTGATCGCCGAGATGGACACCGCGCTCAAGTTTCCCGGTGTCGCCAATTCCTGGACCATGCCGATCAAGGCGCGCACCGACATGCTCTCCACCGGCATCCGCACGCCGATTGGCATCAAGGTGTTCGGCAAGGATCTGAAACAGATCGAGACCGTCGCGCGCGACATCGAGCGCGTGGTGCGCGCAGTACCCGGCACCACCAGCGCCTACGCCGAACGCCTGACCGGCGGCTTCTACCTCGACATCGAGCCCGACCTGACGCAACTGGCGCGCTACGGGCTGTCCGTCGGCGCCATCCAGGATGTCGTCGCCGCCGCGCTCGGAGGCGAGATGGTCACCACCACGGTGGAGGGCCGCGAGCGTTTCGGCGTCATCGTGCGCTACCCGCGCGAACTGCGCGATTCGCCCGAACGCATCGCTCGCGAAGTGCTGATCGCGACCATGGACGGCGCGCAGATCCCGCTCGGCGAACTGGCGCACGTGGGCTTGAGCCAGGGCGCGCCATCGATCCGCACCGAGAACGCGCTGCTCAGCGCCTACATTTATGTCGACCTGCGCGGTCGCGACATCGGCAGCTATGTGCGCGATGCGCAAAAGACCGTCGCTGAGCAAGTTGCCTTTCCGCCAGGGACCTATGCCACCTGGAGCGGCCAGTTCGAGTACATGCAGCGCGCGCAGGCGACCATGAAGATCGTCATCCCGCTGACCCTCGGCATCATTTTCCTGCTGCTGTACCTCAACTTCCGGCGCGTCAGCGAATCGCTGATCGTGATGTTCTCGGTGCCGTTCGCGCTGGTCGGCGGCGTCTGGCTGATGTGGGCGCTGCAGTACAACCTGAGCGTCGCCGTCGCCGTCGGCTTTATCGCGCTTGCGGGCGTTGCCGCGCAGACCGGCGTGGTCATGCTGATTTATCTTGATCACGCACTGGCGGCGCGCGCCGCCGCGCGCAAGGCCGCCGGCGAGACGCTGACGGCGGCCGATCTGATCGACGCCATCGTCGAAGGCGCCGTCGAACGTGTGCGCCCGAAGATGATGACCGTCACCGCGATCATCGCCGGCCTGCTTCCGATCATGTGGAGCACCGGCACCGGTTCTGAGGTCATGCGCCGCATCGCCGCGCCGATGGTTGGGGGGATGCTCTCGTCGACCGTGCTGACGCTGGTGGTGATACCAGCGGTGTATGCCTTGGTGAAGAGGCGTCAGACCTTGCAGAGAGATTCGAGCACGGCGCAGTAACGGCGCCGTCGGATATCCCCCTCGGCGACCGGCTCGACGGGTGGATGAGGGAAGCCGGCCGCGCACGCCCGCCGCATGCGGGTGCAAGTTCCCCAAACGGAGAGCAACATGAACATCCAGATGAACATCACCAACCCGATACGCCATGTCCGGTTGCTGATTGCCTTGATCCTGTTGGCCCTTTTGTCCGCCTGTGCCAGCAACAGTCCCACGCGCCACTATTTCATGCAGGGACAGGTGCTGTCGGTGCAGGACCAGAATGTGGTCGTGTGCGTCGGCGAAGCCCACGGCGCCGAAGTGGGCCAGGTGCTGAGCGTTTATCGCAACGAGCAGGTTCACACTGCGCCGAAAGCGCCGCCAGCAGGCTTCAAGCGCGTGCCGATGGGTCAGGTGCGCATCGTCGAGGTATTCGACGAACACTATGCGCGAGCCGAGGTGGTGTCTGGCGAGATCCATGCGAACGACACCGCGGAACTGCAGCGCTGACGGGATATGTGCTGCGGCGTCACCCGCCGCCGCGGCTCTCTCATGCTGGCCGGCGTACCGCCAAGGGCGCCGGCTGGTTCCACGCAAGGAAGGGGAATCGCCATGAACCGAAACTGGAAAATGGTGGGCCTGTCCGCCCTGCTGGTGGCCGCGTTCGTGATCCTGCGTGAGCACTTGGGCCACGTGCTGGGCGCGCTTCCCTACCTGCTACTGGTGGCTTGCCCGCTCCTGCACCTGTTCCATGGACACGGTGGCCACGCGCACCACGATCATTCGACAGATGACCGCAAGCCCTGAGCCGTTCTCGTTGGCGGGGGCGCTGCGTCGCGCCTTCGCGTACGCGCTCATCACGCTGCCGATGTTCGCACTCTGGGAACTCGCGCACGTGCGGCTGTACACGATTTGGGTCGACGCCGGTCCGGACGCTGCCTGGCGAGCTGCGCTGCACTGCTCGTTGGGTGACGCAGTGATCGCCGTCGCCTGCGCGCTGGCGGCAGCGCTGCTCGCGCGCGCGCTGCCCTGGCTCGCTCGTACCCATCGCACCGATGCGGTCATCGTGGCACTGGGCTTGCTGACGACGATCGCCATCGAGTGGATCAGCACACGCTGGCTCGGCCGTTGGGCTTACCGCGAGATCATGCCAGTCGACCCGATCCTCGGTATCGGGTTGAGTCCGCTCGCGCAGTGGATCGTGGTTCCCGTGGCAGCACTCTGGATCTTGCGACGTCGGAGCGGCCCCAAGCGCCTCGCGGGCTAACTAGCTGCCGTGCAGAGAGTCGATCAGCGGGCACGACACATTGCCCCGTTTCGCATGGCACTCAGTGACGAGCTTGCACAGCACCGCTTCGATCCGCGCCAGTTCCGCCAGTTTGGCGCGTACGTCGGTGAGGTGGAGTGCAGCTAGCTCGGCGGCTGTGCCGCATTGAGTGCCGTCCTCCAGTTTCAGAAGCTGGCTGACTTCGCCTAGATTAAATCCCAGCCGCTGGGCGGATTTCACGAAGCGGATGCGCGCCACGTCTGCCGTCCCGTAGCGTCGGATGCGGCCATGTGGACGATCCGGTTCCGGCAGTAATCCCCTACGCTGATAGAACCGGATGGTCTCTACGTTGACTCCGGCGGCCTTGGCGAAGGCGCCGATCGTCAATGTTGGCGGATCGTTCATCATCGCGCTTGACTCCGTACCTGACTACGGAAGTAACGTTAGCGCATCACGCAAAATCCCGGAAGGAGATTCTCCATGGCGGAGCCCAGTAGCGGTCGAATCCCGCTTGCCGCCGGAGGCATCGCAGCCATCCTCGCCTCGACCTGCTGCCTCGGTCCACTGGTGCTGATCACACTGGGTTTCTCTGGTGCCTGGATCGGCAACTTGACCGCGCTGGATCCGTACCGGCCGATCTTCATCGGCGTGGCTCTCGTGGCGCTGCTCTTCGCTTGGCGCAGCATCTTCCGTCCGGCCCGTGCCTGCGCGCCGGACGATGCATGCGCCGCGCCCCAGGTGCGGACGGCCTACAAGGTGTTCTTCTGGATCGTCGGCGTCCTGGTGCTGATCGCAATCGTGTTTCCCTACCTCATGCCCCTGTTCTACTGAAAGGAGATCGCCATGAAGCAACTCGTCGCACTGCTCGCTCTGACCGTTGTGCTGAGCGCTCCCGCCTGGGCCGCTACCGAAACCGTCACGCTGTCGGTGCCGAGCATGACCTGCGCCACCTGTCCGATCACGGTCAAGATGGCGCTGTCCAAGGTCGTAGGCGTCATCGAGGCCGAGGTGACCTGGGAGCCCAGGGAGGCGGTGGTGACCTACGACGATACCAAGACCACGGCGGCCGCCTTGACCGAGGCCACCGAGAACGCTGGCTACCCATCCACCGTCAAGGAGTGAGCGCAGACCAATGGCTGTGGCGATCGCACTGCACATCGACGGCATGACCTGCGGGTTGTGCGCAAAGCACGTTAGGCAGGCGTTGGAAGAGGTGCCCGGCGTGCGTTCGGCCTCGGTGTCCTACCCACAGCGCCAGGCCGCAGTCGAAGCCAATCTAGGTGCCACTGTGGACCTGACTTCGCTGATCGCGGCAGTGTCCGCTCTCGGCTACCGGGCGCAGCTTGCCGAAACGCTGGGGCAACCCAGCGACCTGCTGAACAAGGCACAAGAACGGCTGGGTGGCGAGGCAAAGTGCGAGGGCAATGAGGCTGCACTTCACGTGGCAGTGATCGGCAGCGGCGGCGCGGCGATGGCGGCGGCGTTGAAGGCCATCGAGCAAGGAGCGCGCGTGACGCTTATCGAGCGCAGCACGCTCGGCGGCACCTGCGTCAATGTTGGCTGCGTCCCGTCCAAGATCATGATCCGCGCTGCCCACATCGCTCACATGCGGCGCACGAGCCCGTTCGATGGCGGCATTGCCGCGGCCTCGCCAAGGATCCTGCGTGAGCACTTGCTGGCTCAGCAGCAAGGGCGTGTCGATCAGCTGCGCTTTGCCAAGTACGAGGGCATTCTGGCGAGCACCCCGGCCATCACCGTGTTGCGTGGCGATGCCCGGTTCAAGAACGCGCACACCCTGATCGTTGCGACCGCCGACGGCGACACGCGCGAAGTGAGTTTCGACCGCTGCCTCATCGCCACCGGGGCCAGTCCGGCGACTCCGCCGATTCCGGGCTTGAAAGACACGCCGTTCTGGACCTCCACTGAAGCACTGGTCAGCGACACGGTGCCCGAACGACTGGCTGTGATCGGGTCGTCGGTGGTGGCCGTCGAACTTGCCCAGGCTTTCGCCCGGCTTGGCAGCAAAGTGACCATCCTGGCGCGCAGGACGCTGTTCGTTCGCGAAGACCCCGCGATCGGCGACGCCGTGACGAACGTGTTCCGCACCGAAGGCATCGAAGTGCTGGATCACACGCAGGCCAGCCAGGTTGCTTTTGTAGAAGGGGAATTCGTGCTCACCACCGAGAGCGGCCAGCTGTGTGCCGACCGGCTGTTGGTCGCCATCGGCCGCACCCCAAACACCCGCTCGCTCAACCTCGGCGCCGCGGGTGTGGTGGTCAACGCGCGAGACGCCATCACCATCGACCACACGATGCGCACTACCGCGCCGCACATCTATGCGGCAGGCGACTGCACCGACCAGCCGCAGTTCGTCTATGTCGCAGCGGCCGCGGGGACCCGCGCCGCAATCAACATGACCGGCGGTGACGCGGCGCTGGACCTGACGGCGATGCCGGCAGTGGTGTTCACCGACCCGCAGGTCGCCACGGTTGGCTACAGTGAAGCCGACGCGCACGAAGCCGGTATCGAGACCGACAGCCGCACATTGGCGCTCGAAAACGTGCCCCGAGCACTGGTCAACTTCGATACGCGCGGCTTTATCAAACTGGTCGTGGAAGCAGCCACCGGCCGCCTGATCGGTGTGCAAACGGTGGCCTCAGAGGCGGGAGAGCTGATCCAGACTGCAGCGGTCGCCATACGGGCGCGAATGACTGCGCGAGAACTGGCTGACCAGCTGTTTCCCTATTTGACGATGGTCGAGGGGCTCAAGATTGCGGCGCAGACCTTTACAAGGGACGTGAAGCTTCTGTCCTGCTGCGCCGGGTAGCGGGAACCGACCGCCAGCGGCCCGATCGATTGGACTTCGCGGCGGCTGAGCTGGACTGGCTAGCTAACCTGACGCCGACTTTGGAATGGCCAGTGAAGCTGTGCCGAGTAAGTCGTCGGAAAGATCTCGTCCAGGCCCACATCGTTCGCTCTCACCGGCGTCGGGTGGTCGAAGCGCGTTCCGCAAATCCCATCCCAGATCAGCCAGAACTCGCCGAAATTGACCTGGGCGTCGACATAGTCGCGGCGTTGGTGCCAGCGGTGCAACTCGGCGCCACCGATCCAGCGGCGCAATGGTCCGAGCGAGTAGTCGATATTTGCGTGCTGGAACCCGAGGTGGACGGTCAGCACAGTCAGCCATGCGCTGATGACCGCGGCCGGCGCGCCGAGCAATACGGCCACAACGAGCCCTGGGCCTGCCAGCAGCAACGCGCTGAGGGGATGCCGGCGATCCCCGTTCATCCAGTAGAGCCGCTCGGCGCTGTGATGTATCGCGTGTAGGTGCCACATCCAGTGGACGTGGTGACTTAGTCGATGCATCGCATACAAACCCACATCCAGGATCGCGCCGGCGAGCGGTACCTGCATGGCGATCGGCCAGGACTGCGGCCAGACGGTCATCGTCGGCACGCGGCCGACCAGAAGGTGTAGCAGGTACGCCGTGCCCGACATCAGCATCATGTTCACCAGCACATGGATGGCGTCCGTGGCCGTGTCGTTGTGATCGTGGTTCCAGTCCGCTTCGAACGGCTGCACGCGCTCGAGCACTGCCACGGCAAACAGACCGGCCAGCGCGATGAGCATGAATGCGGGCCATGGCGACCGTCCCAGCGTGGACCATGTCAACACGAACGCTGCGACGCCGCCAAAAATCACGGGATATGCGCCGTAGCGCAGGAGTGTGTGTAAGCGCATGAAGTGTCCTCCAGAATCAGGCGCACAGTGTCACTGTCCGCACCGCCTTTGGATTGAACGTAGCGGTTGGAAAGCTCACCCGGACCGTGGGGGAGCCATTCGCCTCCTGGCTTTCTGTACCGAATCGGCTTGGCCGAGTGTTTCGCTCAAGCAGCCTCGCCCGTCGTGAGTACGCACGTTCGCAGTTTTGCGATTGAGCGCTTTGGTGGGGAGGCCTTCGCCGCGCGAACCGTCCTACGGTCGAATGCCGCGGTAAAGGCCGATCCGGCCAACAGGTACACCGAGACTGTGCAGGGTGGATACATCAACAAAGCCTGCGTCGCGCATGAGCTCGGGTAACCGGCCCTCCGCGTGGTCGCGGGTGTTGGCATAGCCGTCAAGCAAGCGCACCAGGTGGAACGCGGCTCGACCGACCCACGAGGCGGGCCGACTGAAGTCGGCGATCAACACCCTTCCGCCAGGACGCAGCACGCGCAAAACCTCGCGGAGACTGCGTCGCTTGTCGTTGGGCTGGAGGTGGTGGAAGAAGAGCGACGAGAGCACTACGTCGAACGAGCCGTCGGCGAACGGCAGTGCATCGGCCCAGGCAGGCGCAAGGTCCAGAGAGATGCCTGCGGCGGTGGCCTTGGCCTGCGCTTGGCGCAGCATCGCCGGGTCGGCATCGACACCGGCGATTCGCGCGCCGGGCACTCGCGAGGCCAACTGCAGCAGCAGGGTGCCGGTGCCACAGCCCAGGTCCAGAACCCGCTCGCCGGGTGTGACATCGGCGTGCGTCAATAGAGACGCCTTCATCCGGGCTTCGCGCACCGTCAACGCCACCAGACGGTCGTACCATGGCGTGAGGAACGGGAAGCGCAACGCCGGAACGAAGTCCCGGTGGGGCAAATTGCTACTCATCGGATGTTGCCGTCAAAGCCAGCGCACCCAGCAGTGCGATCAGAAGCACTGGATGAAGGAGCATGAGGTGCACGAAGTTGCGTTCGACCAGAAGGCCGTCAACAAACAGGGAGACGATCGCCACGAGCATCAGGAACCGCAATGGTTGTCGCCTTCGCTGGGTCCAGCGCAACAAGGTTGGGAGCGTGTTGGTCATGAGAAGTCAGCCTTCTAGGGTTCGATAGGCTGAGCAGCTTGCCGCGAGCGAGCCCGTCTGGCTTGAACAAAGCGGCGGAATCAAGCCGTTCGCAGGGCAGCCAGGATGGCGCTGGGCGGCACGCCGAAGTGTCTTTGCATGGTTCGGCTCAGGTGGGCGGCGTCCGCAAATCCGGCGTCTTGCGCTGCCCGACTCAAGTCCGCGCCCGCGGCGGCACTCATCAAGGCCCGGCGCAATCGCAGCCAGCGCAGGTAGGGTCGCAGCGGCATCCCCACCAGCGCACGAACCCGATGTCTGAAATGACTGGGCGACAGCGAGGCTTCGCTTGCGAATTCCGCCAGTGTGCCGTTCAACTCGCTGCGGGCCGGCAGGCCTTCAAGAAGATCTTGGACGCGGTCGGAGCGACGGCCAGCCGGAGCCGGCACCGACTTGGGTAATCCGAGTGCCGCGAGCAGAGGGCCCAGATCTGCGTCGGTCGACAACGGCCAGACGCCGAGCGCGGCATCGCGCTGTCGCTCCGTGAGCAGACACAATCCCCGCACGCAGGCCAGCGCCAAAGTCCGTCCCGTATGAGACTCGCGTTCGACGTACAGCAGCGCCGCGGCGCCGGGCCAGACGCGGTGCGGCACGTCCGCGTCGATCAGCACTCCGGGCGCAGTGATGTCGCCTTGACCATGAGCGGAAACGGTGACCGTTTCGCGGGGAGCGAGGACCAGTTGCATGGCGTGGTGGGTATGTACCCGGTTGTCGCCCATGTCGCCGGAAAACACCGCCCAGCCTGTGCCCAGCGCAATGCGCCCGGACCAGGCTGGCGATTTCTCGTGGTGCGTCATTGCTCGTGGCCTTTCATTGGCCCTTCCGCAACCTCAGCGCGTTGGCCACCACCGACACCGACGACAGGCTCATCGCCAGCGCCGCGATCATCGGGCTCAACAGCAGCCCGAACGCCGGGTACAGCAACCCGG
Source organism: Lysobacterales bacterium (assembly GCA_019187485.1). Taxonomy (GTDB): domain Bacteria; phylum Pseudomonadota; class Gammaproteobacteria; order Xanthomonadales; family SZUA-5; genus JADKFD01. Next base: position 9,533 of record JABAQR010000026.1, on the reverse strand, counting down.
CGGCGATCGGCACGCCGAGCGCGTTGTAGGCGAAGGCGAAGATCAAGTTCTGCTGCATGTTCGCCACTGTCGCTTGCGAAATCTGCCGCGCGCGCAGGATGCCGCGCAGATCGCCTTTAACCAGCGTGACCTGCGCGCTCGACATGGCGACATCGGTGCCGGTGCCCATCGCGATGCCGACATCGGCGGCAGCCAGTGCCGGTGCGTCGTTGATACCGTCGCCGGCCATCGCCACGCGGCGGCCCTCGGCTTTGAGTCGCGCCACCAGCTCGGACTTGTCCTTTGGGCGGACCTCACCGTACACCTCATCGATCCCCAGCACCTTCGCCACGGCTTCGGCGGTGGTCTTGCCGTCGCCGGTGGCCATCACGATCCGCAGACCCGCCGCTCGCAATGCGGCAATCGCCTCCGGCGTGCTGTCCTTGATCGGATCGGCCACCGCGATCAGGCCGGCTGCGCGACCATCGACTGCGAGGAACATCGCGCTGGCGCCTTCGCGGCGCAGGCGTTCGGCGTCTTCGCGTAAGCGACTGACGTCGACGCCGACTTCCTCCATCAACGCGGTGTTGCCCAGCGCCAGGCGCACCGCTCCGACGAGCCCGCGCACGCCGATGCCGGTCGCCGACTCGAACTCGGCCGCGGCCTCCAGTGCCAAACCGCGCCGACGCGCTTCGGCCACAATCGCTTCCGCCAGCGGATGCTCGCTGCCCTGATCGAGGCTCGCCGCGAGGCGCAGCGCTTCATCAGCGTTGAAGCCCTCGGCCGCAACCACCTCGCGAAACGCCGGCTTGCCTTGAGTCAAGGTCCCGGTCTTGTCGACAATCAGGGTGTCGATGGTGCGCAGTCGTTCGATGGCTTCGGCATCGCGAAACAACACGCCCGCCTGCGCCGCACGCCCGGTCGCGACCATGATCGACATCGGCGTGGCGAGGCCCAGGGCACACGGACACGCGATGATCAGCACGGCCACCGCGTTGACGATGGCATAGGTCCATGCCGGCTCCGGACCGAACACGCCCCAGACGAGGAAGGTGCCGAGCGCGATGCCGAGCACCGCCAGCACAAACCAGAAGCTGACCTTGTCGGCCATCCGTTGCATGGGTGCCCGCGAGCGTTGCGCCTGGGCGACCAGTTGCACGATCTGCGCGAGCACGCTGTCAGAGCCGATCCTGTCGGCACGAATCACCAGGCTGCCCGTGGCGTTGATGGTGGCGCCGATGACCTTGCTGCCCGGAGATTTTTCCACCGGCATCGGTTCGCCCGTCAGCATGGATTCGTCAATGTTCGAGCGGCCCTCGAGGACCTCGCCATCGACCGGCACCTTCTCGCCGGGGCGCACGCGCAAGCGATCGCCCAGATGCACATGGGTCAGTTCAACTTCTTCTTCGCTGCCGTCGTCGCGCAGCCGGCGCGCGGTTTTCGGCGCCAGCCCGAGCAGCGCCTTGATCGCCGCCGACGTGGAGGATCGCGCCTTCAGCTCCAGCACCTGGCCAAGCAGCGTCAGCGAAACGATGATCGCTGCGGCCTCGAAGTAGACGCCGACCCGGCCGTGCTCGCGGAACGTCTCCGGGAACATCCCGGGCGCCAGCGTTGCGACCAGGCTGTAGCCGAAGGCTGCGCCAACGCCAGTGCCGATCAGCGTCCACATGTTCGGGCTGCGATTGGCGATCGACTGCGCCCAGCGCTGAAAAAACGGCCATCCGGCCCACAGCACGACGGGTGCGGAAAGCACGAGTTCCAGCCAGGTGCGCGCGTTCGCCGAGATGCCGCCGAACTGATGCCCGACCATCGCCAGCGCCAGCACGATCACCGAAAACGGCAAGGTCCACCAGAATCGCCGCCGGAAATCTGCCAGTTCTGGGTTTTCATCGTCGTCCAGGCTGGGCAGAAGGGGCTCCAGCGCCATGCCGCAGATTGGGCAGCTGCCCGGCTCGTCGCGCACGATCTGCGGGTGCATCGGGCAGGTATAGCGAGCGCCCGGCTGCACCGGGACGGCCGCGGGCTGGGCGACGGGACTCAAATAGCGTGTCGGATCGGCAAGGAACTTGCCCCGGCACTTTTCAGAGCAGAACCGGTACAGGTTCCCGGCGTGCTCGAGTTGGTGTGGGGAGTCGATCGCCACCGACATGCCGCATACCGGGTCGACATGTGCGTCGGTGTCGTGTGCATCTGCGGCGTAATCGTGAACGCCGCTGGTGGGGCCGTGATATGCGTGACCGTGTGCCGCTTTCGGCGGCGTGCTGCCATGTGAATGGTGATCGTGCTTCATGCGTCTTGCTCCTGGGACAGCGCATTGAGAATCGGGCAGGCGTCGCTGCGCCCGTGCCCGGGGCATGCGTCGATCAGCGTCCGCAGGCCACTGTGGATGCGTTCGAGTTCAGTAATGCGCAACTCGATGTCTCCGAGCTTGCGCTGCGCCGCAGCGCGCACGCGGGCCACATCGCGCTCGGCACTGAGCGCCAGCAGCGAACGGATGTCATCGAGCGTGAATCCCAGCACTTTGGCGCGGCGAATGAAGCGCAGGCGCTTGAGTTCCTCGGCGCCATAGCGGCGATAGCCCGATGCGAGTCGACCCGCCGGTGCCAGCAGGCCATTGCGCTCGTAGTAGCGCACCGTGTCGATGGCAACTCCCGCCTGCTTGGCCAACCCGCCGATGCTCAGTGACATGTTCGTTCTCCTTGTGGGATGTGAGCTTGCACCCTGGACCTGGGTCCAGAGTCAAGCCCCAGTCGCGACGGCATTCACCGTCGCGACCGGTTCGCGTCAGTCAGCGATCGCCTTCCACACGGCGAAACGTCGAGGTGCTGCCGTCCTCCTTCACCAGCTCGACCGTGTAGGACTGCACGCGGCCGTCCGGCATCTCCATGCCGGGCGAGCCGAGCGGCATGCCGGGCAGGACCAGACCGCGCGCCTTGGGCCGTTCAGTCAACAAGCGACGGACGTCCTCGGCGGGAACGTGACCCTCGATCACATAGCCGTCGATCTCGGCGGTGTGACAGGAGCCTTTGCCGTAGGGGACGCCAAGTCCGGCCTTGATCGGCGCGAGGTCGTCCGTGTCGCGCACCTCAACGGTAAAGCCGGCTTGTCGCATGTGTTCGACCCACAAGCCACAGCAACCACAGCTGGGAGTCTTGTGCACGACCATTGCCGGTGTCGTGTCCGCCATGGCGGTGGGTGTCGCGACCTGCTGCGCGCTTGCGGTCGTGCTCGCGGCGTCCGGTTCGCGTGCGCAAGCGGCCGACATCATCAGCGCTGCGAGGCTCGCGAGGCCCCACGCGGCGCTGCTTCCACCTGCGCGGCGGCTCATCGCTGTGCCCTCGACGACCAGTGCAGATGGACGATCTTCCAGCCTGCTCCGGTCTTGCGCAGGATCGCGGTCTCGGTGGACGAGATCATCAGCATCTTGTCGTCCTTGCTCGCGTGAATCTCGCTCTCGCTGCCGACCCAGACCAGGTCGCCCGATGCCTGAGCCGTCCTGCGCTTCAGCGTGATGTGGGCGGTCTTGAGGAACTCGGCGTCGTGTTTGGCGTGTCCGCCGAGGTACTCATCACGGGTGCGCTCGGCGCCGCCGCTTTCGAGGATCAGCACCGCCGGATCCAGATCCGTGGCAACGCCGTCGAGATCTCCCGCGCTCAAGGCAGCCGAGAAGCGTTCCAGCACCGCAACGGCGTTGGCGGCTTCGGGCGAAATGCTGAGCGTGGCGCCCGCCGTCACGCGGCCGGCGGCTACTTGCGTTGAGCCGTGTTTTTCATTGCCGTGGGCCCAGCCGATCGGTGCGGCGAGGGCGAGGGCCAAGGCGAGGGAAGTCATTCGGATGATCATCGGTTTCTCCAGTTCGAGATGAGGCGAAGCGCCTCGTGGGTGGCTAATTCAGTGTTGGTGGTCGTTGTCGGCGTGGTCGTCGCCCGCGGGCGCTGCCATTGGATCTTCGACGGGCTCAAAGGACGAACGCTCCCGGCTGGAGCCTTCGTGTGCAGCATGCGGATCGCCACCGCCGACATCGGTTTCGCCGCCGCCGTGGCTGTGGCCATCGCTGGCCGCAACTCGTGCCTGGTACTGCTCGGCGGTCATGCCCGGAAACTGCTGCATGAAGGCGACCATGCCCCACAGGTAGCGATCGTCCATGCTCTTGCCCCAGGCCGGCATGCCCGACGCCTTGATGCCGTGCTTGAGCACCCAGAAGGCCTCGCGAGGATCGGCCTGGCCGAGGGCATCCCAGCGCGGCGGGCGCGGGTACAGGCCAACGCTCAGTTCGGTTTCCACCGCGTCTGGGCTGAGATGGCAGGTCACGCACATGGCGCTGTAGTTGCCTGCCCCGTTGCGGATCAGCTCGGTGTCGGACAGGTCGGGCACCTGAATGTCCGCGGCCCGGACTGCGATCGAGCGCTTGCGCGCCACCTCGAGCGCGCGATGGGTCGCAGACCAGTGCGGGTCGTCGGCACCGACATTGTAGATGCCGCTCCAGATGACGGCGGCGGCGATCACCATGCCGACCAGTGCTAGAACAACGAGGGTCTTGAACAGATTCATAAGGTGCTCCCTATCCCATCTTCATTTTGGAGTGATCGACCGGCTTGGCTTTGAGCGTGGGCGGCGGGCCAGGCGGCGGGCCGCGTCTCGCGGGCTTTCCGAAATCTGGATCGGCGCTGATGCGATGCGCGACCGTGCCCTTGGGGTTGGGGTACCAGCCCGGATCGCGGAAGTCGCCGGCGGCGAGGTCATCGCGCACCTTGACCACGGTGAACATCCCGCCCATTTCGAGATTTCCGAACGGGCCCTTGCCCATCATCATCGGCAGGGTGTTCTCGGGGCCGGTCATGTGGCCGGAGTCGGTGTGCTCCTGGTGCTCGGCCATGCCGCCTTGCCCCATCGCCATGTAGCCCGGCAGCAGTTTGCGGATCTCCGCCTCCACGCCAGATTGATCGACGCCGAGCGTGTTCGGAATCTCGTGGCCCATGGCGTTCATCGTGTGGTGCGACATGTGGCAGTGGAAGGCCCAGTCGCCGGGCACCGCGACGAACTCCAGATCGCGCGTCTGGCCGACGCCGACGATCTCGGTGGTCTCCGGTCGCCACAGGCCTTTGGGCCAGCGGCCGCCGTCCGATCCGGTGACGTGGAATTGCACACCATGCATGTGAATGGGATGGTTCCACATGGACAGGTTGCCGATGCGCACGCGCACGCGTTCGCCGGTCCGCGCGACCAAGGGCTCGATGGCCGGGAACACCTTGCTGTTCATCGTCCACAGGTCGAAGTTCTGCATGACCGACGGATCAGGGCGATAAGTACCGGGATGCAGCGCCCAGTTGTGCAGCAGGATCGCGTAGTCGCGATCGATGGGATTCGGCTCGCCATTGCGTGGATGAATGACGAACATGCCCATCATGCCGACCGCCATCTGCACCATCTCGTCGGCATGCGGGTGGTACATGTGGGTGCCGTGCTGGCGCAGGGTGAACTCGTAGACATAGGTCTCACCCGGCTGGATCTGCGGCTGCGAAAGCCCACCGACACCATCCATGCCCGAATGCAGCAGCAGCCCGTGCCAGTGCACGCTGGTGTGCTCGGGCAGACGGTTGGTCACGTAGAAGCGCACCCGGTCGCCCTCGACCGCCTCGATGGTCGGGCCCGGCGTGGTGCCGTTGTAACCCCAACACTTGGCGCGGCAACCGGGCGCGAACTCGTGCTCGATCTCTTCGGCTACGAGATGGAACTCCTTGACTCCGTCGACGATGCGGTGAGGCAGAGTCCAGCCATTCAAGGTGCGCACTGGGCGATAGCCGCCGGCGGCGGGAGCAGGCAAGGGTGCAGGCGCGGCAGCTGCGGAGTGGCCCTGGTGGCCCTGGTGGTCCTGCGCGGCGGCGCGCTGCGCCCACAGCCCGAATGGGGCCAGCGCTCCCAGTCCCGCGAGGCGAAACCATTGGCGTCGAAAAGGGTTCATGGCGTTTCTCCGTGGTCGTGCTGAGGCTCGGCTTCCTCATCTGCGGGTACGGCCGGCTTGGGCGTGGCTGACTTGCGGTGCTCGCGGTGCGGATCCACTGGCTGTGTCGGCACGGACATGTCATGGCCGGCGTGCGGATCGGGTGGCGAAGCGGGCTCCGGCATGCGATGACCCGCGTGCGGATCGCGCTCCCGGTCGCCGTGCATGCTGTGATCCATTGCCGCCGGAACACCGGCGGCCGGGAGGATGGCTTCCACGCCGATGGCAGGCTCTATCGGCGAATCGTCGTCGGGCAAGCGTCCGCCAATTGCGCCCCGCAGTTCGGCGCGGGCGACCCAGTAGTCGCGCACCCCTTCGAGATACGCTTGGTAGGCGTCGTACTCCTGCTGTTTCGCCAGCAGCAGTTCGAACACACCCACCAACATGAAGTTCACCTGTTCCTGCGTGCGCGCGACAATGGCCTCGCGGCGCGGGACCAATTCGACGCGATGGCGTTCTGCGATGGTGTGCGCCACCGCGACTGCGTCCAGGCCCAGCCGCGCATCGTTCTGCACCGACAGCAACTTGGCATCGAGTTCGGCGCGCGCCTGTTGCAACTCCGCCTCGGCGCGCGCAACGCTGCCCTGTCCCTGGTTGAAGATCGGAAGTGCCAGCGAGGCGAAAGGACCGGTTGCTTGGGCGCCGTCGAACTCGCGTTCATGCTCGTAGCCGACCTCGACGCCGCCGAGCCAACGCCATCGCCGGGTTACGCCAAGGGCGTCCTCGCGCAGCGCGACTGTGCGGCGCACGGCACCCAGGTCGAGACGCGTTTCGAGCGCGGATGCGACCAGTGCGTCGGCGTCGAAGTCGATCGCGCGCGGGGCGGGCAACTGCGACTGCGTGGTCCATTCCCCGCCGGTGGACAGACCGATCAGCGCTGCCAATCGGTGTCGCGCACGCAAGGCGTTCGACTCGGCCGACAGTGCTTCGATGCGGGCTTGCGTGGCCGCTGCTCGTTCCTGTTCGAGCTGCAGGCGGTTGATGTTCCCGGCATCAAAGAAGCGTTGTGCCAGTTCGGCCGACTGCTCGGCGGCGCGCGCCACCAGCTCACGCATCGCGGCGATCTGCTGGGCGCCGACCGCCTCGTACCACGCCACTTCCACTTCAGTGGCGATCTCAAGCACCGCGCCCGACACCGCCAGTTGCAGGCGTTCCAGCTCACCCTCTGCGAGACGCTTGCGTACTGGAAGGAGGAGTAGATCGGTCAAGCCGAGCGACAGGCTGCGCGTGATCTGCGTACCCTCGCCGCCGTCCGGCGAGAGTCGAAGAAAGCCAAAACTCGGGTTCGCCAGGCGACGCGCATCCTCCAGATCTGCGCGACCGAGGCCGAGTCGCACGTACTCTTCGCGCAGTCGTGGATTGTTGAAAAACGCAAGCCGGACGGCGTCCTCGACGCCGATCGGCGCGGCCGGAACCTGCGGAGCGGGATCGGCGCCGAGCGGCGACCAATCGGGTGGCACCGAGCGCCGATCCGCTATCAGGTCGCGGGATTCGGAATAGCCGCGCTCGCGCGGCAGACTGGCGCAGCTAACCAACGCCAGCGCCGCCGCGACGCTCGCGGCGGAACGACAAAACAAAGCCATGGACTCAACCTCACAGGCGACAGGCGCTGTCCTGAACGGACGCGCAGACGCGGCAACGGGCGTGCGAGCGCCGGATGGCGCCCACACGGACAGTCGTTACGCGTTCAGGCCGCGGGTGGGCGTAGCGGAGGAGAGTCGCGATGCAAAACGACGTTCGCAATCAACGGCGAATGCGCGGTGCGGATCGGTTCAACTACCGACATACAAGTTGCCTGCAAAGACAACGCTGGAGGAAGTACACAGCCGCATTGGCAGGATGCGCCATCGCAGCAACTTCCATCGTCTGGCGAAGCAGGCTCCGACGGAGCGTCGCTTCCGTCGGGGTGATGATGGTCGCCCATGGAATGAGATCCATGATCGCCGTGTGCCATCCCAGCCATCGCCCACGGCGCCCAAACGCTGTTCACGATCAGCGTTAGCGAGAGCAGAAGCTGGAGTAGGGTTCGGCGCATTGGGCAGTAGACTGCAACTGGACATGGAAAGTTTCAACTGATTAGGCGTGCCGGTAGCAGTGCCAGTTCTCGCCGTGGGCTTGGCGAACCTGACGAAATCATCGATACGGGGCGCGACGGATCACCTCGACCGACGGGGCGATGATCACGGGGAACTGCGGAATCCGCACCGACCCGCATCTGTTATCACGGGCCTAAACTGTGAGGTTTGCTGCGAGGAACGGTTGCACCACCAACTCTCGATTGTCAACGCCGACCGAAAACTGCGCACTTCTGGCGATTGAAAATTGCACACTTTGGACAGCCATTCCGTGGTGTGTGGGACGTGGTCAGTTGCGTTTGGGGGACTACTGTGCCTTGCGCGGGAAGAAGTAGCCGAAGGCGTTCAGCGTGGCCGGGTGCAGGATCGTGCCGTGGTCTTCCTTGGGCAGATGCTCGAAGACGAACTGCATCTGCGGCGTCTTGTGGCGGCGCAGCAGCTCGGCCAACGCACGCGCATCTCGCACCATGTTCGGCCCCTCGTTGCCGACGGCGAGATACACCTTCATCGGTGTCTTCGGCAGCTCGCGCAGGAGCGCCGGCGCCCGGCGCAGCAGCGATTCGTTGTCCCACCACAGCGCCGGGCTCATGATCACGTACTGGTTGAACAGCCTGGGCTTCTTCAGCAGCACCTCGGTGGCCAGCAGTGCGGCGAGCGACTGGCCGACCAGCATGCGGTCGTCATTGGTGCGGAAGTTCTGCTCGACAAAAGGCTGCACCTCGGTCTCGATGTAGCGCATGAAGGCCTCGGAGCCGCCCGCGTTCTTGTAGGCATCGCTGTAGCCGTGCAGCCACTTTGGCCAGACGAAGTTCGGTGAGGCCTTGAAGGTCATGTCGCGCTTGCGATCGGTGTTGGCGATGCCGACCAGGATCGCCGGCGGCAGCTTCTGCACCCAGGAGAAGCTGGCGTACTGCACGGCGCCGGCCATATGGGTGAAGTCTTCATGCTGGCCGCCGTCGAGCAGGTAGACGACAGGGAAGCGCTGCCCCGGCTGCTCGGCATAGCCCTCGGGCAGCATGATGTTCAGCACTCGCTGCTCGTTCAGCACCTGCGAATGCAGCGTGTAGCTCTGCGCGATCACATAAGGCTGGCTGGGTGGCAGCGGCGCCGGGTTTTCCAGCGCCAGGGCGGGCGTGGCGGCCTGCACTGTCACTGACAGCATCAGGCCGAGTGCGACGCGGCGCGCCTTGGCATTCAACATGGGTGAGTCTCCTTGCTCGCTGTTTTCGTGTGCCGGCTCAGCGGGCTGATCCTCCTGCCACGTGCGGCGGCGCATTATGCGAGTTCAGGAAGGTCTGCATAAGTCGGCCATGCGACAGCGGCGATACTGTGCGGCCTGTGCCTCGTGCCTGTTGTCACCGACCGGGTCAATGGAGCCACCGATGATCGCCGTAATGGAGCCACTTGCAGGCCCCTCAAAACGGGTCTCGAACGGGGTCGGATTTCAGGGCTTTTTGGGCTTGTTGGCAACCGTTGTT
>JABAQR010000005.1 GCA_019187485.1 Lysobacterales bacterium | reverse complement strand
GGGCGCACCTCGCCGCCGGTGTTCCGCCAGCTCGCCGCGCAGCCGCGCGACTGGTCGCGCGTCTGCGCGATGCCGAGCGACGAGCGCTGGGTGCCGCGCACGCATGCCGACTGCAACCTCGCGCAGATGCAATCCGCCTTCGCCGGCGCCGACGGCATCCGCTGGCTGCCGCTGGTTCCGGAAGCGCCGTCCGGCGAGGCCGATGCCGCATACGCCAATGCCGCGCTCGCGGCGCACGCCGGGCCGTTCGACGTGGCCATGCTCGGCATGGGCGCCGACGGGCATTTCGCGTCGATCTTCCCCGGCGCGCCGACGCTCGCCCTGGCGCTCGGACAAGACACGCCGGCACCGGAGGCTGTCGCCATCCTGCCCGATCCGATGCCCGCCGCCGGCCCGCACCCGCGCGTCAGCCTGTCGCTGCCGCGCTTGCTGCACTCGCGCCTGCTGCTGCTGGTGATCACCGGCGGGGACAAGCGCGCGGTGCTCGAACGCGCGCAGGCGGAGGGCGACTGGCGCAAACTGCCGGTGGCAGCCTTGCTGGCTTGCGAGCATCCGCGGTTCGAAGTGCATTGGAGCCCGTGATGGAGAAGCAGAGAGCGGGGAAGGGGGCAGGGGGCAGGGGACGCTGCACTTCGCACCTCCGCACCCTCGTCGAAGGCCGTCGAGCCATGTCCCCCGCCCCCTGCCCCTTGCCCCGCTCCACTTCCGCCAAGGCCTGACCCCATGTCCCACCATCCCACCCTCGCCCGCGTCACCGCCCGCATCGCCGACCGCAGCGCCGCGCCGCGCAGCGCCTATCTCGCGCGGATCGATGCCGCGCGGCTGGATGCGCCGGCGCGCACGCGGCTGGGTTGCGGCAACCTGGCGCATGGCTTCGCCGCGGCGGGCGCCGACAAGCCGCACCTGCGCGGGGCGCGCGGGCCGAACATCGCCATCGTCAGCGCCTACAACGACATGCTCAGCGCGCACCAGCCGATGGAGCACTACCCGGCGCTGATCCGGATGGCGGCGCGCAACGCTGGCGGCAGCGCGCAGTTCGCCGGCGGCGTGCCGGCGATGTGCGATGGCGTGACCCAGGGGCGCGTCGGCATGGAGCTGTCGCTGTACTCGCGCGATGTGATCGCGATGAGCACCGCGATCGCGCTCTCGCACGAGATGTTCGACGCCGCGCTGCTGCTCGGCGTGTGCGACAAGATCGTGCCGGGCCTGCTGATCGGCGCGCTGTCCTACGGTCACCTGCCGGTGATCCTGGTGCCCGCCGGGCCGATGACCTCGGGCCTGCCGAATGCCGAGAAGGCGCGCGTGCGCCAGGCCCATGCCGAGGGCAAGGCGAGCCGCGAGGAACTGCTGGAGGCAGAGTCCGCCAGCTACCATGGCCCGGGCACCTGCACCTTCTACGGCACCGCCAATTCCAACCAGATGCTGCTGGAGATGATGGGCCTGCACCTGCCGGGTGCGGCCTTCGTCAATCCGGGCACGCCGCTGCGCGATGCGCTGACGGTGGCCGCGGCTGAGCGCGCCTGTGCGATCACCGCGCAGGGGTCCGAGTACACGCCGATCGGGCAGCTCATCGACGAGCGCGCGATCGTCAACGCGATGGTCGGCCTCGCCGCCACCGGCGGCTCGACCAACCATGCGATCCACCTGGTGGCCATCGCGCGCGCCGCCGGGCTCGTGATCGACTGGGACGACCTCGACGAGTTGTCGCGCGCCACCCCGCTGCTGACGCGGATCTACCCGAACGGCAGCGCCGACGTGAATCACTTCCACGCCGCCGGCGGCCTCGGCTACGTGATCCGCGAACTGCTCGACGCCGGCCTGCTGCATGGCGATCTGCGCTGCGTGCACGGCGGGACGCTGCGCGAGCAGGCCCAGGAGCCCTACCTCGACGGGCTGTCCTTGAAGTGGCGCGCGCCACCGGCGCAGAGCCTGGACCCCGGCGTGCTGCGCGGCGTCGCCGCGCCCTTCGATGCCGGCGGCGGGCTGCACTGCCTCAAGGGCAACCTCGGCCGCGCGGTGGTCAAGGTCTCCGCGGTCAAGCCCGAGCACCGCCGCATCGAGGCGCCGGCGAAGGTCTTCGACTCGCAGGACGCGCTGCTCGCCGCGTTCAAGGCCGGCGCGCTGACCGGCGATTTCGTCGCCGTGATCCGCGGCCAGGGCCCGCGCGCGAACGGTATGCCCGAGCTGCACAAGCTGACGCCGACGCTCGCGCTGTTGCAGGACCGCGGCCAGAAGGTCGCACTGCTGACCGACGGCCGCATGTCCGGCGCCTCTGGCAAGGTGCTCGCCGCGATCCACGTCTCGCCCGAGGCCCTGTGCGGCGGTGCCATCGCGAAGATCCGCGACGGCGACCTGATCGTCATCGATGCGGATGCCGGCACCATGGACGCGACCGTGGACGCAGCCGAATGGGCCGCGCGCGTGCCCGCGGCGATCGACGTGTCCGCCAACCAGCACGGCCTCGGCCGCGAACTCTTCGCCCACATGCGCGCCGTCGCGAGCACGGCGGAGGAGGGTGGGTCGGCGGTGTTGGGGGCGTTGTCGTGAAGGGTCCATGAGTTCGCAAAGGATGCAAGGAAGCGCCGTGGATTCGACTTGCCTTCGCCGAGCTCGGTACCTTGGTGTCCGCAGCGATGACCATCTGCGGCACAGCCGCGCATCATGCGCTCGTGGAGGTGAAGATTCGCAGCAGCGGCGTGGGCTGCCGCCAGCCGATTTCGTCTCGCTGCGGCGCACCGCGGCAGCGGGAAAAGCGACAGCGGACCGCAGGCGGTCCGCGTCGGTCGCTTCGACCGCAGTCGGCACAGGAGCTACCATCGCCACGCCACGAGCGATGTTCCCGTTTCCATTTTCCCTTCCCTCTTTTCCGCACTTCCGCCATGCCCCACGCCGCCACCCGCGACACCCTGTTGTTCCACGCTCCCGCACTGCCGGTCATCGCCATCGAACGGCTGGCCGACGCGGTCCCGCTGGCGCGCGCACTGGTCGCGGGCGGACTGCCGGTGCTTGAAATCACGCTGCGCACGGCCTGCGCACTGCACGCGATCCGCGCGATCGCGGAGGAAGTCGAGGGCGCCGTCGTCGGCGCCGGCACGGTGCTGAGTCCGCGCGACCTGGACGCGGTCACGGCGGTTGGCGCGCAGTTCGCGGTCTCGCCGGGCGCAACGCCAACCTTGTACGCGGCCGCCGCCCACAGCGCGATTCCCTGGCTGCCGGCGATCACCACCGCCAGCGAGCTGATGGTCGGGCTGGAACACGGTCTGACGCGCTTTAAGTTCTTCCCGGCGGAGTCCTCGGGCGGCGTCGCCGCGCTGAGATCCTTCACAGGCCCTTTCCCACAGGCGCGCTTCTGCCCCACCGGCGGCATCGACGCGGCCAGGGCGCCGGCCTACAAGGCCCTGTCCAACGTGTTCACCGTCGGCGGTTCGTGGATGTTGCCGAAAGCCGTGATCGACGCCGGTCGCTGGGACGAGATCGGGGCGCTCGCGCGCGCGGCGGCAGCCCTGTAGCCGCGCCGCGGGCCGCACAACCTGCGGGAAATGGATCTGCCTGTCGCTCGACGCGCGGTGCGCAAACTCACGAGCGATCCGGGCTAGTGTGGTGTCCCGCACGCTCCTCCTTCGCGATTGCCGCCATGGCCAACCCAAACCGCGACTTTCCACCCGCCGCCGAACGCGCGCTCGCCACTGCCGCGACCATCGCCGACGCCGACCCGGAGGAAACACGCGAGTGGCTTGAAGCGCTGGACGCGGTGGTCCACGCCGACGGCAAGGAGCGCGCGCAATACTTGTTCGACCGGCTCGCCGATCACGCGCTGACGCGCGGCGTGCAGTCGGCCCGTGCGCGCATCACGCCCTACCGCAACACGCTCCCCCTGTCGGCGCAGCCGCCCTACCCGGGCGACCTGGAACTGGAAGCACGGCTCGGCGCCGCGATGCGCTGGAACGCACTGGCGATGGTGGTGCGCGCCAACACCGAAGCCGGTGAGCTCGGCGGTCACATCGCGAGCTATGCCTCGGCGGCGGATCTGTTCGAGGTCGGCTTTCATCATTTCTTCAAGGCCGCCGACCATCCACAGGGCGCCGACCTGGTCTACTTCCAGCCGCACTCCTCTCCGGGCGTGTACGCGCGCGCCTTCCTCGAGGGTTTCCTGCCGGAGGAGCGCCTCGCCCGCTACCGCCGCGAGATCGGCGCGCCGGGTCTGTGCAGCTATCCGCATCCCTGGCTGATGCCGGATTTCTGGCAGTTCCCGACCGGCTCGATGGGCCTTGGTCCGATCAACGCGATCTACCAGGCGCGCTTCCTGCGCTATCTCGAACATCGCGGTCTTACGACCACCCACGGCCGGCGCGTCTGGGGCTTCTTCGGCGATGGCGAGATGGACGAGCCCGAATCGATCGGCGCGCTGTCGTTGGCCGCACGTGAGCGGCTGGACAACCTGACCTTCGTCATCAACTGCAATCTGCAGCGCCTGGACGGCCCGGTGCGCGGCAACAGCAGGGTGATCGACGAGCTGGAAGCGTTGTTCAACGGCGCTGGCTGGAACGTCGTCAAGGTGCTGTGGGGATCGGACTGGGACGCGCTGTTCGCGCGCGACGCCGACGGTGAATTGCTGCGTGCCTTCGCGCACACCGTGGACGGTCAGTTCCAGACCTTCTCGGCCAACGACGGCGCCTACAACCGCGAGCGCTTCTTCGGCCGGAACGGTGAGCTGGCGCGACTGGTGGCCGATCTCTCCGACGCCGACATCGACCGTCTGAAGCGTGGCGGCCACGACGCCCGCAAGCTGCACGCCGCCTACGCTGCGGCGCTCGCGCACCAGGGCCAGCCGACGGTGGTGCTGGCCAAGACCATGAAGGGTTACGGCATGGGCAAGGCCGGCCAGGGACGCATGACCACGCATCAGCAGAAGAAGCTGGACGATGCCGAGCTGCGCGCCTTCCGCGACCGCTTCGGTCTGCCGCTGACCGACTCCGATGTCGAGCAACTGCGCTTCTACAAACCCGCCGAGGACAGTCCGGAAATGCGCTACCTGCACGCACGCCGGCGTGCGCTTGGCGGCTACCTGCCGCGTCGACGAGCGCGCAGCAGCGAGTGCTTGCCGGTGCCTGCGGTCGAGTCCTTCGCGAAGTTCGCGCTGGAGGCCGACGACAAGGAGATGTCGACCACGATGGCGGTGGTGCGCATGCTCGGCAACCTGCTGAAGGATCCGGTGCTCGGCCCGCGCGTGGTGCCGATCGTTGCCGACGAGGCGCGCACCTTCGGCATGGCCAGTCTGTTCCGCCAGGTCGGCATCTACGCCCCGCTGGGGCAGAAGTACGAGCCCGAGGACCTCGGCTCGATGCTGTACTACCGCGAGGAACGCTCCGGCCAGATCCTCGAGGAGGGCATCAGCGAGGCCGGCGCGATCAGTTCGTGGATCGCCGCGGCGACCAGCTATTCGACCCATGACCTGCCGATGCTGCCCTGCTACATCTACTACTCCATGTTCGGCTGGCAGCGCGTGGGCGATCTGATCTGGGCGGCCGCCGACCAGCGCGCGCGCGGCTTCCTGTTCGGCGCCACCAGCGGCCGTACCACCCTGGGCGGCGAGGGTCTGCAACACCAGGACGGCGCCTCGCACCTGGGCTTCGCCGGCGTGCCGAATTGCCGCGCCTGGGACCCGGCATACGCCTACGAGCTGGCCTTGATCGTGCAGCGCGGCATCGAGGAAATGCTCTGCGAGCAGCGCGATGTCTTCTACTACCTGACGCTGGGCAACGAGAACTACCCACAGGCCTCGATGCCCGCGGGGGTGCGCGAAGGGGTGCTGCGGGGGATGTACCCGCTCCCGGGCGCAATCCGGGAGAAGACCGAAAGTCGTCCAGCCGCACAGTTGCTTGCGTCCGGGGCGATCCTGCCGCAAGCGCTCGCGGCAGCCGGGCTGCTGGCCGACTACGGGGTCGCCGCCCAAGTCTGGAGCGTCACCAGTTGGACCGAGCTGCATCGGGACGTGATCGATTGCGAACGTCGTGGGCGCATCCATTGGGAGCAGCCGGCGCCGGTGGCTTATGTGAGCGCACAGCTCGCATCGACATCCGGCCCGGTGATCGCCGCCAGCGACTATGTGCGCGCACTGCCGGATCTGATCCGCGCCGCTGTGCCGCGGCGGTACGTCACGCTCGGCACCGACGGCTTCGGCCGCAGCGACACCCGCGCCGGATTGCGCGATTTCTTCGAGGTGGACGCACGCGCGATCGCCTTCGCCGCCCTGCGCGCGCTGCACGACGAGGGTGGCGTGGCCGGAACCATCCTCGACAGAGCCGTGCGCGAGTTGCGCTGGGGTGACCGCGCCGACACCGCGCCCTGGCGGCGCTGATCGCGGCGGCCCGGATGACCCCGCTCCGTCTCCAACTCGCGCAGGCATTGCACCGGGTCGAGGGCGGCCAGTCGCTGGATGCGGTCATCGCCGCGCTGCCGATCCCCGCGGCGGATCTGCCCTTCGCGCGGGCGCTGCTCTACCAGGCGCTGCGTCGCCACTACTCGAATGCGGCGCTGCTGCGATCACTGGTTCGGCGTGCGCCGAAACCGGTGCTGGCGGCGCTGCTGCGCCTGGCCTTGGCCGAACTGCGTTTCCTGGCAACGCCCGCGCATGCGGCGGTTGCCGAATCGGTGAATGCGGCGCGTGCGCTGCAAGCCCAGGCGGCGGGATTCGCCAATGCCGTGCTGCGCCGCTTCCTGCGCGAGCGTCAGGCGCTCGAGGCGGCCCTCGCCAACGACGAAGAGGCGCGACTCGAACATCCACGTTGGCTGATCGAAGCCTTCCGCCGCGACTGGCCCGCAGCGACGGTGGCGCTGTGCGCGGCCGGCAACCATGCCGCACCGATGTGGTTGCGGGTGGACGCGCGCAGCGGCAGACGTTCGGACTACCTGGTCGAACTGGCCGCGCGAGGCATCGCCGCGGTGGCACCGGAGGAGGCACCGCCGTACGCGCTGCGCCTGCTCGAAGCGGTCGCGGTGGAACGCCTGCCGGGCTTCGCCGAAGGGCGCGTGTCGGTGCAGGACGCGGCAGCGCAATGGGTGGTGGAGGCGCTCGATGCGCGACCCGGTGAGCGCGTGCTCGACGCCTGCGCCGCGCCCGGCGGCAAGACCGCCGCGCTCGCCGAACGCGTGCCGGGGCTGGCACTCGACGCGCTCGAGATCGACCCCGTGCGCGCCGAGCGTCTGCGGCGGACGCTACAGCGCTGTCGGGTCGATGCGCGCCTGCTCGTCGCCGACGCCACGCGGCCGCCCGACTGGTGGGACGGACAGCCCTACGCGCGCATCCTGATCGACGCGCCTTGCAGCGGCACCGGCGTGATCCGGCGCCATCCGGACATCAAGCTCCTGCGCCGTGCCGGCGACATCCAGGCGCTCGCGGCGCGCCAATCGGCGCTGCTGGACGCGCTGTGGCCTTTGCTCGCCGTCGGCGGACGTCTAACCTACGCCACGTGCTCCGTCCTCGCCGTCGAGAATCAGGCCCAGATCGCGGCCTTCTGCCAGCGCACGCCTTCGGCGCGCGCGCTGCCGCTGGCCTTGCCGGGTTTTTCGGCGGCGGGGCCCGGCTGGCAACAGTTCTCCGGCCACGGCGATCAGGACGGCTTCTTCTACGTCTCCTTGCTGCGCTGCTGCTGATCCCGGCGATGCCGGCCGCAACCCAGAGCCTGCGGATCGAGCGCGCCGACGAAGTCGCCGCGACCACGCCCACCCTGCAACTGGCGCTCGCGGTGCAACTGGGCGAACGCGCCACCGCCGCGCTCGATGCCGGGCTGATGCTCGCCTTCGAGGTCGAATGGCGACTGGCCGACGGCCGCCGGCTGCGCCAGCACCTGGTCCTGCGCTATTCGCCGCTGCTGCGCAGCTATGAGCTCGCGATCGGCGACGCGCAGCCGCAGCCGCACGCCTTGCGCAACCACCTGCTCGCGGCGATGGAGAACGCGCGCCTGCGCTGGCCGCAGGCGCGCGTCTGCGTGAACGCCTGTGGCGGCGAGGTCCGCGTGCGTCTCGACCCCGCAGCGCTGCCGGCACCGCTGCGGCTGCCGGCGCTGGTCGATGGCGACTGGCGTTTCGACAGCGGGTGGGTGGTGGTAGGGCACGAGGGCACGCAAGCCGGAGTGCCGCCGGGTTCCGAAAGTCCCGTGCGTCTTCTCGCCCCCGCCCCTGGATCGTGCACGCCCGCCTCTCGTGCCCTCGTGCCCTCGTGCTCTCATGCCCTCCGGGCCGTGGCACACGTCGCCGCCCGACGCGGCGCGCCATGAACGCCTGGATCCGCGCGCTGCCGCTGCTGGCGCTGGCCGTGCTGGCCTTCGGCGCGGTCTACCTCGCGGGCCGCGACGCCGAGGTCGGGCCATCGATGGGCGAAGAATGGACCTATGTGCTGGTCGCGATGGCCGGCGCGCTGCTGCTGCTGCTGGGCGCGCTCGGCCTGGAGGCGTGGCGCCTGCGCCGGGATCTCGCCGCACGCGCGCCCGGTGCGCGCATGTCCTGGCGATTGCTGAAACGGCTCGCGCTGCTGGTGTTGCCGCCGCTCGGCATGCTGTTCGTGTTCTCGCTGCACTTCGTGCACGGCGCGGTCGATGGCTGGTTCCGGGTGGATGTGGCGGCGGCCCTGGACGACAGCCTGACCGTCGCACAACGCTCGCTCGAACTCGCCGAACGACAGGCCCTGCGGCAATTGCGCACGCACGCGCAGCGCCTCGATGAGGGCGCGGCGGACGCCGATGACGCTGGTCTCGCCGAAGCGCTCGACGGCCTGCAGGCGCTGGAACTCGCGCTCTACGACCGCCAGCAGCGGCTGCGCGCGCGCGCCAGCGCCGATCCGCGTTTCCTCGCGCCGGCACAGCCGCAAGACGCACTCTGGCGCGCTTTGCGCAACAGCGGCGAGGTCAGCGGCATCGATCGCAGCGGCGAGGTGCTGAGCGTGCTCGCGCTGGTCGACATCGCCGGTCGCGACGAAGTGCTGCTCGGGCGTTTCGCGCTCGACAACGAGATCGCCACGCTCGCGCAGACCATCGAGAAGCACTACTACGACTACCAGCAACTGGCCTTCCTGCGCGGCGCGCTGAAGTACACGCTGAGCGTGGTGCTGAGCGTGGTCCTGGTCGCGGCCGTGCTGTTCGCGCTGTATCTGGCCTTCGCGCTCGCGCGCGGGCTGGTCGAGCCGCTGCGGCAGCTGGTCGAAGCCACCCGCGCGGTCGCCCAGGGTGATTACCGGATCGCGGTGCCGGAGCTCTCCGACGACGAACTCGGCGGTCTCGCACGCGCCTTCAACCAGATGGCGCGCGAACTCGACGAGGCCAACCAGCGCCTGCTGCGCGCCGCCGGCGATGCCGAATCCGGTCGCCGCTATTTCGAGGGCGTGCTCGACCGCATCTCCTCGGGGGTACTCAGCCTGGACGGCGCGGGCCGGTTGCGCACCTCCAATGGCGCCGCACAGGAAATCCTCGGCGTCGACCTGACGCCGTGGAACGGGCTGCCCATCGAGCGTCTGGGCAAGGCCGACCCGCCGCTGCTGCCGCTGGTGCAACGTCTCAACGAGGCGCTCGCGCGCGAACCTGGCGACTGGCGCGAGGAAGTGCGCGTGCAGCGCGGTCCGCAGGAACAGCGCCTGCTGCTGCGAGGCGCGCGCCTGCCCGGTGGCGACGGCGAGGTCGGTGGCCTGGTGCTGGTCTTCGACGACGAGTCCGCCTACGCGCGCGCCACCCGCGACTCGGCCTGGTCGGAGGTCGCGCGTCGGCTCGCGCACGAGATCAAGAATCCGTTGACGCCGATCCAGCTCGCCGCCGAACGCCTGCGTCGCAAGTTCCTCGAGCGCCTGCCAGAAGCCGATCGCGAAGTACTGGACCGCTCCACCCACACCATCGTTGCCCAGGTCGAGGCGCTGAAGGCGATGGTCAATGCCTTTGGCGACTACGCACGGCCGCCGCGCCTGGAGCTGCGGCCGATCCAGCTCTCACGGATCGTGCGCGAAGTGGTCGACCTGTACGCCGGCGAGGCCGCGCGCATGGTGATCCGCCTGCATCTGCCGGAGGACGAACCTGCCGTGCGTGCCGATGCCGGCCGCGTGCGCCAGTTGCTGCACAACCTGCTGCGCAACGCCGAGGAGGCCCAGCCCGAAGGTCGCGCGCAGGTGGACCTGGCGCTGTACGGCGCCACGGATGGCAGCCGCAGTTATTTCGAACTGGAGGTGCGCGACCACGGACCCGGCTTCCCCGA
The DNA here is from genome assembly GCA_019187485.1 of Lysobacterales bacterium. Taxonomy (GTDB): domain Bacteria; phylum Pseudomonadota; class Gammaproteobacteria; order Xanthomonadales; family SZUA-5; genus JADKFD01. Next base: position 60,705 of record JABAQR010000005.1, on the reverse strand, counting down.
GAGCCTGCGCGACCGCCTGTTCGAGCCCTATACCACGACCAAACCCAAGGGCACCGGCCTCGGCCTCGCGATCGTCAAGAAGATCGTCGAGGAGCACGGCGGCCACATCCGTGCCGACAACATGAGCGACGGCGGTGCGAGGTTCCGCGTGCGCTTCCCGCTGTAGGATCGATGATTGGCGCGTGGTGAGTAGCAGAAGCTCACAAGGCGCGGGCTGTTGCCACTCACGACTGAGTGCCTCCATCCCGCCCCATCGCTGCCCCCTCCCGTCGTAGTCTCCCGTGGATGCTTCTCGTTGCCGCGCGCTTGCGCGGCCACCCCTGGGGATGACCACGCATGGACCACACCGAATCCGCCGACGCGGCTGCGCAGCCGGAGCCGGCTGCGCCTGTTGCCGAGCCGAAGCGTTCTTTGCTGGCGAGCCTGTTCGGGCGCTGGGATCCGCCGCCCTGGGTGCGCTGGTTGTGGGGGCGCAAGTTCAAGGTGGCGGGGGTGCTGGCGGTGCTGGCGCTGGTGGGTTACGGGGCGTGGTGGTGGGCGACGCGTCCGCCGCCGGTGATTCCGAACGCGCTGGATGTGACGCTGACGGCGCCGGGGAAGACCGATTACGACCACGACGAGATCCGGGTGCGGCCGCTGCGGGTGCATTTCTCGGGCTCGGCGGCGCCGCTGGCGGATGTCGAGGGCGAGGCGCAGGGGATCACGCTGGAGCCTTTCCTGGACGGCAGCTTCCGCTGGGAGGACGATCACACCATCGTGTTCCGGCCGGCGAAGGACTGGCCGGTAGGGCAGCACTACACGGTGACGCTGGATCCGAAGAAAACGGTCGCGGAAACGGTGGTGCTGGCGCCTTTCGAGCTGGGGTTTGACACCGCGCCGTTCGTGGTCGAGGCTGGCACCGCCGAGTTCTACCAGGATCCGCAGGATGCGGCGCTGAAAAAATCGGTGTGGGAGCTGCGTTTCAGCCACCCGGTGGATGCGGCGAAGTTCGAGTCGGCGCTGCGCGTGCGTCTGTTCGATGGCGCCGGGCGGGTGCTGCCGCCACCGGTGCTATCCACCCAGTACAACGCGCGCAAGCTGAATGCCTGGGTGCACAGCGCGCCGCTGGAACTGCCGCCGAATGGCGGCGAGGCGCACCTGGACGTCGGCCAGGGCATCACCAGCGCGCTCGGTGGGCCTGGCAGCACCGGCGAGCTGTCGATGAAGGTCGACCTGCCGGCGCTGTACAGCGTCAGCGTCGACGACCTGTCGCCGACCCTGGTCGAGGAGCCGGGCAAGGAGCCGATCCAGGTCATCGTGCTCGGCTTCAACATGGCGATGAAGGATCGCGAGGTCGTCGGCGCGACCCGCGCCTGGCTGCTGCCGGAGAAAAATCCGAAGCTCAAGGACAACGAGCAGACGATTCCTTACGGCTGGAGCGAGGACGAGGTCGACGAGGCGCTGCTGAAGGCCTCGATGCCGCTGGAGCTGAAGGCGGATCCCGCCGAGCGCGAGTGGACGGAAATTCACAGCTTCAAGTACCAGGCACCCGTCGGGCGGCGCCTTTATGTGCGCGTCAACCAGGGCCTCAAGTCCTTCGGCGGTTTCATCCTCGGCAAGCCGGCGGCCGGCGTGCGCGTGGTACCGGAGTTTCCGCGCATGTTGAATTTCGTCGGCGAGGGCGCGCTGCTGTCGCTGCGCGGCGAGCGCCGCGTCACCGTGGTCGCGCGCAACATGCCGAAGGCGCGGCTGGAGATCGGGCGGGTGCTGCCCGAGCAGTTGCACCACCTGGTGCAGTTCAACGAGGGCAGCTACGGCAATCCGGAGCTGTGGAGCATCGGCGAGGACAGCCTGGTCGAGCGCATGGAGAAGCGCATCGTGCTGCCGGGCGGCGATCCGGCGAAGACGCTCTACGAGGGCGTCGACCTCGGCGAGTTCTTCACCGGCGGGCGCCACGGCGTGTTCCTGCTGTCGCTGCGCACGCTCTCCGACCACGAGGCCGAACAGAGCCCCGACTGGACCATCGGCAACGATGCCGGCGAGACCATGGACGCGCGCCTGGTGGTGCTGACCGACCTCGGCATCGTCGTCAAGAAGACCCTGGACGGCAGCCGCGAAGTGTTCGTGCAGTCGCTCGCGAACGGCACGCCGGTGGCCGGCGCGCGGGTGCGCGTGCTGGCGCGCAACGGCGAGACCCTGGCGGCCTCCGACACCGACGCGATGGGCCGCGCCTCGCTGCCGAACCTGGACGGCTTCCAGCGCGAGAAGGTGGCGGTGGCGATCAGCGTGGTGGCCGGCGAGGACCTGTCCTTCCTGCCGCTGCACAAGTACGACCGCGCGCTCGATTTCTCGCGCTTCGACATCGGTGGCGACGCCAACGAGATCGATGCCGGCACGCTCAAGGCGCACCTGTTCTCCGATCGCGGGCTGTACCGGCCGGGCGACACCGTCAACATCGGCTTCATCGTGCGTGCGGCGGACTGGAACCGGCCGCTCGCGGGGATTCCGCTGGAGGTGGAGTTCAGCGATCCGCGCGGCAGCGTGGTCAAGCGCCAGCGCGTGTCGCTCGACGCCACCGGCTTCGACGCCTTCAGCCACGCGCCCTCGGAAGGCGCGCCGAGCGGCACCTGGCAGGCCACGCTGTACCTGATCGGCGAAGAGGATTCGCGCACCATGATCGGCGCCACCACGGTGCAGATCCGCGAGTTCCTGCCGGACACCATGCGCGTGCGCACCACGCTGTCGGCGAGCGCGTCGGAAGGCTGGGTCAAGCCGGACGGCATGAGCGCGACGGTGGCGGTCGAGAACCTCTTCGGCACGCCGGCGCAGCAGCGCCGGGTGGAGGCCACGCTGCTGCTGCGGCCGGCCTTCCCGAGCTTCGCGCGCTGGCCGGGCTGGCGCTTCCACGATCCGCTGAGCCGCAACGATGGCGTCAACGAGCCGCTGTCCGAGGGCGAGACCGACGAAGCCGGCAACGCGGTCTTCGACCTCGGCCTGCAGAACTACGCGCGCGCCACCTACCAGCTCTCCTTCCTGGCGCGCGCCTTCGAACCCGGCAGCGGCCGCAGTGTGGCCGCGCAGACCGGCACGCTGGTGTCCAGCAACGATTACCTGGTCGGCATCCAGGGCGAGGACGCGCTGTACCACGTGCAGCGTGGCGCCAAGCGCGCGCTGCAACTGGTCAGCATCGGCCCGGACGCGCAGCCGGTCGCGGTCGAGGGCCTGCGCGTGGTGCTGATCGCGCGCTATTACGTCTCGATCCTGACCCGGCAGGATTCCGGGCTGTACCGCTACGTCTCGCAGGAGCGCAAGCGCACGGTTTCGGACACGCCCTTGCCGGCGCAGGCCGGCGAGCAGCCGCTGGTGCTGAAGACCGACGAGCCCGGCGACTATTTCGTCGAGATCCGCGACGCGCGCGACACCGTGGTCAACAAGCTCTACTACGTGGTCGCCGGCGACGCCAACGTCACCCGCTCGCTGGAGCGCAACGCCGAACTCGCGCTCAGCCTGTCGCAGCCCGACTACCCGGCCGGCGGCGAGATCGAGATCGGCATCCGCGCGCCGTACACCGGCTCGGGCCTGATCACCATCGAGCGCGATCGCGTCTACGCGCACACCTGGTTCCGCGCGACCACGACCTCCTCGGTGCAGAAGATCCGCATCCCGGACGACTTCGAGGGCTCGGGCTACGTGAACGTGCAGTTCATCCGCGACCCGGGTTCGGAAGAGATCTACATGAGCCCGCTGTCCTACGCGGTGGCGCCCTTCAGCGTCGACCGCGGGCGGCGCACGCTGCCGCTCGAATTCACCGTGCCGGCGGTCAGCAAGCCCGGCGCCGAGATCACGCTGGCGCTGAAGACGCAGGGCCGCGCGCGCGTGGTCGCCTTCGCGATCGACGAGGGCATCCTGCAGGTGGCGCGCTACCAGCTCGCCGATCCGCTCGACCACTTCTTCCGCAAGAAGATGCTGGATGTCGAGACCAGCCAGATCCTCGACCTGATCCTGCCGGAGTTCTCGCGACTGGTCGCTTCCGCCGCGCCCGGCGGCGACGGCGAGGGCGAGCTCGGCAAGCACCTGAATCCCTTCAAGCGCAAGAGCGAGAAGCCGGCGGTGTGGTGGTCGGGGCTGACCGATGTCGACGGCGAGCACAGCTTCCGCTTCCGCATGCCGGACCACTTCAACGGCCAGTTGCGGGTGATGGCGGTGGCGGTGTCGAGCGAGCGCATCGGCATCGAGACCGGCAAGGCGCTGGTGCGCGGCGACTTCGTGCTGACGCCGACGGTGCCGACGCACGTCGCGCCGGGCGACGAGTTCGAGCTGCCGGTGGGCGTGGCGAACACCGCCGAGGGCACCGATGGCAGCGCCATGGACGTGGCGGTGCAGGTGGAGCTGCCGGCGACCCTGGCGCTGGTCGGAGACGGCCCCAGACCGCTCTCGCTGAAGCCCGGCCAGGAGGGCAAGATCAGCATCCGCCTGCGCGCCGGCGAAGGCCTCGGCGCGGCGCCGGTGACGATCATCGCGTCCTCGGGCGAACGCAGCGTGCGCCGGCGCATCGAGCTCTCGCTGCGCCCGGCGATCGTCGGCCGCAGCGATCTGCGCCTCGGCCGCGCCGACCGGCGCGTCGAGCTGAAGGAGCTGCGCACGATGTATCCGGAACGCTCGCAGCGGCTGCTGTCGGCCTCGACCTCGCCCTTCGTCGCCGCCGACGGCCTGGTCGCCTACCTGCAGGACTACCCGCATTTGTGCACCGAGCAGTTGCTGAGCCAGGCGGTGCCGGCGCTGGTCTATCGCGCGCGTCCGGAGTTCGGCGAGATCCGCGGCAGCGGCAGCCCGCTCGACCTCATCGACGTGCTGCGTGCACGCCAGAACGGCGAAGGCGGCATCGGCCTGTGGCTGGCGACGCCGGACGTCGATCCCTTCATCAGCGCCTGGGCGGGCTTCTACCTGGTCGAGGCGCGCGAACGCGGCGTGCCGGTGCCGGACGATTTGCTGAACTCGGTCAACCGCTACCTCGCCGGCATGGCCGCCGACGCCGCGCTGACGCAGGTGCACGAGCTGCGGGCGCGCGCGCTCGCCACCTACCTGCTGATCCGCCAGGGCCAGACCGCCACCCACCTGCTGTCTGCGGTGCACGAGCAGCTCAAGCGCGACTACCCGGATGCGTGGAAGGAGGACAGCATCGGCATGCTGCTGGCGGCGAGCTACCAGTTGCTGCAGCAGGCCAGGCCGGCGAAGGAACTCGCACAGGGCGGCCTCGCGCGCGTCGGCGCCGCGCAGGCGCCGAAGTTCCAGGGCTTCCGCTACTACCACGACGCCGGCATCGACACCGCCTGGGTGGTCTACCTGGCGCACAAGCACTTCCCGCAGGAGGCCGAGCGCGTGCGCGTGCGCGCCATCGAGAACCTGCTGTGGCCGCTGCAGCACGAGCAGTACAGCACGCTGTATTCGGCGCTGACGGTGCTCGCGCTGGACGCCTACACCAGCGCGCAGCAGGCCGTCGGCCTGCCGCAGCTCGCCGCGCTCGGCGGCGACGGCGTCGAGCGCCAGATCGGCGAGGCCTTCGGCGTGCTGCGGCGCGCCGCCTTCAGCGCGAGCGACCAGATGCTGGCGGTCACCCCGCCGGAGGCGACGCCGGCCTGGTACGTGCTGGCGCAGACCGGCTACGACCAGGCCGCGCCGAAGGCGGTGCAGGGCCAGGGCATCGAGGTGCTGCGCGACTACCTCGGCGAGGATGGCAAGCCGCTCACGGCGGCCGCGCTCGGCCAGGAAATCACCGTGCGCCTGCGTCTGCGCGCGCTCGGGCCCGACGCGATCGACTCGATCGCGGTGGTCGATTTGCTGCCGGGCGGCTTCGAGCCGGTGGTGCAGATGCCACCGGCGCCGGCCGACTCGGGCGAGGTCGACGAGGAAGACAGCGAGGACGGCGAGTCCGCGCCGCCGGTGCCGACGCTGGCGCTGCCGGGCTCATCGCTGTGGACCGAGCATGTGGAGCAGCGCGAGGACCGCGTGGTGGTCTACGCCAGCGCCGGCCCGCAGATCGCCGAGTTCCGCTACAAGGTCAAGCCGAGCAACCCCGGCAGCTTCGTGATCCCACCGGCCTATGCGGAATCGATGTACGAACGCGGCATCTACGCCCAGGGCGGGCCGGCGGGGACGATCGAGGTGAAGTAGCGGCGCCGCACGCCGCCAGGTTGGCATCGCGCGCGAGGAAAGCGGAACGGAGTTCGTCTGCGGGCGCACGCAGGATGCGCTGTCGGCGCAAGGATTGCTGAACGACGTATGCGGTACGGTAGAAAACAGGCGCGCATTCAGAAATCCCGGTGCAAGCTCTCCTCACCGCATGGCGCTTCGCCAGCGGCATCGTCCTGCGTGCGAGGTGGCAGATGAAGCAGTTCCTGGTGGTCATCCTGGGCGCCTTGTTGGCGACGGCTGCGGCCGCTGCCGGCGCGCAGGGTTTGTCGTCGATGGCGGGTCGTGGTCGCGATGAAGGTCGCTCCCAGGACCAGAATTCCGGTTGGCAGGGGCGCGGCCAGGATGCTGGTTTTCGCGCCCAGGAGTCTGGTCGCGGCGAGCGTCAGAGCGGCGGCCAGTCCTGGGGCGGCACCGAGCCGCACAGCCAGGGCTACGGTTTCGGCCAGCAGCCGCAGGCGCAGCCCTATTCACAACCCTATTCGCAGCTCCAATCTCAAGTTGGGCGCCAGGAGTGGCGCGACCAGCGCCAGCAATGGGGTCGCGACGATCATCGCCAGGGCTGGAACAACGGTCTGCCCAACGATTACGGTCACCAGGATGGCTGGCGCGATGACCGCCGCCACGACGACTGGCGAGACCATCGCCGACAGGACTGGCGCGACGATCATCGTCATGGCTGGCGCGATGATCACGGCCGGCACTGGAACAGTTGGCGCGATCACGGCTGGCGCAATTCCTGGCGCCACGGCTGGAACGGCCATCGCTGGCACTCGCCCTCCCGCTACTACTATCCGCGCGGCTACAGCTACCGCTCGTGGACCATCGGCTACCGCCTGCCGAGCGTCTACTACGCGCCGACCTACTACATCGACTGGCGCTCCTATGGCTTGACGTCCCCGCCTTGGGGCTGCTACTGGGTGCGCATCGACCGCGACGTGTTGCTGGTCGAGATCGCCACCGGTGAAGTGGTGGACATCCTCCGCGGCTTTTTCTACTGAGCTTCCCACCGGGGCTCCCGACCCGTGAGGGATGAAACGCCGGCCATGGATGGCCGGCCCGCAAATCCAGCGCGCAAGCGATGAATTTGGCGAAGCCGAGTTCGGACGCGCGCCGGTGTCGCGGATCAGCGCTCCGCCAGTCCGCAACGCGGCAGTTGCGCGAGCAGCGTCGCTGTCCAGGCGTGGGCGTCGCCCGGATCGGGTGCCGGCAGTTCGAGAAAGCGCTGTTCGGCCATCGACCAGCAGAGATAGTGATCCGGCCAGCGCGCCGGTGCGGGTTCGTACAGTTGGCGCAGCTCGTCGCCCAGAAGGTGTTGGAAGCGGTGCTGCTCGAACCGGGTCAGCAGGCCCGCCGCGATCCGCTCGTGGCGGTTCGCCAGTTCACCCGGCAGCGTGGGCAACACGCGGTGCAGCAGGCCCTCCGTCTGGATCGGTGGCAGCGCGATCGCGCCCTGCGCGTTGCGCAGCAGCACCGCCTGGCCGGCGTGTTCGGGCACCAGCAACAGGCTGTAGCCCGGGTGCGTCCGGACCTGCGTCGGCAACGCGCCGGCGAGTGCCGCGAGACCGTCCTGGGCGTTGCGCACGCGGCCGAGTTCGGACCACAGCACGAGCGCGCCGCTGGTGATGGCGAACGCCGCCGCCAGCACCGCCAGTGGTCGCGTCGGGCGGTTCACCAACGGTCGCGCCAGCAGCACGCCGAGCGCGAGCGCGGTCCATGCGATCGGACCGTAGGAGAGGCGACCGCCCTCGCCGTGTGCAAGGAAGCCGCCGAGATTGAGCAGCGTCGCCAGCGCCATGCCGCCGCCGGCCGCAAGCAGGGCCAGCGCGATCCGCCGTTGCGCCGTGTCCGCGGCGAGGAAGGCGAGCACGAAGGCGAGCGCGAGCATGCAGAGGTACAGCCAGGCGGGTGCGCCGCCGGCGCTCAAGGCCCGCCACCACGGCATGCCGGAGGCGAGCGCAGCGCCAAGGCGATCGAGCCAGTCGACCGCCGCCTGCGGCTCGCCCGGCGCCGCGTAGACCCAGAAAGCGTGTCCGAACAGGTGCGCGCGCCAGCCGAAGAAGGCGGCCAGCAGGGCAAAGGCGAGCAGCACGGCGATCCAGCGCGTGGCCCCGACGCGCCCGGGCCAGGCCAGCGCCAGCAGCGCCAGTTGCAGCGGGAACACGCCGGCCGATTCCTTGAACAGCAGGCCAAGCAGCAACGGTCCGCCGACGGCCAGTGGCATCCAGGCACGCGGGTGCGACTGCGCGGGGCCGGCCCAGCACCAGGTCGCGGCCAGCGTCAGCAGCGTGACCCAGCCGTCGGCGCGTGCCGACAACCAGTACACGCCCTCGGCCAGGGTAGGCGCGAGCGCGAAGGCGAGCGCCGCCAGCGCCGCCGCGAGCTCGCCGTCCACATGTGCATGCGCGGCAAGGCGCAGGACCAGCAGCGCCACGAGCGCGGTGTTGGCGAGGTGGACGGCGTAGTTCGCCGCGTACCAGCCAGCGTAGTGGCTGCCTGCGAGCGCCTGGTTCGCGGCCAGACTCAATATCGACAGCGGCCGCCAGGCCGAACCTTCGACGCTGATCCCCTGGCCGAAGCTTGCGAAGCTCTCGCGCCACAGACGGCCCTGCTCGGCCCAGTGATGGAAGTGGTGCAGGTTGGTGAGGTCGTCACCCAGCCACCAGCCGCCGAAGCCCGGCGCGTACAACAACGCTGCGCACAGCACCGGCAGCAGGATCGCCAGCCAGGGCGGACGGGCCTGTGTGAACGCGCGCATTCAGGGCATCCTGCCAACGTCCGCCGCTGGCGCGCGGTCGGCCAGCACCAACCTGGCCATGACGAAGGCGAACGGTATGTTGAGGGTGATCGCCACGCCCGCAGCGACGCGCGGTCCGAGACCCGCCCACGTCATGCCGGCATGGATCGCCGCGCTGCAGAAAGCGTATGAACACAGTTGGGCGAACAGATAGCCGAGTGCCTTGCGCGGCGCCAGTTCGGCGGCGAAGACCACCCGCGTGTGCAGCACGAAGCCCATGCCAAGGCCGAGCACGAACACCGCGAACCAGGCCAACTGCGGATGCCACCAGATCACCAGTACGCAGTAAATCGCATAGGTGACCGCGGTGTTGAAGCCGCCGACGACGAGGAAGCGCAGGCCCTGGCGCAGCATCAGCGCGTCACCCCGACCGCAGCCAGAAACTCGCTGTAATCGCGGATGTAGTCGCCGGCATCGTAGGCTTGCGATGCGAGCACCAGCAGCACCGCATCGGCGCTGTAGCGGTACTGCGTGCCCCACACCATCGGCGGCAGATACAGACCGAGGTCGGGGCGGTCGAGGCGGTATTCGGCGCGCGCGCAACCATCGTCGACCAGCGCACTGAGCGCTCCATGCACGCATATCAGGAACTGCGCGCAGACCCGGTGTGCGTGCTCGCCGCGCACCTCCGTGCTCGGTACCGAGTGGACCACGAAGGCGCGCTGTGGAACGAAAGGCAGTTCGCGGCCGACCTCCGCCGCCGCCAGCGAGCCGCGCATGTCGATCGCGCGCGTCAGTAGTCGCAGCTCGACGCCGGCCACCGGCGACGGGGCGCCCTCTCGGGACGACGTGGGCATATCCACCGCGATCCGTGGCGCATCCGTGTAGCCGACGATGCGCGCCGGGTTGCCGACCACGATCGCGTTCGCCGGCACCGAGCGCAGTACCACCGCGCCGGCACCGACCATCGCGCCGGGTCCGATCGTGATGCCGGGCAACAGGGTGGCGTTGGCGCCGATCGAGGCGCCCTTGCGCACGATGGTTCCCGCGAAGCGTTCGGGTTGCTGTTTGCTACGCGGGAAGCGGTCGTTGCAGAAGCTCGCGTTGGGGCCGACGAAGACGTCGTCCTCCAGACGTACGCCATCCCACAGTTGCACGCCGCATTTGACCGTCACACGGTCGCCGACGATGACGTCGTTCTCAACGAATACGCCATCGCAGAGATTGCAGTCGGCGCCGATGCGCGCGCCCGGCAGCAGATGAGCGAAGGCCCATACGCGCGTGCCCTCGCCGATGTGAGGCGACTCGCACAGGGCCTGGGGGTGGATGTAGACGGGCATCGGGGCACGGTTCGCGGAGGGGAAATGCATTTTGTCCGCAAAGGACGCAAAGAACGCAAAGGAAAAGCAGGGGCGAAGGATGATCGGAACGGGAAGCCGAAACCACTCGCCCGCTCTACTCCGCGTCCTTCTTTGCGGTCGGATGCTCCGCCACCGCGGACTCGGCCCGCCCGAAGCACTCTGCGCGCATTACCACCGCGAGTGGACGCGCCTTGGTGTTCTCGTAGGCGCGCCACACATAGCTGCCGACGATGCCGAGGCCAAGCAGGTTGATGCCGGCGAAGAACAGGATGGTCAGCACGGTGGCCGCGTAGCCCGGCACCGGCACCGCCCCCGACAATTTCGCGAACAGCACCGCCGTCGCGAGCAGCAGCGAGGCCGCAAGACCGAGCCCACCGGCGGCCATGAGCAAGCGGATCGGCAGATCGGAAAAGGCGAACACGCTGTCGGAGAGATATCTCAGCTTGCCGCGCAGGGTCCAGGCGCTCCTGCCGATGGCGCGTGCCCGGCGCACGTAGGGCAGCGCTTCGCGGCGATATCCCAGCCACAGCAACTGGCCGACCAGCGAGGAGTGCGCCTCGGAAAAGCGTAGCAGGTGCGCACGGAAGGCGGCGTTGCAGCCGAACACGTCGATCCCGCCCGGTGGCAGATCGCGCTGCACCAGCCAGCGGTAAGCCCACCAGAACGCTCCAGAGGCGAGGCGGTCGAAGAGCGCATCCAGACGACCGCTGCGCTGGCCGACGACGACATCGGCGCGATCGCCGCGCAGTGCCTCGAAGAAACGTCCGATCAGCTCCGGTGGCTCCTGCAAATCGGCCGCCATCACCGCGCAGTATTCGGTGCGCACCGCTGCAAGACCCTCGCGGATCGCGGCGAAGGAGCCGAAGTTGCGCGAAAGCAGCAGCAGTTGCGATGCGTAGGGCTGCGCCGGCAGCGCCGCGCGCAGGTGTTCGAAACTGGCGTCCGGACTGCCGTCGACGACAAACACCAGTTCGATGCCCCCCGCCACGCGCGCGTGCAAGGCGGCCAGTTCGACCAGCAGTGGCGGCAGATTGTCCGCGTTGCGGTAGACCGGGATCACCACCGTGCACTCGCAGCGTTCAGCCATGCGCGCGCACCGCGGCGATCACGCGCCGCACTTCGACGTCCGTCAGCGCCGGATGGCAGGGCAGCGACAGCACCTCGGCGCAAGCCCGTTCGGTGTACGGGAGCTGCATTTGCGGGAGCGACATGCGCCAGGCAGGCTGCAGATGATCGGGGACCGGGTAGTGCACTTCGCTGTCGATGCCAACGCCAGCGAGGTGCGCGCGCAGCGCATTCCGATCCGCGCAGCGCACCACGTACTGATGGCCGACATCGTCTTCACCGCCGCGGCCGGGCAATGGTCGCGCCTTGCAGCCGGCGAGCGCGTCATCGTAGGCGCGGATGATCGCGCGGCGCTTCGCGTTGTCGGCATCGAGCGAGCGCAGGCGCACGCTGAGAATCGCCGCCTGCAACTCGTCGAGGCGCGAATTGCGGCCGCCGCCGACCTCGACGCGGTACTTGCCGATCCAGCCGTACTGACGCAACGCGCGCAGGCGCGCGGCGAGCGCGGCGTCGTTGGTGACCAGGGCACCGCCGTCGCCGAGCGCACCCAGGTTCTTGGTCGGGTAGAAGCTGAAGCAACCGAGCGCACCGAAACTGCCGGCATGGCGTCCGCCGCGCCGCGCACCGTGCGCCTGCGCGCAATCCTCGACCAGCGCGATCCCGTGTGCGGCGCAGATGGTGGCAACCGTCCCGACATCGGCGAGCCGCCCGTACAGGTGGGTCAGCACCAGTGCACGCGGTCGCTGTGTCAGCAGCAGCGCCAGCGCAACCGGATCGAGCAGCAGCGTGGCTGGATCGACCTCCGCGTACAGCGGTCTTGCGCCGCAGGCACGGATCGCGTGGGTGGCGTAGCCGCCGGCATTGGCGACCGTGACCACGGAATCGCCTGGGCCGACGTCGAGCGCACGCAGCGCCAGTTCCAGCGCGTCGCTGCCGCTGGCCACGCCGATCGCGTGGGCACGGCCGCAATGGTCCGCGAACTCGCACTCGAAGCGCTCCACCGCGGCGCCCAGGATGAAACGACCGGAATCGAGCACGTCGGCGATCGCCGCCTCGATCCCCGCCCGCTGCGGCGCGAGCACGCGCGCGGCGTCGTAGCAGCGGATCGGCGGAATGGGTGCATCGGCGGGCGACATGAGCGCGAATCTAGCGCAGGAGCGCTGCGCACGCCGTGCGACGTGTTCGCACCGGGCGCGGCGCTCCCCCTATGCTCGGCGCAGCGCCCGTCCGGATCCGCCGCCATGTGGTCTTCCGCCGAAACCTCGCTGCAGGGCCTGCCGGCCTTCCTAGCCTACTTCGGCCTGGCGGTGGCGTTGACCCTGCTCTACCTGTTCATCTACACGTTGCTGACGCCGCAGCGTGAGTTCACCCTGATCCGGCTCAACAACCAGGCCGCGGCGACCGCCCTCGGCGGTTCCCTGCTCGGCTTCGCGCTGCCGCTGCACAGCGCGATCACCAACGCGATCAGCCTGCTCGACTGCGCACTGTGGGGCCTGGTCGCACTCGCCGTGCAAGTCCTGACCTTCCTGGTGCTGCGCCTGGTACTGAACGGTCTGCCCGACCGCATCGCCCGCGGCGAGACCGCGGCGGCGAACTTCGTCGCCGCGGTGTCGATCAGCATCGGCCTGCTGAACGCTGCGGCGATGACCTATTACTGAGTGAGCGAGGTCCCACTGGCGTGTCGGCTTCGGCGGACCCAAGACCGCGCGCCTGCCACAACCCCCCATCGAGCGCTGCGCGCTCGATCGCCCCCTTGACTCAAGGGGCTGTCACAGCCGCTCCATCCGCGAACACTGTTCCTGCCTCCGGGCGAAAGGCGCGCAGACGCGAAGCTCTCCGCGGCCCGCAAGCGGAACAACCGCCTCAACGCCGCCTGATCCGCCTCAACTCCGCACCGCCATCAACGGAGTAGACTCCCCGCCGCGATCGGCCCGGGGGGGTAAGCTTTGATGCAGTCGACGGACATCGGTCATCCCGACTACTTCCACAAGGTAGTCGACTGCCAATGGGCCTGTCCGGCGCACACGCCGGTGCCGGAGTACATCCGCCTGATCGCCGACGGACGTTACGCCGACGCCTACATGATCAACTGGAAATCGAATGTGTTCCCGGGCGTGCTCGGACGCACCTGCGACCGTCCCTGCGAACCGGCCTGCCGGCGTGGCCGGGTCGAGGAGACCGCCGGGCACACGCCGGAACCGGTGGCGATCTGTCGCCTCAAGCGCGTCGCGGCCGACTACAAGGGCGATGTCAGCGCGCGCATGCCGGATGCGCCGGCGCAGCGCAATGGCAAGCGGGTCGTCTGTGTTGGTGCCGGTCCGGCCTCGCTGACGGTCGCGCGCGACCTCGCCGCGATCGGCTACGAGGTGGTCGTGTACGACGGCGAGTCGCGCGCCGGCGGCTTCATCCGTACCCAGATCCCGCGCTTCCGGTTGCCGGAATCGGTGATCGACGAGGAGATCGGCTACATCCTCGGTCTCGGCGTCGAGTTCCGTTCCGGCCAGCGCATTGATTCGATGAAGGACCTGCTGGCACAAGGTTTCGACGCGATCTTCGTCGGCTGTGGCGCGCCGCGCGGGCGCGACCTCGACATTCCCGGCCGCCGCGAGGCCGCCGCGCAGATCCACATCGGCATCGACTGGCTCGCCTCGGTGTCCTTCGGCCACGTGCACCGCGTCGGCCGCCGCGTGATCGTGCTCGGCGGCGGCAACACCGCGATGGACTGCTGTCGCTCGGCGCGCCGCCTCGGCGGCGAGCACGTCACCGTCGTCGTCCGCTCCGGTTTCGAGGAGATGAAGGCTTCGCCGTGGGAGAAAGAGGACGCGATGCACGAGGGCATCCCGATCCGCAACTTCCTGGTGCCGGTGGCCTTCCTGCACAGCGAAGGGCGCCTGACCGGCATGCAGTTCCAGCAGGTGCGCCCGCAGGTGGACGCGCAGGGTCGGCGCCAGTTGCTGCCTACCGGCGAGCCCGACATCGAGATCGACTGCGACGAGGTGCTGATCGCGGTCGGCCAGGAGAACGCCTTCCCGTGGATCGAGCGCGATGCCGGCATCGAATTCGACCGCTGGGGCCTGCCGAAGCTGGACGAGCAGACGCTGCAGTCGACGCATCCGAAGGTGTTCTTCGGCGGCGACGCCGCCTTCGGCCCGAAGAACATCATCTGGGCGGTTGCGCATGGCCACGAGGCCGCGGTGTCGATCGACCGCATGCTCAATGGCGAGAACCTGCGCGAGCGGCCGATTCCGGCGCCGCTGCTGGTCTCGCAGAAGATGGGCATCCACGAGTGGAGCTACGACAACGACATCACCACCGCGGCGCGCAACAAGGTGCCGTGGGCGCCTCTCGAGCACACCCTCAACAACATCAAGGCCGAGGTCGAACTCGGCTTCGATCCGCAGCTCGCATGGAAGGAGGCGCAGCGCTGCCTCAACTGCGATGTGCAGACGGTGTTCACGCTGAACAAGTGCATCGAATGCGACGCCTGCGTCGACATCTGCCCGATGGACTGCATCAGTTTCACCGCCAACGGCCCCGAGGCCGAGCTGCGCACGCGCCTGACCGCGCCGGCACAGAACCGGTCCCAGGACCTGTACGTCGCCGACGGCCTCAAGACCGGACGCGCGATGGTCAAGGACGAGGACCTCTGCCTGCATTGCGGCCTGTGCGCCGAACGCTGCCCCACCGGCGCCTGGGACATGCAGAAGTTCTTCCTCGAGATGGTGCATGCGGGGCCGGGCTGTCGGACCGGCGAGGGCGTGCGGCGTGCGGCGTGAACGCGTGAAAAGCGGGACTGGGGGCTGGGAGCTGGGGCGTGTGCGCGGTGAGCTCGAGTCCAGGACCACAGTTTCCGGCTCGCGCGATTGCGCGTGGCAAGCGCTGCTGCGCGCACGCGGCGGGCAAGGATTCCGCGCATGCTGCCGCGCACTCGCCCCAGCCCCCCAGCCCCGCTCCTGCTTCACCCTTCACCATTCCCATCCTCACCGCCGTCCCGCCCCGCCCGCATGTTGACCGCCACCAACGACTTCGTCATCAAGTTCGCCAACGTCAACGGCTCGGGTTCGGCGTCGGCGAACGAGCTGTTCGCCAAGGCGATCCTGCGCATGGGCGTGCCAGTGTCGCCGCGCAACATCTTCCCGTCGAACATTCAGGGCCTGCCGACCTGGTACGAGGTGCGGGTGTCGGAGGCCGGGTACCTCGGGCGCCGCGGCGGGGTCGACCTGATGGTCGCGATGAACCCGCAGACCTGGCAGTGGGATGTCGCCGAGATCGAATCCGGCGGCTACCTGTTCTACGACTCGACCAAGCCGATGCCGCCGTCGGCTTTCCGCGAGGACATCGCCGTCATCGGCATGCCGTTGACGATGCTGGCGGTGAAGCACTACGACGACCCGCGCCAGCGCCAGTTGCTGAAGAACGTGCTCTACCTCGGCGGCCTCTCGCACCTGCTCGGCATCGAACCGGCGGTGGTCGAGCAACTCCTCGGCGAGCAATACCAGGGCAAGCCGCAACTGGCGCAGCCGAACATCGACGCCTTCCGCCTCGGGCTCCAGTGGGCCGCCGAGCACCTGGAGGCCATCGGCCTGCAGGTGCGTCGCGCCGACAAGGTCGGCGACCGCATCTTCGTCGACGGCAACACCGCGGCGGGCCTGGGCTGCGTGTACGGTGGCGCCACGGTGTGCGCCTGGTACCCGATCACGCCGTCGACCTCGGTGGCCGAGGCCTTCGAGAAATACGCGCGCAAGTTCCGGACCACGCCCGAAGGCCAGAAGAAGTACGCCATCGTGCAGGCCGAGGACGAGATCGCCTCGATCGGGATGGTCGTCGGCGCCGGCTGGAACGGTGCGCGCGCCTTCACCGCCACCAGCGGTCCCGGGGTCTCGCTGATGACCGAGTTCATCGGTCTCGCGCACTTCGCCGAGATCCCGGCGACGATCATCAACGTGCAGCGCGGCGGCCCCTCCACCGGCATGCCGACGCGCACCCAGCAGGCGGACGTGCTGGCCTGCGCCTGGGCCTCGCACGGCGACACCAAGCATGTGCTGCTGTTCCCCGAGGACCCGCACGAGGCCTTCGAGTTCGCGGCCACCGCGCTCGATCTCGCCGATCGCCTGCAGACCGTGGTGTTCCTGATGCTCGACCTCGACATCGGCATGAACCAGCGCTTGTGCCGGCCCTTCGCCTGGGACGCGGGCCGCGAATACGATCGCGGCAAGGTGCTGAGCCACGACGAACTCGAGGCCGGACGCCCCTTCGGCCGCTACCGCGACGTCGACGGCGACGGCATCCCTTTCCGCACCTACCCGGGCACCCACCCGCAGCGCGGCGCCTTCTTCACCCGCGGCACCACCAAGAACGTCGATGCCGGCTACTCCGAGCGCGGTCCCGACTACCTCGAGAACGTGCACCGGCTGATCCGCAAGTTCGTCACCGCGCGCGGCCTGGTGCCGCAACCGGTGCCGACGCCGGCCAACCGGCCGACGCGCATCGGCGTGCTCTACTACGGCTCGACCAGTCCGGCCATGCTCGAGGCCGGCGAGCGCTTCACCGCCGAGGGCATCGCCATCGACCTGCTGCGCATCCGCGCCTATCCCTTCCCGGAATCAGTGCGCGACTTCGTGCTCGCTCACGACCAGTGTTTCCTGGTCGAACAGAACCGCGACGCCCAGTTGCGCACGCTGCTGGTGCAGGAATACGGCCTCGATCCCGCTCTGATCCAACCGGTGCTGCACTACGACGGCACCCCGATCACCGCCCGCTTCATCGTCCGCGCAATTCGAGAGTTCCTGACCCGCACGCTGGGGCAGGAAGAGAGGGTGGCGTGAGAGAAGCGGGGGCAAGGGGCAGGGGGCAGGGAACCTGCCGTGCGGCCTGTCCGGGCGGCTCGGCGTGGAGTTTGACCGGTAGCAAGAGCAGCCGCATCGATCCCCTGACATCCCCCCTTGATCCTCGGACCGCGACAGCGGTTGGCGATGCAGGACCGTCATTCCCCTGCCCCTTGCCCCTTTCCCCGCTTTTCATCTCCCCGCATTTCATCCCCCGGTCCCGGCAATGACCTACCTCGCCAAACCCAGGCTCCACCACCCCAGTCTCAAGCCGAACGCGGTCGGCTTCACGCGCCGCGATTACGAGGGACGCATCAGCACGCTGTGCGCGGGCTGCGGGCACGATTCGATCTCGGCGGCGATCATTCAGGCCTGCTGGGAGCTGGACATCGAGCCGCACCGGGTGGCCAAGCTCTCCGGCATCGGTTGCTCGTCGAAGACGCCGGACTATTTCCTCGGCCAGTCGCACGGCTTCAACACCGTGCATGGTCGCATGCCCTCGGTGCTGACCGGAGCCTACCTCGCGAACAAGTCGTTGCTCTACCTCGGCGTGTCCGGCGATGGCGACTCGGCATCGATCGGCATCGGCCAGTTCGTGCATTGCATGCGTCGCGGCGTCGACATGGTCTACCTCGTCGAGAACAACGGCGTGTACGGCCTGACCAAGGGCCAGTTCTCCGCCACCGCCGATGCCGGCAGCAAGAGCAAGAAAGGTGTGCTCAACACCGACAGTCCGGTCGATCTCGTCGCGCTCGCGCTGCAACTCGGCGCCAGTTTCGTCGCCCGCAGCTTCTCCGGCGACAAGGCGCAACTGGTACCGCTGATCAAGGCCGCGATCGGCCACCGCGGTGCCGCCTTCATCGACGTCATCAGCCCCTGCGTGGCCTTCAACAACCACACCGGCAGCACCAAGAGCTACGACTACGTGCGTGAGCACAACGACTCGGTGAACTTCCTCGACGTCATCGAAGGTCGCGAGCCCATCGAAATCGAACAACCGCCCGAAGGCGTCATCGAGGTCGTCCAGCACGACGGATCGATCCTGCGCCTGCGCCGCACCGAACCCGACTACGACCCGCGCGACCGCATCGGCGCCATGAACTTCATCGCCCGCCACCAGGAACGGGGCGAAGTGGTCACCGGCCTGCTGTTCGTCGATCCGCAGGCGCGCGACTTCCACCAGCACCTCGGCAGCGTGCAGACCCCGCTGAACCGGCTCGGTGCGGCCGAGTTGTGTCCGGGCGCTGCGGTGCTGGAGAAGATCAACGCGAGCCTGCGCTGAGGGACCGCCGAGATGCGCCGCATCTGCCTGATTCAGGGCCATCCCTCGCGCGACAACCATTTCTGCCACGCGCTGGCGCAGGCCTACATGGACGGAGCGCGCACCGCCGGCCACGACGTGCGCGAGATCCGCGTCGCGGAGCTCGACTTCCCGCTGCTGCGCGAACGTGCGGACTGGGAAGGCGCGCCGCCGCCCGCGATCGCCGCGGCACAGCGGGACTTCGACTGGGCCGAACACCTGGTGATCGTCTATCCCTTGTGGCTGGGCGCACTGCCGGCCTTGCTGAAGGCCTTCTTCGAACAGTTGCTGCGCCCGGGTTTCGCCTTCCAGGGCAAGGTCGGCGAGGCCACGCATCTGCCCTTGCGTGGCCGCTCCGCGCGGACCATCGTCACCATGGGCATGCCCGGCATCGTCTACCGGCTGTGGTACCGCGCGCACACGCTGCGCGCCTTCGAGCGCAATGTGCTGCGCTTCGTCGGCATCAAGCCCTGCCGGCATTCGGTGGTCGGGCAGGTCGAAGGCCTGTCGGAACTGGCGCGCGCGGAGTGGCTGGGGCACCTGCGCTCGCTCGGCGCGCGGGCGCGCTGAACCCGCTCAACCCAGGTTGATTTCGGAGAAATCGAAGTCCGGGCGCGGGCCGGCGCTGGCGACGGTGTCGCCGCACAGGTAATCGATGCCGAGGTTCCACAGGCGTGCGAGCGGCGTCAGGTCCTGCAGCGCGTCGACCACGATCGCGCGTCCGCCGCGCGTCCATTGCTCGACCATCGGATCGGCCACCTCGGCCTTCAGCGCGAGCAGGTCGGGGGCGCCGATGCGCACCGTGTGCAAGGGCAGGTTCGCGAGTTGCGGCAGGCGCACCGCCGATGCGAGCGCGGCGCCGATGCGCAGGCCCTGCGCCTGCAGCCGTGCGAGCGTGCGCGCGGCCTGGGTGTTCTCGAGCAGTTGCGCGGCATCGAACTCGATGGTCAGGCGCCGGTCTGGCGTGCGCGTCTTCGCCCACTCGGCGGCGATCCACGCGATCTGCTCGGCGCCGGTGGAAGCGAAATCGAGCGGCACGACGAGGTCGTTGACACGGTTGCGGGTGCGCTGGTCGTTGAGCGCGGCGATCGCGCGCTGGACGATGTCGCGGTCGATCGCCTGCTGGATGCCGGCTTCGCGCGCGATCGGCACGAACTCATGGCGCTCGATGCCGCCGAAGGCCTCGCCGCTGTCGCGCAGGCGCACCTGCAGGATGTAGCGGCCGCTCTCGCTGCCGCGCAGCGGGATCAGCGGCTGGTAGTCGATCGCGAGCACGCGACGGTCGCTGAGCTGGCGCAACAACTCGCGGATGCGCAGCACGCGTTCCGGGGATACGCCGTGGGCGACGTCGGACACCAGGCCTTCGACTCGGTTGCCGCCGCCGCGTGCCGCGGCGCGCGCGGCGGCGAAGGCGGCACCGATCCAGGCATCGACATCGGCCTCGCCGGCGCGCATCAACGCGAGGCCGACACTGACTGTCAGCGACTGGTCCTTGCCGTCGATCTTGAAAGGCAGTTGCGAAACGTGCCGGCAGATCTCGGACGCGAAGCCGAGCAGTTCGCTGCGCTGCGGGCGCTCGACGACGATGCCGAAACCGAACTCGCGGATCAGACCGTAGCGGTCGTTCGCGGCGAAATGGTGCGCCAGCCGCCAGGCCACCGCCTGCTCCAGTTCGTGACAGCTCGACAGCGACAGCCGCTCCTGGATCGCGTCGGCCTGGTCTACGTTCGCCACCACCAGCGCGACCGGATTGGTCGGCGGTTCCTTCAGCAGCTTGCGCAGGTGATCGAGGAAGGCGCCGCGGCGCATGTGGCCCTGGGCGTCGCCGGGCTGGCGCGTCAGTTGCCGGCTCAGCGCGCGCACGCGCTTGATGCGGCTGCGCACCGCCGCGACCAGGTGGCGCGGCCGGATCGGCTTGGTCAGGTAGTCGTCGCCGCCGGCCTGGATCGCGCGGAAGCGCGCCTCCTCGTTCTGCTCACCGGAGAGGAACACGATCGGCAGCACCAGCGCGTCGGCCTGCTGGCGCAGTTGCGCGGTCAAGGTGAGCCCGTCCGAGCCGGGCAGGTACAGGTCCATCAGCACCAGGTCCGGATGGAAGTCGCGCACCGCCGTGACCACGTCGGCGGCACGCGTGCAGCTTTTGACCTGCATGCCGGCGCGGCCGAGGATGCTCTCGCAGTAGGTGCACATCTGGCGGTCGTCGTCGACCACCAGCACGCGGTAGGGCGTGCTCGACTGCGTGGCGAGCAGCTCGCGCAACTGGGTGGCCAGGGCCGGATCGTCGAGGTTCTCCACCCACAGGTCGGCACCCATCACCAAGGACTGCAGACGGCCCTCGGGATCGCCGTCGGCGATCGCCACCATCGGGATGCGGGTGGCATCGAAGGCGCTGCCGGACAGCGAATCGAGCAGTTCGGTGACGGCGCCGACCAGGCCGGCCTGGACCAGGATCAGTTGCGGCGCATGCTGGCGCAGCGCGGTGGCGAAATCGTCGCCATCCTCAAAGGCGCGCAGTTGCAGCGACTCCTGGCGCAAGGCCGCCGCCAGCGCCGGTGAGTCCGCCATCCCCGGCGCGAGCAGGTAGACGCTGGCCCCGCCGCTGACCTGCGCGGCCGGCGCCAGCACCATCACCGCCGTTTGCACATGTTCGGCCAGGCGCGCGAGCTCCTGGCGTTGCGCTGGCTTGGGTTCGCGGCCGTCCTCGGCGAACACCCCGAGATAGGCGTACAGGTCGAGCACCGCCGAGCGCACATCCTCGTACTGGAGGTTGCCGGCGTAGTCGGCGAGCGCGCCCAGATCTTCCTGGGAGGATTCGGCACGCGCGGCGTCCCAGGTTTCCGCGATCAGCCGATGCAGTCCCACCAGCACGCCCTTGGCTTTGTCGACGAAGGCGACGGTGAGTTCGGGGGAGTGCGTCATCGGGTGCGCGCGGTTCCAGGCGGGGGCGTGATTCTACTGCCTGCCGACGAGCGGCCGTCTGCGCGCGTGCGAGCAGCACGATGTTTGGCAAGCGTGCAGGGGCGATGCGCACGGGCTAGAGTCTTCGCTCCAGGGAAGGGAGCACGCCATGGCCAGCCGCCGCACCAAGATCATCGCCACCCTCGGGCCCGCCACCGACAAGCCCGGGATGCTCGCGCGGGTGATCGAGGCCGGCGCCGACGTGATCCGCCTGAACCTCTCGCACGGCACCGCCGAGGACCAGTTGCGGCGCGCCGAGGAGCTGCGTCGGGTGGCAACCTCGCTGGGCGTGGAGGTGGCGATCCTCGCCGACCTGCAGGGCCCGAAGATCCGCATCGAGCGCTTCGCCGACGGCGCGATCGAACTCGAGCCCGAGCAGCCCTTCATCCTCGACTGCGCCGACCAGCCGGCGCCGGGGACGAAACACCGCGTCGGCGTCAGCTACAAGCAGTTGTGCCAGGACGTGTTCGCCGGCGACACCCTGCTGCTGGACGACGGCCTGCTGGCGCTCAAGGTCGAGCGCATCGACGGCCTCGAAATCCACACGCGGGTGCAGATCGGCGGCCGGTTGTCGGACCGCAAGGGCATCAACCGCCTCGGTGGCGGGTTGTCGGTGGACGCGCTGTCCGACAAGGACCGGCGCGACATCGAACTCGCCGCGCGCATGGGCGCCGACTACCTCGCGGTGTCCTTCCCGCGCTCGGCCGCGGACATGAACCAGGCGCGCGCGCTGCTGCGCGGCGCCGGCTCCTCGGCGGCGCTGGTGGCCAAGATCGAACGTGCCGAGGCGATCACCAACCTCGCCGAGATCATCGACGCCTCGGACGCGGTGCTGGTGGCGCGCGGCGACCTCGGCGTCGAGATCGGCTATGCCGAGCTGCCCGGCTTGCAGAAACGCATCATCCGCGAGGCGGTGCTGCGCCATCGCGTGGTGATCACCGCCACCCAGATGCTGCAGTCGATGGTGGAATCGCCGATCCCGACCCGCGCCGAAGTGCTCGACGTGGCCAACGCGGTGATCGACGGCAGCGACGCGGTCATGCTGTCGCAGGAGACCGCCTCGGGCAAACACCCGGACAAGGCAGTGGCGGCGATGCGCAGCATCTGCGAAGCCGCAGAGCGCCAGTTCGAGCCTGGCGACGCGATGCTGCACGCGCCCACCGACATCGCGCGCACCGACCAGGCGATCGCGATGGCGGCGATGACGATGGCCAATCGCATCGGCGTGCGCGCGATCATCGCCCTGACCGAATCCGGCGCCACCGCGCAGTGGCTCTCGCGTTTCCGCTCGCGCATCCCGATCTACGCGATGAGCCGCCACCAGATGGCGCGCCAGCGCATGGGCCTGTACCGCGATGTCTACGCGGTCGCCTTCGATCCGCAAGGCAGCGGCGTCACCCATTCGACCCGCCTCGCGGTGGAACTGCTGCACGCCCAGGGTCGGCTGTCCGCCGGTGACCGCGTGATCATCACCACCGGCGACCACACCGGCCTGCTCGGCGGCACCAACACCCTCAAGCTGCTGCGGGTCGGCCAGAGCGGCACGCCGGAAGGGATGTCGGACCTGTAGGCCGCTTGTGCCGGCTCCGGCTTGTCGCGAAAAAAAACCGGGCACGAAGCCCGGTTCGAAGAGGTCCCGTTTTCGCTGTCGCTTGCACCATCCCGGGGGGTTGGGATGTCGGAGTGTGCGCCCTGCGTGAACTACGACTGCAGGATGCGCAAATAGTTCCGGAACAGGTTCACTCGGGGGCCTGGGTGCCGGAGTAGCGCTGCGCCTGCACGCCTTCGACGGCGCCGACGCGCGCGCTTTCGTGCACGAACAGCCTGGTTTCCTCGTTCTCGATGCGCAGCGTGCCGCGCACTTCGCTGCCGGCACCGACGATGACCACCGGCGGCTTGGGCCTGCTGCCCCAGCCCCAGTTGCCCTTGGACTTGCGCACGATGAGGTCACCGGCGACCACGGTGCCGCCTTGCAGTTCGGCACGTCCGTTGACCATCTCGACATTGCCGCCGATGCGCGCGGCCTGGAAGTCGAGGCCGCCGTTGACGGTCTCGACATGGGCCGTGACCGTGACCTGGTCGAGGCTGATGTGGCCGTTGACGGTGGACACCGAGCCGGCCACGGTCGATCCGGCACCGATGTCGATGCGGCCGTTGACGGTTTCGACATCGCCGCTGGCCTTGAGTCCGCTGCCGATCTCGATGCTGCCGTTGACGGTCTCGACCGACTCGACGCTAGCGTCCCGGCCGATGTCGATGCCGCCGTTGACGGTTTCGACCGATTCGGCGCTGGCGCCATCCTGGATGTCGATGCCGCCATTGACGGTTTCAACGTCCTGGACGGCGCTGCCGGCGGCGACGATCAGCGACTTGTTGACGGAATCCTGGCTGGTGCCCGGCGCGACGATGGTGGCGGCGTGCGCGACGGACGCGGCGAGGACGGCGACCAGGGCGGTCGCGAGCGAATGCGTGTTCATGCGGAACCTCAGATCGGGGTGGGAGCGGGGGCGGACGCCGCTGCGCGGGCCCACGCCTGCCAGTCCGGTCCTGCCGGTGGCTGGCCATCGTGCTCGCGCTGCGCGGCCAGCGCATGCAGCAGCCGATCAACGAAGCGCTCTTCCAGCGTGTGTTCCATGACCATCTCCTGGGAAGAAAGCAATTGGGTCCGGACGAGTCCATCCTGGGCTCGCCAGCCCGCGCCGGGTCCGGCGCATGTCCGGAGTCGGCTTCGCAAAAATCCATCGCTTGCGCGCTGGATATGCGGGCCGGCCATCCATGGCCGACGGTTCATCCCTCGCGGATCGGGTCGCCCCGGTACGGAACTCATGACTCCGCACTGGCCGACACTCGGGCTGCGGTGTGGCAACGCTATGCCCTGTACAGGACGCGGCGGAAGGGCCGTAGGTTACGGGTGACCGGGTAAACGGATGGCCTATGCAGAGGGTTGCCGGTGCCGGTTGGAGGCAACAGCGGCCGCCGGGACGGCGGCCCTGCGGGTGACACCCGGGCGGTGCGGACTGCTGGAGGGCGGCGTTCCCGCGCCGCCGCTTTCACCGATACCCCGCAACCCGCAACGCCCCCTACTCTTTCGCCACCCCGAGCAGGCGGTCGACGCGCGCGAACACCTCGGGGCGGGAGAAGGGCTTCTTCATGAAGTCGTCGGCACCGATCTTCTGCGCCCAGAAATGCTCGGTGGCCTGTTCGTTGCCGCTCATCATGATGATCGGGATCTCGGCGGTCAGCGGCTCGCGCCGCAGCGCGCGCAAGGCGGCGAAGCCGTTCATGCCGGGCAGCACGATGTCGAGGAAAATCAGCCGCGGCAGGCTCTCCTTCGCGATCTGGATGCCGCTCTCGGCGTCGAAGGCCTCGAGCGGTTCGTAGCCGTTCTGCTCGAGCATGCGTCGCAGCATGGTCACCACCGTCGTCGAGTCGTCGATGATCAGGATCTGGGTGCCGCGCTTGACGCGCGGGCGGCTGCGCGTCCGCCGGTCGTCGGTCGACTTGCTTCCGAACAAACCGCGGACAAAGTCGAACAGGCCCATGTGCTCCCCTCAGTGCAGCGACGATGCCGACCGCCCTGATGCGCTCCCGGTGCACACCATGGCCGTGGACCGGCCGGGCTCGATCACGACCCGCGGACGGTATGCGAAGCATCCGCCAAACGGGGGGTGCTGCGCCAGCGTGGCGGTGGCTGTGCGACCGCGATCGACCGCCAGCGCCTATGCTCGGCGGCTGAACACATCTTCCGGAGTCCGCGATGAATTTCCTGCGCATGATCGACCTCGACCTCGCCGGCAAGCGGGTGTTGATCCGCGAGGATCTCAACGTGCCGGTCAAGGACGGACGCATCGGCAGTGAACAACGTCTCGCCGCGAGCCTGCCAACCATTCGCACCGCCGCCGCCGCCGGGGCGCAAGTGCTGGTGATGTCGCATCTGGGGCGGCCGAAGGAGGGCCAATTCGACGCCGCCGCCTCGCTCGCGCCGGTGGCGGCCTGGCTGTCGCAACACCTGGGCTTCGAGGTGCCGCTGGTGCGCGACTGGCTGGACGGCGTCGAGGTGGCGCCGGGCAGCGTGGCGCTGTGCGAGAACGTGCGCTTCAACGTCGGCGAGGAGAAGGACGACGAGGCGCTGAGCCGGCGCATGGCCGCGTTGTGCGACATCTTCGTGATGGACGCCTTCGGCACCGCGCACCGCGCGCAGGCCTCCACGCATGGCGTCGCGAAGTACGCGCCGGTGGCTTGCGCCGGGCCGCTGCTGGCGGCCGAGCTCGATGCCCTCGCGCAGGCGCTCGCGCACCCGCGCCGGCCGCTGCTGGCGATCGTCGCCGGTTCCAAGGTGTCGACCAAGCTGGAACTGCTCGGCAACCTGGTCGAGAAGGTCGACCAGCTGATCGTCGGCGGCGGCATCGCCAACACCTTCATCGCCGCGGCCGGTCACGGCGTCGGCAAGAGTCTGCACGAGGCCGATCTGCTCGACGCCGCGCGCGCGATCGTCGCCAAGGCCAGCGCGCGCGGCGCCAGCATCCCGCTGCCGCTGGACGTGGTCACCGCGCCGGCCTTCGCCGCCGATGCGCCGGCCACCATCGAGGGTATCGACAGCGTCTCGGCCGACGAGATGATCCTCGACATCGGTCCGCGCACGGCGGCCCACTATGCGGAGCTGATCGCCAACGCCGGCACCGTGGTCTGGAACGGCCCGGTCGGGGTGTTCGAGTTCGATGCCTTCGGCGCGGGCACCCGGGCGATCGCGCAGGCGATCGCGAAATCCAGCGCGTTCTCGATCGCCGGCGGTGGCGACACCCTCGCCGCCATCGAGAAGTATGGCGTCGAGGACGACATCGGCTACATCAGCACCGGCGGCGGCGCTTTCCTGGAGTTCCTCGAAGGCAAGACGCTGCCGGCGGTGGCCATGCTGCAGGCGCGCGCGGCGGGCTGAGGCTTATCGCGAGTTCGCGCGAAAGCGTTGGACGCAGAGAACGCAGAGGAGAAGCAGAGAGATCACAGAGAGAACTGATTCAACCGATCTGCTTTCTCTGTGTTCTCACCAAACATGTCCCAAGGCATTGATTTTGCGTAGGGCGGCGTATCGCGCAGCGATTCACCGCCGGCGGCCGGCGGCGAGGCCGACCAGAAGCCGGACAGATCTGCCGACTCTGCGTTCTCTCTGCTTTTCCTCTGCGATCTCTGCGTCCCAAGCTCTTCCTTCAGAACTCAGTAGTCACCCGGCGGTTCGGGCCGCAGCCACAGCCACACCGCCACGCAGGCCATGATCGCGGTGCCGAGTGCCGCCATCCACCAGCGCGGGGAGGTCCGGAAGAAGATCGCGCTGCACGCGATCATGGTCAGCGTCGATGCCCACTTCGCGCGGCGGCTGACGGCCCCGTAGACCTGCCAGTCGCGCACCATTGGTCCGAACACGCGGTGTGCGTGCAGCCAGGCGTGCAGCCGCTTCGACCCGCGCGCCGCGGCCCAGGCCGCGACCAGCACGAAGGGCGTGGTCGGCAGTCCCGGCACGAAGATGCCGATGAAGCCGAGCGCGAGGCAGAGGTAGGCGAGGGCGAGGTAGAGGAAGCGCGGCATTCGGTGGGGCGGTTGGCGGCTGTCGGCGGAGCGGCGGCGCAGGAGCGCCGCCCTCCATGAAGCTCGTACGCTGTTGCCGCTGGAGAGCCGCCGTCCTGGCGGCCGTTTTGGCTGCCGACAACCGAGAACCGCCAATCGACAACCGGCTTCTCGGCTCAGCCCATCGGCAGCTTGAGCCCCTGCTCGCGCGCGCAGTCGCTGGCGATCTCGTAGCCGGCGTCGTGATGCCGGTACACGCCCATCGCCGGATCGTTCCAGAGCACGCGCGCGAGGCGCCGGTCGGCGGCCTCGCTGCCATCGCAGACGACGACGATGCCCGAGTGCTGCGAGTAGCCCATGCCGACGCCGCCGCCGTGGTGCAGCGAAACCCAGGTGGCGCCGCCGGCGACCGCGCCCATCGCGTTCAGCAGCGGCCAGTCGGAGACCGCGTCCGAGCCGTCCTGCATCGCTTCGGTCTCGCGGTTCGGACTGGCCACGGAGCCGGAATCCAGATGGTCGCGGCCGATCACGATCGGCGCCTTCAGCTCACCGGTGCGCACCATCTCGTTGAAGGCCAGGCCGAGGCGGTGGCGCTGGCCGAGGCCGACCCAGCAGATGCGCGCCGGCAGGCCCTGGAAGGCGATCCGCCGGTGCGCCATGTCCAGCCAGTTGTGCAGGTGGGCGTCGTCCGGAATCAGTTCCCGGACCTTGGCATCGGTCTTCGCGATGTCCTCGGGATCGCCGGAGAGCGCGGCCCAGCGGAAGGGCCCGACGCCGCGGCAGAACAGCGGGCGCACGTAGGCCGGCACGAAGCCGGGGAAGTCGAAGGCGTTGGCAAGGCCCTCGTCCTTGGCCATCTGGCGGATGTTGTTGCCGTAGTCGAAGGTCGGCACCCCCATCGCGTGGAAGGCGAGCATGGCCTCGACATGGGCGCGCATCGAGGCCTTGGCGGCGCGCGCGGTGCCGGCCGGGTCAGCCTGGCGGCGCTGGAACCACTGGTCCACGCTCCAGCCGGCCGGCAGGTAGCCGTTGACCGGGTCGTGGGCGCTGGTCTGGTCGGTGACGGCGTCCGGGCGCACGCCGCGGCGCACCAGTTCCGGGAGGATCTCGGCGGCGTTGCCGAGCAGGCCGATGCTGACCGCCCGGCCTGCCGCCGTGTGCGCCGCAATCCGCGCCAGCGCGTCGTCGAGATCGCTGGCCTGCTCGTCGAGGTAGCGCGTACGCAGGCGCATGTCGATGCGGCTCTGCTGGCACTCGATGTTCAGCGAGCAGGCGCCGGCCATCGCCGCGGCGAGCGGCTGGGCGCCGCCCATGCCGCCAAGGCCCGCGGTCAGGATCCACTTGCCCTTGAGGCTGCCGGCGTAATGCTGGCGCCCCATCTCGACGAAGGTCTCGTAGGTGCCCTGGACGATGCCCTGCGAGCCGATGTAGATCCACGAGCCGGCGGTCATCTGGCCGTACATCATCAGGCCCTTGCGGTCGAGCTCGTGGAAGTGCTCCCAGGTGGCCCAGTGCGGCACCAGGTTGGAGTTGGCGAGCAGCACGCGCGGCGCATCCGGATGCGTGCGCAGCACGCCGACCGGCTTGCCCGACTGGATCAGCAGGGTCTCGTCCTCGCCGAGTTCGCGCAGGCTGCGCACGATCGCGTCGTAGCACTCCCAGTCGCGCGCGGCGCGGCCGATGCCGCCGTAGACCACCAGTTCCGCCGGGTTCTCGGCGACCTCGGGATCGAGGTTGTTCATCAGCATCCGCAGCGGCGCCTCGGTCAGCCAACTGCGGCAGGAAAGCGCGCTGCCGCGCGGCGCGCGGATGACGCGGGAATGATCGATGCGGGTGCTCATGCCGGGCTCGGAGGCGGGCGGGGAGCGCGGATGATAGGTCGGCGCGCGGGAACCTGGCGTGTACCCGATGACCGTGGAAGCACGCTCCGGGGCTGCGGACCGGACCGTGGTCACAGTCGCATTCGTTGACATCGGCGTATGCTCGCGCCGCACTGACCACGGTGCAGGCCACAGGGGGGATCTGCATGTACAACCATTGGGCTCTGCGGGTGGGGGCCTGCGCGCTGTTGCTGGCGGCGCTGCCGCTGGTGGCTGCAACGCCCGACCGCCTGCCGGGGCGGATGTTCGGCGATGGCATGGAGGACCTGGTCGCGGGGCCGTTCAACGACGAGGACGCCGCGCGCTTCCTCGCGCAATCCACCTTCGGGCCCACCGATGCCGACATCGCGCGGCTGCGCCAGTTGCGCTACGCGGCCTGGCTGGACGAGCAGTTCAACGCCGCGGCGACCTCGCAGATGGCCTATTACAACTGGGTCGACGACGTGCTGGACGAGAACACCGGCACGACGACGCTGCGCGAGGGCTGGTTCCTGGCCGCGCTCGGCGGCCCCGACCCGCAGAACAACCTGATCATCCACCGCGACCAGTTGCGCCAGCGCGTGGCCTTCGCGCTCAGCGAGATCTTCGTCGTCTCCGACCAGAACGCACTGCTCTCGCAGTTCCCGAACGGCCTGTCCTGGTACTACGACGTGCTCGTCAACAACGCCTTCGGCAATTTCCGCACGCTGCTCGAGCAGGTCACGCTGAGCCCGGCGATGGGCGTGTACCTGAACATGCTCGGCAACCCGCGCGCCAACCTCGCGCAGAACGTGCATCCGGACGAGAACTACGCGCGCGAGGTCAATCAGTTGTTCAGCATTGGCCTCGTCATGCTGAACGCGGACGGCTCGCCGCAGCTCAACGGCGGCCAGCCGGTCCCGACCTACCAGCAGGCGGTGGTCAAGCACTTCGCGCACGTGTTCACCGGCTGGAACTGGTCCGACTGCGACAGCGGGAATTTCCTCGACTGCGGCCCCGACTGGACCACCGGCGCGAACTTCGAGACCCCGATGGCGGCCTTCCCGGACTGGCACGACAACGGTACCCAGGCCGGCAACGACATCCCGGTCAAGCAGTTGCTGAGCTACCCGGGTGCGGTCAATGGCGGCGTGCTCGCCGCTGGCGGCACCCCGCAGAGCGACCTCGCCTTCGCGCTCGACAACATCTTCCGCCACCCCAACGTCGGGCCCTACATCGGCAAGCAACTGATCCAGCGGCTGGTCACCAGCAACCCCTCGCCGGCCTACGTGGCCCGCATCACCGCGGTGTTCAACGACGACGGCAGCCCGGCGCATGTGCGCGGCAACCTCAAGGAAGTGGTGCGCGCGATCCTGCTCGACCCCGAGGCCCGTTATGGCCACCTGCGCCAGCCCGAGACCTTCGGCAAGCTGCGCGAACCGCTGCTGCGCCTGACCCACTTCTGGCGCGCGATGGGCGCGCGCCACCACTGCGGACGCAACTACAGCGTCGGCGGCGTCACCTATCACTACCAGAACCAGCCCTACCGCTACGCCGGCTACGTCACCGCCTGGGGCACCTCGGACAGCATCTACGGCAGCGGCGTGGCGCAGGCGCCGCTGAATGCCTTCTCGGTGTTCAACTTCTTCCAGCCCGATTACGCGCCGCCGGGCGAGGTCGCCGCCGCCGGGCTGGTGGCGCCGGAGTTCCAACTGCACACCGATACCCTGGTCGCGAACTCGACCAACAGCACCGCCGGCAAGTCCTTCGGGCTCGACATCGCGATCGCCTGCGATCCCGACGAGGACATCGGCGACGTCAAGATCGACCGCGCCCAGGATGCGGCGCTCGCCGGCAATGCCAACGGCGGACCCGGCGACCCGCCGACACGCCTGATCGATGCCTACAACCTGCGCTTCCTGTCCGGGCAGATGACCCCGTTCATGCGTCAGACCTTGCTCACCGCGTTGAACCCGGTCAGCAGCGCCGACGGGCCCGACTGGCGCTTCCAGCGCATCCACCGGGCGCTGTTGCTGATCCAGACCTCCGCCGAATACATGGTCCAGAAGTAGGAGTGGCCATGCGCCCAGACCGCCGCAAGTTCATCCGCCAAACCCTGTCCGCCGCGCTCGGTGGCGCCAGCCTGTACTCGGCCCTCGGCCAGGTGCAGTTGCTGCAAGCCGCGAGCCTGCAGCCCAGCTACGTGTTCAACGACTACAAGGCGCTCGTCTGCGTCTTCCTGTACGGCGGCAACGATGGCTTCAACA
This sequence comes from Lysobacterales bacterium, assembly GCA_019187485.1. Classification (GTDB taxonomy): domain Bacteria; phylum Pseudomonadota; class Gammaproteobacteria; order Xanthomonadales; family SZUA-5; genus JADKFD01. The sequence goes on along the minus strand of JABAQR010000005.1, from coordinate 29,627 downwards.
CCATCGTGCCCTACACCCAGGCGGCCTTCAACGCCTTCTACGGCGCCGGCGGGGTGCGCCCGCAACTGGCCCTGGACCGCGCCCAGTTGCATCCGCTGAGCGACCTCAGCGGCTCCTCGGGAGACGGCATCCAGTACGCGATGCACGCGCAGATGCCGCAGCTCGCCGCGCTGTTCAACCAGGCCAGCAGTCCGCTCGCGGTGATGGCCAACGTCGGCACCCTGGTCGGCCCGGTGACCCAGGCGCAGTACCTCGCCGGCAACACCGCGCTGCCGCCGCAACTGTATTCGCACGCCGACCAGGCCGCGTACTGGCAGTCCTCGCCGCCGAGCAACCAGCCGGCGACCGGCTGGGGTGGTCGCATCTGCGACCTCGTCGCAAGCGCGAACCCGCCGAACATCCCGATCCTGACCTCGTTGTCCGGCGAGGACGCCTTCATCCGCGGCAGCCAGGTCAACGGCTACGTCATGAATGCCAGCCAGGCGCTGACCGTGGATCTGCCCTGGGACCAGCACGGGCAACTCGAGAACGCCTTCTACGCGCTGCAGGCGCAGGGCGCGCAGGCGCACATCCTCGAGCGCGCCTACGCCGGCGCGATCAACCACTCGGTGGCGACCGCGGCGATCATGCAGGGCGTGCTCAACGCGGCCGGCGTGCCGACCTTCGCGAGCTTCTTCCCGCAGGCCAACGGCTACAACTTCGACGCGCAGTTGCAGACCGCCGCGCGCCTGATCTGGGCCGCGTATCACAACGTCTCCGGCTACAGCGGCCTGAAGCGCCAGGTCTTCTACGTCAACACCGGTGGCTACGACACCCACTCCGACCAGCTCGCGCAGCACCCGGACCTGCTCGGCGAGCTTTCGCGCGCGCTCTCCGGCTTCTATCTCGCGCTGAACTCGGTGCCGATCACCGGGGGCACCCTGGCGCGCGTCGCCACCGCCTTCACCGCCTCCGACTTCGGCCGCTCGATGACCACCAACAGCGGCGGCACCGACCACGGCTGGGGCTCGCACCAACTGGTGCTCGGCGGCGCCGTGCAGGGGGGGCGCTTCTATGGCAACGGCTGCGGCTTCTCGGGCGCGGCCGCGAACTATGGCCTGGTCATGCCGAGCCTGCTCGACCCGACCTCGAGTTTCGGCGTGCCCTCGCCGAACCTCAACGATCCCGGCGACGGCAACGGCCGCCTGATCCCGACCACATCCGTCGATCAGTACGGCGCCACCCTCGCGCGCTGGTTCGGGCTCGACCACAGCGACATCGCACTGATCTTCCCGAACCTGTCGAACTTCTCGCCGTCGGCGCACTACAACCCGGCGGGCGGATACATGGGTTTCCTGGCCTGAAGGCGATCGCCTCGGTGCGCTGCCTGGCGCAATCGGCGGATCGTGCATCGATCGCCATCAGCGCCGGGCGAGCAGCGCTCCGCTGAGCAGCAGCAGCCCCGCCAGCAGCATGCGTGGAATCAGGCCATTGGCAGGCACCGCCACCGGCGGTGCGCCGGCGACCACGATGGCGCCGTGCATGCCCTCGCCTGGAGCGCCGTGCGGCTCACAGAAATAACCGTGGCGTCCGGAGCGGACGAAGGTCAGGGTCGCGCTCCAGATTTGCGCGCTCGCCGCCCCGTTTCCTCCCAGTCCATCGCAACCGTTGGCGCAGCGAAAGGATCCGTCGTCGGCCGTCACATTGTGCAGTCCGCCGAGATTGCGGAAGGTCACGCTGTCGCCGGGCTGGATCAGCAGCTCGCGCGGCACGAATTCCTGGCGCGAACCCCCGGCATGCACCACCCAGTTGGTCGCGCCGGCTGCGTCGGTGGCGAGCACCAGAATCGCCGCGAGCGCGCTGCGGACCAGCGGGAAAACCATGGGCATTGGCAAGCTGCGGCAGCGTGGGCAGCGCATCGTACGTGGCCCACCCGCCTGCGACCAGTGCGCAAACCAGCGTCTCGACACCATCCGGGGCGCTTGTCACAATCACGAATCGCGGGGATTCGTGCCCTGGAGCCATCGATGCAGCAGACGGACGGGCCGGGGTTGGCGTGTGTGCGCGGTGGTCTCTTCGCAGTCGGTGCGCTGCTGCTTGCCGAAACCCACGCCGGCAACGAACCGATCCACGCGGACGGCTTCGAGGACGCCGCCTGCGCACCGCTGTACGCCAAGGGCTACCACTTCGAGTGGAACGACCTGTACTTTCAGGGCTGGCCCGGCTACAACCAGGTGGTGCGCTTCATCCCTCCGCCCGAGAGCTACGTTTCGCTGCGCTTCACCGCCGGGCCGGCCGGACAACTGGGTGAATTGCTCGGGGTACCGGTCCCACCGGGTGCCAACAGCGCCGGCTGGGTGGCGATCTCGCGCGTGCCGGGCTGTTTCGACCCTGCCTTCAATGCGTCGCACTGCGTATCGGAAGTCGCCGGCGTCCAGAGCGTGACCTGGATCAGCGGCCAGCCCGGAAGCTTCCGTTGCGAGTTGGTCCCGGGACAGACCTATTACGTAAATCTGACCCTAGGCCGCGATGCGCAAGGCGGTCCCGGACCCTACTGCCAGCGCTCCACCGAGCTGTGCATTCTCGAACTGGGACAATTCCTCAACTGAGCTCGCCACCGGACGGAGCGACCAGATCCGCGAGAAAGGTATTCCCGACGCCCCGCCAGGCAGCGGTGCGTCCGGGATCGGCAATCCGGCGCGCCTTCCCGTGCGCCGAAGATCGGCCCTCAGTTCTCGAATCCATCGTTGAAGATCGCGTTGCCGCCCAGACACATCGCCGGCCGCGAGGCATTCGTGAAGCTGACCTCATCCAGATAGAAGCCCGCCTCCTCGGATCCGGGATCCGAGGAGAAGCGCCAGCGCAGTTGCACGGTGCGCGGAGTGGCACCGGTGAAGCTGCGGGTGAAGGTCTGGAAGTTGCCGCCGGTGTTGCCGGAGAAGGCACCCTGCGAGGCCGGGTAGCCGCAGGCGTTGATCGGCGGCGAGCCGGTCTGCGAGAAGCTGGAGGGATAGCCGCCGTCGGGCGCCACCGGCGCGAAAGCGCCACCGTCTACCGCCGCCTCCAGAACCACGCCGTCCCAGTTGGCTTCGAGGTTGTAGCGGGCGCGGAAACTCAGCACCGAGGTGCCGGCCGGCAGGTTGAATACCGGCGAGGTGAGCGTCGCGCAGGTATCCGACGAATAATTGGTGGCCGCATCGGGAGCGTTGCGATAACTGAAGCTGCCGGCGGAAGCGAAATTGTTGCTGAAAGACCAGGGTGAGCCGAGCGTCAGGAAAGAAGGCGTATCCGCGCCGTCGGTGAAGTCTCCCGGAACGAAGGCGGCCGCGGCCGGCGTGTGCTTGACGCGCACACTGCCGATCGACTCGTTGCCGCCGGAAGGACCCGGGTTGCCACTGGTGCTGTCCTCGGCGCGCACCACATAGTGGTAGGTGGTGAGACCCAGAGTGGTGTCATCGATGTACTCGTTGCCGCTGATGCCGGTGGCGATGCGGTTGGCCGGCCCCGGCGTGAACAATGGGTCCGTCGACCGGTAAACGTTGTAGCGCAGGGTCGGCGCGGCCGGGCAATTGCTCTGGCCAGCGCTCCACTGCACGCGGGTCTCACAGGCGCCCGGGTTCTGGCTGGTCACCGTCACCGTCGCCTGGTTGAAGCTGGGCGAGAGCGTGCACGGCGCGGTCGAGACGATGTCCTTGCAGGCACTGATCGGACCCTCGCCGCAGGCGTCCGCGCCGCGCATCTTGTAGGCGTATTGGTAGCCGCCCTGGGTGCGCGCATCGCTGATCGTCGGACCGTTGCCGTGGGCGACCAACTGGAAGTCGCTGGTCGCGGCGCCTGCGCAACTGCCGTCGGCACGATACAGCTGGTAGCTGGTGGCGCCGGCAAGGAGCCCACCGTTCACGTCCACGGCACCGCCGTTGTTGCTGGCGCTGAGCGCCGCGGGCGCGGCAGTCACCAGCGTGGGGCACTGCGCCATCGACACCGCGAGACCGTAGCCCTGCCGATTGGAGCCGGTCTGGCCGTCGCCGGGTACCGCCGTGCCCTTGACGCGGATCGTGTAGATGCCGGCGGCGGGGGCGGTCAGGCGCACCTGTTCCAGCGGGTTCAGCGTGTCGGCGCTGCCGCCGGTGGTCGAGTTGGCACTCGCTCCGGTGCCGCCGACGACATTGCCGCGATAGGTGTTGGCCCCTTCGATGACCTCGAGATCGAGGTTGTTGACGAGCGCGGTACCGGCGGCGCCCGGTGTACCTGGTGGATCGAACCAGGCGAGCGTCGCCCGGAACTCCTGGCCCGCACCGACCTGCACCTGGTATTCGTGCATTTCGCCACTGGCGAGACCGGTGTCGTGTTCGCGCGCGAACATGCGCAATTCGCGGGCGTCGGCGGGAAAGTACAGGCTGTGGTCCAGCCACATGCGACCCCAGCCGGTGGCATTGCCCGGCGTGGTCGACAGGAAGGCAGTGGTGTTGGTCGCGAGCGCCTTCATCTCGGCGCCGAGCGGCTTGCGCGCATTCGCGGCGGTTTTCACGCCACTGGGATAGAAGCCGTCTGTGAAGTACTGGCGCAACAGTGCCATCGTGCCGGCGATCGCCGGCGTCGCCATCGACGTGCCGGAGATGGTCTGGGTATTGGCCTGGTCTGGATTTGCCGGCGGATTGGCGTTGTTGGTGTTGCCAAGCGCGGAGGTCAGCGTGCCCGGCGCCATGATGTCGGGCTTGCGCCGGCCGTCGCTGGTCGGGCCGCGCGAGCTGAAGCTGGCCGTGCTGGTGGAATTGCCGGAACCCAGCGCGCCCACGGTCAGCGCGTGCTTGGCGTGTGCCGGATGGCCGATGGTGGTGCCGCTAGGGCCATCGTTGCCGGCGGCCACCGCGATCAGCAGGTCCTGATTGAGCCAGACCGCCTGATCGACCTCGGCATCACTGCCCGAGTAGGCGCCACTGTACTGCGATCCATAGCTGTTGCTGGAGATGTGGGCGCCGGCGTTGCGCGCCTGCTGGAACATCGGCAGGCCACCCTCGCCGGACAGACAGCCCGAGGTGTCGTTGCCGAGGTCCTGGAACAGGATCTGCGCATTCGGCGCCATGCCGTCGCCGGTGTCGTAATTCGGCTCGGTGGGGGTGGACGCGGTGGCGGAGTCGCCGGCCACCGTGCCGCTGACGTGGGTGCCGTGGAAACCGGTCGCGAAGCCGCCCGGGCAGGTCGAATCGTTGTCGTAGGCGGTGGCGCCGGGCTGCACGAAATAGCCGATCACCTTGCGCGTCGGGTGGAGCGTTCCGATCATCGGCGGCGAAGGCGAATCGGCATCGGTGATGCCGGTGTTGACACCGCCACCCGCGTTGTAGCGGTTGAACCAACCCTCGTTGCGATCCATTCCGGAATCGGCGATCGCGACGATCTGCCCACTGCCGAGGATGTCCTGCGCCCACACCGGCGCATTGCCGACCGGATTCGCGCCGGCCGCCTGATTGGCCTGCAATGGCCACACCGCCGCCGCGTTCAACAGCTTCGGATACTCGAAGCGTTCGATCCACTGCACCTCGTCGAGCGCGGCGAGCGCCGCCACCGCGTTGGCGAGGCGCGCGCGCGGCACGCCAACGCGCAGTTGCGGGAAGGCCGCGCCGGCGATCACGCCTGGCAGCGGATCGCCGGTCAGCGCGGCCACGGTGGACAGCAGCGAACGCGGATCCTCGCCCCGGAACAGCAGGATGCCGAGCGCGACATGATCGGTATCCGCGGTTGCCACCGATGGTGCGATCTTGTAGTCGGCGCGCCAGGCTCCGACGAAACGCACGCGTGCATCGGCCGCCAGCGCCGCGCGCGCGTCGGCGTCGGCTTCAACCAGGAAGGCGTGGTTGGGCACGTAGCCGACCACGCGCGCGCCGCGCGCGACGAGCCAGTCGGCATCGGCCTTTGCATCCGTCTCGAACTGCACCACCGCATAACGGCCCGCACCCGGTGCGCGCAGGGTTGCCAGGGGATGCCGCAACTCCTCGCGGACCGGATCGAAGATGCCGGCAGCGAGTACCAACAGCCGCGGATCCTGCGCCTGCGCGTATCGCTCGGGTGCCGGCGCTGCGCCCCGCAACTGCACCTCGCGGCCGGACGGCGCGGCCAGTGCCAGCGGCGGCACCATCGCCAATGCCAGGCTCAAGACCCGCGTGCGCAATTCCCTCATGATCTTCCCCATCCCCGAGCGAGGGCGCGGATTGTAGGCGCAGGCAGGGAAATGCGCACCTCGATCAGCCTCCACGCCGATTCCTGCTGGCAGTGCCGGCGGACCGTCCAGGCGATTCCCGCACGCACCGGAAAACCGATGCCCCGCGCATTTTTCGCGCAACGCGACGGCGCCTGTGCTAGAACCGCGGCCTTCCCCGTGCCCATGGAGAATCCGCCATGCACAAGACGCTGCTCGCAACGCTGCTGACCCTGACGCTGGCAGCCTGTCAGCCCTCCACCGCTCCGCAGGACGCAGCCCTTCCCGCATCGGCGACCGCGCCCGCCGTGGCGCCGCCTCCGGCGCCGCCGGGTCTTCCGTCCGACGCTTTCGCCGCCAAGCTCGACGAGGTGCTCGCCGGTTCCCACCGCAGCGAGGCCAACAAGGCGCGCGACGTCTTCCGCCATCCGAAGGAAACCCTCGGCTTCTTCGGCCTCGCCGTCGGCCAGACCGTCATCGAGATCACACCGGGCGGCGGCTGGTACACCGAGATCCTCGCCCCGGTCCTGATGAACGACGGTCACTACATGGCTGCAATCATCGATCCGCAGAGCATCGCCAGCGAGGGCGCGAAGGCCTACTACGCCAAGACCAACCAGGCTTTCCGCGACAAGCTTGCCGCCAGTCCGGAACTCTACGGCCAGGCGCATGTCGTCGAGATCGACCTGCGGACGCCCACTTTCGGCAACGAGAATTCGGCTGATCTGGTGCTGACTTTCCGCAACGTCCACAACTGGGTTGGCCAGGACGCTGTGCAGGCCATGTTCGACGGTTTCTTCAAGGTGCTGAGGCCGGGTGGCGTGCTCGGCGTGGTCGAACACCGCGCGAAGCCCGACGACACCCGCGACTTGAAGGCGTTGACCGAGACCGGCTATTTCCCGGAGTCCGCGTTGATCGAGTTCGCCACCAAGGCTGGCTTCCAACTCGCCGAGCGCAGCGAGATCAACGCCAACCCGAAGGACACCAAGGATCATCCGAACGGCGTGTGGACGCTGCCGCCGAGCAACAACCTGCAGGACATTCCGGAGGCAGATCAGGCCAGGTATCGGGACATCGGCGAGTCTGACCGGATGACCTTGAAGTTCGTCAAGCCGGTGGGCTGAGACGTCTTGCGCGGGCATTGCCGCGCCGCCCGCGTACGGCGCGGACGCTGCGACCCGACACCGGACGGCTTAGACTGCGCGGCCCCTGATCTGCCTGCAGGCGCCTGCCGATGACCGCCGACTGGACGATTGCCGACGCGCGCCGCAGTTACAGCGTGCCGCACTGGTCGGAGGGCTATTTCGACGTCGACGGGGCGGGCAGGGCGGTGGCGCAGCCGCTCGGTGCCGGAGGTCCGTCGGTGGCCTTTCCCGAGGTGATCGCGGCGGCCCGGCGCCAGGGGCTGCGCATTCCGCTGCTGCTGCGCTTCCCGCAGGTGCTCGGGCATCGCTTGCGGCGCCTGCAGGCGGCCTTCGAGCAGGAGATGGCGGCGCGCCACTACGACGGTGGCTACACGGCGATCTACCCGATCAAGGTCAACCAGCAGCGCGACGTGGTGGCCGAGCTGGTGCGCAGCGGCGATGGCGGTTTCGGCCTCGAGGCCGGCAGCAAGCCGGAGCTGATGACGGTGCTGGCGATGAGCCGCGGCGGCACCGTCGTCTGCAATGGCTACAAGGACCGCGAGTACATCCGCCTGGCGCTGATCGGGCGCAAGCTCGGGCTCGAGGTCTACATCGTCATCGAGAAGGCCAGCGAGCTGCAGCTGGTGATCGAGGAGGCGCGCCGGCTGGACGTGCAGCCGCTGCTCGGCGTGCGCATGCGGCTGGTCTCGATCGGCGCCGGCATGTGGCAGAACACCGGTGGCGACAAGGCCAAGTTCGGACTGATGCCGCGCCAGGCGCTGGAACTCTCCGATGCGCTCAAGCAGGCCGGCTACGGCGACGCGCTGAAGCTGCTGCATTTCCACATGGGCAGCCAGATCTCGAACGTGCGCGACATCGCCAACGGCATGCGCGAGGCGGTGCGCTACTTCGTCGAGCTCAGCAAGCTCGGCCACGGCATCACCCACGTCGACGTCGGCGGCGGCCTCGGCGTGGACTACGAGGGCACGCGCTCGCGCAGCTTCTGCTCGATCAACTACGGCCTGTCGCAATACGCGCACAGCATCGTCGCGCCGCTCGCCGAGGCCTGTGTCGAACATGCGCTGCCGCACCCGCGCGTGCTCACCGAATCCGGACGCGCGCTGACCGCGCACCACGCGGTGCTGGTGTCCGACGTGACCGCGGTCGAGCGCATGCCGGAGGGCAATCCGGCGGCCGGCGCGCACGCGCAGTCGAGCGCGCTGAAGCACCTGCACGAGCTCTACGGCGAACTCGACCGGCGGCCCTTGCTGGAGGTCTACCACGAGGCCCAGCACCACCAGCAGGAGGGCCAGACCCTGTTCGCGCTCGGCGCGATGTCGCTGGCCGAGCGCGCCGCCCTGGACGACGTCTATTACGCGATCGTGCACGCGATCCATGCGCGCCTGCGCCACGACGGCCGCGGCCAGCAGCAGGCGCTCGACGAGCTCACCGAGAAGCTCGCCGACAAGTACTTCGTCAACCTGTCGGTGTTCCAGTCGATGCCCGATGTGTGGGCGCTCGAGCAGATCTTCCCGATCATGCCGCTCGCCGGCCTGCACGCGCGTCCGACCCGGCGCGCCGTGCTCGAGGACCTGACCTGCGATTCCGACGGTCGCATCGACCACTACGTCGACGAGGAGCGCGTGCACACCACGCTCGCGCTGCACGCACCCGGCAGCGAGCCCTACCACCTCGGCGTGTTCATGGTCGGCGCCTACCAGGAGACGCTCGGCGACATCCACAACCTCTTCGGCGACACCGACTGCGTCTGCGTGCGCCTGGCCGATGGCGGCTTCGAACTCGAATCCGCGCGCCAGGGCGACACCACCGACGAGCTGCTGCGCTACGTCGGCTACGACATCGACCATCTGCGCATGGCCTACCGCGCCAAGATCGCCGCCGCCGGCCTCGACCCCGCCGATGCCAAGCGCGTCGCCGAGGCGCTGGAGGCCGGGCTGGTGGGGTACACGTATTTGCACGACGAGTGAGGGAGCTCGGATGCAGGTCGTGCCCTCGTGCCCTCCTTCCCCAGGCTTCGATACGATGACCCATCCACTCCGCTGCTCCTTCATCGGTCTCGGCGCGATGGGCGCGCCGATGGCGCGTCACCTGGCCGCGCGCGGGCTGCTCGTCGCGCTGTGGAACCGCACGCGCGAACGCGCCAGCGCGCTCGCGGCCGAACTCGGCGTGGCCGCGCCGGAGTCGCTCGCCGACGTGGCGGCTTGCAGCGATCTGGTGTTCGTCTGTGTGTCCGCGGACGCCGACGTGCGCGCGGTGGTCGCGGGCCTGAAGCCGGGCCTGCGCGCCGGCGGCATCGTCGTCGACACCTCGACGGTGGCGATGCAGACCGCGACCGACCTGGCGGCGGAACTCGCGAGCATCGGCGTCGATTTCCTCGACGCACCGCTGACCGGTGGCGTCGAGGGCGCCAGGAACGGGCGCCTCAGCGTCATGGTCGGCGGCGATGCCGCAGTGCTCGAACGTGCGCGGCCGGCCTTCGAGGCCTTTGCTGCACGCCTGGTGCGCATGGGCGGCGTCGGCGCCGGCCAGGCCACCAAGGCGGTCAACCAGGTGATGATCGGCGGCATCGCCGAGGCGGTCTGCGAAGCGCTCGCCTTCGGCGAAGCGCTCGGCTTGCCGCGCGCGGAGCTGCTCGCGGTGCTCACCGCGGGCGCCGCCAACAGCTGGTTCCTGGAGAAGCGCGGCCAGAGCATGCTCGAAGGCCGCTACGACGTCGGCTTCAAGCTCGCGCTGCTGCACAAGGATCTTGGCATCGTCCAGCAGATGGCCGCCGCCCTCGGCACGCGCCTGCCGACGGTCGACGCCGCCCACCGCGACTACTCGACGCTGATGGCCGAAGGCCGCGGCGAGGACGAGATCAGCTCACTGATCCGGGTCAAGCGACGCTTGTTCGAGGAAGCGAGAAAAGGAAAAGCGTAGAAGGAACCGGGAAGAGTGGGCACGAACGCCACTCGTCCCGGCCAGGATGCACATGCCCTCCACGACTTGGTGGGAAGGCGTGAAAGCCGTCCGCCCCCGTCGCCTCCTCCCTCCGGACCCGGCGTCCCATTTTCCTTCTCCGCCAACCATGCTGCGCCCGCTCTTCTGGCTCTCTCTGCCCGTGCTGCTGCCCCAGGCTCTGTGGCTGAAGTGCAGCGCGCGGCGGCTGCCGCCGGCCACCGGCGCGCGCGCGGGCGTGGTCGGTCAGGGCAAGCCGCTCAAACTGTTGCTGCTCGGCGATTCCATCGTCGACGGCGTCGGCGTGGAGCGGTTGGAGGATGCGTTGCCGGGGCAGTTGGCGCGGGCGCTGGCGATGCGCTGCGGCGCACGCGTCGAGTGGCACGCGTCGGGTTGCAACGGCGCGCGCTGTCGCGAACTGCGGGCGCAGCTCGCGCGACTGCCGGTGGCATCCGCAGACCTGGCGTTCGTCTCGGTCGGCGTCAACGACGTCACCGGTCTGACGACTGCAGGCCGATTCGCGCTGCAATTGCGGGCGTTGCTCGCGGGTCTGCGCGCGCATTCGCCGGCAGCGCTGATCGTGCTCGCCGGCATACCGCCGATGGAACATTTCCCGGCCTTGCCGACGCCGCTGCGCCAGGCCCTCGGGTGGCGCGCCGCACGCCTGGACTCGGTCGGTCGCGCGCTCGCCGTCTCATCGCCTGGCGTGTGCCACCTGCCGACGCCCGTCCCCGATGATCCCGCGGCCTTTGCCGAGGACGGTTATCACCCGAATGCGCGCGCCTGCGCGCGGTGGGCGCAGACGCTGGTTGCTTCGCTCGACCTGGCCAGGCTCCACCGATTGGGAAATCATATCGTTGTATAACAAATGGTTATGCTATGCCTCATGACAGCGCATTCCCATTCGGCCGGGGCGATCGTGTTTCGTCCTTCGCGGGTTGGAATTTCGGCGGCGGGTCACTCGTAGCCGAAGCGCTTCGCCGCTGGCACGAGCAGGCGGAAGGCCTTGCCGAGCGGGGCGGTGTAGCGGCGCCAGTGGCCGGGTTCGAGGCGCTCGGGCAGTCCGGCCAGCACCGGCCGCTGCGGCGCGTCGAGCGTCAGCGAAGCGGGCGCTACGCCGAGGGCCTGGCCCAGGCGTTCGCGCAGCGCATCGCGGTCGCTGTCGAACTCCTCCGCGCGGATCACGCTCACCGGCAAGCCGGCCGAGGCGCGCATGCGGTCGAGGTGCTGATATTGGCGCAACAGGTAGTTGGCCGCGAGTTCGGGCCTGCCGATCGGCCGCGCCGGGGTGGTCCCGTAGGCCAGCCAGTGCAGCAGGGTATCGCGCGGGTCGCGCACGAAGGCGAGTACGCGCGCCTGCGGCAGTGCCGCCGACAGCGCCGCGAACTGCACCCATTCGAGCGCGGGCAGCACGTCGATGGCCAGCCGCGAAGCCGGCAGCTTGAGACGGTCCAGTGCACGCCAGTAGCGGCGTCGGAACAGTTGCAGCGTGGTTTCGCCCAAACCGTTCTCGATCTGCGGACGCTGGTCGGCGCTGAGACCGTCGTGGCGGCCATGCGGGCCGAGGCGGTCGCTCAGCACGGCGACACTGTCGCCACGCGCGAGCGCGCGCAGCAGCGCATCGACACCGCTGCCTGGAATGAACGGCAGCAGCACCAGCGGCCGCCCCTCGGCCGGCAGCGGCATCGGCAATTCGCGCGGCGGGCCGAGCGGGTCGGCGAGCGCCGGCATCTTCTGTTTCGGCAGCGCCGCGTGCACGTCCAGCCAGCGCGCCACCGCGCGCTCGGAATCGCCCTCGCGGTCGGCGGCATGACCGAGCAGGAAGCCGCGCGTGGCACGTGCCGCAAGTCCCTGGGCGGCGCCTTCGAGCGCAGCGAGCGCCGCACAGTGCGCGCCCGGTCCGCCGGACTTGAGCTCGTAGGCGGCCGCGATCGCGAGCGCCTTCGGCTGCCGCGCATCCAGCGATAGCGCTTTCTCGACCGCCTGCTGCGCGCGCGCCGCGTCGCCGCGCAGTTCGGCGCCGATCGCGAGTTCGGCGTGCGCATCGGCCTGGTGCGGCTGCGCTTCCACCCAGTCCTGCGTCAGCTGCCAGGCATCGTCCAGGCGGTTCTGACGCGCCAGCAGTCCGAGCCGATGAGTCCACACCGAGGGGTGCGCCTCCGGTTTGGCATAGGCACCGAGCAGGGAGATCGCATCGTCGATGCGGCCGGCGCGCACGCGCGCCTCGGCGGCGGCATGCACCAGGCGGGTGTCGGACAGCCGCACCAGCGCGCGATCGAGCAACTCGATCAGCCCGTCCTGACGTTTCCCGCGCAGCAGCAGCTCACACAGTTGCGCAAGTACCGGCGCGTCCTCGTCGGAGTATTCGTGGATCCTGCGCAGGGTCTGCAAGGCGGCTTCGCCATCGTCGTCGGCGATCTGCGCGCGCGCCGCCAGACGCCGCACGCGCAGATTCGCGGGCTCCAGCCGCAGGGCGTTGTCGAGCGCCTGGCGCGCGAAGGCATGATGGCCCTTGGCGAGCAGGATCATGCCCAGCACCGCCTGCGCGCGCGCATCGCCAGGCATGCGCGTGATCGCTGCCTGGGCGAGTGCGAGCGCTTGCTCGGCGTCGCCCCGCAGCAGCAGGATCTGCGCGAGTCCGACCTGCGCCTGCGGATCCTCCGGGTCGGCGCGCAGCGCCGTGCGGAAGCGCTGCTCGGCGGATTCGAGCTGGCCCGAAGCGAGCGCCAGTTCGCCCAACTGCGCATGTCCGCGTGACCAGTTCGGATCCAGGGCCGCGGCGCGTTCGAGGAACTCCGCGGCGCGCAGCGAATCGCCCTGTTGCGCCAGCAGCAGGCCATAGTTGACCAGGAAACTCGGCTCGTTCGGCGCGGCGTCGATGGCGCGCTTGAAGTGACTGCGCGCGCCGAGCGCGTCGCCCTTGCGTGCCAGCACCACGCCATACATGTTGAGCGCCTCGGCATCGCCGGGCGCATCGTTCAGGCGGTCGCGCAGGCGGTATTCGGCCTCGTCCAACTGGCCCTTGTGGATCAACTCGCGGATGTGCTGCATGGATGCCTTGCGGGAGCCGACGTGCGGGCTGCGGAACGAGGGACAGGCGCTCGCGGCGCCGCGGGCCATGTAGGCCGGCCGCGGAGGATAACAGCGACGGGCGCCGCCCACCGGTTTGGTGGAGCACCCGCGGGCTTTCCGTTACCCTTCGCGGCCCACAAAACCGCGTCTACGCGCTCATTCATGCCCGTGCTGGCCACCGGCGCCCCGCCGGCACTCTCCGTCGTCGTCCCGGCGCACAACGAGCGCGACAATGTGGCCGCGCTGCTGGCCGAGATCGAGGCGGCGCTGGGCCCGCTCGGCATCGAGTGGGAGGCGCTGTTCGTCGACGACTGCAGTGGCGACGACACGCTCGCGCAACTGCGCGCCCTCCAGGCCGCGCACCCGCGCTTGCGGGTGCTGCACCACCGGCGCCAGAGCGGCCAGAGCCTGGCAATCCGCACCGGCGTCAAGGCCGCGCGCGGGCCGTGGATCGCCACCCTCGACGGCGACGGGCAGAACGATCCGGCCGACATCCCGCGCCTGCTCGCGGCACGCGACGCCGGCGATCCGACGGTGAAGCTGTATGCCGGCTGGCGCGTGCAGCGGCGCGACAGCGGCAGCAAGCGCTGGGCCTCGCGCATCGCCAATGCGATCCGTGCGCGCCTGCTGCAGGACGAGACCCCGGACACCGGCTGCGGCCTGAAGCTGTTCGAGCGCGCGACCTTCCTCGACCTGCCCTGGTTCGACCACATGCACCGCTACCTGCCGGCACTCGTCAAGCGCGCCGGCTGGCGCTCGGTGTCGGTCCCGGTGGGCCATCGGCCGCGCACCGCCGGACGCAGCAAGTACGGCAACCTGCAGCGCGCCTGGGTCGGCCTCAAGGACCTGCGCGGCGTGGCCTGGCTGATCGCGCGCAGCCGGCTGACCCAAGTTGATGAGTTGTAGGAACGATCCGAACCGGTCCATCCGGGGTTCGTCGGAAGTCGATCGAGGATTCGAGTGAACGAAGAATTGCTGTGGCTGGAATGGACCGGCCTGCACGTCACCTGGTGGAAGATCATCGGTTACACCGGGGCGCTGATGTTCGGCATGCGCTGGGTGGTGCAGTTCATCGCCAGCAAGCGCGCCGGCAAGCCGGTGATCCCGCGCGTGTTCTGGTACATGAGCGTGGTCGGCAGCCTGATGACCTTGTCCTACTTCTCGTTCTCCGCCAAGCAGGATTCGGTCGGCGTGCTGCAGAACCTGTTCCCGACCTTCACCGCGCTCTACAGCCTCTACCTCGACATCCGCCACCGCGGCTGGAAGCGCGACAAGGGCGGGCATTGATGGGTGGCGAGTGGTGCCCGGAGACGCGCGCCGACCACCGTTTCTCACAATTCGTCGCGAGCATTACCGAATGCCGCGGGTGGGCGCGTTTGCGGACGCGAACGCGCATCATCGGCGGCGCCTGTCGCGAGGGAACGCGCAGTGCCGTCGACCGTCGGCTGCGACGGCGTCGATCCGACCGGTCGAGCACGCATCGAGGAGTGCATGGGCAAAGCAGACGCACACGGCCACGCCCGTCGCGGCGCCATCGTTGCCGAATGGTGGGAGCGAACCGACCGCCACTACGACGCCGAAGGCGAACTCTGGTTCGGTGGCCGGCGTGTGTCCGAGCTCGCGCGCGAGTTCGGTACGCCCGCCTACGCCTATTGCGCGGCGCGGGTCAGCCAGAACGTGGCGCGGATGCGTTCGGCGCTGGCCGAGATCGGCCGCCCGGTGCGCCTGCTCTACGCGATGAAGAGCAACCGCCATGCGCCGCTGCTCGCGCACCTGCGCGAGCTCGGGCTCGGCATCGACGCGGCCTCGCCTGGCGAGGTGCGTCACGCGCTCGCCTGCGGCTTCGAGGAAGCGCACATCTCCTTCACCGCCGGCTGCCTGTCGCGCGCCGACCACGCGGCGCTCGCGGGCTGGCCGCAACTGTGGATCAACGCGGACTCGCTGAGTGCGCTGCGACGATTTGCCGCGGCATCGCCCGGACGCCGGCTCGGACTGCGCATCAACCCGGCGAGCGCGGTCGGCTACAACGATCACGTCCGCTATGCCGGCGGCAGCCGGCCGAGCAAGTTCGGGATCTACCGGGACCGCTATCTGGAGGCACACGCGCTCGCTGCCGACCTCGGTCTTGAACTCGCCGGCCTGCACTGTCATGCGGGCTGCGGTCTGCTCGACCGGCACCTGCCGGCGCTCGAGCGCGTGTACGAGCGCATCGGCGAATTCCTGGACATGGCGCCCGGCATCACCGAACTGAACCTCGGCGGCGGACTCGGCATCCCGCTGGTCGCCGGCGAGACCGAACTCGACCTGTCGGCCTGGGCGGCGCTGGTGCGCAAGCACTTCGGCGCCCGCGAGCTGACCCTCAGCATCGAGCCCGGCGATTACCTGGTCAAGGACGCCGGCGTGCTGCTGACCGAGGTCACCCAGGTCGAAAGCAAGGGTGGACGGATATTCGTCGGCGTCGATGCCGGCTTCAACGTGCACCCGGAACCCGCCTTCTACCAGTTGCCGCTGGTGCCGGCACCGGCGCGCCGGCGGCCCGGCGCCGCACAGACTGTCAGCATCGCTGGCAACCTCAACGAGGCGCTGGACCTGTTCGCGGAGGACATCGGCCTGCCGCCGCTGGTTGAGGGCGATGTGCTGTGCTTCCTCAACGCCGGCGGCTACGGGGCGTCGATGGCGAGCGCGCACTGCCTGCGCACCGAGCTGAGCGAACATCTGCTGGCGCAATCCATGCGCATCGCCGAACACGACGTCGCGCAGCTCGCGGATGCCAACAAGCTTGCCTGGGACCGGCTCTACGCCGCCACCGGCGAGCTCGTCTGGGGCGAGGATCCACTGCCCTTCCTGGGAGACTTCGGTGCGGCCCTGCGCACCGCGCTGCGCGCGCCCGCACGAGTGCTCGACGCCGGCGTGGGCGAAGGCCGCAACCTGCCCTTCCTGCTCGACTGCGGCGCCGACGAGGTGCACGCGATCGATGCTTCCCGGCACGCGCTGGACAAGATTCCGCAGGCACTGCGTGGGCGCACGCTGCTGCGCCAGGGCGATCTCTCCGCGAGCGGCTACCCGGCGGCGCACTTCGACGCGATCTTGCTGCTCGACGTCTATGAAACCCTGCCGAACGCCGAGAGCGTGCTCGCCGAGCTGTACCGCGTCCTGAAGCCCGGCGGCCTCCTGCTGTGCAATATTCCGGGCCTGGACGATGGCGTCGCGGGTCTGGACATGCGCAAGCTGAGTGAGGACAGCTTTCTCTACCAGAGCGCCTATTTCTATCGCTTCGTCGCGCCGGCGAAAGCCGAGCAACAACTGGTGGTGGCCGGATTCGAGCCGATCGAATCGGCGCGCCGGGAATGGGTCGAGTCCGCACATCCTGGGTACCGCGCCGGCGCCCACCGCCACGTCAGCCATGTGCTGCTGATGCGGCGCCCGCCGACGCGCGGCGGCTGACCGTGCACTCGCAGTTCCGCAGCCTGTTCCAGGTGTTGCCCGACGAAGGCCGCAAGGTGCTGCTGTTCGCCTTGCTGGCCGGCCTGCTGCAGGCCGGCGTGGCCATCGGCACGGTCGCGGCCGACTCGCTGTTCCTGGCGGGCCTGGGCATCGAGATGCTGCCGGTGGTGTTCATTTTCATGCCGGTGGTGATGCTGGTCTACGCACCGTTGTATTCGCTGCTGGTGGAGCGCCTCGGGGTGCGCGCGCTATTCCAGTTGACGTTGGTGACACTGGTGGTCGGTGGCCTGTTCTTCGGCTTCGGCGGCGACAGCTTCGGCCACGAACGCTGGTTCCTGTTCGCGACCAAGTTCTATGCGGGCCTGTGGTTCATCGCCCTCTACACCCTGTTCTGGAACTTCGCCGACGACTATTTCAGCATCCTCGACGGCAAGCGCCTGTACGGCCTGATCGCCGCCGGCAGTTCGGCCGGCTCGATGCTCGGCGGCGGCCTCGTCAGCGGACTGACTGGGGTGGTGCCGGCGGCCAAGCTCTTCCTGGTCTGGTCGGTGGTCGCCATCGCCACCTTTCCGGTGCTGGTGATCGCCCTCAAGCGCTTCCGCGCGATCGCCGCGGATGAGGCGCAGTCGGACGAGTCGCTGTCGCTGTTCGGTCTGCTGCGCTTCATCGGACACACCTTCGCGAATTCGCGTTTCGCCTTTGCGGTTGCCTCGATCTGTTTCGCGATGGTGGCGTTGACCGGCGGTCTCGAGTACTTGGCGCTGGGGCAGTTCGCGCGCGGGCGCAGCGCCGACGAACTTGCTGCCCTGCTCGGCGGCCTGTACGCCCTGGCGGGCCTGCTGACACTGATCATCAACCTGTTCTTCTTCAACCGCATCGTCGGTCGACTCGGCGTCGGCAGCACCGCGCTGGTGGTGCCTTTCGCCTACCTCGGTGCCTTCGTGTTCTTCTATCTCAACACCGGCTTCGCCGCCGCGTTGTTCGCTTTCTACGCCTATCAGACGCTGTTCGTCGCGATCGAGTTCAACAACATCAATCTGTTGTACAACGCGCTGCCGGCCGGCGTGAAACGGCAGTTGCGCACCTTCATCGAGGCGATGGCCGAACCCGCCGCGAGCGCCACCGTCGGTCTGTTTCTGTACTACTCGGCCAGCCGCATCGACCCCGACAACCTGGCGCTGGCGGGCCTGCTCGCCGCCTGCGGCGCGCTCGCCGTCGCTGGCTTCATACGCCAGAATTACGTGCGCGCGCTGGCCGTCAACCTGCGCAGCGACTGGTTGGATTTCGCCAACCCCGAGAGCGTCTGGCGCGCCCAGCTCGGCGCGGCCGACTTCACCCTGTTGCGCAACACCGCCTTTTCCGGTTCACGTCCGCAACAGCTGCTCGCGGTGGAGCTGCTGTGGCGGCTGCAGGATTCGGCGGCGCGCGCAGCGTTGCTGAATTTCCTCTCAACCGCCAGCGCCGACGAAGCCGACCGTTTGCGCCCGGCGATCTCCGCGCTGATCCAGCAGGGCGACACCGAAGCGCTGGCCGAAACTCTGCTGTGGCTGGAGAGCGACCACGGCCCGAACGAGCCCGAAGTGCTCGACGAGTTCACCTCTTCCGGCGCCTTCCCGATGCGTCGGCTGCAGGACTGGCGCCACTCGGGCCACCCCGCGCACCAGGCCGCGATCGCGGTCGCACGCTGGAACGGCAGCCGCATCGACGAGGTGGCGCAGGCGCTGGACGAGATCCGCGCGCTGCTCGACGGCGACGCGCAGTCGCGCCGCTACGCGATCCGTGCGATCGGCGATTCCCGGTATTCACGCCATGCCAGCGAGCTGCTGCGCTTCCTGGCCGACCGCGACCAGGAGCTGCGGCTGGAGGCCTTGCGTTCGCTGCGCAAACTCGCCTCTCCGGATTCTTCCGCGCTGCTGCCGCAGGTGCTGCCGCTGGTGCGCGATGGCTCCACCGAGGAGCGCGACCTGGTGCTGGCGATCGTCGCGCGCATCGGCGACACCGCGGCGATCCAGCCGCTGCTGTGGGCGGCCGAGCACTTCTCCTCGGCCGAGAGCCGTCGGCTCGAGGCGACCATCGCCGGCATGGGTCTGAAGGCGATTCCGGCGGTGATCCACCTGCTGCGCAACGTTTCCGCTCCCTTCCATTCGCGCTCGGTGGCGGTGCGCGCACTGAGCCGGCTGGCGATGCCGCAGTTGCTGCTGATCGTCGAGGAGCTGATCGACGACGAACTCAAGCGTGCGCACCAGGCAGTGCTGGCGCACCGCGCGCTCGCCGCCGACGGCGGTCGCGGCGTCGGCCAGACGGTGCTGACGCGCTTCTACCGCGATGCCGCCGCCGAGGGACTCGAGTTCGTGCTCGAGCTGCTCAGCCTGACCGGGCGCCTGCCGGACTTCGACCTGATCCGCGCCTCGCTCGCCTTCGCCAATCCGCGCGACCGCGCGAACGCGATCGAAACCATCCAGCAGAGCTGCGAGCGCGGCATCTTCCAGCGCATCTGTGGACTGATCGAGGCGACCGTGCCGGGCAGTGGCCTCGCTTCCTCGCCGAGCGAATCGCTGACGGTGGAGACGGTGCTGCGTCGTGCCGCCGGCAGCAGCATCGCCCTGGAGGCATCTGCCGGCCTGACCGCCTTCCGCGAGCACGAGCTTCCCGGCGGCCTGGAACTGCTGCGCGCGCGCCTCGAACAGAACGAGTCCGGCCGCGTCAACGAGTGGCTGGTGGCGCTGCTGCCGCGCTTCGTCGATACCGGCGTGAATTTCGCCTTCGCCGCGCACCCGGTGGACCGCGTTGCTTCGCTGGTGCGCGCCGAGTTCTTCTCGGACGCACGCATCCTCGCGCTCGACTATCTCGCCGGGCACGCGCTCGAGCGCCGCTGGGAGCCGGGGGAGCTGGTCTACGACGAGACCGCGCCGACGCAGGAGCTGTACGTCATCACCGAGGGCAGCGTGGTCGCATCCCGCCGCAGCGGCGACTGGACCGCGCGTGCCGGCGCCACCTTCGGCCAGCGCGTGCTGATGGGCGACAAGCGTCGCCGGGAACGTGTGGTTTCAGAGGGTTGCAGCGCCCTGGTGCTGCCGGGTCTGGCGGTGATGCGCGCGATCGAGATCTTCCCGGCGATGGGCGTCAGTCTGTACCAGTTCAAGACGATCGCGGCGATCGAATGAAGCTCACCGTCAACTTCCAGACGCTGATCATGCTGTCGCTGACGGTGGTGCTTGCGGTCGCCACCGCGATCTGGGGCGCGGTGGTTTATCGCTCGATCTACGACATCATCCTGCACGGTTTCGATCAGAAACTCATCGCACTGGGCAACGGTGCCGCCGAATTCACCGATGGCGACGGTCATGCCGCCTACCAGGAGCCGCGCGAAATCGTGCACCTGCTGCCCGGACCCGCAGGTCAGTTGTGGGGCTGGGACGGCAGTCGCGCGGAACTGGTGGCGATCGATCCTGGCGACGGCGGCGCCCTGGCCCTGCCCACGCCGCCGATGCAGGCGCCGCGCTCGCTCGCCTTCGACCAGGCCAGCGGGCACCTCGCAGTGCTTTCTGCCGACGGCACGACGCTGCACACAAGGCTCGATCCTGATCGCATCTTCTCTGCGCCCGATCCACTGCCGACGCCGGCCGACCAGTTGCTCGCGATCACCGACGCGCTGTGGCTGCGGCGCGGTCGCGAGCTGACCACGCTGACCGGGCCGCCGGGCAAGCTGCGACTGGCGGAGGAGGTTTCGGCGCTGACCGCGGCGGCATCCGGCCGCTTGTTCGGCATCGCCGCCAAGGACGGTGCGCTGCTCGAATTCGCCGCCGACGGCGAACTGCTGCGACGAGTGAAGCTCCAGGCAGAGGGACTGCGCGTACAAGCGCTCGCCTGCATCGGCGACACGCTCTATGCCGCCGGCTCGTCGCTGTTGCGCATCGACCCCGAGGAGGGCACGGTCGCCGAGGACTTTGCGCCGGGCTGGTTCAGCGAACGCGATCCCTGGTTCGCCCGTCTGGTCCCCGCATATCGGCGCACCCGCGAGTTGGCCGGCCTGACCTTTCTGTACACCCTGGTGTATCTGGGCGGCGATCAGATCCGCTACATCATGGACGGCTCGCTGGGCGAGGACCACTCGCCGCCGGGCTATCTCGACGACGTTCCCGATGTCGCCACGATCAACGACTACACGCAGGCGCAGGCGCGAGGCCAGGGCTTCGTCTCCGACATCCGCGAATGGGAGGAATGGGGCCTGATCAAGGTCGCCGGCGAGCCGATCTACGATCACGGCGGGCGCGTGGTCGCGATCGCCGGCGCCGACGTCGACATCGGCGTGATCCGCGACAAGACCCGTTATGCGCTGTTCTCGGTGATCTTCGTGGGCGCCGGCCTGCTGCTGCTGGCCGGCTCGGTATCCCTGCGGGTTTCCCAGGGGCTGACCCGGCCGCTGCGCGAGATCAAGGATTCCGCGCTGCGGATCGCCGCCGGCTACCACGGCTCGCGCGTGGCCTGGAGTTCGGGCGACGAGATCGGCCAGTTGGCGCAAAGCCTGGATGCCCTGTCCACACGTCTGGCCGCCCAGGCGCGACAGTCGGTCGGCTACCAGCGGGCGCTCGCTTCCGGCCGCGAGCAGATCGCGCTCGAGAACGCCTTGACCGACCTCGTCGGCGCCGCTACCGGCGCGCTGCCGCCGCGCATGCAGAGCGAGCGGCCCGCGTCCGAGCATGCCGCCTGCGCGCACGGCGAGATCGGGATGCTGTGGACCCTGGCCTCCGGTGGTCTCGATCCCTTGCGCCTGATCTCGCAGCAGGCGCACGTGCAGTCGCTGGCACGGACCCTGCTCCAGCGGCTGGCGCCGGCGGCGGCGCAGGATGCGCTGCTGAGCACCATGCCGATGGTGACGGCGGTGGCTTGCTGGGATTCGTCGCGTTCGGAACTGCGCGTGCGCACGCGCGAAGAACTCACGTTGCTGCTGATCGAGGCCGACGGCAGTGCCCGCTCGCAGCGATGCGGCGACCAGGCCACGGTACGGCTGATGCCAGGCCAGCGACTGGCTTGGGCCGATGGCCTGACGCTGGTGGGCGCCGCCGACACGGAGACCGGTGCACGATGACGCTCGCCGAAAAACTGCTCGCGCTGCACGCGGTATACCCGTTCTCGGAACTGAATCCGGAGGAGCTGCTCACCATTGCCACCGCCATGCGCGTGCACCGCTTCGAGCCCGGTGCGCTGATCTGCGAGCAGGGCGGTGTGATCGCCCGCCTGTACGTGCGCGTCGACGGCCATGCGGTCGACGCCAAGGGCACGCGCATGCAGGCGGTGCTCGGTACCACCATCCTGCTCACCGGCAAGGCGGCGCCGTTCGCGATCAAGGCCGGGCCCGAGGGTTTTCTCGCCCTGTCGCTGCCGCGCGGCAAGTTCTTCACCGTGATCAACGAGTGCCCGGCGCTGCTGGTCGGCTTCTTCCGCATGCCGCTGCTCGGCGTCGACTACCTCGGCGAGCCGCAGTCGTGAGCCTGCGCCTGCGCTACTACCTGGCGATCCTGCCGCTGTTCCTGGGGCTCGGTCTGATCAACAGCCTGCTGGTCTGGTACACCGAGCGCAACGAGCTCGAATGGGGCCTGCGTGAGCGCGCGCAGGGCGCCGCCGCCAGCATCGCCGGCTTCTGGGACCAGATCGCGCCGCAGGCCACGGACTCGCCCGCTGCGGAGCTGGAACGCTACAGCCGGCGACTGGGGGCGGTCAGCATCGCCTGGTTCGAGCCCGGTCGGAACCAGTGGACGCAGCGCACGCTGTTCGACGCCGAGGGCGTGCCGCCGCCGGCTCCGCCCTTCGGCGCGGTCGCGACGACATTGCGCGCGGGCGGTCTGGCCTGGGAGCTGCACAGCCGGGATCCGTCCGAGGGCGATCTCAACGTCGGCTATGCGCCGCTGCACGACGCCGCCGGTGGAGTACGCGCAGTCATCGGCATCGCCGAGATCGACCGATCGCTGCAAGCGGAAATGCTGGCGCTCCGGCGGCGCCTGGGCGGATTGCTGCTGGCGCTGCTGCTGGCCGGCATTCTCGCCACCGAACTGGTCGCACGCATCGCCCGCGGTGAGCTGGCGGCGCTGACGTCGGCAGCCCGCGATGCCGCTCACGGCCGCTATCTCTCGCATTGGCCGGCTGGGCGTATCCGCGAGCTGAACGACCTCGGTGGTACCCTGCTCACCATGACCAGCCTGCTCGCCGACGAAAAGCACCAGACCCGGCGGCGCTTTTTCCAGGCCGAACCCTTGCCTGGTGACGAGGAACTCGCGAACGCGTACCGCGCACAACTGGGACAGCCGCTGCCGCCCACCCTGGGCCAGGTCCAGTGCGCGCAGCGGCGCATTGGTCGGCCGACGCCCGAAGATTTCTGCGGCTGGCGCGAGGGCAGCGCAGGCTGGTACCTGTGCGTGGGCCGCTGCCGCGCAGCCGATGGCGATCCGGACCTGCTCGCACGCCTGGTGCGCGCCGACGCGGCGCGCGAGTTCCTGCTCGGCGTGGCGACCGCGCGGCCACACGGCCCGAGCTGGCCGGAGGCGCTGCGTGTACACCCCTGCGAATCGCTGCAACTGATCCTGGTGCCGGCGAGCGGCCAGGCGCCGACCGGCTGGACGCTCGATCCGGCGCGCGGCAGACCGCAACCCTGGTCGCCCGGCGACCGCCGCGAAGTGCTGAGCACGCTCGCGCCGGAGGCCCACCACATCGCCCAGGCCTACGCCAACCAGTTCCCGGACCGTCCGGTGGACCAGATCGCGGAGGAGCTGTCCGGCCTGCTCGGCACCCGCCACGACGGCCTGCTGGTGATCTGCGATCTGCAAACCTCCAGGCACTGAGCCATGCGCGCGACCGACGACACTGCCCAGACCGCGCGACGCCGCATCCGTTTTGGTCTGCGTTTCAAGGTCATCCTCGGCCTGACGATTTTCAATATCCTGGGCACCGCAATGTTCGCCGCCAACCACTACCTGGTGGAGAAGCGCGCGATCATCGATGGCATCGAGCAGAAGCTCGCCGCGGCCGCACGCGCGCTGCCGGACATGCTGCCGGAGGGCTATCTGGACCGCGCGCAGGCGGCAAGCGCGATTCCGGCGGACGAGTACCTGAAGGTCCTCGATCGGCTGTCCCGCTATTGCGACGACATCGGCCTGGTGTACCTCTACAGCTACCACTTCGACGGCAAGAAGTTTCACACGACCTCGTCCAACGGCACCGCGAAGGAGCGCGCGAGCGGGGACTACGCGGCCTACTGGGAGGAATATGAGGAGCCGCTGCTGTCCGAGGCCTTCGAGCAGAACCAGCCGCGCTACGGCGAGTCCAACGATCAGTGGGGCCACATCTACTTCCTGTTCAAGCCCGGAATCACCGCGGCCGGGACGCGCTACGTGGCCGGCGCCGACATCACCATCAGCGCGCTGCAGGCGCAGCTCGATGCCTCGCTGCGCAAATCGATCCTGATCGGCTTCGCCAGTTTCTTCGTGGTTTTCCTGTTCAGTTTCTGGATCGGGTCGCGGGTGTCGCGCAAGATCACCCGGCTGTCCGATTACACCGTCGAACTCGCCGCCACCGATTTCCAGCCGGTCTCCGACCTGCCGCTGCGGCAAGAGATCGTGGCGATGGAGCACCAGGGCCGCGACGAGCTGGCGCAGCTCGCCAGTTCCTTCATCGCGATGGAGGCGCGCCTCAACTCCTATCTCAAGGAGCTGACCGCCACCACCGAAACCAAGGAGCGCCTGCGCAACGAGTTGCGCATCGCCGGCGACATCCAGTTGTCCATGCTCCCACGTGGCTTCACACCGCTGCACAAGGACGACGGCCGCCTGCTGGTGGACCTGCACGGCGACGTCAAGCCGGCCAAGGAAGCCGGCGGCGACCTCTACGACTACTACTACCTGGACGACGATCACCTGTGCCTGGTGGTCGGCGATGTCTCCGACAAGGGCATGCCGGCGGCACTGTTCATGACCGTGGTGATCTCGATCCTGCGCGCACGCGCCACCGCGGACTACATCGACCAGCCGCAGGAAATCCTGCGCCAGACCAACGAACTGCTGAACATCCAGAATGCGATGTGCCAGTTCGTGACCCTGTTCCTCGGGATTCTCAACGTCCGCACCGGCCGGCTGGTGTTTTCCGATGGCGGCCACAACCATCCCTTCCTGTGCCGTCCCGGCGAACTCCCGCGCCTGCTGGAGTTCAAGGGCGGCATCGCGCTGGGCATCATGCCCGGCGCCGAATACCCGCGTTACCAGTTGCAGTTGCTCCCGGGCGACACCCTGTACCTGTACACCGACGGCGTCACCGACGCGATCGCCACGGACGAATCTTTCTACGGCGAGGCGCGCCTGCAAAACGAGCTGACCCGCATCGGCGCAGGCGCATCCAGCGCCACCGCATGGGTGCAAGAGGGCATGCAGAGCGTGTACCACTTCGCCGAAGGCCATTTCCAGGCCGACGACATCACGGTGATGGCGCTGCGCGTGCTGCCGCCGCCCGCATGAGGGCCGATGAGGAGTCCTGGCTGGTCGCCGCCGCCGCGGACGACCCACGGCGTCTGGCTGAACTGCGCGCGCGCGTCGCGTCCGGTGAACCGACCGCCTACGTCGCCGGCTTCATCGAGTACGCGGGTCGACGCTTCGCGATGGACCGCCGCGCCTTCATCACCGATCCCGAGTCCCGGCCGCTGCTCGACCAGGCGTTCGCCGAGGGGCGCCGCCTGCAGCCGACGCTGACACGACCTTTGCGCGTGCTCGAGTTCGGCGTCGGCGCCGGCACTCTGGCGATCACGCTGAAGCTGGCCGCGCCCGGCTGGGAGCTGTGGGGCCTGGATGTCGATCCGCCGGCGCTCGAACTCGCGCGTGAAAACGCCCTTCGACACGGCGTCGAGCTGAATCTGCTGCACAGCGATTACCTGTCCGGCTGGCCGGCCAACGAAACACCCCCCGATCTGATCTTCGGCGATCCGCCCTGGGGCGATGCGGGCGACGTCTACGCCGACGGTCGCGATGCGCGCTACTACGAGCAGATGCCACGCGCATCCGCCTTCCCGCAGCAGGGCGGCCGCAGCGGCATCCACGACGAACTGATCCGCCGTCTCGCCGCGAGCGGCTGGCGCTCGCTGTTGCTGCTGAACTACGGCATGTTGCCGGAAGACCTGATCGCACGCTCGGCGGCGCCACTGCGGCAGTGGCAGATCCTGCAACCACGGCCAGGCATCAGCCTGTTGCGCGGGCGCATGTAGACTGCATGCGCGCGGCTCGGCACGCCCGCGCGCACCGATTTCCCGTCGAGTTCCGTCGTTGCAGAGATCGCCAGAGTTCGAAACTTGTTCGGCCCAAGGAATTGATTCGTAGTGTCACAGTTTGCCACTGCGAATGGGTTCCCCCAGGTGCCGAGGGGCACCCCTGGGCACGGCAATATGCCGCTGCGCTCAGGCCGCTCGTCGAAGTCGCCGAAATCCGCATGAACCACACCACCGAGTCCAACCGCCGACGCTGTGCCATCGATACCGCCTCCGACCGATCAGGGGGATCGACAGACTTCAGCACCGAACACGACTTGCGTCAGAATGAGGGCGGCGAATGGATATGGCGGCGTTGCGAAAGATCGCCGGATCGTGTTTCGAGCGACGTCCATCCCGCCGCAGGCCCCGTCAGGAGGTCATGCGCACGAACACGATCGCCAGAATCAGCAGCAGCGCGAGCGCGACCGCAGCCGGCATCAGCAGGCCCCAACGTTCGCGAGGCAGGTTCTTGGGCAGGTAGCTCTGGCCGCGCAGGGGCGGGCGTGCATTGGGGTCGGGCTGCATGGCGCTCGCCGGGGGCAGGTGCGTCGATGATAGGCTGCTCGGGCGGTGGACTGCGCCCACCACAAGCGCGGGTACCGGTGGGCTTCATGGCCGAGTGAGGTCGGCAGTGGCGGCGGGCCACGGCAAGTGCGGCGGCGCGGAACACCACCCTCCAGAGACCATGTCCTGAGGGCCGTCACCCTTGGCGGCCGTCGTTGCTCGCGGATTGCCGGTGCCAGCTTGCCGCCAAGCCACCGGCGCCCCGTCAATCCTCCCGGGTCACCTTCAGCACTTCCTCCACCGAGGTGATGCCGGCCAGGCACTTGCGCCAGCCGTCCTCGAGGATGCCGGGGCTGGAGCGGCGGGCGATCTTTTCCAGGTCCATCTCGCCGGCCTTGTCGTGGATCGCCTGGCGCATGGCTTCGTCGATGGCGACCAGCTCGTAGACGCCGGTGCGGCCCTTGTAGCCGGTGCTCTTGTGGAACATGTCCTGGCCGGGGCGCCACAGCAGGGTGCCGCGGTCCTTGGCGTGGCCGAGCGCGGTGAGTTCGGACGGGGTCGCCGGATATTGCTCGCGCACGATCGGATCGAGCATGCGCACCAGCC
Organism: Lysobacterales bacterium; assembly: GCA_019187485.1. Lineage (GTDB taxonomy): Bacteria > Pseudomonadota > Gammaproteobacteria > Xanthomonadales > SZUA-5 > JADKFD01. The sequence continues at coordinate 2,464 of JABAQR010000005.1, read as the reverse complement.
GCTGCGCGAGCACGCCGATCAGGCTGGAGGACAGCAGGAAGGGCTCGATGCCCATGTCGCGCAGGCGCGTGACCGCGCCGACCGCGGTGTTGGTGTGCAGCGTGGACAGCACCAGGTGGCCGGTCAGCGAGGCCTGCACCGCGATCTCGGCGGTCTCGAGGTCGCGGATTTCGCCGACCATCACCACATCCGGATCCTGGCGCAGGATTGCGCGCAGGCCGCGCGCGAAGGTCATGTCGACCTTGGTGTTGACCTGGGTCTGGCCGATGCCGTCGATGTAGTACTCGATCGGGTCCTCGACGGTCATGATGTTGCGGCTGCGGTCGTTGAGCTGCATCAGCGCCGCGTACAGGGTCGTGGTCTTGCCCGAGCCGGTGGGGCCGGTGACCAGCAGGATCCCGTGCGGGCGGTGGATGAGCTCGTCGAGGCGCCCGCGCGTGGCCTCGTCCATGCCGAGCTCGGTCAGGTTCAGGCGCCCGGCCTGCTTGTCGAGCAGGCGCAGCACCACGCGTTCGCCGAAGCTGGCCGGGATCGTCGACACGCGCACGTCGACCGGGCGTCCGGCGATGCGCAATCCGATGCGGCCGTCCTGCGGCAAGCGCTTTTCGGCGATGTCGAGCTTGGCCATCACCTTGATGCGCGAGACCACCGGCTGCGCGATCGATTTCTGCGGGCTCAGCACTTCGCGCAGCACGCCGTCGACGCGGAAACGCACCACCAGGCGATTCTCGTAGGGCTCGATGTGGATGTCGGAGGCGTTCTCGCGGACGCCTTCCGCGAGCAGCGCGTTGATCAGGCGGATGATCGGCGCGTCGTCCTCGCTCTCCATCAGGTCGGTGGGCTCGGGCAGCTCGTCGGCGAGCTGTTTCAGGTCCAGCTTCTGATCGATGTCGGCGGCCATCGAGCGCGAATCCTCGCCGCCGCCCTCGTACAGTTCCTGCAGCAGCGCCTCGAAGCGATCGGCCGGCACCTTCTCCGGCGCCAGCGGCGTGCCGAGGAAGCGCCGCAGTTCCAGCAGCGCTTCGGGCTTCACGTCCGGCCGGCAGGCGATGCGCGCCTTGCCCTGCGCGAGACCGAGCACGGCGACCCCGTGCTTGCGCGCGAATCCGAAAGGCAGGCGGGGCAGTTGGGTCATCGTGCAGTGGTCGGAGGATGCAGGGGCGGGATTCTCCACGAATGCGCCGCCTCGATGGGACCGACTGTGGGCGTGGGTTTATCCCGCGACTGCGCGGCGCCCCGGTGGCGGGATGAACCCGTTCCCACAGTTCCTTCGAGATACGCTTTGGGCTTGGGTCGAACGCTCCGAAAAACAATCCGTTGGATCATGCTTGGGGAGAGTTCCACTCGCACCGCTTCGGTGCGCTACGTCGCGCAAGGAACGGGCGTAGGTCACGTTATCCGCAAGGCGGACTCTTTGACGACGATGCGCGTGTCACGTAGTCCGCGTTGCGGAAGACGTGACCTACGAAAACCATGTTTTGCCGGATGTTCTGAGAGAGCGGTTACAGCAGCGCCTGCAGCGGGCGCGCGCAGGCTTCCCAGGTGCAGGCGGCGAGGCGCGCGTGGTCGGGTGCCTCGCGCGCGTGGCGGCGGGCGGGGTCGCTCAGCAGCGGCACGATCGCGTCCGCGAAATCGCGCACGTCGGCGCACTCGACCAGGCCCGCGAAGCCGTGCTGGCGGTGGCCGCGGGCGCCGTCGATGGTGCTGACGCAGACGCGTCCGGCGGCGAGCGATTCGAGCACCTTGAGGCTGGATCCGCGCAGGCCGCGCTGCGGGTTGATGGTCAGCGCGGCGCGCGCCAGCAGCGGGCGCACGTCGGCGACCTGCTCGAGCACCTCGATGCCGGCTTGCGCGAACAGCGGCTCGGTGGCCGTGCGTGCCGTCGCACCCGGTCCGCCGAGTACCGTCAGCCGCGCGGCAGGCACGGCGGCGCGGATCGCCGGCCAGGCCTGCTGCAGGAACTCGGTGATCGCGCGCCAGTTGATCGCGGCGCGGAAGGGGCCGGCGAACAGCAGTTCGCCGCCCTGCGACGGCGCGTAGTCGTCGGCGAGCCCGGGATCGCAGCCGTTGGCGACGAGCACGCTCGGGATCGCTCCGAGCAGAGCCTGGTCTTCGGCCGAACACACCACGACCTGGTCGTAGCGGGCGATCAGCGCGCGCTCGGCAGCGTCCGCCGCAGCCTGCGCCGGATCGCCGGGCTGCAGCAGCACGTCCTGCAGGTTGAGGATGCAGCGCGGCCGCGGTGCGTCGATGCCGTCGACCAGGCCGGCCAGTTCCATGTGCTCGACGATCAGTGCGCGCGGCCGGTGCAGCGCGACCAGCCGGCGCACTTCCGCGACCAGCGCCGGGTGCGCGTGGCTGCGCAGGCGCGCGATGCGGTCGCCGGCCAGTCCGGGCGGCGGCTCCGGGCGACCGTCGACCAGGTGCACCGACGCGAAGGGCGCCCAGGCGGGATCGTCGGGCT